>JAPTVL010000105.1 GCA_028065725.1 Betaproteobacteria bacterium
TAGACGTTTAGGCCCTGTCCCCCGCCAATCATTGTATGAAATTCAGTGGCCGGTGAGCTTGGGCGCTGACCGACCGAGGTGGGCATACAAGCGGGCCATCAAATAACGCACCAATTTGCGCCACGCTATCCCGTCCATGCACTGCAGTTGAGCGCATCGCGTATATTGCGCCAGCCAGAATCTCGCCAACTCCTTGAAATAAAAGCGCTGTACCGCCTTGGCACAAACTCTGCTGACATACTGGGCGAGGAGCCATCATGTCTGTCGTTTCATCTGTCTGCTGTTATTGCGGCACCGGCTGCGGGGTGCTGATCGAGGCCGACGCCGGGAAGATCACCGGCGTGCGCGGCGATCCTACGCATCCGGCCAACCGTGGCAAGCTGTGCACCAAGGGCGCGACCCTGCATCTGTCGGCACAGGCGTCTGGACGCGCGTGGTTTCCCGAGATGCGGGCGGACAAGGCATTGCCGCGCCAGCGCGTGAGCTGGGACGTGGCGCTCGATCATGCCGCCGAAAAATTCAGTTCCGTCATCCGCGACCACGGCCCCGATGCGGTGGCCTTCTACATCTCCGGCCAGCTCACCACCGAGGCCTATTACGTCTTCAACAAGCTGGCCAAGGGGCTGATCGGCACCAACAACGTGGACACCAATTCACGGCTCTGCATGTCGTCCGCGGTGGCGGGCTACAAGGCGACGCTCGGCGCCGACGCGCCGCCGGGCTGCTACGACGACATCGGCCACGCCGGGACGATTTTCATTGCCGGGTCGAACACGGCGTATGCGCACCCGATCCTGTTCCGCCGCATCGAGGTTGCGCGGCAGGCCAATCCGAACCTGAAGCTGATCGTGGTCGACCCGCGTCGCACCGACACCGCGGCCGAGGCCGACCTCCACCTTGCCATCCTGCCCGGCACCGACGTCGCGCTATACCACGCCATGCTCAACGTGATGCTGTGGGAGGAGCTGATCGACCGCGCCGCCATCGCCGCGCACACCGAGGGCTGGGACGCCTTGCGCGAAACCGTGCGCGACTACACGCCGGAAAAGGTCGCGTCGATCTGCGGCGTGGCAGCAAGCGACATCGTGCAGGCGGCGCGCTGGTTCGCCGCCGGGCCGACCCTGTCGCTGTATTGCCAGGGGCTCAACCAGTCGAGCTGCGGGCTCGACAAGAACGCCGCGCTGATCAACCTGCATCTGGCCAGTGGGCAGATCGGCAAGCCCGGCGCGGCGCCGCTCTCGCTCACCGGCCAGCCCAATGCGATGGGCGGGCGCGAGGTCGGCGGCATGGCGAATCTGCTCTCCGCGCACCGCGATCTGGACAACCCCGAACACCGCGCCGAAATCGCGCGGCTGTGGGGTGTCGACGACGTTCCTGCGACGCCGGGCAAGACGGCTGTGGAAATGTTCGACGCGGTGAGGCGCGGCGAAATCAAGGCAATCTGGATCGCCTGCACCAACCCCGCGCAGTCGCTGCCCGACCAGACTCTTGTGCACGAAGCCCTGCAAACTGCCGAATGCGTGGTGCTGCAGGAAGCCTATGCCGACACCGAAACCGCCGCCTACGCCGACGTGCTGCTGCCGGCCGCCAGCTGGGGCGAGCAGGACGGCACGATGACCAATTCCGAGCGCTGCATTGCGCGCGTCCGTGCCGCCGTGCCGCCGCCGGGCGAGGCGCGCGCCGACTGGGCCATCGCGTGCGGCTTTGCGCGGCGGCTGCTGCCGGAGCAGGGCGCGCGGCTGTTCCCCTACGACAGCGCCGAAGCCGTGTTCAACGAACACCGTGAGACCACGCGTGGGCGCGATCTCGACATCACCGGGCTTTCCTACGCGCTGCTCGATGCGGCGCCGCAGCAGTGGCCGTTTCCCGCAGGGGCGGCGGCGGGCCAGGCGCGCCTGTATGCGGACGGCGTCTATCCGACCGCCAGCGGCCGCGCGCATTTTCATGCCGCGCCGTACAAGCCGGTGGCCGAGGCGATCGATGCGCGCTACCCGCTGCACCTCAACACCGGACGCCTGCGCGACCAGTGGCACGCGATGAGCCGCACCGGCAAGGTGGCGCGGCTGTTCGCCCACGCCGATACGCCGGTGCTGTCGATGAACGTGCGCGACATGGAGTTGCGGCGGCTGACGGCCGGCGATCTGGTGCGCGTGAAAAGCCGCCGCGGCGAGGTGGCTGTCGCCGTCGAGGCCAGCGACAGCGTGCGCCCCGGCCAGTGCTTCCTGCCGATGCACTGGGGCGCGCGTTTCATGGGCGGCCTGGGCGTCAACGCGCTCACCCTGCCGACCTTCGATGCGGTGTCGAAGCAGCCCGAGTTCAAGCATGCCGCGGTGCAGGTGGCGAAGGCCGAGCTGCCCTGGCGCATGGCTGCGCTGGCGGTGGGCGACGGCGCCAAACTGCTCGACGCCGTGCAGCCGCTCTTGCGCGCCTGCGACTACGCCGCCGCCGGGCTGGCGGGGCGCGAGCAGGACGTTCTGACGCTGCGTCTGGCGCATGCACAGCCGCTGCCCGAATCCCTGCTGGCCGCGCTCGATGCCGCGCTGGGGCTGGACGATCCGCTCGCGGTCATGCACTACGAAGACCGCCCGCGCGGCATTTCCAAGCGGGTTCGGGTGGACGGCGGCAAGGTGACCGCTGCGCGGCTCACCGGCGAGACCGCCATTTTCGACTGGCTGCGCGACGTCATCGTCGAAGGCGCGGACGCGACACCCCTGCGCGCCTGGATACTGGCGCCGGTGACGCGCCCGCCGGCGGGCGGTGCCGGACGTGGCCGCGTGGTGTGCAACTGTCTGAACGTCGTCGAGCCCGACATCGTCGCCGCGATCGCGGCGGGCGCCGACCTGCCCACGCTGCAGGCCACGCTGAAATGCGGCACCGAATGCGGCTCCTGCGTGCCCGAACTGAAACGGCTGTTGTCGGCCAGACGGGCGGCGGCATGAAAACCATTTCACCACAGAGGCACAGAGGTACAGAGAACCTCAAATTCCTTTCGGTTTCTCTCTGTATCTCTGTGCCTCTGTGGTTCAGGCTTTTTCCAGGCAGACAGTAATGAGCTACGCAACCCTCATCCGCCAGATCGAAGCCGGCGACGGCCTGGGCTACGTCGAGGCGCGGGCGCTGGGCGCGGCGCTGCTCGACGGCGGCGTGCCCGAGCTGGAAACCGCGGCTTTCCTGGTTGCGCTCAACCAGCACGATCCGGGGCTGGATGCCTGGCTCGGCCTGCACGCGGCGCTGGCCGAGCGGTTGCCGGATTTTGCCGCGACGCCCGGGCCTTTCCGTACGGTGGTGCTGCCCGCCTATCACGGCGTGCGCGAGCATCCGCACCTCACTCCGCTGCTGGCGCGGCTGCTGAAAAGCTTCGGCATTCCGGTGCTGGTCCATGGCGTGCTCGAAGGCGGCGGCGGCACAGCGGCCGCCTACGTGCTGCGCGAACTCGGCGTCATGCCGTGCAGCACAGCCGCACAGGTCAATGCGGGCCTACGCGACGAGGGTATCGCCTTTGCGCCGGTTGCACTCTTGAGTCCCGGACTTGCTGCGCTGCTGGCCCTGCGCTCGCGGCTGGGCGTCGACGGCTGGGTGACGCGGCTGGCGATGCTGGCCGACGTGGCGGGCGAACGCTCGGTGCGGGTGACGCCGGTGGCGACGGATGCGGACATGTTTTCCGTGCAAAGCGTGCTGGAAGCGCTGGGCGGCCACGCGCTGCTGCTGCAGGGCTGCGAGGGCGAGGCGTTTGCCGATCCGTTGCAGCGGCCGGACATGGTGCTGGTGCAGGACGGGCAGGTGCAGCGGGTGTACGAGGCGCAGTTGACCTCGTCCGAACCGGCCAATCTGCCGGCGCCGGACGCGCGCGCAACCGGCGCGTGGATCGACAAGGTCATGCGCGACCACCTGCCGCTGCCGCTGCCGATCCGCAATCAGCTGGCCGTGTGCCTGTATGCGGCGGGCTATACGGAAGATCTCAATCAGGCGCGCGCGATCACGGCGATCAACGGGTTCGGGAGAGCGGCAGCGTAATTTCCGGTGCATGCCACGCGGTTTGGCACCGCGATGGTGCGCAGATCGAGGGCACGATTCAGGGCGAGCAGCTGGAAGCCTTGTAAAAACAAGGCTCTTGGCGTGCACTGACACCCTGGCACAGGGTTTGCTAGATATGGTTTGAAACAGACCGAATGCAACGGCGTATCTCGGTCATCACTTTTAGTCTCTCGTTTGGAGTGGTGAGATGGATATGAGTACGCCCATGGGACACGGTCCCAAGATGAAGCTCGTCATGGTCGGCAACGGCATGGCCGGAGTGCGCACGCTGGAAGAGTTGCTGAAGCTGGCGCCCGACCTCTACGACATCACCGTGTTCGGTGCCGAGCCGCACCCCAACTACAACCGTATCCTCTTGTCGCCGGTGCTGGCCGGCGAGCAGACGGTCGACGACATCGTGCTGAACCCGCTCGACTGGTATCAGGACAACAACATCACCCTGCACATGGGCCGAAAGGTGGTGAAGATCGACCGCTCGGCCCGGCATGTGGTGGCCGAAGACGGCACCCGCGCCGAATACGACCGCCTGCTGCTCGCCACCGGTTCCAATCCCTTCATCCTGCCGGTGCCGGGGTCCGACCTGCCCGGCGTCATCAGCTTCCGCGACATCGCCGACGTCGACGCGATGATCCGCGCCTCCAGCCAGTACAGGCACGCTGTCGTCATCGGCGGCGGCCTCCTGGGCCTCGAAGCCGCCAACGGTCTGATGAAGCGCGGCATGGACGTGACCGTGGTGCACATCGGGCCGTGGCTGATGGAGCGCCAGCTCGACGAGCCCGCCGCCCGCCTGCTGCAGAAGAGTCTGGAAGAAAAGGGCATGAAGTTCCTGCTGCAGAAGCAGACCGCCGAACTGGTACGCGGAGAGAGCGGTCGCGTGGCCGCGATCAAATTCAAGGACGGTGATAGCGCGCCGGCCGATCTGGTCGTGATGGCGGTTGGCATCCGCCCCAACACCGAACTCGCCGAATCGGCCGGCCTGCACTGCAACCGCGGCATCGTGGTGAACGACACGATGCAGACCTTCGACCCGCGCATCTATTCCATCGGCGAATGCGCCGCGCACCGCGGCACCGCCTACGGCCTCGTCGCGCCGCTGTTCGAGCAGGCCAAGGTGTGCGCCAACCATCTCGCGCATTACGGCATCGGCCGCTACCAGGGCTCGGTCACCTCGACCAAGCTCAAGGTCACCGGCATCGACCTGTTTTCGGCTGGCGACTTCATCGGCGGAGAGGGCACCGAATCCATTCTGTATTCCGACCCCATCGGCGGCGTGTACAAGAAACTGGTGCTCAAGGACAACAAGCTGGTCGGCGGCGTGATGTATGGAGACACCGTCGACGGCGCCTGGTATTTCTCGCTGCTGCGCGACGGCAAGGACGTGTCCGAGCTACGCGACCATTTGATGTTCGGCCAGGACCATTGCGGCAACCTCGGCCACCAGGGCATCAACAAGGCCGCGACCATGACCGACGACATGGAAGTGTGCGGCTGCAACGGCGTGTGCAAGGGCGACATCGTCAAGGCGATCCGCGAGAAGGGGCTGTTCACGCTGGAGGATGTGAGGAAGCACACCAAGGCCTCGTCGTCGTGCGGCTCCTGCACGGGTCTCGTCGAGCAGATCCTGGCGGTTACCGCGGGGGGCGACTATTCCGCCGCGCCGAAGACGAAATCCATGTGCGGCTGCACCGACCACACCCATGAAGCCGTGCGCGACGCGATTCGCCAGAACAAGCTGCTGACGATCCCGCAGGTCATGACCTTCATGGAATGGCGCACGCCCAACGGCTGTGCCAGCTGCCGGCCAGCGCTCAACTATTACCTCATTTCGACCTGGCCGGGCGAGGCCGAGGACGATCCGCAGTCGCGCTTCATCAACGAGCGCGCCCACGCCAACATCCAGCGCGACGGCACCTACTCGGTGATCCCGCGCATGTGGGGCGGGCAGACCACGCCGTCCGAGTTACGCCGCATCGCCGATGTCGCCGAGAAATACGCCATCCCCTCGGTGAAGGTCACCGGCGGCCAGCGCATCGACCTTTTGGGCGTGAAGAAGGAAGACCTGCCCAAGGTGTGGGCCGACCTCGACATGCCTTCGGGCCACGCCTACGGCAAGGCGCTGCGCACGGTGAAGACCTGCGTGGGTTCCGAATGGTGCCGCTTCGGTACCCAGGACTCGACGCAGATGGGGATCGACCTCGAGAAGGTGTTCTTCAAAATGTGGGCGCCGCACAAGGTGAAGCTTGCAGTGTCGGGCTGCCCGCGCAACTGCGCCGAAGTCGCGATCAAGGACGTCGGCATCATCGGCGTCGATTCCGGCTGGGAGATCTACGTCGGCGGCAACGGCGGCATCAAGACCGAGGTTGCGCAGTTCCTGGTCAAGGTGAAGACACCCGACGAAGTGCTCGAATATTCCGGCGCCTTCCTGCAGTTGTATCGGGAAGAAGCGCGCTACCTCGACCGCACCGTGCATTACATCGAGCGCGTCGGCCTTGACTACGTGAAGAAGAAAATCCTGGACGACGCCGAAGGCCGGCGCGCGCTGTACGAGCGCCTGCTGTTCGCCCTGTCGGTCGAGCGCGACCCCTGGGTCGAGCGCGCCAAGGAAGGCAAGCTCAAGCACGAATTCGAAACGCTGGTGGTTTGAGCGGGGAGGTCCAGCATGTTGTTCGGACGCAAGCACAAGAACCCGATCAAGATCGCCGACAAGGGCATGGTGGAATGGAAATACACCACCTGCGGCTACTGCTCGACCGGCTGCTCGATCGAGGTCGGTCTCGACCGAAGTGGTGCGGCCGTCGCCTCGCGCGGCGCGGCGGGCGCCGACGTGAATCGCGGCAAGCTCTGCATCAAGGGCATCTTCGAGCATGAGTTGTTCGAGAGTGCAGGGCGCGGCAGCGTGCCGCTGATGCGGCGCTCGCGCCTCGACGCCTTCGCCGAAACCGACTGGGACAGCGCGCTCGACCATGTCGGCGGCGAGATCAAGCGCCTGCAAAAAACCCATGGCCGCGACAGCTTCGCCATCGTGTCGACCGGGCAGATCATGACCGAGGAGTTCTACACCCTTGGCAAGCTCGCGCGCGGCGCGATCGGCACCAACAACTATTGCGGCAACACCACGCTGTGCATGGCGTCGGCGGTGTCGGGCTACAAGCGTTCGTTCGGCTCCGACGGCCCGCCCGGGTGCTACGAGGATTTTGAACACACCGAATGCCTGTTGGCCTTCGGCTCCAATCTGCCGGAGCAGCACCCGATCATTTTCTGGCGCCTGAAGATGGCGCTGGAACAACGCAAGTTTCCGGTCATCGTGGTCGATCCGCGCGTCACCATGTTCGCGCAGATGGCCGATATGCATTTGCCGATCACGCCGGGCACCGACGTGGTGCTGCTCAACGCGCTCGCCCACGTCATCCTGAAAGAAGGCCTTGCCGACCAGGCCTACATCGACGCCCACACCAGCGGCGCCGAGGAATTCGCCGCGCTGGTCGCGCAGTACGATCCGGTGTCGGCATCCAAAATATGCGGCATTGACGAGGACACCATCCGCAACGTCGCGCGGCTCTACGCCAAGGCCGGCGTGGCGATGACGATCTGGACCATGGGCATCAACCAGAGCACCCACGGTTCCGACGGCGTGGTCGCGATCAACAACCTCAACCTCATCACCGGCAACATCGGCAAGCCGGGCTCGACCTCGCTGTCGATCACTGGCCAGGCCAACGCCATGGGCACGCGCGAATGGGGCTCGACCACCGGGCTGCCGGGGTACCGCTATCTGGAAAAGGAATCGGACCGCCAGGAAGTCGCCGACTTCTGGGGCATCGACGCCGAGTTCTTCCCGCGCCAGCGGGGTCTCGCGATGACCGATATCCTGCCGGCGATCGAGACCGGCCAGATCAAGGGCCTGTGGCTGGTGGCGACCAATCCGATGACCTCGATGCCGAACACGCCAAGAATCAGGAAAACGCTGGAGAAGCTGGAGTTCCTGGTGGTACAGGACGCCTACCGCGATGTGGAGACCAACGAATACAGCCACGTCTACCTGCCCGCCGCGGTGTGGGCGGAAAAGGAGGGCGTGTTCACCAACACCGAGCGCCGCGTCAACCTGGTGCGCAACGTGCAAAAGCCGCATGGCGACAGCAAGCCCGATTTCTGGATATTCAACCAGGTCGCCAGGCGCTTCGCCACAGAACGGAAAATTCCGCCCTTTCCGGAAACGACCGAGGGCGCGTTCGAGGAAATGAAGGCCTTGTCGAAAGGCCGCATGCTCGATTATTCCGGCATGAGCTACGCCATGCTGGAGCAGCAAAAAGGCGTGCAGTGGCCATGCACCGACGGCGCATCGACCGGAATGCAGCGGCTCTACGCCGACGGGAAATTCCAGCACGACGATGGCCGCGCCAAGCTGATTCCACTGCCGTATGTCGAGAACAACGAAGTGCCGTGCGACGATTACCCGTTCTGGCTCAACTCGGGCCGCGTGGTCGAGCATTTCCACACCCGCACACGGACGGGAAAAATGGGCAACCTGAACAAGTTCAGCCCGACGCCCTACATGGAAATGAACCCCGACGCCGCCAAGCCGCTCGGGATCGCGCACGGCAGCTACGCGCGGCTTACCACGCGGCGCGGCGACGCGGTGGTGATGGTGCAGCTGACCCAGCGCGTGCCGCGCGACATGGTGTTCATTCCCTTCCATTTCCACGAATGCGTGAACCGCTTGTCGCTTGGCCTGCTCGACCCGCATTCGCGCCAGCCGGCGTACAAGCAGTGCGCGGTGCGGATCGAGTCCGCGCCCGACCAGCGCGCCGCTGCCCTGCGCAACGTCGCCGCGCGCGCGTACTGAGGGCCCGCATCATGTTCCAGCCCCGCCCCGAAGAACGTCCCTACGCCTGGTTGCCCGACGCGGCGCACCCGCAGACCAACCGCTACGGAAAGCCGATCGAACTGGTCGATGCCGATCACCCGCTCGCCGGAAAGAGCCTGCGCATCAACGGCGACCATGGCATCGGCGACAACCCCAACCGCTACAAACAGCACGGCTTCTACTTCAACGCCGACAACTGCATTGCCTGCCACGCCTGCGAAGCGGCGTGCTCGGAGAAAAACAACCTGCCCGCGCACATCGCCTTCCGCTCGGTCGGCTACCTGGAAGGCGGCACCTATCCGTCGTCCACGCGCATGAACATCTCGATGGCGTGCAACCACTGCGACGACCCGGTCTGCCTCAAGGGCTGTCCGACGCGCGCCTACACCAAGTTCGCCGAATACGGCGCGGTGCTGCAGGACCCCGACATCTGCTTCGGCTGCGGCTACTGCACCTGGGTGTGTCCCTACAACGCGCCGCAGCTCGACACCAAAGCGGGCCACGTGTCGAAATGCAATATGTGCGTCGATCGTCTCGAAGTCGGGTTGAAGCCCGCCTGCGCCTCGGCTTGCCTCGCGGGCGCGCTCGATTTCGGCGTGATCGAGACCACGCCGCAACACCGAGAAATGCTCGACGCGCAGATTCCCGGCTTCCCCAGCCCCGAGATCACCCACCCCAACATCCGTTTCCAACAGGCGAAAAGCCTGCCGCGCGAAATGCGCCGCACCGATTCGATGCCGCTGCGCTACGAGCGCGACGACGCGACCAAGACCTACCGTCCCAAGGTCGCCGAAGACGAAGACGGCCGCCCGCGGGCGTGGAACCTGAACAAGCTGCGCTCGCGCGAAGACCCGCTGGTGATTTTCACCCTGGTCTCGCAAGGGGTGGTCGGTGCGTTCCTGTTGCTGTTTCTTGGTGCCCAGGCCGGACTCGAAGCCTTGGCGCCCGCCGCCCATCCGGTGCTGCACGCCACCCTGCTGATCGCGCTGCTCGGCCTCGAGACCATCGCGCTGGTGCTCTCCACCCTGCACCTCGGGCGGCCGCACCGCTTCTACCGCGCCTTCAACAACCTCCGCTGCTCGCCGGTGTCGCGCGAAGTCGCGGCGATCGCGGTGTTCTACAACCTGCTCGGCGGCTACACGCTGTTGACCGCGCTCTCTGGCGCGTTCGCCTGGCTGCCTGCCGGATGGGTTGCCGGAATTGGCCAGGCCTGCGGCTGGGGCGCGGCCATTGCCGGCCCAGCGGCGCTGTATTTCATGTCGCGCATCTATCGCATCCCGGCGCGCCCGTTCTGGAACCACTGGCAGGTGCTGACGAGCTTCTACGGCAGCATGCTGGCGCTCGGCGCGCTGGCAGTGGCGCTGCCCTACGGCTGGATGCTGTGGGCACAGGGCGCCGCGGCGGCCGCGCTGCTGGCGCCGCTGGCCGGCGTCGTCGCGCTGGGCCTGCTGCTCGAAGGAATCGGCCTGGTGTTCCATGTGCGCCATCTGCAGCAAACCGGCGGCGAGGGCGCGGCCGCGCACTATCTGCAACGCACCGATTTCGGCTACGCGTGGATCGCCCGCAATCTCGGCATGGCCGCCGCACTGAGCATCGCACTCGCGCTTGCTGTCAGTGGCTACGACGGCATGCTCGTCTGGAGCGCGCTCGCGGCACTCGTCGTCGCCAGCGCGCTGGTGGGCCGCGCGCTGTTCTACGTGCTGGTGATCCCGACCACGATGCCGGGCGCCTTCTTCTGGCGCAACAAGGGTTTCGAGGAACACGCGCGCGCCACCGGCCTGGCCGAACTGCCGCAAGTGGGCGTGCTGCCATGCACGCATTAGTGCTAACACGCCCTAATGCGCGATGACGACCGGAAAGCGGCTGCCCGCGTGCCCCACCGAACTGGAGCAGGGGATTTTCTTCGCTGCCTACGGCTCGTCCGTGCAGCGTCGCCGTCGCGCGCTCGCAATCGTGCTGCTCGGCATCAAGCACACGCTGCGGGGATTGCTGTTCAGCTGGCCGGCCTACGTGCTGGGGCTGGCGGCTTTTTACAGCGGGCAGGTCCACGCGCTGGCGTATCTGTTGTTGCTGATTCCGGCGCTGGCGGTGTCGCTGGTGATCCTGGCGCGCGGCGTGCGCGACGATTACCGCAATCAGGTGAATGGCGTGCTGCTGGCCGCCGGGTTCGTGCGCGGCCTGCTGTTCCCGGCTGCGCCTTAGTTATGACCAATAGAAAGGAAGCATCATGAACAAGTGGCTCGACGTATGTGCGATGACCGATATCCCCCAACTCGGCGCGCGCGTGGTGCGGCACGGCGGACTCGACATCGCGGTGTTCCGCAACGCCGAAGACGAGGTGTTCGCGCTGGAAGACCGCTGTCCGCACAAGGGCGGTCCGCTGTCGCAGGGCATCGTGCACGGTCGGAAAGTGAGCTGCCCGCTGCATGGCTGGAACGTCGAGCTGATCTCCGGCTGCGCGGTCGCGCCGGATGAAGGCTGCGCGCGCGAATTTCCGATCCGGCTCGAAGGCGGGCGGGTGTGGCTCGACGCCGCCTCGATCGACGTCGAAGCCGCTTGAATCCCTGATCACCCTTACATAACAAGACGGCAGGGCGGATCGTCCTGCCTCATCGGCTGGAGCAAAACCATGACACGCGACTTCTGGAAGTCGGGGCACACGCCCACCCTGTTATCCGCATTTCTGTATTTCGACATCGCCTTCATGGTGTGGGTGATGCTCGGCCCCCTGGGCGTGCAGATCGCCCAAACCCTCGAACTCACCGCCGCGCAGAAGGGCATGATGGTGGCGACGCCCGTGCTCGCCGGTGCGCTGCTGCGGATCGTGATGGGCGTGCTGGTCGACCACCTCAAGCCGAAAATGGCCGGGCTGATCGGCCAGCTGGTGGTGATCGGCGGACTCGCCTGGGCCTGGCTCGCCGGCATCCACAGCTACCGCGAGGTGCTCATCCTCGGCGTGCTGCTCGGCTTTGCCGGCGCGGCCTTCGCAGTCGCGCTGCCGCTGGCGTCGCGCTGGTATCCGCCGCAGCACCAGGGCACCGCGCTCGGCATCGCCGGCGCGGGCAATTCCGGCACCGTGTTCGCCGCCCTGTTCGCGCCCGGCCTCGCCGTCGCGTTCGGCTGGGGCAACGTGTTCGGCATCGCGCTGATCCCGGTCGGCGTGGCCTTCCTGGTGTATCTGATGTTCGCCAAGGATGCGCCCGACTGTCCGCCGCCGAAGTCGCTGCACCAGTACATGGCGGTGCTGAAGGACCGCGACGCCTGGTGGTTCATGTTCTTCTACTTCGTCACCTTCGGTGGTTTCGTTGGCCTCGCCTCCAGCCTCACCATCTACTTCAACGACCAGTACGGCATGAGCCCGGTGCAGGCGGGCTACTTCACCGCCGCCTGCGTCTTCGCCGGATCGCTGGTGCGCCCGATGGGCGGCATGCTGGCCGACCGCATCGGCGGCATCCGCACCCTGCTGACGGTGTACACGCTCGCCGGCGTGTTTCTCATCATCGTCAGCTTCGGCGCGCCGAACGCGGGGCTGGCGCTGCTTGGCTTCATGCTCGCCATGGGCACGCTCGGTTTCGGCAACGGCGCGGTGTTCCAGCTGGTGCCGCAGCGCTTCCGCAAGGAAATCGGCGTGATGACCGGCATGGTCGGCATGGCCGGCGGCGTCGGCGGCTTCTACCTGGCCGCGAGCCTGGGGTATATCAAAGGGCAGACCGGCGACTACCAGATCGGCCTCCTGATCTTCGCCGGACTGTGCTTCGTCGCGCTCGCCGGGCTGACCGTGGTGAAGGCCCGCTGGCGCACCACCTGGGGGGCGGTGGCGGTTTCGGGGGCGAGGGTTTGATGGAGTCGAGAGCGGAGAGCCGGTAGGCGGACGCTTCTATAATCCGCTCACCACTCACCTCACCACTCTCGACCCACCACACCCATGCCCCTGACCCTCGAATTCGGCTACGCCACCGCCGCCGGGCCGCGCGAGCGGAACGAAGATTACGGCGGTTTCGTCGAGCCGGATGCGCGGCTGGCGGCGACCAAGGGGATGCTCGCGGTGGTGGCCGATGGCGTGTCGGGGGGGAC
>JAPTVL010000131.1 GCA_028065725.1 Betaproteobacteria bacterium
TTCAGGCTCGCCGTCGCCTGGGGCTATTGAAGCAAGGGAAGAATTTTTCCGCGTTCGGCGCCATCTGTGGAAGACGGCACGGCTTGTGAACATGCGATAGCGGCCGGTGGATGGACATCCTGCGTCCAGTCGTTGAGGCTCGCGCGCGCGCCTGGCAGGGGGCGTCGCTTATTTGAGCAGGAACAGCAGCTTTTCATCCCCAACTTCGATCACGTCATTGGGCGTCAGAAACTGTGGTTGAAGGCCGATGGATTTTCCATTCAGGCGCGCCGGTTTCTTTCCCTCGACATGGGTGATGAAATAGCCGTGCGGACGGGCATTGATCACGGCAAGCTGTTTTCCCGGTATGCCAAAGGTATGCAGCACCCGGGACAATTCGATTTCCTTGCTGGACGGGCTGCCATTGAACACGCGGATCAAGCCAATACGGGCGCCTGCCCTGAGGCGGCGCTCATTCTTTGCCGTCGCCAGCGCATAAGCGCCAACCGGTTGGGCAGACGCATCGCCTTCCATGGCAGAAGCCTGAATGATCATCGTTCGGTCGAAACTGGGGCCGTCAATGGCTTTATGGTTGCGGTAGCGAATCTGGACGTCGGCAATTTCGATGACGTCGTCATTTTGCAGGATGTGTCGGGTGACAGACTGGCCATTCACCAACGTACCATTGGTGCTGCCCAGGTCATCCAGGATGTCATCGTTGCCGACGGAGGTGATGCGGGCATGCAACCGGCTGACCCCCTGGACGTTAAGGCACAGGTCATTGTCGGGCCGGCTGCCGATCGTGAAGCTGGATGCGTCGAGGAAGTGGTTTCCGGTGATCTCACCGTTTTGACTGACGATTAGTTTTGCCATGCGGGTTTAACGTCCGAATAGCCAGGCGAAGAGACCGTTCTTCTTCGCGTCCGGCGCGGTGTGCGGCCTGACTTTTGCCAGGATCACGGAAATATTGTCATCGCCGCCATTGTCGTTGGCGATCATGACCAGTTGGCTGGCGGCAAGCGGCAAGTTGGCCTGGAGCGAATTGAGCACCAGTTCGATGTCCGCGTTGTCGACCATGTCGTTCAGGCCATCGGAGCAGACCAGATAGATATCCCCCGGCAGGGCCGCGCACTCATCCAGCGTAACCTCCACCTCGGCGTGCAGACCCAGCCCGCGCGTCACAAGGTGGCGGTTGTGCGATCTTGCCGCGGCCTCGGAATTGAGTATTCCCTGGTCGATCTGCTCCTGCAACAAGGAATGGTCGTGCGTCATCAATTCCAGACGGTTATCGCGCAGGCGATAGATGCGTGAATCGCCGACATGCGCCATCGTGGCCTGGCTATTCCGGAACAACAGCAGCGCCAGCGTTGAACCCATTGCCTGGCTCTGGCTGTTGTGAACGCGCTGCGCGCGTTGCTGGCCTTCCAGGTAAATTGCCTTGTTGGCCCTTTTTATGACATTTTCAACCAGGGCGGCAAGGTCACTGCCGTTGTTGGGCTTGCCCTGCAATTCCGCGGTCAGCCCTTCAACAATGATTTGAGTGGTAAGGCTGCTGGCCACATCGCCGGACTGGTAGCCGCCCATGCCGTCGGCCAGGACCAGCAGACCCAGATCGTTGACGGTGGCAATACTGTCCTCGTTCAGGTTTCGCAGTATGCCCGGGTCGGTCTTGGCGGCGATTTCAAGTGAAAGGGGTGTCCCGGATGAGGTGTTTGTCAAAACGATGGCCTCCTGGTGTTTGTTATACTTTGTTATCGAGAATTCTCGCACCAGAAATTGCCCCAAGCAAGCTATCCGGCCGGTCCTCTGCATGCTCAATCAAACTAGATTCGGTCGCTATGAAGTGGTATCCGTGCTTGGGCAGGGTGCGATGGGGGCGGTCTATAAGGCGGTTGATCCGCTGATTGAGCGTGCCGTCGCCGTCAAGACGATCAACCTCGACCTCTCGAATGAAGAGCGCGCTGAGTTCGAGGAGCGCTTTTACCGCGAGGCCAAATCCGCGGGCCGCCTGAGCCACGCCAATATCGTCACTATCTATGATGTGGGCGAGGCCGACGATATCGCCTATATCGCGATGGAATACCTGGAAGGGGAGTCGCTGCGCGAAATGCTCGATTCCGGCGTGGTGCTGCCGATAGAGATGATCCGCAGCATCGCGGCGCGCGTTGCGAGTGCGCTCAACTATGCCCATGAAAACCACGTGGTGCACCGCGATATCAAGCCTGCGAACATCATGGTCACGCCTGGCCGTGACGTCAAAATCATGGATTTCGGCATTGCCCAGGTTCCTACGGGCTCGCGCACGCAGCTGGGCACCGTTCTGGGCTCCCCCAAGTACATGGCCCCCGAGCAGGTGGCGGGCCAGCCGACGGACGGCCGGACGGATATCTTCGCGCTCGGTGTCGTGCTGTACGAAATGCTGACCGGCACGACGCCGTTCAATGCCGACAACCTCAGCGCCATCATGTACAAGATCCTGCATGAAGAGCCCGCGCCGCCCAGCACGATCAATGCCCGCGTGCCGGTGGCGTTCGACCGGATCGTCAGCCGGGCGCTGGCCAAGCGGCCCGAGGACCGTTACCAGACCGCTCGGGAGTTCGCCCGGGATTTGAGAGACCCTGATGCCGCCTCCACGCGGGAAGCGCGCAGGCCGGCCGCAAGTTCCAAGCCGACAAAAGCCGCTCGCGCAAGCAGAGCGCTTGCGGAGGAGCCCACCACCCTGTTCCTGCAGGCCGGCAAGGGGCAGGGCGGCACTGCGGTCGCGTCCTCGGGCAAGAGGCTCGGGAGCAAGGAAAAAATTGCTTCCGTTGTGGGTAGGGTACCTGTACCCAAGCCGCTTTGGCTTGTACCCTCGGTGTTGATCATTGCTGCGGTTGTCATGATTTCGCGGGGGCCGCAATCGAATGAAGACAAGATGACAGCCCCGGAGGCGCAGGTGCTTGAAGTGACGCCTCCCTCCTCGCCGCAATCGGCGGGGTCCACGGCAAAAGCCGTTGCAGCGTCCGTGCCTGATGTGCGTGTAGCCGAAAGCGTCCGTCCGCCGGCTCCCGAGGCGCCGGCGGAAGCGACCGTAATGCTCGCAATTTCTCCCTGGGGTGAGGTGTATGTCGACGGCAAGCGTGTCGGCGTCTCCCCTCCGCTATCCACGCTGCAACTGGAAGCCGGGAAGCACAAGGTGGAAATTCGCAACCTGGCCTTTGCGCCCTACCGTGATACCGTGAGCCTGAGGCCAGGCCAGTCGCTCAAGATCAGGCACAAATTCAGATAAGGACATGACTATGAGGCAGATAGGTGCGTTGCTTTGCGCGGCACTGCTGATGACAGCCTGCGCTGCGCCCATCGTTCGGGACGCTGGCCTCGACAAACTCGCCCTCCGCAAAGCGGAGCAGGACTTGTCGTCAGGGATTCGTGCTTACGAAGACGGGGATTACAGAAACTCCGCCCGGCTTTTGCAGAATGCGCTTTCAGAAGGGCTGTTTCTGAAGTCGGACAAGGTGGCGGCGCACAAGTATCTGGCTTTCATCCATTGCGCCCAGGCGCGGGAAAAATCATGCCGCGGCGAGTTTCGCAAGGCGCTGGAACTCGATCCCGGGTTTGAACTGACCCCGGCAGAATCGGGCCATCCTTCGTGGGGGCCCGTCTTCAAATCGGTCAAACAGTCCATGACCTAAGTCCTGTATCCATAGAGGCCTGTTTCTGCCGAGGCCTGATTGTGTTGTCGGTCCAGCAAGGTCCTTCGCCAGAAACGGCGCAAAGGGGCGGCGTCACCCCGCAGCCACCTATTTTTTCTTTTTGTAATACCCCACCAGTTCGCCCTTCGCCAGGATATGTCCCTGCATCGCCTTTTCCAGGGCGGCCTTGGTCGCAGGGCGCAGAACAGGGAGGACGGTGTCGAGCGCGTAAAGCGTGTGAACGTAGCGATGGCGGCCGATGGGTGGGCAGGGACCGCCGTAGCCTTCGCGCTTCCAGTCGTTGAGGCCTTCGCGCGTACCTGCCGGCAGATTCGCACGCGACGAGCCGGCATCGAGCGCGGTGGTGTCGGGGGGGATGTTGTACAGCACCCAGTGCACCCAGGTCATTTTTGGCGCGGCCGGATCAGGGGCGTCGGGGTCGTCGATGATCAGCGCCAGGCTTTTCGTCCCGGCCGGCACGCCGGACCACGCCAGCGGCGGAGACTGGTCGCTGCCTTCGCAGGTGTACAGGGTGGGTATGTCCCCATTCTGGGCAAATGCACTCGAGTTCAGTTCCATGGTCGTGTTCCTTTCCGCGGCGTGGGCGGCCCCGCTCGCCAAGGCCAGCGCGACGCCCAATTCGAGCAGGCTGCGTGTCGAATCACGCATGAACAATCCCTCCATCCAGTTCGAACTATAGACGTCACTCCCGCACACGCGAGATGCGTTGAGAAGGAAGCAGAAAGCGCGCCAATGGCGCGCTTTCTGGAGACTTTCAAGGCCGGCGAGACGGAGGCTGTGCCAGCCCCGCGAATCCGGGCCTATTTCACAGCCGCTGTCGATCCGGACGACGCCAGCAGGGCGGACAGGAAGGCCTGGTCGTCGAACAGGGTCTTCATGCCGCTTTCGAGCGCACGCTCAAGCGCGATCTTGGCGTTGTTGCCGCTCGCGAGTTGCGTATTCTTCTCCATGCCCTGCGCGATGATCTGCTTCGAAAACAGGAGCGCACCGCTGTTCGATTTCACGATAACCGACATGTTCAGGTCGGCCACGGCATCGCCGGCGAAGAAGCCCATTTTGTGATCGTTGTAGAAGCGGGTGAGGTCGGCGGCGATCCTGACGAGCGCCGCATCCGAGCCGAGCTGGAAGCCGCGGGCCTGAAGCTCTTTCTCAATGGCCTTGCGGACGGTGACAGCCACATCCTCGGCAGCGGTGATGGGCGCCATTTCCATGCCGTAGCCGTTCTTCTTGCTGCTGACCTTGCTTTTGTCCAATCGCTGATCGGTGACCTGCACGTTCACGGAAACGGCGTCAGCCCCTGCAATTCTGGAAACGCCTGTCTGCTGGGTGTAATTGAGCTCGACCTGCTCGGTGGTGAGCGCGCAGCCCGGCAGGCTGGCCACGGCCACGCAGCATGCGAAGGCCAGTGATTTTGCTTTCATTTTTCTGTTCCCTTGGGTGTTGAATGGCGCTGAAACCATTTTCAGCGCGGCCATTATGCTTGGCCGGTTCGCCGGCTCACAAGGGATTTCGCCGGTACAGCCTTCTTTGCCGATTTATCAGCGCCGCCGCCTGACCGGGCGATCGCTTGCCGGTAACGGTTGCCCGGATTGCCAGATGTCTATGATGAAGATGTTCAACAGGCTTCGAACAGAAAGGGGATGCGATGAATTTTCTTGGCGCAGTCATTCTGGCGGCTCTGTTTGTGATCGCCGCATTTACTTTGGCGAACTGGTCGGTTCTCAGCGCGCCGGCCACGCTGTCCTTCATCGTGTTCGAAGTAGAAGGGCCGCTCGGCGTGATCCTGCTCGGCGCCATGCTGGTTCTGGTGGCGCTTTTCGTCCTCTATGCCCTGACCCTGCGCACCAACATGCTGATGGAGTCGCGCCGCCACAACCAGGAACTGCAGGCCCAGCGCAAGCTTGCGGAAACCGCCGAAGCCTCGCGCCTCAGCGAATTGCGTGCGCAGATCGAGCGTGAATTCGCCCAGTTGCGCACTGCCATCGGGGCAATCGACGGACAGATGGACAGGCACGAGCAGTCGATGAAGCAATCGCTGGACGAAGCTGCCAATGGTCTGTCTGCGCTGGTGGCCGAAATGGACGACAAGATCGACCGTGCGCTTGCACGGACTGCGACCGAAACGAAAGGAGCCTGAGATGAATGCCCTCGACCCTGTACAGAAAATGCACACCCTGCTGGACACACTGAATGCCGAAATCGATGCCTTGATGGAGCGCGCCGAGAATGCCGGGGCCGATGTGCGCGACGAGATCGCCGAGCTCCGCACTAAACGGGACGAGGCCCGTGCCAGGCTGGCTTCGCTGCGCAAAGGGAGCGAAGGGGTGTGGAAAGATTTGAAGGTCGGCGTCGAGAATGCCGGAACGCCGTCCAGTATCTTCCGCTGAAGGCCGGGCACACGCTATCCGGCCAGCCTTCCGCATGCCCGGGCAAACCAGAATCGGCCGGTATGAAGTGGTATCCACGCTCGGGCGGGACGCGATGGGGGCGGTCTATAAGGCGGTTGATCCGCAGACTGGGCGTGCGGTCGCCGTCAAGGCGATCAACCTCGACCTCTCAAAAGAAGAACGCGCCGAGTTCGATGAGCGCTTTTACCGCGAGGCCACTGCCGCCCG
The DNA here is from genome assembly GCA_028065725.1 of Betaproteobacteria bacterium. The sequence continues at coordinate 6,287 of JAPTVL010000131.1, forward strand.
TCTGAGCCACGCCAATATTGTCGCCATCCATGAGGTGGGGGCGACCGACGATATCGCCTATATCGCGATGGAATACGTGGAAGGAACGTCGCTGCGCGAGATGCTCGATTCCGAGGTGCTGCAGCCGATAGAAAGGGTCGCCCACATCGCGGCCAGCGTTGCGACTGCGCTGAACTACGCCCACGAAAATCACGTCGTGCACCGCGATATCAAGCCTGAGAACATCATGGTCACGCCAGACCATGACGTCAAAATCATGGATTTCGGCATTGCCCGGATTCCTGCCGGTTCGCCCTCGCAGCCTGGCACGATTCTGGGGTCGCCCAAGTACATGGCGCCAGAGCAGGTGGCGGGGGGGAACACCGATGGCAGGACGGACATTTTTGCCCTGGGGGTGGTGTTGTACGAAATGCTGACCGGGGTGACGCCTTTCAATGGCGACAACCCTGGCGCCATCACGTACAAGATTTTGAAAGAAGAGCCCCTACCGCCCAGCACGCTCAACGCCCGCGTGCCGCCGGCGTTCGACCGGATCATCAGCCGGGCGCTGGCAAAGCGGCCCAGGGATCGCTACCAGACAGCTTTGGCGTTCGCCCGGGATTTGCGAAAACCAGATGCCGCCACACGCCAGATAGCGCGCCGGCCCGCTGCAAGCAATGGGCCGGCAAACGCCATACAGACAAGCGGGACGCCGGCAGAACAGCAAGACGCGACCGCGTTCCTGCCCCCGCACAACGCTCGGGGGGGCAAGGAAAAAGCAGCCTCCCTTCTGGAGAAGGCACAGCAGGGCCGCAAGCCACTATTGCGTGCAATCCTGATCTTGATCATGGCTGCGTTGATGATGTATTCGCAGGACCATCAACCTCGGCGGGACGAGCTTGCAGCCCCCTTGGCAAAGCCAACGGTTTCCGTGGCGCCAGCGGTTTCGGCAACGCCAGCGGTTTCAGCAACGCTAAAGGTTTCAGCGTCGCCAAAGGTTTCGGTAAAGCAAAGACTTTTGGCAAAGCCTGCTGTGCCTGAATCGGGAAGTGTATCCCCGCCGGTTTCAGTGGCGCAGCCGACAGCCACCCTGACCTTGGCAATTTCGCCTTGGGGTGAGGTGGTCGTCGACGGAAAAAGCGTCGGCGTATCCCCCCCGCTCACCGTGCTGCAACTCGAGGCGGGGACGCACCTGGTGGAAATACGTAATCAGGGATTCGAGCCCTACCGCAATACCGTGAACCTGGAGCCCGACACGCCGCTCAAGATCAAGCACAAATTCAAATAAGGATATGGCCATGAAGCAGATGGGTGTGCTGCTGCTTTGCGCGGCACTGCTGATGACTGCCTGCGCTTCGCCCTTCATGCGGGATGCGGGCCTGGACAAACTCGCTCCCCGCAAGGCCGAGCAGGACTTGTCGTCAGGAATTCGGGCTTACGAAGACGGGGAGTACGCAAGCGCCGTCCGGCTTCTGCAGAACGCGCTATCAGAAGGGCTGCTCCTGAATTCCGACAAGGTGGCGGCGCACAAGTATCTGGCTTTCATCCATTGCGCCCAGGCGCGGGAAGCATCATGCCGCAACGCGTTTCGCAGGGCGCTGGAGCTCGATCCTGAATTTGAACTAAGCCCGGCAGAATCGGGCCATCTCTTGTGGGGGCCCGTCTTCAAAGCGCTCAAGCACTCGATGAGGAAAAAGCCCTGAATATCGTTAGGCTGGGATCAATTCACGCTGAGGGCCGTGCACCCCGCCTCCTGTGCGCCTTGATCACAAGACCCGGGGGGGTGAGATCGAATCCGCCAAGTCGCGCCGATCGCGACTGCCATCAGGAAGGAATCGGCGTTCACCCCCAGCGCTGCATTCCAGTGAGCAATAAGCCTTCCTGCCTAGCCGGAATGGTTTAAATGGCTAGAATGAAATTCAATTTTCGCCACCGTTGGAATCGATATGATGAAATCAGATCCGATGTCAAAGGCTGTAGTAAATAAAACCCTCGCGACTGCACTGGCGGTGACCTTTTTCTCGCAGGCCGCCCTGGCTGCCGAAACGACCTCTGCCGGTACGCCTGATCTGGCGTCGATCAAGCAGCAACTGGATGAGCAATCCAGGGAGCTGGCGGAACAGCAGCGGCAACTGGCAGCGGATCTGAAAAAGCTGGAAACCCACAAGCGGGCGCTGGATGACAGCCAGCGTCGCCTGGAGTCGCTGCGACGGCAGCTGGGCATGGCGCCGAACGAGCAGCAGGTCGCAAGCGCCGACCTGGCAGTCTTGTCTGGCGGCCAGTCGTCGGCGAGCAGCCAGGACATCGGCACGGTGGATGTGGGCACGCTTTTCGCGCAACCCACCATCCTCACCCCTCAGGGCACGCTGGTGTTTGAACCCTCCCTGCAGTATGCCTTCAGTTCCTCGGACCGTGTTTCGATCGTCGGCTACAGCATCCTGCCGGCCCTGGTGATCGGCCTCATCGACGTGCGCAGCGTCAAGCGCAGTACCTGGATCGCTTCCGCCGGCCTGCGTTACGGCCTGACCAATCGGCTGGAAATCGAGGCCAAGCTTCCTTACGTCTATCGCAACGACGACACCATCAGCCGGCCCCTCAATTTGAACTCTGCTGCTGCCGAAAGACTATTCAGCGCCGATGGCAATGGGCTGGGCGACATCGAGCTGGCTGCGCGCTACCAGCTCAACCTGCCCAAAGGGAACGATCCCTTCTATGTTGCCGGCCTGCGCCTGAAAACCCGCACCGGCAAAGACCCGTTCGAGGTTGAATATCTCGAGGCCAGCAGCCCTCAAAATTTCGGCACGTTTCAAAAGGAGCTGCCTACCGGCTCGGGCTTCTACAGCCTGCAGCCCAGCCTGAGCGCAGTCCTGCCAACCGACCCGGCGGTATTTTTCGGCGGCATCAACTATCTGTGGAACATCAAGCGCGACGTGAATAAAGAGGTGGGTGGACCTGGTAACTTTGTCGGGGAAGTGGATCCGGGCGACTCCATCGGCATCAACCTGGGCATGGGCCTTTCGCTCAATGAAAGAAGCGCCTTCAGCATCGGCTATGAACACACCTGGATCGGCAAGACCAAGGTGGATGACACCAGTCCCGATACCGCGACCTCGACCCAGCTGGCCAGCCTGCTGGTGGGCTACTCCTACAAGCTGGGCAAGGCCACCAACTTCAATCTGTCCATCGGTGCTGGTCTGACCGAAGACACGCCGGACACCCAGATCACCGTGCGCTTGCCAATCCGCTTTTAGGCGCACGGTGTTGCCAGCAACAGGCAACAAAGAACAAAACCAGGCAATGCCTGGCTTTGTTCTTTGGAGGGGGCGGTGCGCTGTTAGCTAACGTATTCCGGCGGCGATCGCCTGGTTGAGCGCGGCGTCCAGCCGCATCGCAGCGGCGGCGCTCTGAATCGACAGGGTCGCGTTCAGTATCGTGAGGTTGCGGATGACCTGATCGTTCACCGTATTCTGGATCACCGTGTTGAGCGAACTCAGTGACTCGGGCAGGGTGAATACATTGCCGGCTCCGTTCTGGACCAGGGTGATGATGCCCTGATTGTTGATTACCTGGGAAGCCACGGCGGGGGCGAACGCCGCTTCTGCCGGTGTTGCGGCGGAAACTGGCAGGGATGCGTTCTCTGTTCGGGTTGGGGGCTGCGTTGAGACCGCCAATGCTGCGGCAGCCGGCGCAGGGTTGGCAGAGATGAGATCGAGCGGATTGAGCTTCATGGAGGACACCAGTTCTCCATTAATGTAGGTGAGCTGCTCCAGGGAAAAGGCCAGCATCAGCTGCATGCCGTTGAAGTTGAATTCAAATCCCCCGCGCATCCTGTCCAGCTCCTCATCGCTGGCGGCCGCATAGCCCTCGAAGGCCGGAAAGGCAGCCTGCACCGCGCCGCAGATGAGCATGCCGATGAGCATCAGCAGCTTGCGTATGAGATGTGGGCGCATGGCGGTACCTCAATAGTCGCCGACCTGCCGGCGCAACAAGGTCACGTTGGTCATGTCGTTGGGGCCGGTGGCCAGGTCGATCGGGGCTTTTTCACGCACCTGCCAGTCCAGGGGGTGATTGAAAACAGCCTTCTGGTTAAGGCCGTTGATGACGAAAAGAATCTTGTTCACCATCATTTTCTCGAGTTGCCGCTGCGGATAGACGCGTCCGCCCAGCGAGGGATCGCCGACGGCGACCTTGCCGTCACGGATGCCCTTGATGACCACGAAATGGTTGTAGCCGTTGTCGCGCACCAGGGCGATGGCCGGAATGCCCACGCCCTCCAGTCGCTGGAGGGGCGCGGGATAGCCGTCGGCAGAATAGCCCCTCGACTCGAGGAAACGCTTGAGGTCGAGCAGTGAAAATCCCTCGCGACGGATTTTATTGTGGTCCCCGTTATCCCACATGGCCTTGAAGATGGTGGCCTCGTCGACCGGGTCGCCGTAATGGTAGGTCAGCAGGGTGGAGAGCGCCGCCGAGCCGCAGCTGAAATCAAGCTTCTGGCGTACCGTCAAACGGAACTGGCGCTCCTTGATACTCATGACATTCACGTTCATGGAGCCTGAGCCTGCTCCAGGAATGACGACCGATCCCGACCAGACTGGTGGGGCCAGCAGGGGGAGCACCAGAAAAAGCAGCAGGGCACGCACGTCATTGCACCTGCAGGTTGAGGATCATGGCATTCTGAATCAGTACGTTGTTGCCTGAATTCTGGATCAGCGTGGAGAAGCCGGTACTGCCGGCCATCGCGCCATCGGTAACGAAGTTGCTGCCTGTTACGGTATTCAGGGCGCTGTTCTCGTACAGCGCGGCATCCAGATCGTTGATGTTGGTGATGGTTGCACCGCCACGGTATTCCGACAATGCCGAATCGGAGAGGGCGCCATCGAAGGCGGCAGTTATTTCACTCGAGTCGCTTGTCGCAGGCGCCTCTTCAGCCCGGGCAGCTTGCCCGACCATGGCCGAACCTGCAGCGAAAAATATCAGGATTGCATGTTTCATGGCATTCATCCTTCCGGGTAAAAACCCGGGACCGCAAACGTGCGGTCCCGGGGTCACACGGTTACTGCACTGTCAGGTTGGCTTGAACGGTCACGCCAATCTGGGTCAGCGCATTGGCTCCGGTGTTTTGCGACACGGAGATGATGCCGGCGCCATTGGTCAGGCTGCTGGAGATGGTGTTGGAGGCATCGTAGGTGCCGGCGTTGCCACCATGCGAATCCCCGCCGTTGCCGCCAACCCCGCCGTTGCCTGTGGTGGCCGAGGCCATGGCGCTGCTCGTGGCGCTGCCGCCCAGACCGCCTGCGCCGCCACCGCCGTTGGCGGTTGCAGCGCCGCCGGCACCGCCCGCACCACCGCTACCGCCGCCGCCGCCGGTCGCGCCTGCGCCGCCCACGCCGCCTGCGCCGGTGCCGCCGGTTCCGGTCGCACCCACTGCGCCGGCGCCGCCGGTGCTGGTGCCGGTCGCACCTACCGCGCCGGTGCCGCCCGCGCCGCCGGTGCCAGTGGCACCCACCGCGCCTGCGCCACCCAGGCTGGTGCCGGTTGCGCCAGTGCCGGTTGCGCCGGTGCCGGTCGCGCCAGTCGCGCCATTACCCGCAGTGCTGGTGCCGGTCGCGCCGGTACCGGTTGCCCCGGTGCCGGTCGCCCCGGCTGCACCGCTGCCTGCGGTGTTGGTGCCCGCCGCGCCGGTCCCGGTTGCGCCAGTGCCGGTCGCCCCGGCCGCGCCGGACCCGCCCGCGCCGCCGACGCCCGCGCCACCCGTGTCGGTGCTGGCAGTGCTGCCGCCGGTAGAGCCCCCCCCTGCGCCACCTGTGGCGGTGCCATCATTGCCATTTTCGTTGGCGCTGGCACCGCCGCCATTGGCGCTGGCTAACCCGCCGGCGCTCGAGCTGCCGCTGTCGCCGCCAATGCCCTTGCCGCCGTCATCGCCATTGCCGCCTGAGCCGCCGGAGCCGAAGCCGCCGGAGCCCAGTCCGCCAACGGCGTCGCCGTTGCTGCCGCCGGAGCCGCCGGAGCCGCCGGAGCCGGAGCCGCCGGAGCCGGAGCCGCCCGATGCATTGCCAGAGCTGCCGCCGGAGCCGCCGGAGCCGCCGGAGCCGCTACCGCCATAGCCCGAGCCGCCTGCCACATCGCCGGAACTGCCGCCTGAGCCGCCTGAGCCGCCATAGCCCTTGCCGCCGTCGCCGCCGGAGCCGCCGCTGCCACCCGTGGCGGCACCGCTATTACCGCCTGAGCCTCCTGAGCCGCCATAGCCCTTGCCACCAGTGCCGCCCCAGGCGTCGCCGCCGCTGCCCCCGCCGCCGCCATCACCAGCGTCGCCTGCAAAGGTGTCACCGCCGATGGCCTTGGCATAACCGCTACCGCCGTCGCCGCCATATGCGCCGCTGGCCTGGCTGTTGGCGTTCTGATTCGCATCGCCGGCATTGCCGCCCATGCCGCCATTACCTGCGGTACCGCCGCCGTAGGCGGTATTGCCGCTCCCCTCGACGTAGTTGTCGTGCACTTCACCGTTCAGGATGGTGGTTGCCGTTACGCTGGGATTAAAGGAATTGTTGTTCTGGGTGGCCGTGGAAGCATCGCTGGCCGCGGCTCCAGAACCGTTCTGGTTGGTGTTGATGCTGTTATCGCTGTTGTCACTATTGTCGCTGTTGT
>JAPTVL010000389.1 GCA_028065725.1 Betaproteobacteria bacterium
TGTCGTATGTGGCTTGTTGTTCACCGCAATGCCGGGCGCATGCGCCCCCCTCTCCCTCTCCGCCCTGCTTGTTATGTATTTCAGGGATAACGGCTGACTGTACCGCGCGCTTGATTCTAGAACGGTAGTATGGAACAAAAACCGTAAATAACCTTGTGTGTGTCAGTAAACACGGCCATCTCCATCAAAGTCGAACTGTCAATTCGTAAACAAACCGGCATTCTGGCAAGGGTTGTTTACAATCTGGCCTTGCCTAGCCGCTCCAAAATGTCCGGCCAGTATACCGATTAACCACCTGCGCTAGTAAGGCGCGCCCAAGCCTCGTCAGCTCCTGATGTCACAGCGCTGAGCGGTCATTCAGGCCATCGACGCGTAACGTTCGGTTCGCGGCCAATGCAACTGGCGTTGTTCTGCGCAACTTGGTCAGCTGTGCACTTGAATTCGCAGGTCTTAAGCAGCACTGGACAGTAGAAATGACGCTGTCGATACTCGGCGGCGATGGGCCGTTGCGATTACTATTTGCCCCACAAATCCGGCGCAATGAAGGTTGCGCCTTACGCCATACGTCCGTTCGAATCAAGCACACGCGCGAGGCGGACATACAGCAACTCGTAGTCCTCGGAGAACTCGTAGATGATCCCGATGAATTCGTGGGTGACGATACCGGACTTCCCGGATTGTCGAATAGCGAAGACTGGTCCGCCACTCATTCCTCGAATATTCGAGGGTTCTGGTTCGAAGCCATGCCTGATCCAATGCTCACGCTCGAACTGACAAACAAGATAGTCCGCGTGGACAGCGGTCACTCTGGACGCACCGCTGCTGTAGCTACCGAAGCTCAGCTCATTAAAGGAAATTGCCTTACGCAGTTCTCCTGGATACCCGCCAAATGAGACGAAATCACCTTCCGAAACAGGGGAGGGGGGCCATATAGCCGGTTTAACAAAAAACTCTCCAAACCCGCTTCCAGGCTTTTGAATCTCAAATGCCTGCTCATTCGTGAGGCTTATGACGGCAAGGTCAAGTGCCGTGCTTTCATCAACCAATTGACTTAGCGGATCAAGCTTGCAGTTTCCAATTTGGAAAATGCACTCGCCTTCGGCCATCCTTTCGCGATAGCCCCGGAGAACATGTGAGCAGGTGACAATGAGGGGCTTGTCGTCAAGCTTCAGCATGCTGACAGACCCACTGCTCACTTCATGTGGCACACCCTCTCGGGGGAGTGACCCGAAGAAGGCCATGGATGCAGAACGAAGTGGATAGCGCTCCACCTCAACCCTCGACCGAGCCAGCGATGATCGCTTTGACTTCGTCCATGCAAATCATTTCCAGCACTCCACCACCACCGTGTAAGTGCGCGCATCCTCGGCAATTTCCGTCAGGTCTTTCTGCCCGAAATTCCACCACTGGCCGGTTTTGTACTGGACCTGGTTGCTGCCCAGAAAAGCCCGCGCGGTGGATTCGTTGATGGCAAAGTTGACGTTCTGCGGAACGTCGCCGGTCAGCTTGGCAACTTTCACTGCATCGAGCTTCTGCACCACCACGCCAACCACCTGCCCCTTGCCGTCGAGCACCGGGCCGCCGCTGTTGCCTTGTTGAACGGGAGCCGTAATCTGGATCTGGCTGGTGTTGTTGCCCAGCCCGGCCAGTGCGCTGACCACGCCGGGCGAGAGGTTGCCACCTGCGGCCAACGTCCCCTGCAAAGGGTACCCATACGCCGCAATGCTCTCCCCCTGGCGCAGATCGTTCGCAGCGCGGAACACCGCCACCGCCTTCGGCTTGTCGCTCATTTGCAGCAAGGCCAGATCGTTGGCCTCATCCTGTGGCAGCACCTTCAGCGGTTTGTCGCTGCCAGCCAGGCGAACCTGCTGGCAGTTACCAACGACGTGACGATTGGTCAGAAGATGTCCCTGACTGCTGACGACGAAGGCGGTGCCGACAAGCGCTTTTTCCAAAGCGCCATTGGATGAGCTGTCAGGGGCGGGCGCGGATTCCGTGCGCTGGCCGGGCTTCCATTCGCGAGTCAGGCGCTGGGCTTCGGCAATTTGCTCTGGCGACATGAATATGGCCGTGTTTTCCCGCTGTTTATCCGCACCCGGGAATCCTTGTGCAGCTGCCAGGTTGAGCCACATGTAGGCTTGCACTGCGTCACGTAGCATATTGCTTTTGCCGTTCGCCCTCGAAAGCTGGCCGAACTCCTTAAGCTGGTTGTACTCCATCCCAAGATTGAACTGCGCATTCGCTTGCCCCTGTTCCGCAGCCTTGCGATACCACGCCAGAGCCTGAGCAGCATCCTTGGGCACTCCTGTGCCTTGAGAATACATCGCCCCAAGATTGTTCTGCGCGCCCGCATTCCCTTGATCCGCAGCCTTGCGATACCACACCGCAGCCCTGCTGGCATCTTTGGGTACTCCTATACCTTGGTAATACATAAACCCAAGTCTTAGCTGCGCATTCGCATTACCTTGATCCGCAGCCTTTCGATACCACACCACAGCTTGGACCGCATCCTTGAGTACGCCTTCGCCTTGGTCGTACATAACCCCAAGGTTGTTCTGCGCATCTGCATCCCCCTGCTCCGCAGCCTTGCGATACCACGCCAAAGCCTGAGCAGCATCCTTGGGCACGCCTGTGCCTTGGTAATACATCACACCAAGATTGAACTGAGCATTAGCTTCTCCCTGCTCCGCAGCCTTTCGCCACCACGCCACGGCTTGGGCAGGGTCTTTGGCTACACCTTTGCCTTCGGAGTACCGCAATCCAAGTGCGCTCTGGGCCGATGCATCACCCGCCTCGGCCCGCCGCTTTAGCGAGAGAAAATCTGGCTCGTCGATATTTTCCCAAGGGTCGACAATTTTCTTGGGTTTCCCGGTATTTACCGAGTCAGAACAGCCCGCTATCAGCGCGACAGCCATACCCAATGCCAGCATTTTGAAAACCACATTCATACGTATCCCCCTTATGGTTTTTTTGGTACAACCGCACTGTCCCGTTCACAGTTCTCGCAGACCTGCTTCATCTTCTTTTTAAGGTTTTCCCAGAGATCAGGATCGGTCTGCAACTGACAAGCGTATTCGACAACCGCATTTCTCAGCGCCTGGATGAAAAGCTCAGCATTAATTGTCTTGTTCTCTAAGTCCAGCAAAACACCAGAACGCCTGATCCGCCAACCTCCTCTCGCTTCAGATTGGTGCAGGATGCCGCAACGGATGTTTTTATAAAATTCCACACTGATGGCATTGAAAGCACTCAGTTCGGAGGGTTGCTGGAAAAATTTATTGAACGGATAAACCTTTTCTTCCTGTTTTTTTCCGCTGTTATCGGTATCTAGCCACCCCTGTCGAAACGACTCAAGCGTCTCAATCACCAGACACCCAACCGCCATCATGGTAAAGCCATGTTTACTAGACGAGTTCATCACCGGGTTGAAATAGCGTTCGTCGAAACGCTCCACGATGAAGGCGGCTATTGCCTGCTTGTCCGCATGCTTCTCAAACTGCTTGTAGTCGTCGACCGTGACCCGTTTCGAGAGCTGCGTTTCTTCGATCGATCTGTGTGCTTTGTCTTCTTGCCTCAAGATGCCATTCCTGACTCTGCTTGCGCAAAGCAACAACCTTCATTGCGCCGGATGTGTAAGGCACAAATTGTAATCGCAACCGCCCATCGCTGCCGGGATTACCCCTTGTGGGATGCTAGGGTTCGCGATGAGCCGCCAAGCAGCCGGTCGCTTGAAATTCTTGAGTGACTAAAAATGGCCGGTGCTGTCCTTTTAGGCTTTGTTATTAGCCGCCATGCACACCGATGATCGCTTTCTGTAACGGCAAAGGGTAAGACCCGACCCATAGCGATCTGTCGGGTTGACCGCAAGAATCGTCCGGTCCTCGGCCGAAGCGAACATACAAATCTGAATCTCAGATCAGATGTATCTAGTAAACTGCGGACGATTCATAACGCCTGGAGAGAGTAGATGAAAACGCTGATCGCAGTTGTGTCGCTTACCTTGGCTACGCTGACTGGATGTGTCCAGCCTCCAGTTAGGCCCGAGCTAACTGGAAGCATAGTGAACGATTTTATGCAGCGGAAAGCACCAGACTCCGGCGGACGAGTTTACGTAACTATGGGCACTTACAGAACGCCCCTTATAACGGTTGACCGTGGCTGGGACTCAGGCGATTTGTTTATTAACAATATGCGCGTTGAGACCGTGAACAACACAAAGGAATACATCGTTATTGACCTCCAGCCCGGACAATACGTTTTTACGTGGTTACCTCTGGCGGGATATGAACGATCAAAAACTGGTGCGAACCCTCTAATTGTCACCGTTCAAGACGGCCAAACACAGTTCTTGGCGCTGGATGCCATAGAGGGCACAAATTGGCTGTCAGCCTTCGGTGCGATTGGGGCGGCGGCCGGTGTCAATCGAGTTACGGATGTGAGAAAAGAAATCACGAGCAGCGTGCTCGAAGGTCGGAGACCAGTTTCTTATTTTGATCTTCGCAATCAAAAACTCTAAGGAAACTATTTTCAGTCAAAAGGGATGCTGGGGCCGTTAGTTGTGAGCGACACTTGGTCAGACCCTAAACGCGACAGATCGCTGCTGCGCGTGCGGCAGGGAGAGCACGGCTTTTTCAAAGGCCGTCCTGTCCCCTAAGAAAACGACCTGCTCGACGCCGCGGGTCAGCGCGGTGTAAACCAGAGCATGGTCGAGGATGCATGATGGGGTGACCACCACTGCTACGCGGCGGAACTGGCTTCCCTGGGCCTTGTGCACGGAGATCGCATAGGCCAGCTCCAAGCGCCCTGCAACCTCTGCGGCGGGCAGGAAATGCTGCACGCCTTCAAAATCAACGTGCAGGCCTGGCGCGTCGCCGCCATCAGCAGCCGCGACCCGCCCAAGCGTCCCGTTCATAAGCCCGCGATCGTAGTCGTTGACCAGGTGGATCACGGGCTCCCCGGGTTTGAATCCTGCCAAGCCCTCCCCCGCACACCGGTCGTGGAACTGGTGATTTATTGCCTCGATGCCTGCCGGTCCGTCCTTGATCGCACCAAGTATCTGATACTCATCGCCGGACCAGTCCGCAGCGAGTCGTTGGAGTTGGTGCTGGATCAACGCGGCAGGGCATTCGACGAAACTCACCCCCGTCCGCCGACCCGAATACTCGCCGACCACGGGCACCTGATGGGCGCGGATAGCCGCTGCAAGCGCAGGAATGCCCGTTGCGGCCGCTTGGCGATGGACGTCGACGAGTTCGACCTGCGGCACCGCCGGACTCTCCACCAGGCGGTGGAACACCAGCCCGAACCCGATCGGCGGCAACTGTGCGGGGTCACCGACCAGCAGCAGGCGCGCGCCATCTGGCAGGTGCTTGAGGATGCGGAATGTGCTCGGCAGGTCAAGCATCGAGGCCTCGTCGACTATGACCAGCGTGTCCGGGGACACCTCCAGTCCCTGCTTGGCCAGGTGCAGGAATTTGGCGATGGTCAGCGCCTCGTGGCCCGTGGCTTCTGCCATTCGTTTCGCTGCGCGGCCCGCCAGGGCCATTTGCAGGACTTTCTGGTTCAGCCGCTTCGCGATGTCGATGACGACCCGCAGCACCGTTGTCTTGCCAACTCCCGCACCGCCGCTTAGTACCGAGAAAGGCCTTGTCGCCGCCATCAGCACTGCGTCCCGCTGTCGCACGTTTAGCCGAAAGCCCTGTTCCGCCTCGTTCTCCGCGATCGAATCCGCCAGCCAGTCCGGCCCGAATTCTGTGTTGAACAGGCTGAACTGGGCGGGCGTCTCGCCAGCCAGCATTGAGCCTATGCGTTCAGCGATCCGGGACTCCAGCGCGGCGGCGCCGATCGGCTGATAGCCGTCGGCGTCGTTGCCAACTATGGCACCTTCCAGCAGTGCCAATTCCACCGCCCGGCCCGCATGCTGCCCGGCCGCCCCCAGTAACGCAGCAACACGCCGCAACAGCAGAACAGCGGGAGTCAAGGTATGCGCGTCCTGAAGACGCACGTAGAGCGCCGCTTCGACGGCACCGACCAGCCGCCGTTCGTCATCCAGTCCGACGCCAAGCTTCCTGGCCGCTGCGTCAGTTCGAGTCCAGCTGGTGAACGCCAGCATGTAGTACGGGTTGAGTTCAAGCATCTGTAGCGCCTGGGCACCCCATACCCGTCGCAGCTTATTGGCCAGCCGTATATCGAAACCGTGTTTGTCGAGAAATACGACGACCGCAGCCTCCGCTTGATGCTCCGCCCATACGGCGACAACGCGGGTGGCCATAGGAGCCGTCAGAACGGCCTGTAGCGCGTCAACGTCCCATGCGTCGAGGGTGGGTGCCAACCGGTCGCCAAAAACCTCGTGGAGGGCCCTTGCCTTGGCTTCTCCGATGCCGGCGAAGTCGGGATGACTGGCGAGGTAGCCAACGATGAGCCGCCCCCGCGGCGGACTGTAGCCGGCACGGGTGGCGTGCAGCTGTTTGCCATACTTCGGATGCTCGCGATAAGTGCCGTCGACCGTCCAGACCTCGCCCACCACTGGGGGACGTGGCAGAGCGCTCTTGCCGGCTACCACGCGCACACGTTGACCATCCGGGTCGCGCCCGGAGAAGATGGCGGCTCCGCTCGCTGCAACGAACACGAGCGAGCTAACGGTAACGGAAACGGTCTCAGCCACGTGCGTCGGCTGGCGGCGCGGGTATTCGCCGCCCCGTCTCGATCAGCATGTCTTCGCGCCCGTGTTGCAAGCGCAACGCCTTGAGCTGGCGTCGCAGCTCCGCGTTTTCGGCGACCAGGGCGGCGTTTTGCTGCTCGAGCTGCGTCACCCTGCGCTCCAGAGACTTAGTCTTCTTCGTGGCCTTGTCGCCTGCCGAGGCCGGCGTCGTGCCGCCCTCAGTGGCCACGATCTCCGGGGTGTCAGCTGGCGAACGCACGGGTATCCCCTGTGCTGCCCGGGCGTCTTCGAGCGCCGCGCGAATCGCCGGGTTCTTGTAAAACGACTGCCGCGGCACCCCTGTCTGCGAAGAGATCTCGGTGACGTTAAGCCCGCCGTCGGCCGCGACGGGAAGCTCCGTCGTCCGGGCAAGGTAGTGTTGGACGCTCTGAAGATACTGCTTGCCGACTGCCTTTCCACTTGCTCCCATGGTTCCCCCTACGTACGCTTTTTGCCGGGCAACGTTGGCCGCTTAGCCGATGCCAAGGTCTGGTCCCTGTTTACGCGCGGCAGCGGTTGGCTCAGGAACTCCTTGGTGAGCCCGCGCGAGTGCGCGTTGTAGGCCCAGGTGACGAACTGCTCGAGCAGGCGCTGGTTCTCCGCCTCGAGCCGCTGGTTCTCAGCCTCCAGACGCTCGATGCGGGCCGTCGCCTCCACCATCTGCCCCGAGCCGCGCGGCGGTGAGTCGGCGCCAGCGAGCGCCGTCTTCCGCTGCGTATACGCCGCCTTTATGCGCTCGTGCTTGTGCAGCGCCTGGCGGGTGTACCGGTAGTGCAACCGAGCAACTAGCGCGTCGATCAACGCATCCCACGTCAGCGGCTTGTCGCTCCAGCTGTCGATGACGCGCACGACCTGCTCGATTGCGTCGTCAGTCAAATTTTTGCCCCGGTGTTTGACCGGCTTTCGGGTTTGTTGCGCCATCTCAGCCTCCCATCAATGCTCTTATGCCGGCCGGCGTGCCGGCCGTAAGTTCGTCGTCCAGCCGGGGCAGCCGGTCGGCTGCCTGCGCGATGCGGGACGGCATCTGCGGCGTCGCCAGTTGAATGACCGCGCCGTCGGGCACAGCTGGGTCGTCCATGATCTCGACGAGCTGTGACAGGCGCTCGACCGTCGAGCGCTGGTGCTCGGTCCAGCGATCCGCGCCCGAGTATCCTTCCGCCCAGTCGACCTCGGCCTTATCCAGCAGACCGCGGGCTTCGTCGAGCCGCTGGCGCAGCATTGCGGTCTTCTCGGCGTCGCCCTTCACGCAGACGAGGTCCTGACAGTGGATGCAGTCCGCGTGCAACTGACATGGCGATGATGTGTAGTCATGCACGCAGTAGCCTAGGTCGGTGGTGTGCGCCGTTGGGATGACCAGCCGCGCAAAATCGTCGCGTCGGATCATCACCCGTTTTGGCAGCTCCGCCAGCGGGCCGAACATCTGGTTGTCGTCGCCGACAGCGTCGCGAATCTTCTGGAGCATCTGACCGGGGGTGAGGTGATCGTATGCCTCGTTCTGCCGGATGTCCTTACGCCCCGACCACTTGGCGATATCGAGCTGGCTCAGGCCGCCGGCCTGCGCGAGCGTGTTGAGGTAGTGCCGGAACTGGTGGCTCGTCAGGGTGATCAGACTGCCATCCGGTTCGGTAAAGCCGAGGCGGCTGAAGACCGACTCGTGACCGTGCTCGGCTCGGCTGCCCAGCCCGGTGTTGATCTGGCCAATGCCCACCGCCTCGAGCATGCAACGGTACGTTCCGCGCTGCGCGCCAAGCTCGTTACGACGCACGACGAACAGGGCCTCGCTGTACTTCAGGCCCGTCACCTCGTCGAGGATTGGGAACCCGCGCGGCAGCATGTCTAGTACCGCCTTCTCGACGTCCGCGAACAGCGCGAACACGCGCTTGCCGCCGTCCTGCTTGCTCGTGGCGATCTTCGCGGCCCGGCACCAGGTATTAGCGGCCGTGCGATCCGAGAACCCCAGTATCTCGGCGACCTCCGCGAGTGACAGCCATTCCCGGCCGCGCAGGTGCGCGACGTCCGGCGCCAGGTAAATCCAGCCCGGGTGCTCCTCGTACCACTTTGCGATGCGCCGCGCCTCTTCGGTCACGCCCCGGATTTTCCGGAGCGCCTCCTGCACGACCGACGTCATGGAGGGCACCACCCACTTAACCCCCGGATCGGCGCCCTTGGCGGGCCACCAGCGTAGGCCGTAGGCGTCCTCCTTGCCCTTCCGTGGCTCGCGGACCTCGCATGCCTCCGGCAGGGCAAGTACTTCGCTAATGCGGTCCGGCGCCGACAGCATTAGCGCCGCAGCCGAGGCTGTGATCACATCAGCGGGCTCGGTGGCGAGCAGGAACACACGAGGCAGCGCCTCGAGCGCCGCCTGTGAGGGCATTTTATCGGCACGGCGCTCGTCGGCTTCCTTGCCAACGCGCACGCCGCCGGCCGGCCGCTTGATCGAATTGCGCCAGCGCACGGGCACAGCGGTCAGGCGGTTTTCCGCCATGAAGGTCGACAGCATTTCGAGCTGCTGGCCGGCGCGGTACGCCGCGCCATCGCTGAACCGATCAACAAGGAGCTGCGCGGCGCGGTTGAGCACACCAGAATCGACGTGCACAGGGTCTGGGACCGCGCCTTTCTCGGCCAGAGCGGCCTCTAGCGCGCGCAGCGCGGCAAGTCGGCCGTGAATCGCTTTCGTCGGACTCAGCCCGTGCATATAGCGCACATACGCTTTGGCGAAGCTGAGGAAGGGCTGCTGCATCATCGACGGCGCCTTGTCGTCGACGGTAGCGGCAGTCGAGAACGTGATGCGCTCCCGCTTGCCACCTTTTGCTTTGGTCGCGACCGTCTCGGTCACATCCCAAGTGTCGTGCTGGAACGGCAGGTCTGCGCCGAAGACGGTCAGGTGATCCCGGGCCATCGCGACGAAGCCTGCCAGGTTGGCTTCAGCGTCGAGCTCGGCGCGCGGCGTGAACAGGACGATTTCAGCCATTTTCGTGGCCCCCGCAGCGCTGCTCCTCGCACTGCCGAACGACTTCGGCGACGGCCAGAATCGTGCGGTCATTGATCGCTGCTATGCGCATGTCACCACGCGCGGCCAGCCGGTCGCGCTCGCGGATCAGGTGTTCCATCACGGCTTCGTGCGGGCCATCGAGCCAAGGCTCGAAGTTCGCACAGGTGTAACAGGCGATTGGTGCCGCAAAGCCGCAGAAGCCGTGCTTGCCGCAGCTCGCGATAGGCTTCAGCGAGGGGTCGAAACGCGGGTCGCAGATCCTGCTTGAGGGGTCGTCTGCACGGGTCGCCTCGGACTCGTCGCGGATGAGAACGCCCGCGAAGGCTTGCGCCAGCGGTGCGAGGTGCATCGCGATCGCGCGGTCGATGCGCTCGACGATTTCCGGGCGCGCTTCAATGTAGACGGACGCGTTTTGGGTGTCGGTGTGGTCGAGGAGCTCTGCGATGATGAGTTCGCCGTGCCCTTCCATCGCGGCCCGCGTCGCCATCGTCCGGCGAAAGCGCGTCGCGGTGATATGCAGCGGCTCGCCGGTCCGCTCCGACACGACGCTCAGCCCCTTCAGAGTGCGCTCCAGCAAATCACTGAGCGTTTGCGCCGTCCGGTGGCACTCGAATCCGCTGGGTTCGCGGGCACGCCGCCGTCGCGCCGGAAACAGCGGCGCGTCCACGGCGTCGGGCAAGATCCCCTGGAACGCCGCCCGAACCGCCTCGGCGTACTGCACGAGGAGTTTGCCGATCTGAGGAATCAGCGCCCTGTTCTTAAACTCGTCGCGCGAAAGCCGGTCGCGCTGCTTCGCGCGGGGCACGCGCAGCGTATAGACCGGCGTCCCGTCTTTCGCGCGCGCAACATCAACGTCACGGACCTTGAGCGCGGCGTACTGTGTCGGCCGCTGACCGAGCAGTATGAACAAGTAGGCAAGCAGGTACTGCTCTCGATCAATCTTGTCAGCCACATAGGCCCGGTCTAACACGTACTGCAACGATTCGAGCTCGATGTCCGTGAAGGGGCCATGGACCGGATCGTGAGTCAGTACGGCCTCCCCCTTCGTATTGCCTTGCATTCGAAGCTGCTTGAGAAGCGCGACCGCATCGGCCGTCACGCCCGAGTAGCCGAGGCTGTGCCACTTCTTCAGCAGCCCTGCCAGGCTGCCGAGGTACCACTTCGTGGGGCCGGTCAGTGTCGTTCGATAGTTGATCAGGACGGTACTGGTAATTTCCGCAAGCGGACTGTCTCGGTCAGCGGATACAACTCTAAGGCAGTGAGCCAAGCGCATGAACATGTTGATCAGGTGCCCCGGAGACATCTGCTCGGCGTACCAGAGAAAAGCGTGCTTCGCCGACGCAATGAACGAGGTGGTCGCCGGCAACTTAGTGAAGTCCAAATGCACGGTGGTTGTCGCGTCGCGATAACTCCAACGGTCCTCGCGCGGGTCGAACTCGACGCCCGACCGGGTCCGCGCCAGCGCGGGCAACTGAGGCGTGGCGCCCCATTGCGCGTCAATTACGGCTAGTTCATTCATCTCCCTTCTCCTTCTTCACGAATTGTTTTTGCAGCTCGAGAGATACTTCCCGGGCCTTGTTGCGGACGTGGCGACGGGTATAGGCAGCGGCCATATCGGAGTTGGGCGACCAGCCCATCCAGTAAATACGCCCTTGTGACTCGTTTTCGGGCGATACACCGCGAGCATCCATCAACTCCGAGAACTGGTCGTTCCACGTGTGCCGCAGCACGTGCGGAGAGAGCCACTTTGGCAGCGACGGGCACGCCTTCCGAAGCTCCCGGAACACCTTTTCCGCGGCAGCGACACTCATCGGCCGGCCCGTGCGGCTAGCGACGAACAGGAACGGGTGTTTCTTTGCCTCCGGCAGCCCCCTGCGGTGATTGAGGATGTACGCCTGCGTTTGCGCCAGCAGCTCCGCATCTAGGGGGAGTACCCGCGCCCGCGTCTTCGTCTGCGGCTGATTGCGCCGGGGGTCATCTGGGTCGTCGGCGCGGCGGTGGATCGTCACCTCCCCCCGGTAGGCAACGATGTCGGAGTTGCGCACCCCTAGCGCTTCGCCAATGCGCAGACCAAGACGCAGCAGCCAGCGGACCAGCAACGCATTCCGGTAGCGCGTGTGCTGGTCTCGCCATGGATTTTCCGGAGAATGCGGGTCCGTAACCCGCAAGAGTTCGGCAACATCTTCGTCAGACAGGCCTTCGCGCTGCTCCAGCGAAGCACGGGAGGACTTGCGCGGTATGCGGCTCTCGAGTGCGTCCGACACCAGCTGGGCCGAGTCGCGCAGCCTCGCCGCGACTGCGGGATCGAGGCCGTGCCTGCTCAGACGCTCCCTTGCTAGCCAAGCGATGTAAGCGCGGATGTAGTGCAGTCGGGTCGCCGTGACCCCGGGATCAACTTGAGGCGGCGAGTCCGTTTGAGCTTTCATTCGCGCCTGCTCGAGCGACGAGACCTTCGCTGCTGCGACGGCGCCACCTGCACACGACAACCCTGCAAGATCGGCGAGGGGCAGCCTGCACAGGCGCGCGAGATCCTCGGCCTCGCCGAGCGATAGCACATTGCCCGTACCGAGCCGCGCGTCGAGGTCGATGCTGCGCGCGTCCAGGAACAGCTGAAACGCCATCACGGCCCGAAGAACGTTGCCGATCGTATTGGCGGCCAGATTTTTTCCGCGCACCTCGGTCAGCGCAAAGACTGCCGGGGCGAACATCGGCTGCCCTTCCCTGTCGAGCAGAACCGGAAGGCGCTCGCCCGAGCTAAGCACAACGGTCTTGACGCAGTACCCAGACGACATTTATTTACATAATTTATTGGTACAAGATAGTAGACAGTATAGCAACAAATCCGGAAAATGTGTAAATAATAAAAAACCCCAGCAAACACAAGGCTTGCTGGGGTTTTATTTACAGAATATTTTAGGTATATCCTAGAACGGAATATCGTCGTCCATGTCGTCGAACCCGCTGCTGGCGGGGCGCGGCGCGGCGGCTGGCGCATTGCCGCGCGGCTGGCTGCGCGGGGCCGGCTGGGCGCCCGCGCCCGCCGTCTGGTT
>JAPTVL010000392.1 GCA_028065725.1 Betaproteobacteria bacterium
GGCCTCCCCGTGCGCGCTCGCCATCGCCACGCCGTCGGCGGTGCTCTCCGGCGTCGCCCGCGCCGCGCGTGGCGGCGTGCTGATCAAGGGCGGCGCGCACCTGGAGAATCTCGGCGTGCTGACAGCCGTTGCCTTCGACAAGACCGGCACCTTGACTATCGGCAAGCCACAGGTGACCGATGTCGTCGCCGTCATCGGCGACGAGGCGCGTCTGCTGACCGTGGCCGCCGCCGTGGAAAGCCGCAGCGCGCATCCGCTGGCGCAGGCGGTGGTGACCGAGGCGAAGCGGCGCGGCTTGAGCTGGAGGGAGACCGGCGACGTCGAAGCGGTGACAGGGAAAGGATTGCGCGCCGAACTCGATGGACAAAAAATCGCCATCGGCAACGTCAGATTGTTTGAAGGCGAAGCCATCCCAGAAGCCATCCTGCAGCAGACCGAGCGTCTTGGAACCGAAGGAAAAAGCCTCATGCTGGTCCAGGCTGACGGGCAGTTCCTCGGCGTCGTGGCACTGGCCGACACGCCGCGCGAAGGCGTCAAGCAGGTGCTGGAGCGCCTGCACCGCACCGGCATCCGCAAGACCATCATGCTCACCGGCGACAACGAACGCGTGGGCCGCGCCGTCGCCGATGCGGTCGGCCTCGACGAAGTGCAGGCCGGCCTGTTGCCGGCAGACAAGGTTAAGGCCATGGAAATGCTTGGGCGGCGCCACGGCCAGGTGGCCATGGTGGGCGACGGGGTCAACGACGCCCCCGCCATGGCGCGCGCCACGGTCGGCATCGCCATGGGCGGCGCCGGCACTGATGTGGCGCTGGAAACGGCGGACGTGGCGCTGATGGCCGATGATCTCGGGAAGCTGCCTTTTGCAGTGGACCTGAGCCGCGCATCGCGACGCATCATCCGGCAGAACCTGTACCTTGCGCTGGGCGTGGTGACGCTACTCATCCCCGCCACGCTGCTCGGCTGGGCGGGGATCGGGCTGGCGGTACTGGTACATGAAGGCTCGACCGTCATAGTGGTCTTGAATGCCCTGCGTTTGTTGGCTTACGGAGAAAACGCCGGAGGGACTTCCGCATAACTGCCGAAAGTTGGAAGGTCTGTGCCCATCAGCAACCAATGGGCAGCCGACGGGCGAAGAATGATGGCACAAACCCAGGGTGATCAGGTTTGCACGCTGATTTACAAATGGATATACAGTGGCTATAATCCATCCATGTTTCGCAAGCAATTACGCCGCCCGATCGCTTTCCTTTGTGCCGTGATACTGATGGCTACTCAGTTCGCGGTTGCGGCATATGCTTGCCCGCAGATGCTTTCTTCCCCGGCGCTGAGCACTGCCCAAGAAGCGAACATGCCGCCGGATTGCGCTCGCGAAACGGCGCACAAGCCTTCCCCGCTGTGCAAGGCACACTGCGACCAGTCTGCGCAGTCGAATCAGGTTCCGGCCATGGACCTCCTGCCGTTCGTGTACGTGGCGCTGTGGATCGTGCCGTCTCTCGACACGTTCGCCCCGCCTCTTTCACGAACCCTCCGTGACAACTCAGTGTGGCTGACGGATTCCTCACCCCCGCTCCGCATCCAGTACCAGGTTTTCCGCATTTAGACCGCTTCGGTAGTGGCGGGCGGTGCCGCACACGCGCGGCGCCTTGTCTTGTTCAATCGAAGAGAGGTCGTGATGTTTTCCCTCATCCCGTTTTGCCACGGGAAGCACATGGTAATCGCCATGCTGCTTGCCGGTTTCAGCACGCTTGGCCACGCGCTGACGTTCGACGAAGCACTGCGCCTTGCCCAGGCGAAGGCGCCCCAGCTCAAGGCACGCGAGGAAAACGTCGCTGCAGCACAGTCGAATTCAGTGCCCGCTGGCGAGCTTCCCGACCCGAAGCTTGTGCTCGGTGTCGATAACCTCCCGATCAATGGACCCGATCGCTACAGCGTGTCGCGCGATTTCATGACGATGCGTCGCATCGGCGTGATGCAGGAGTTTCCCAACAGCGCCAAGCGGGAAGCACGTGTCGCGGTAGCGCAAAACCGGGTGGCGGTCGCCGAAGCGCAGACCAGCACCACGCGCCTAACCGTCCTGCGCGAAACGGCCATCGCCTGGATCGCGCGCATGACCGTCGAGCAGGAAATCGCACACATCGATGACCTGCGCGCCGAGAATCGGCTGCTCGACTCGGCAGTCAAGGCCATGATCGCCGGCGGCAAAGGTGGACCGACAGACGCCGTCATGCCGCGCCAGGAAGCAGCCATGATCGAGGACCGCGCGGACGAGTTGCGCGCGCGGCGCGAACAGTCCATCGCCGCCCTCAAGCGATGGATCGGCGCCGCGGCCGAAGAGCCCTTGCAAGGACACCCACCGGACTGGCCGATTTCGCACGACATGCTGGCTCACGGCCTGCACCGGCATCCGGAGTTGACCGAGTTCGACTCGAAAGAACGCATGCTCGACGCCGAGATCGGCGAAGCGCAGGCCGAGAAAACGCCGGACTGGGCGCTGGAGCTGGGTTACCAGCAGCGCGGGCCGCAGTTCAGCGATATGATTTCGCTGCAAGTGAGCTTCGACCTGCCGATATTCCCCGGTTCGCGCCAGGACCCGAAGATCGCTGCCAAACGTGCCGAGCGCGCGGGCCTGGATGCCGAGCGCGAGGCCACGCTGCGGGAACACGCCGCCATGCTGGAATCAGACCTAGCCGAACACCAGCGGCTCGCGAACGCCGTCAAGCGCCAGCACGAGGTGTTGCTGCCGCTCGCCGACGAGAAGGTCACACTGGCCATGGCGGCCTGGCGCGGCGGTAAAGGCAGCCTCGCCGAAGTGATTGCCGCGCGCCGCGAACGTGTCGGGGCGGAACTCAAAGTCATTGAGTTGGAAGGACAGCGCCAGCAAGTCGCTGCACGCCTGTATTACGCCTACAGCGATCACCCAAGGGAACAACGATGAAAACCCGCATGAGCCAGGCTTGGAAAATCTTCCTGATTGCCGCAGCCGGTTCCGCACTGCTCGCGCTCGGCGCCACTGGCGGCTGGTGGTGGGCCGGGCACCCATCCACGTCAGCGCCCAAGATGGGAAAAACAGAACCCGTCATCCCCCAGACAAGGCAAGACGAGGCGAAGGTGTTGTACTGGTATGACCCGATGGTTCCCCAACAGCATTTCGACAAGCCGGGCAAGTCGCCTTTCATGGACATGCAGTTGCTGCCGAAGTATGCCGATGCCAGCGGCGCAGCGGCTGGCGTGAAGATCGACCCGGCGGTCGCACAGAATCTCGGCATGCGGCTGGCAAAGGTGGAACGTATTCCGCTTGTCTTTCAGGCCCAGATGACCGGGATCATCGGCTTCAACGAGCGCGATGTGGCGGTGGTGCAGAACCGCAGTGCCGGATTTGTCGAACACGTCTGGCCGTTGGCGCCTGGCGACGCGGTGCGCGCCGGACAGCCCCTGGTAGAGTTCCTGGTCCCCGAATGGGCGGCGGCGCAATATGAACTGCTGGCGATCCGGCAATCCGGCGATGCTGCCCTGCTGGCCGCGGCCCGCGACCGGCTACGCTTGCTGGGCATGCCCGAGCGCATGATCTCCGCAGTTGAGCAATCCGGCGTCGTGCGGTCACGCCATACGGTCACTGCGCCGATAGGCGGGGTGATTCAATCGCTCGACGTACGCGCGGGCATGACGCTGATGGCCGGGCAGACGCTGTCGCGCATCAACGGGCTGTCGACCGTCTGGCTGGAGGCAGCAGTACCGCAGGCGTTGGCGGATCGGGTGGGTACAGGCGACCGCGTGACCGCGACTGTGGCGGGAGAAAAAACTCCCATCGAGGGCCGCGTTACCAGTATCGTGCCCGTCCTGCAAGACGCCACCCGCACCCTGCGAGTACGGATCGAACTACCGAATCGGAATGGACATATGCGCCCTGGCATGTCCGCGCAGTTGAGCCTGCAAAGTAATCCAAGGGGCACGGCGCTTGCCGTGCCCACCGAGTCCGTGATCCGCACCGGCAAGCGTGCTCTGGTCATGCTCGCCGACACGCAAGGCCGGTTCACACCGGTCGAGGTGTCGTTAGGCGAGGAGATCGGCGACAAAACGGTCATCACGGCCGGACTTGAAGAAGGACAGCAAGTGGTATCGAGCGGGCAGTTCCTGCTTGATTCCGAAGCCAGGCTCAGTGGGATCGCGGCACGGCCAATGGAGGGAACCGCCAAGCCCACATCCCCACCGTTGCACGAGGCTGACGCCACGATCAAGGGCATCGCCCCTGGCGAAGTCACCCTTGCACACGGTCCTTTCAAGACGCTTGCCATGCCGGGCATGACCATGACTTTCCCCCTGGGGTCGCCCACTCTGACCGCAGGCTTCAAGGTGGGCGACAAGGTGCGCGTCGGCGTACGCCAGACTGAAGATGGACTGGTCGTCGAACGTATCGAACGTGCAGAAGGCGAGCAATGATCACCAGGCTGATTCAGTGGTCGGTCGCCAATCGCTTCCTGGTTCTGCTGGGCACGCTGTTCTTCACCGCCTGGGGCATCTGGTCGGTCAAGATGACGCCGATTGATGCCCTGCCCGATCTCTCGGACGTGCAGGTCATCATCCGTACCACCTATCCCGGCCAAGCGCCGCAGATCGTGGAGAACCAGGTCACCTACCCGCTGGCCACCACCATGCTTTCGGTGCCGGGTGCCAAGACGGTGCGCGCTTATTCCTTTTTCGGCGATAGCTTCGTCTATGTGTTGTTCGAGGACGGCACCGACCTGTACTGGGCGCGTTCGCGCGTGCTGGAATATCTCAATCAAATCCAGGCGCGGCTGCCGGCCACGGCCCGTTCGAGCCTCGGCCCGGATGCCACCGGCGTGGGCTGGATCTACGAATATGCGCTCGTCGACAAGACCGGGCGCCATGATCTGGCACAGCTACGCACCTTGCAGGACTGGTTCCTGAAATTTGAATTGAAGGCCCTGCCGAATGTGGCCGAAGTGGCCACGGTGGGCGGCATGGTCAAGCAGTACCAGGTCGTGCTCGATCCCGTGAAACTTACCGGCTTCGGCATCACGCAGGCCGAAGTAAAGGACGCCATTGCCAAGGCAAATCAGGAGAGCGGCGGATCGGTGCTGACGCTCGGCGAAGCTGAACTGATGGTACGCGCCAACGGCTATCTCAAATCGCTTGCCGACTTCCGGGCCATCCCGCTCAGACTGGTGAACGGCGTGCCGGTTCTGCTCGGTGACGTGGCAACCATCCAGCTTGGTCCGGAAATGCGGCGCGGCATCGCGGAGCTGGATGGCCAAGGCGAAACGGTCGGCGGCGTGGTCATTCTGCGCAGCGGCAAGAATGCGCGCGAAACCATCGCGGCGGTGCATGCGAAACTGGAACAACTCAAGGCCAGCCTGCCCAAGGGGGTGGAAGTCGTCACGACCTACGACCGCAGCAAGCTGATCGACCGTGCAGTGGAAAACCTTACCCATAAACTCATCGAAGAGTTTATCGTGGTCGCGCTGGTGTGCGCCCTGTTCCTGTGGCATGTGCGTTCGTCGCTGGTGGCCATCGTCTCGCTGCCGCTGGGTGTTCTGACGGCATTCATCGCCATGCGCTACCAGGGCGTGAACGCGAACATCATGTCGCTGGGCGGCATCGCGATCGCCATCGGAGCGATGGTGGATGCAGCCATCGTCATGATCGAGAACGCCCACAAGCATGTCGAGGCATGGAAGCGCGAGCATCCCGGCCAGCACCTCCAGGGCGAGGCGCACTGGCGGGTCATGACCGAGTCCGCCGTCGAGGTCGGGCCTACGCTGTTCTTCTCTCTCCTGATCATCACCATTTCCTTCGTACCGGTATTCATGCTGGAAGCGCAGGAGGGCCGGCTGTTCGGTCCGCTGGCGATGACCAAGACGTATTCCATGGCCGCGGCGGCCGGCCTGTCGGTGACGCTGATTCCCGTGCTGATGGGCTACTGGATACGCGGCAAGGTCCCGGATGAAGCGAGCAATCCGCTCAACCGCTGGCTCATCGACGCCTATCGACCGCTGCTGGATGCCGTGCTGGCGCGGCCGAAGACGACGCTCGCGGTGGCCACGCTGCTGTTCCTCACCGTGGCTTGGCCGATCAGTCGGCTTGGCGGCGAGTTTCTGCCGCCGCTGGACGAAGGCGATCTGCTCTATATGCCATCGGCCCTGCCAGGGCTGTCGGCGCAGAAAGCCGGCGAGTTGTTGCAGCAGACGGACCGCTTGATCAAGACCGTGCCCGAAGTGGCGCACGTCTTCGGCAAGGCCGGCCGCGCCGAAACCGCCACGGACCCAGCGCCGATGGAGATGTTCGAGACCACCATTCAGTTCAAACAACGCGACCAGTGGCGGCCAGGCATGACCCCGGACAAGCTGGTCGAGGAACTGGATCACGCCGTCAAAGTGCCGGGGCTCGCCAACATCTGGATTCCACCCATCCGCAACCGCATCGACATGCTGGCCACCGGCGTCAAGAGCCCCATCGGCGTCAAGATCTCGGGCGGCAACCTGGCGGAAATAGACCGCGTTGCACAGCAAGTCGAGCAAATCGCCAAGGGGGTGCCCGGCGTTTCATCCGCGCTGGCCGAGCGGCTCACCGGTGGCCGCTATGTTGATGTCGATATTGATCGCGCCGCGGCCGCCCGCTACGGACTTAACATCACCGATGTGCAATCGGTCGTGTCCGGGCTCGTCGGCGGCGAGAACATCGGCGAGACGGTCGAGGGCCTGGCTCGCTATCCCATCAACTTGCGTTACCCCCGTGAATGGCGCGACACCGTCGAGCGGCTGTCGCAGCTCCCGATCGTTACCACGCTGGGCAGCCAGATCACGCTGGGCATGGTGGCGCGGGTCAAGGTGACGGATGGCCCGCCTATGCTCAAGAGCGAAAACGCCCGCCCCTCGGGCTGGGTATATGTGGACGTGCGCGGTCGCGATCTGGCTTCGGTGGTGGCGGACCTGCGTACCGCAGTGGCGCGCGAGGTTAAGCTCGAACCCGGCATGAGCCTGGCCTACTCGGGGCAGTTCGAGTTCCTGGAACGGGCCAATGCGCGTCTGGAGGTGGTGGTGCCGGCCACGCTGCTCATCATCTTCGTACTGCTGTATATCACCTTCAGGCGCTTCGACGAAGCCTTGCTCATCATGGCCACGTTGCCCTTCGCGCTCACCGGCGGGGTGTGGTTTCTGTACCTGCTCGGCTACAACCTGTCGGTTGCCACCGGCGTTGGGTTCATTGCGCTGGCTGGCGTATCGGCCGAGTTCGGCGTGATCATGCTGCTGTACCTGAAACAGGCTTGGCACAGACGAATCGATGAGGGACGAGAAACCGATATGACCTTGCTCGAAGCCATTCGGGAGGGCGCGGTGCTGCGCGTGCGGCCCAAGGCCATGACCGTGGCGGTCATCATTGCCGGCCTCTTGCCTATTCTGTGGGGCAGTGGCACCGGCAGCGAAATCATGAGCCGTATCGCCGCGCCGATGGTGGGCGGCATGGTCACCGCGCCGCTCCTGTCCCTGTTCGTGATTCCGGCAGCGTACCGGCTGATGCGCCGCCGACAACTTCCTTCAGTCGTTAACTGATGAACCCTAGGAGAATGAAGATGAAAATACTGCTTACTTCCATGATGGTCGCACTGATAGCAAACACGCCGGCGCTTGCCGCGGATATGGGCGACATGAAGATGAATACCACATCTAGCATGCAAGGCGATGGCAAGAGTCAGGTCGTGCAGGGGACGGGCGTCGTGACGGCTATCGACCCTGTCAAAGGCAGCATCACGATTGCACACGAAGCCATCCCCGCGCTGAAATGGCCTGCGATGACGATGCGATTCAAGATCGACAGACAACTCGCTTCAACCGTCAAACCCGGCCAGCACGTGAAATTTGAACTGGTGGCCAATGAAATGGGCGGCACGATCACGAAGGTGACTGCTCTGAAGTAGTTATGTGGAACCCCAGCCTGTTTCCGTTAATGAGAGAGCGGCCCCCCGCCAGGCCAAAGGCCGTGAAAGAGATGGGTGCGAAGTTGGAGTCGCCCGGCACACGGCCATAGCAGGCCACCGGCAACTCGTTTCGTGAGACGACGACTGTTTAGCGGGTGGGAAACTTCAGCCTCACGGTCGTGCCGTGGCCAAGTTCGCTATGAAGCGAAACTGTTCCGCCGTGCAATTGCATGATGGACTGAACAATGGCAAGACCAAGGCCCGTGCCCGTTCCCTGCCGCAAGCGCGCGCTGTCGGCGCGGTAGAAACGGTCGAAGACATGGGGTAAGTCTTGGGCCGGGATGCCGTCGCCCGTATCGCTCACGACGATTTCGGTCTCGCGGTCCGGTGTTTCCTTGGACTCAACTACAATCCGCCCGCCGCTGGGCGTATGGCGCAACGCATTAGCAATGAGGTTGCCCAGCACACGCCGCAATAGGCCGGAATCCGCCAGCACGATCCCCGCGCCGCCAGTGCTCAGGGTGATCTCCTGCTCGTCCGCCATCGCCTGATGGAAAGCACACACGGCGGCAATCTCGTGGTCAAGGGCTAGTGGTTTCTTATCCAAATGCGCATCGGGATGTTCCGTGCGCGCGAGGAACAGCAGCGCATCTACCATCCGGGTCAGACGTTCGTATTCCTCTGCGGCCGACTCGATGCACATCCGATAGTCCTCGCTTGACCGGACCTTGGAGAGAGCCATTTCCGCTTCGCCCCGCAGGATATGCAGCGGGGTGCGCAATTCGTGGGCGATATCAGCGGAAAACCGCGAGATGCGGACGAACGATTGTTCCAGGCGCGCCAGGAGTTGGTCAAAATTCGCGGCGAGTGGTCTCAACTCCTGCGGCCAAGCATCATCCGCCACACGCCGATGCAGGTGCGCCGCACTGAGTTCGGCTACGATGGAGGCCAGCCGGGATATGGGCCGGAGACCACGCCGAGCGATCAGGTAGCCCGCCACAACGGCAATGACCAGCGCGGCGGAAACGGCAAACCAAAGGGTTCGCCGGTAGGCAGCGAGCACCTCCTCTTCCTTTAACCGACTCATCGCTACCTGCACTGTAAAGCCCGAACGGATGGCGATCCGGGCCGACATGACACGGTACATTTCCCCATCGCCTGAACGCCAATCCGCGCCCCGTTCATCTCCCGGGGTTTCGAAGAAGGGATCGGCAGATTTGTGGCGGCTGAAGATAGCTTCGGAGGTCGGAGCCTCTACCACGATGGCCCCTTGTGAATCCAGTACCCGGAGATAGGTTCCGGAGAGCATGCTCGCCTCCCGTTGAAGCTCTTCACGGAATACCACGGAGTCGGTAGGATGAAGCAGTATGGCTCGTATTTCGGCAATCCTGCCCATTAGCATCTGGTCGTCTTCCTGGCGCAGGCGGTCCACCAGCACCCAATATAGGACGCTGCCGGCGGATGCGATTAACACCACGCTGAGCAGCGCATACCAGAAGGTGAGGCGGGCGGCGATGGATCCGGGCTCTCCCATAAGACCGACAGGCTCAGTCCCGTTCTTCGAGGACATAGCCCACTCCTCGTAAGGTATGAATTAGTTTCCGTTCACATGGATCATCCACCTTTCGGCGCAGTCGGCGCACGGCGACATCGACCACGTTGCTGTCCCCATCGAAATTCATATCCCAGACCCGCTCAGCGAGCCGCGTCCGGGTCACCACTTCTCCCGCATGCCGAAGAAGGTATTCCAGCAGCCGGTATTCCTGAGGCGCGAGGTCGAGCAGCTTTCCCGCCCGGGATGCTTTGTGCCGCAACAAATCCATATCGAGATCGGAAAGCCGCAGCACCTCTGTTTGCCGTGCCGGCGCTCGCCGCAGGATGTTGCGCACGCGGGCATTCAGTTCCGAAAAGGCAAAAGGCTTGACCAGGTAGTCGTCGGCACCTAGATCCAGGCCCTTCACCCGGTGGGCGACGGCATCCAGGGCGGTGAGAAGGATCACGAGCTGGTGCGGGCGATGTGTCCTGATTTCCTGGAGCACCCTCCAACCATCCTGCCTGGGCAACATGACGTCGAGCACGATTACGTCATACTCCCCGGTAAGCGCCAGATGAAGCCCGTCCACACCGTCGAGGGCGACATCGGCCACGAAGCCTTCCTCGGTGAATCCCCGTTTGACGAAGGCTGCTGTCTTGGGCTCGTCTTCAACGATCAGAATTTTCATTGCCTGTCCCTTGTTGCTATCGAGAGGTGCAACTGGCCGTGTTATGGAGATACTTGTGCGGTGCAGGTGTCATCGGCTGCCCCCTGTCGTCTTCTCATGGCGCAGTTCATCCTCCGCATGGAGATAAATCGAGGTGGTCTCAATGGAAGCATGCCGGAGGTTCTTCTGGATGAAGCGGATGTCGTTTCCTGCATCCGCCTGGTGCGTGGCAGAGGTGTGGCGCAGCCAATGGGTGGTGGCGCGACGAAGCGTGGCTGCTCCGGCGGGGGCGGTAGCCTCCAGTGCTTCGGCTGCGCGCCGGAAAACTTCCTTCACTACCATATAAATGGCCGTCGGGGTAAGGAATTGATCGGTGCGCCCGGCCACCGACATGACGAGAGGAGCTCCATCCAGCGTCGTCGGCGTGGCCGGCAGGCCGTGAAATTGCCGGTAGCGCGCCAAGTCGGCCATTAACTCGTCGGCCATAGGGACATCGCCCTCGGCGCCACCCTTACCGACAACGTGGAGCCACCACCTGCCCCGGCGCTGCGAAAGGTCGCTGGACTTGGCCTGCGCCGCCTCGGATACCCGTAGCGAGGCGCCATAGAGAAGTCGGAAAAGCCAACGGACCCGCTCGTAATGCTGTTGTTCGCGGTGGGTCACCTGGGGCAGCGTCTCGATGAAATCCAGTATGGATTGCCACAGGTCGTGGTCCAGGTAGCGCTCCACCGCAGCCCGGCGACTCGCTTTCGATTCCCCACGGCGGCGGCGCAACACGAGCGGATTGCCCGCGAGATACCCTGCAGCCACGAGATACGCGAAAAGCCCGGACAGAATCCCCATGGCTTGCCGCACGCTACGAGGCGACAACGGCCCGTCCAAGAGCCGCCGGCTACCGCCGCGGCGCGGGAGGGTAGGATCAGCCCACTCGACGGAAGGATTGGCGAGAAAAGCTTCATAACCCAGTAAATCTTCACGACTAAGGCTGGACAGCGGCTTACCCAAGACGCGGGTCGCCCAGATGAGTAGCCGCACGGCCTCTTTGCGGTAACTGCGTAGCGTATGCGGCGAGTCGGCATACTCGGCCAGCCACAGGCGCACGGCCTCCACGTCGGTATCCGCTGCGATCTGGCGCACACAACCCCGCCCGCGGTTCGAACCCTGGCTGCCATCCAAGTTGGGGGGAAGGGCGATGACCGGCAGGTGGTCGGTAGTGGGTACCAAGTTGGACACTGTGTCTGGGTCTCGTGATTTTTCGAAGGGCTTTTTCGCAGAGTACATCAAAATTACTTGCGATTATGCGAATTATCGTAAATTTCGACGGATAATGATTACGTAAATAACGTTATACGATAATATACGCCACGAGCCAGCCTGAATTTTGGCTGTTCAGCGCATTTTCGAAAAGGAGGTCATTATGAGCCGTGTGAGTGATACTCGAATCCGCACCCGCGAAGCGGCAGCCCGCCTGGTCGCTGCCGGTCGTCGCCCGCACGAACTGACCGTCGACCTCATCTATGGCGAAATCAGGCAGGGTAGCCGCACCACTATCAATGACGAACTGAAGCTCTGGAAAGACGAGCAGGCGAAGGTCGATGCCTTGAGCGCGGCGCTGCCGCCGGCCGTGGCCAATGCCATGATGGCGTCCTGGGCCGTGGCGGTCGAGCACGGGGAGAAGGTCTTCGAGCAGCGACAAGCCGAGGTGGAGGGCGAGTTGGCCGCCGCTTTGCAGCGGACGCAAGCCCTCGAAACTGACCTTGCGCGGGAGCAAGAGGAGGCCGCCGGGCTGCGAGCCCAGTTGGCATCCCGCCAGGCAGAAGTCGAGGTATTGCGAGATGAGGTGACTCGTGGGCGGGCCGCGACCGAAGCGGCGCAGACGCGCGCCCAGACGCTTGAACAGCAGGTCGAATCGTCGCGTGCCGAGGCAGAGCAGCGGCTGGCGGCGGCCAACACCGCCCACGAGCGGCGACTAGCCGAGTTGCAGGGGGCCATGGCGACCCAGGAGCAGACTTTCCGTGCAGAGATCGACAAAGCGACCGAACGGCTGGAAGGCGTGCAGAAGCACGTCATGCTGCAGGTCGCCGAAGCGCGAGAAGCGTCCAAGCGAGCAGAGGCGTTGCTGTCCAAGGCGCAACAGAAGAATGAAGAACTATCGGCCAATGCGCAGCAACTCAGGGCAGAACTGGCGTCTCAGACCCAGCAAAGCGCAAGAACCCGGGAAGACTTGGCCAGGGTGTCCCAGGTAGCGGATCAGTTGCGGACCGAGCGCGAATCGCAGCTCCAACAACTCGCAATGCTGACCGGCAAGCTCGACGCCCAAACCGCGCAGATAGAATCGCTGGAGAACCGGGCCGTCGGCGCTGAGACTCGGCTTGAGGAGGCGCTGAAACGGCCGGCAGCAACTAAGAAGAAAGCGGCGAAAGCGGATCAGGCCGACTTGATTTGAGCGCTAAGTCCTATTTTTACACGTATGTCGGCTGTACCCGAAGGAGGCCCGATGGCTGGCTGGATGTCGCTACTTGGTCAAAATAAGTTTTCCGTTGCGGGTAATGGTCAGGCGGTATGCCTCGCCTTCATGAACAATCCGCAGGTCCCGTGCTCCAG
>JAPTVL010000051.1 GCA_028065725.1 Betaproteobacteria bacterium
GTATCCACAGATCGAAATAATCCTTCATGCGACTGTTGGCGATGCCAAGGGATGACAGCGCTTCGAATTTCTCGGCGACAACGGTATAGCGTGGATAGACGCGCAGCTTCGGTGCCTCGAACTCTGACAGCATGACGGGGTATGCGACATCCTCCGGCCCCGGCGTGACCGCGTCACCGAACCCGATGTCGACTTGGATTTGACAACGCGCGCCATCGATCAACCCAAGCAGTGTGACGCGCACGCCTGCGTAGTTGGCGTCCTTGCGAATCTCGGTAGCCCGCACGGTGTCGGCTTGAAACGCCACGCCGTCGGGCGTCTCGATCGCGCAGATGTCCTTGAAGATGCTTTCGATGCGCGGCAGTTCCGCCGATCCGAAACCAAGAAAATCTGCATCCCTCGTCGGGCGATGCGGGATGTCGAACCAGAGCTCGAACAGCAGCGCCCCCTTCAGCAGGAACTGGTCGGCATGGTTCGAGATGCTGATGCGATACAGCAGACGCTCAATGGCATAGCGGGTGAGGACCAGACTGAAATCCTGCTGGGTTTCGCGTGCGCGATTGAGCAGCCGGGCACGCACAGAGGCCGCCACGTTGCGTTCGTTCATGACAGACTCTCCATATAGGGACGCATCACATTGGCCACCCGGCACAGGGTGGCATAGCGCCAGAGTTCATCCATGCCGACGCGCTTCGCTCGCCACGCCTCATGCAGCGCTTCGAGCGCCACATCGAGCCCAATTTTGTTGCGAAACTTGAAGCAATCGGCCACGGTTCGGGCGACGCTGGTCACGCGCACCGTCACGCCATCGACCTGATGTTCTTCGATACCGTCAGTCAGCGCGGCCCCCGAGAAGCGCACGATGCGCAGCGGTGGATAGTCCATCTTTGGCGCGCGCGCTTTGTTGGGGATAGCGAGCCAGACCTCGAACGGCGACTGCGTGGTGAGATCATGCACGCGCAGCGCCGATAGCAGGCAGACGATGGCTTTGGGATGTTTGCGTGCGATCTCGGCCAGTGAGCCATGCTCCGACACGGAGCGACCAGGAATGGCGTACAGCCCGCGACCCACGCGGGTGAGTAGTCCTTGCCGGACCAGCCGCGTGAGGGCGACACTGGGCAGCCCACGCTCATCGAGATCGCGGGGGCGAATAAGGCCGCGCTGGGCGGCAAGATCCAGAATATTCCGATACGAACTTTCCATGTCACCATGATGTTGCATTATGTAGGTAGTTGTCAATAATTACCTACGAAACACAACACTCATGGTTACCTTTGATACCCAATGCTGCAATCCAACCGCTTGAATCGTCCGCGCGTAACAAGTTGATCCGTCTAGGGTTAATGCCTGACCTTTGCGGACTTCTGGCCGGTTTCAGAGAGCGAGGTCGGAGCGAGGAATAGCCAGGAGAGAGTGGAATGTGGCCGTGAATGGCCAATTCAGGCGACTGCCGAAGTCCGCAGGTGTTTGCAGGAACCCGCAAGAGTTCGCAGCAACCGGCGCGATCAGGCAAGGAAAACCCCAACCGAGAACGGTTGGGGTTTTGTTATTGGTGGTGCATCCGGGAACCGAACCCGCGTCCGTCATCTGAACCGGAGTCCGTCCGCAAGTCTACAGTCCTGATTTTGAACCATTTGGCCGAATTCGTGGACATTCGTCCGAACTGGAACATCGTCAGAAAGCGCATTTCGATACTGCCATCTGCGCCCCAGTCGGCATCCCGGCTCGCGTTGCTCGGCGGCCTCTGCGTGTTGACAACGGCTACACATCCGCCTACTATTCGTGTATCTGTTGTGTATGTGTGGATAGGAGATGAAGATGCGTGATGCTGCCATCAACCTGCGGGCTCTTCCCGAGCAGCGTGATCTGATTGATCACGCCGCCAGTCTGCTGGGCAAGAACCGTTCGGACTTCATGCTTGAAGCTGCCTGTGAACGTGCGCAGGCGGTGGTGCTAGATCAGGTCCACTTCACCCTCGACGCTGACAAGTTCCAGCAGTTTCTCGATCTGCTGGACGCGCCACCCAAGCCCAACCCTGGCCTTGAGCGGTTGTTCGCCTTGAAAGCGCCGTGGGACAAGGAATGAGCCTTACGCTTACTGCTCCGCAGCCGCTGACCACGGCTCATCGCCTTGATGAATTTTCCTGCGGCGAGCAGGTGCTGGATGATTGGCTGAGGCGCCGGGCGATAGCCAACCAGACTAGAGGCGCCAGCCGCACGTTCGTTGTCGCAGATCAGGATGGCCGTGTTTACGGCTACTACGCGATGGCAGCCGGCGCGGTTTCGCACCAGATGGCCACGGGAGGCGTGCGGCGAAACATGCCTGAGCCGATACCGGTCATGGTGTTGGCACGACTGGCGGTTGATCATCGCGCGCAAGGGATCAAGCTCGGGGGCGCATTGCTGCAAGACGCCGTCAACCGGGCGCTGGTCGTATCGCAGAACACGGGAGTGCGGGCACTGCTGGTTCATTCCCTCCATGACCGTGCCAAGTCGTTCTACGAGCACTACGGCTTCGAGATTTCGCCGGCCGATCCTATGACCTTGATGCTGCGCCTGAGCAGCGCTAAAGCATGAATGAGTTGCAGGAACATCAGGGAGGACAGCATTGACAACGGTATCGAACATGTCGTCCGTACCCCAAGTAGCGCCTACCACCCAGTATTGTCGCGCCATCAGTGTTTCCTCCGTGAAGGACTTAATTGTAAGTGATGCCCAGCATTTTGACAGATGCACGCCAGAATAATCCGGTATGCGGCGTCAGCATGGTGTTCTTGTCCAACAATACCCTTGGGCGGGTGATAACGTCTTGCCAGCACGCCAGGCGCTGAAGGCAAGTGGTTCGCCGCCGCAAAGGATGCTGGCCTGTTCAGCGTTGCCATCGAGTTGGTCACCAACAGCCCGACCGACCCACGCACGTTGGCTCGCGCGGCCAGGGATTTTGCCGAGAGTCAGCCTGAGTTCGCTGTCGCTGCAGGCTTTGCTTCACTGCGCTGGATTTCGCTCGGACACGGCTACGACATCACCGGCCTCGATGTGCTCGACGCCTACTCGGCCGTCATGCATGCGGCATCAAAGGCCGGGGCTGATGCCCAGCAGGTCAAGGCGCAGATCGTTGATTTGCTGTCGCGCGCACCGGCGGGCAACCAGTACATGAAGACGGTTCTGGCCCATCATTTGACGGGCTGATTCGCTCGCGGTTTGGGCTCTGACGGTACTGCGTTTTTTTCGGCGGCCCGCACCAGTACGCCCGCGCCCGAAACTCCCTCATGGTGTCGGTCAGCGTTCGTCCGGAGAATTTCGCTATTCAAGCGGGTTTGATGGAGAGGACCGATACCGATGCACGTAATCAACCAAATACCACCCGACCGGATGACTCCGGAACAGCGTCGGCGCGAGCTCGCGTCGTTGCTGGCAAATGGGATCGCGCGCCTTCGACTAGCTGACGATCTCCGGTCCGCAGATATGGCCGAAGATAGCGAAGTTTCACTTGGCTTTCATCGCAACCAGCGCGTTCATTCAGACCCCGTCAACAACATAAGAACGGAGTCCTGATGAGCACGACCACCAGCACCTTCACCACGCCGCCATCGGTGGCCTCGCAGATCGCGCGATTGCCCGAACTGCCCATGCCAGAAATCCAACATCTCTGGCGGCGGCTCTTCGGCGGCGACACGCCCACCCACAACCGCCAGTTTCTTGAGCGCCGCATTGCCTACCGCCTGCAAGAGATGGAGTTCCGCAAGGTCGATGCCGGCCTGCTGGAGCGCAACAAGCGCTGGATCGCATCCTTGATCGAAACCGGCAAGGTCAAGAAACGCGATCGCGACTACCGACCAGCAGCGGGTACCGTGCTCACCCGCGAGTACCAGGGCGTCGAGCACCGGGTGATCGTGACCCAGGACGGTCAGTACGACTTCCAAGGCCGGATGTACCCGAGCCTGTCGATGATCGCCCGCGAAATCACCGGAACACGCTGGTCCGGGCCATTGTTCTTCGGGCTCAAGGCGCCTGCCACGCCCAAGGCGACAACGAAGAAGGGAGCGCGGCGATGAGCGAAGTCCTGAAACGCCGCATGCGCTGCGCCGTCTACACCCGCAGGTCCACCGACGAGGGTCTCGACCAGGAATACAACTCCATCGATGCCCAACGCGATGCCGGTCATGCCTACATCGCCAGCCAGCGCGCCGAGGGTTGGACTCCTGTCGCCGACGACTACGACGATCCGGCGTTCTCCGGCGGCAACATGGATCGTCCCGCACTCAAGCGGCTGATGGCCGACATCGAGGCCGGCAGGATCGACGTGGTCGTCATCTACAAGATCGACCGCCTGACACGCAGCCTCGCCGACTTCTCCAAGATGGTCGAGGTGTTCGAGCGCCACGAGGTGTCCTTCGTGTCGGTCACCCAGCAGTTCAACACCACCACGTCGATGGGGCGGCTGATGCTCAATGTGCTGCTCTCCTTCGCCCAGTTCGAGCGCGAGGTCACCGGCGAACGCATCCGCGACAAGATCGCCGCCAGCAAGCGCAAGGGCATGTGGATGGGCGGCGTGCCTCCGCTCGGCTACGACGTCGAGAACCGCCGACAGTGCCCAACGAACGCGAGGCCAAGCTCATCCGGCACATCTTCCAGCGCTTCGTCGAACTCGGCTCCGGAACGCTGTTGTTCAAGGAGTTGAAGCTGGACGGCGTGACCTCAAAGGCGTGGACCACGCAGGACGGCAAGACTCGCGAAGGCAGGCCGATCGACAAGGGGTTGATCTACAAGCTGCTCAACAACCGGACCTACCTCGGCGAACTGCGCCACAAGGAGCAGTGGTACCAGGCCGAGCATCCGCCCATCATCAACCGCGAGTTGTGGGGCCATGTGCACGCCATCCTGGCCACCAACGGCCGGGTGCGCGGCAATGCCACCCGGGCGACCGTGCCGTATCTGCTCAAAGGCATCGTATTCGGCAACGACGGCCGAGCGCTGTCGCCCTGGCACACCACGAAGAAGAGCGGGCGCCGGTACCGCTATTACGTGCCACAGCGCGACGCCAAGGAACACGCTGGCGCCTCGGGCCTGCCGCGACTGCCGGCCGCAGAACTTGAGTCGGCGGTGCTCGACCAACTGCGCGCGATTCTGCGCGCCCCGAATTTGCTGGGTGAGATGCTGCCGCAGGCGATCAAGCTCGACCCAACCCTGGACGAAGCCAAGATCGCGGTGGCCATGACCAGGCTCGATGCGATTTGGGATCAACTGTTCCCGGCCGAGCAGACCCGGATCGTCAAATTGCTGGTCGAGAAAGTCATCGTATCGCCCAACGACCTCGAAGTGCGGCTGCGCGCCAACGGTATCGAGCGGCTGGTGCTGGAACTGCGTCCCGAGCCTGTCGAGCAACAAGAGGAGGTGCTGGCATGAGCGACATCCGTATCCAGAAGACCGGCGAGCCGGACATTCTGCAGACGAGCGACGGCAGACTGACCCTGTCCGTGCCGATCCAGATCAAACGCCGCAGCGGCCGCAAGCTTGTTACGTTGCCGAACGGCGAAACTGCCAAGGCCAGACCGTGGGACACCGCGACCACGCCGCTGCAACTGGCGCTGGCCAGAGGCCACCGCTGGCTGGCCATGCTGGAATCGGGGGAAGCGAAGTCCCTGAAGGAGATCGCCTCGCGGGAGGGTATCGATAACAGCTATGTCAGCCGGATGGTCAACCTGACCACGTTGGCGCCCGACATCGTCGCCGCCATCCTGGACGATGTACTGCCGAACCACATCACGCTATTCGATCTGGCGGTTGATCCGCCGGCGCTTTGGGAGGAGCAGCGAAGCCGGCTCGTGTAGACCGGTCGCTACGCATATTCGCGCGCCGGTTAAAAAAAGCGAGAAAATCTTTCGATTCCTGCGGCTCCTTGCGACCCTCAAGAGTCATTTACCGACCTGATCTCGTTGCCGCATAGCTGCCGCTTGGACCCCAACGCAGGCGCGTCGACGATGCTCGGAGCGGAGGGCACATTTCGACTGCAGCAGTTGACCGAGTTAGTCCTCGGCGACACCACCGCCGGCTTCAAGCTTCAAGCCGCCTTCGTCGCGCGTTAGCCGTGATGGCCTGAACCAGCCGGTCGTGCAAGGCCGGCGGCACGTCGTGGCCCATGCCGTCGATGAGCAGGAACTCTGCACCAGCGATGTGATCGGCCACGTCGCGGCCACAGGCGGGCGGGATCATCGCGTCATCACTGCCATGAACGACCAGTGTTGGCGTCGCGACTCGGGCCAGGAGACGTCGCAGGCTGCCGGTAGCGGCAATGGCCGCGATCTGTCTCGCCATGCCGTCAGGACCCTGGGCTCGCGTGAGTTCCGCCTGAAGCACGTCCCGATGAGTCGCCTCATCAAAGGGGAACCGAGTGCCTGCAATGCGCCGGGCAAATGCCACGCCGTGCGCCAGGAACGCAGCATTGTTCGCACGCGGGTCCGGCACAGACTGCATCAGCATCGCCATTACATCGGGCGCTGTCGGCGGCAGGCCGGGATGACCGGTGCTGGACATGATGGACACCAGCGACAACACGCGCTCCCCATTTGTGCTGGCCAGCAATTGCGCCACCATGCCGCCCATCGACCGCCCGACGACGTGGGCGCACGAAATGCCGAGCGCGTTCAGCAGTGCCATGGCGTCGGTGGCCAGGTCGTGCAGCGTGTACGGCACGGCCGGAACGTGGCCGGCGGCAAGCGCCGCCGCGAGCGCGGCGAAGTCGGGCACGGGCGCGCGGGTGAGATGAGTGGATTCGCCCGTGTCGCGATTGTCGAAGCGAATGACGTGAAAGCCCTGCGCCGCAAGCCGCTCGCAGAACGAGGCGGCCCAGCGCAGGCGTTGCACTCCAAGGCCGCAGATCAGCAACATTGCTTCGTCGCGTGCATTGCCGAAGCAGTCGTAGCCCAGAGTGAGTCCATTTCCCTGAAGAGTACTCATGCCGCGCTCCCCGATGACAGGGCCGTCAGCGGCAGCAGCCGCGAGTCGTCGCCGCCGTGCGGTGGCCGAGGCCGGCGAGATAGCCCTTGTGCTGCGCGAACGCAAGGAAGGACTGCACGCTGCGCTGTCGGACCAGCATGACGAGGTCCCATCGTTCTGACTCGGGGCCGATCAGCCACGAACCGCCTTGTCCCAGAAGAAGTAGCTCACCGCCGCTGTCCCGAAGAAAGGGCAGCGTGTGTTGAATGTATCGGTCGAAGGCCTCGGCGCCGCTGATGGGTGCGGTCGGCGCCAGTTCGGGGGTGGCCGTGTAGTCAGCCACCTCACGCAGGTGCAACAGGTTCAGCATAATGACCTCCCCAGACGGGCCGCGCATGACGAAATCGCGGCCAGCCTGTTGTGTTGGAGAAAGATGGCGGATGGACGCAGTCATAAGGTCACCCCGTCGTCCTTGAATGCCAGCCGCAGCGCATATTCCCGCACGTCGGTAGGCCATGCGGCCGTGAACTCGCTCATCCGAAGGCCATCGTTGGCGAACAACGCCCGCGTCGCCTCTTCGAAGCCAGGCAGGTCACCTGCCATCGCCGACATGAAGTGATAGGCGCGTTCCTGCGCTTGACGCTGCCTACTCTTGGCAGAGCCGGTGCGGCGAGCCTCCTCGACAAGCTTGCGCAGTGCAACGGACGCGCCGCCAGGCTGCGCAGCCAGCCATTCCCAGTGGCGGGGCAGCAGTGTGACTTCGCGCGCAACCACGCCCAGACGCGGCCGACCGCGTCCTCTGGGCTCGGTCGGCTCGACCGACGCTGTCTCGGTGCAAGGCGCGGCTGAGACCGGCTCTGGGGTCGCCAGACGTGCGGCGATGTCGGCCTCAGAGCCGCGCGTGTCTACGTCGACGACCCGGCCTGTCGCATCGTCGAAAACCAGTACCGGCCCGTCGACCGCGCTTTCGAGGGCGCGGCGAACAGCCAGCACATTGCCAAGTAACGGCCCGGCGGCAATGCGCCGATGACCGGCAAAACTCGTGTAGGTGCGTAGGGTGTGATCCATCCTGATATATTACCCGGATATAAATAGATGTCAATATGACCCGGGTGAAAATCAAGGCGGATGGACCAGTGCCGCCATTCCGAGCCGCTGGGCTCGGCTCCGTTGAGCCGTGACTTCGAACTGCGACGTGGGCAGCGCTCTAGACTGTCCGGGGAACACGTACCCGGAAGCAGCCCGCTGTAACCGACAGCTTGTGGCCGCCAGCCGCCGTCCAACCTACTGCCGCACATTGGCAGAGACCTGACGGATTATCAGGGGGAATCTGGCCATCCTCCACTCTCCGAATCGGGGCGATTTCCGTCGCCTACCAATGCCGCAATCCAACCGCTTGATTCGTTCGTGCGTAACTCGTTGATCTATATGGTTGTGATTTGTGACCTTTGCGGACTTCGGGCATGTTTTCGTGAGCGCTGCCGGAGAGAAGAATGGCCTGAGAGAGCGAAAAGTGGCCTGAAACGGGCTGGATGGTCGACCGGTGAAGTCAGCAGGCGTTCGCAGGAACCCGCACGAGTACGCGGGAGTTGGCGCGATCAGGCAAGAAAAAACCCCAACCGAGAACGGTTGGGGTTTCGATATTGGTGGTGGGGTGGCAGCCCGCGCCAAACGCCGTTGAAAAGACATGTTACCGGCGTCCCGGTAAGTCGATAAGTCCTGATGGCTACTTCGAAAAGCGGGGGTTGACAGGTCGGGATCGGCCGATGTTCAAGCGATTTTTTCTCGTGGATCGGTCGCCGGAAAGGCTGCTCAACCTCGTCTGCTTTCCAGGGGTGGTTCAATTCCCAAACGCGGAATCGAACCGGCGTCCGTCACTCCGTGGAGTCGTGCCAGCGGGCCCATTCATTCGTACCCCATATTGAGCGCCTGGGCTTGCTCAACCAGTGCATCGAGGGCCTTGCTACGCTCAGCATCAATGCGCTCTTTATACGCAATCACATCCTGATAGCGGACGCGGCGATGGGTGCCGATCTTGTGGAACGGGATCTCGCCGCGCTCCAGCAACTGCACGAGGAACGGCCGCGAGACGTTGAGCACATCCGCCGCGTCCTGGGTCGTCAGTTCGGCGTGGATCGGGATGACGCTGACCGCGTTGCCCTCGCCGATTTCGGTCAGGACGTCCACGAGCAGCCGCAGCGCCGACACCGGGACGCGGACAGGGTGGGCTGCGCCTTTGTCGTCGAAGATTTCGATCTGCTGGGTTTCCGCACGAGTCTGCAGGTAGGCAGACAGCGCCCGGCCGCTCTCGCGGGCGATGGCGACTTCTTCGGCCGTCGGCAACGAATGAGTGGGAGAGAGTGTGGTCATGGCAGCCTCCTGGAAGCTTCAAACAGCGTCATGGGATGGAGTATAACCGAAATAAACAAAAATTCGCAATATCAGAAATGAGCGTGGTCTTGCCGGGCAGACAACCAAAAGGACACCCATTTACACCCATTCCGGAGGTGTGGCCCAGGCAGCGGCACCCTACTTGCGCGAATGGAGCTCGCTTTCACCGCATCCTGTGCGGTGAATATCTTGCGCATGCGGAGAATGCAGTCCATAATCTCCGCATGAAGAGCGGCGATTGCAAATACATCTGGCAGGCCAGTGACTGGCCGAACTGGCGCTTCGACCTGGCGGCGCTGGCTGGTCCCATGGCCGAGGTCAGTCGCGCCCAGGGGCTCTTGATGGGGCGCCTGGCCGACGTGGGCATGGCCCTGCGCGATCAGGCGAGCCTTGCGGCGCTCACCGAGGACGTGGTCAAGACCAGCGAGATCGAGGGTGAGCATCTCAATGTCGAATCCGTGCGCTCGTCCATCGCCCGTAGGCTGGGCGTGGACATCGGTGCCCTGGCCCCGGTGGATCGGCACGTCGAAGGCGTGGTCGAGATGGTGCTCGATGCCACCGCCAACTGTCATGCGCCGGTGTCGCGGGAGCGTCTGTTCGGCTGGCATGCCGCGCTGTTTCCCACCGGCTACTCCGGTCTTTCCAAGATCAAGGTCGGCGGCTGGCGCGATGATGCCAGCGGCCCGATGCAGGTGGTGTCCGGTTCCATCGGCCGGCAACGGGTGCATTTCGAGGCGCCGCCTGCCGATCGTCTGGAGGCCGAAACCAGCCGATTTCTCGACTGGCTGAATGGCGCATCGAACGAACCGCCTCTGCTCAAAGCCGGCCTCGGCCATCTGTGGTTCGTCACCTTGCACCCGTTCGATGACGGCAATGGCCGTATCGCCCGGGCCATCGGCGATTTGCTGCTGGCGCGTGCCGACGGTAGTCCGCAGCGTTTCTACAGTTTATCGGCGCAGATCCAGCGCGAACGCGAGGCCTACTACGACATCCTGGAGCGGACGCAGAAGCGGTCGATGGACGTCGCCGAGTGGCTCGCCTGGTTCCTCGATACCCTCCATCGCGCCGTCGATCAGGCACAACACACGCTCGACGCCGTGCTGACCAAGACGCGCTTTTGGCAGCGCTGGGCGACTACACCGTTGAACGAGCGACAGGTGAAGCTGCTCAATCGGCTGCTCGACGGCTTCGAAGGCAAGCTCACCAGCAGCAAGTGGGCGGCCATTGCCAAGTGTTCGCCGGACACGGCCCTGCGCGACATCAACGACCTGCTTGCGCGGGGCGTGCTGCGGAAATCGGATGCGGGCGGGCGCAGTACCAGCTACGAGCTGAACGATCTGTCGGAGTAGTCACGTCTTCTGGAATTGACTTGGCTCGCGGGCGGAACAGCGCCTTCATGGACTCCTGCCAACTCATTCGGAAGGAGACCAAGATGGAAGTCGTTCACCTCAGGGCACCTCGAAAAACCTGCTGTTGAGGTCTTGTCGTGATAAAATCGGGACAAACGGACAGAGGCGAGGGCCGGGACATGAAGCTACGGAAGAGCGCGATCAAGGCCGACCTGTTTGGGGCGGAGGCGCACCGGAAGAAGCTCGATCAGTTGGGGGATCCCCTGGTGCGGATCGGTAGCCATATCGACTTTACCGCGCTGGCGTCCGAGGTGGATCGGGTCGCGCCGCGTCCGGTCAGTTTGCAAGGTGGCCGCCCGCCCTACCCGACGGAAACCATGGTGCGGATCCTGGTGCTCAAGCGCCTGTACAACCTGTCCGATGAGCAGATGGAGTATCAGATGCTCGATCGGCGCAGCTATCAACGCTTCTGTGGTCTGCTGGATGCGGCCAATCTGCCGGATCGCACGACCCTCTGGACCTTTGAGAATCGGATCGGCGCCGCCGGTGCACAAGCCTTGTTCTCTGCCGTCGAACAGCAACTCCTGAAGCATGGCTATGTGGCCCGGGGGGTGCCCCTATGTCTTTAGTCAAGCGTTAATCGTGGGAGCCGCATGGTAGAAGCTACCATCACGCAGCATCGCAAAGAGCACATCGCAGCGCCGGCGCGCGAGCGCGATGAGCGCCTGGTTGTGGCGTTTGCCCTGTTGGATCTTGCGTTCGTAGTAGGCACGGGATACCGGATCGCGAAGCGCCGCGAAGGCCGAGAGGAACAAGGTGCGCTTCAAGACCTTGTTCCCGCGCCGGGAAGGATGTTCACCGCGAATGGAACTGCCGGAGCGGCGCGTGACCGGGGCGAGCCCTGCATAGGCCGCCAGATGCGCCGAGGAGGCAAAGGGTCGGGTAGTCACCTCGGTGAGGAGTCTCGCTGCCGTCCTGACGCCGACCCCCGGCATGCTCATCAGGACCGCGGCAAGAGGGTGCGCGTTGACACGCCGCTCCACTTCCCGGGCGAGCTCCTCACGCTGGCGGCGCAAGGTGGCGAGCTGCTCGGCAAGTCGCGGCAGGACAAGTTCCACGGCTTGCGTGCCGGGCACGACGACCGTCTGTTCACGCAACGCCCGATGGATCTCAGCGGCAAACGTCCTGGCAAGCCGCGGTGCGAGCCTCGCGAGAAAGACCGCCAGGCGCTTCTCGCTCACCGCCGACAGCGCGGCCGGAGAAGGATATTTCTGCAGCAGCGCGAGCAGCGCCGGGTGGTCGAGCCGAGGCCCCAACACCCGCTCGAGTGCCGGATGAATCTGCGTCAGCAGCCCCCGGATGCGGTTACTCACCTGGGTGATTTCCTGGGCCAGGTCATCGTCAAAGCCGCACAGCAATGTGAGTTCCGAGAGCGCTTCATCGGTCTTCGGCAGCGCGCGCAGGGCATGCGGCATCGAGCGCGCGGCCTCGGCGATGATGGCGGCATCGCGCGCATCGGTCTTCGCTTCACCGGCATGGAGATCAGCGATGCGCCG
This sequence comes from Betaproteobacteria bacterium, assembly GCA_028065725.1. Next base: position 12,232 of record JAPTVL010000051.1, read on the forward strand.
CATCGCCAGCCCCGGCAGATAGGCGACTTCAATGCCTTCGGCCCGGGCGAGCGTCACGGGCAGTGCCCCGATCGTGGCCGGCTGATCGACCACCAACAGAATGCTGCCTCGGGCTTTGAGTTCCGCGATAAGTGCCCTGAGCTTCGCCTCGTCATTGGGCAGGGTTTTGTCGAACAGCCGCTTGCCCGACCGATCCACGGCCACCGCGTGATGCCCGCCTTTGCCGACGTCGACCCCGATAAACACATCGATTCCATCCTGTTGCAGCGTGCTTTCCATGGAAACCCTCCTTGTGTCCGGATTCCTTGCATGGCCAGTGTGCCTCTTTGGCAGTGCGTCTCGGCATCCATGTTGCAGGCGGCCTCGAACCACTTCCGGGCCGAACCCCTATCAGCGATGATGCACTGCCTGCCCGACCCGGTGACAACACCCCCCGGATCATGGTCGACTGGGGGCGGCAATCATGCCGGGC
>JAPTVL010000530.1 GCA_028065725.1 Betaproteobacteria bacterium
CTCGACTACAACAGCGAGATATGGAAGCTCGATCGGGTGCCGCCGATCTGACCCGGGCTCGGGCGGATTGGGGAAGCGCGACCAGCGCAGCGGTCGCCCCTACCGGAGCCGCCACGTAGGCGCGCGTAGCTGCCATTCCACTTCGAGAATCCGCCCTGCGTCTTCACAGTGCCCGCTGTCCGATGCCTCTTTCAAATCACCAGCTTGGCGTTCCCGCCGTAGCTCACGCCATCGAGCTGCACCGTGACGCCCCCCACCTGGATGCCGAGCAGCTTGAGCAGGGGGTCCAGAACCGCGCCGCCGACGCTGCCCAGCAAGGGGGCGACGACGCTGCCGACCACGCCGTCGAGCAATCCTCCCGGATTCAGGCCCAGCACGGTGAGCGTGAAGGTGTTGGGCTGCGAAAGCGCATTTTGCAGGCTACCGACCGGGCTGGCGATGCTCTGCGACATCGGCAGCTGCTGCGCCACGGGGGTGACTACCGGGTAGGTCAGTTGCGTGGAGTTGGCCGGGGATATCGGCAGATTCAGGCCGATCGTCGCCAGGCCACCCAGCACCGTGGCCGACGACCCCGGGGTCCCTGCGCTGTTGGTGAGCATCAGGGAGGCAATGCCCGGGGTGGCGTCGATGTTCACCTGGGCGCTCCCCGGGCCGAACTGGATGTCCTGCAGAAAGGCGGAAGCCTGGGCAACCTGCAGATCCAGTCCCAGATCCAGCATTCCCGGTATGGAAGCGGCCACGTCGAGCCTCACCTGCGCCGTTCTGGCTTGCGTGCACCAGTTGCCGTTGGCATCCCGGCCGGCCGGGCCGATGGCGATCTGCGGCGGGGAGATGACATCGAGATTCACGCTGGCCACATTGGGCAAACCGAGATTCAGGGCAATCGCATTCGTCCCGTTGGCCACCAGCAGCGCGGCGGTGAGCAGGCCCAGCACGTTGATCTGCGCATTGGCCGCGGCGGGGCTGTCGGGCGCGGTGACATTGAGGATGTTGCCGAGTTGCACCGTGGGGAGGCTGTTCGCCGAGGACTGGAGAATCCGGTTCAGCCCGCCGACGGCGCTGGCATTCGCCACGCCCTGCCGGTTCAGCGCCGAGATCATGAGGTCGATCACCTGGGGCACCGTGAGCGGGGCATTCAGCAGTTCGTTCACGCCGCCCACCGTGCCGCTCGCCTGCACCAGTTGCGCCAGGTTGACGTCGGCGCCGGCGATGCCCTGCCAGGACACCAGATCGAGATTCACATTGCTGCCCAGTATCCCGCCCAGCAGCGCATTGAGCAATGCGGAATCCTGGCTGTTCAGCGTCGTCAGATAACTGCCTGCCGAAAAGCTTGCCTGGGACGGGTCGACGAGCGCCGTGGCGGAGGCCATCAGCAAAACCTGCTTGCCCCAGAGTCCGCCCAGCACGATGCTTTCGGGTTCGCTCCGGGTGATCACGACATGCACGGCTTTGCCAGAGCCGTCGGGAGTGAATTGGCGCACTCCGCCCGGGCTGCCGGAGACGCTGCCGGTCTGTACACTGTTCGGCACGGACGACAGGCTGCCCTGCCAGCCGTTCTGCGCTGCCGCTGCCTGCGCCGCCAACAGGGCGCTGGCGGCGCCGCCGCAGCCGGGGTTATTGGCGGCTGACAGGGCGGCCGCGTCGGCAATGGATTGCAGGCTGCGCTTGTCCATCCAGAGCCTGCCGGAGTCGACGGCCAGCGCAGTGAACATGAGGGCGGCGAGCAGCAGCAACGCGCCGAACACGGCGATCACGCCGCGCTGGCTGCGAGGCCCGCTCATGGCATCCCCGCACCTGACTGCCCGGCAGCTCCGGGCGCTCCGGACGACGATCCCGGCTGCGATGCGAATTGGTCGGGGATGGGGTGGGTGAAACTCTTGACGTAGCGTTCATAGGTTTTCTGCATGATTTCGCCCGGAACGGCCTGGGACTGATGCGAGGCCTGGGCGCCGCTGCGTTGCAGCTCGAGCCAGTTGCGCGTGGCGCTGCCCGGCGCATCGGGTTTTGCGGCAGATGCGCTGCCGCTCAGACTGACGACGGCGACAGCCGCCAGGGCGAGTATTTTCACGATCATTCTCCTTGCAAAGAGGGGTTAACGACGGGCGCCGCGCCAAGCCTTGCGTGCATCTGCCGTGCCTGTTCGCGCAGGGTTTGCAGTTTTTCGGCGCTGATGTCATATAGCGAGGCCACCTGCCCGGCGCGGTCCGTTTCGCCATTCAGCAGCAGCGCCAGGGCGAGGTTGACGGCGGCCTTGCGTTTCCCCGGCGACAGGTCGAGCGCAGTGAGAAATTGCTGCTGCGCTTTCCTGTAATGGCCGTCCAGCAACAGCACATAGCCGAGGTCGTTGCGAATGCCGGCATCCGCCGGCAGGGCCAGGCGCGCTTCGCGCAGATGCCTGACCGCCGCGTCGAGACGGCCGGCGTCGGCGTCGACCAATCCCAGCCCATGCTGACCCACGCCCGACAGGCAGGTCTTCAGCAGGCTTGAATAGAGGCTCCGCGCTTCCTGCTCCCGTCCGATCCTGCGCAGGATCTGCGCCCGCACGTAGTCGACCGAATTTCCCTTCATCCGGCTGGCGTCGAGATGCGCGAGCGCCGCATAGGGTTTTCCGGATTCCAGCAGATTCTGGATCAACACCAGTTGCGTGGCTTCGCGCGGAGACAGGCCGGAGCACGGGTTCATCGCCGTGGCGGACGAATCGGCCGCCTGCGAGGGCAGGACATGTGCGCCAGCGCTGCCGTAAGGAGGTGGGGCGACGGCGCAGCCGGAAAGGGCCTCGCAGCCAGCAAGGGCCAGGGCCGTCAGCATGCAGAGCCGCCTAGCCGTGCGCATTGCCGAGCGCCTTGATGAGGCCGATGAATCCCGGGCCGGCGAGAAATACCATCAGCGCCGGGAACATGAACAGCACCATGACGACGGTCATTTTCGCCGACAGTTTGCCGACGGTTTCGCGCATCGTGGTGATGCGGCGATCCTCCAGCAGGCGCACATATGCGAATAGCGTGTCGTTCAGACTGCCGCCGTAGCGCGCCACCTGCTTGAGGATGGCCACGGTATCGGTGAGTTCCGCCACGTCCAGCGACAGCGCCATTTCGTCGAGCGCGTCTCCGCGTTCCTGTCCGGCGTTGATGCGCAGCAGCGTCTGTCCGAACTCGATGGCGATTGTGGGCGCCAGAACGCCCCCCTCCTCGGCTGTCACGCGCAGGGCGTGTTCCAGCGACAGACCTGCGTCGAACAACATGCGCAGCAGGTGCAGCACCACCGGCATTTCATTGCCGATGCGCTTTTGCCGCTTTTTGGCGCGCCAGCGCAAAAATTTTCGCGGCGCCAGATAGCCCAGCGTGAAGCCGATGAAGCCGGCGGTCAGAACGTCGAACGGCGCTTTCCCGCCGCTCCAGGCATCGATGCCGGAAAGAAGTCCGGCCAGGGGCGGGAGCAGCCAGGCCGCGCCGAGGAACAGGCTGCGGGCAGCGTCGCTGTTCCAGCCGGCGCGGCGCAGGTCGCGTTGCGTTTCGGCCTGTCCGGTGCCGGGCATGCGCTCCAGGCGCTGGTGGATTCTGTACCATAACATGCGGGAATCGGCCGCCCTGAAGTCCGCCGGCTCGTCGCCCCCCCATGCCTGGTCGAAGCGGTTGCGGGCGGCAAGCGTCGAGCTTTGCCGCGCCGCCATGAATGCGGCCAGAGCCGCCAGGATGAAGAGCAGACAGGCCGCCATCCAGATCATCATCCGACACTCCTGACCATGATGCCGAGGATCGCGCCGCCTGCCACTTGCATGCCGAGTGCGGTCAGCAGCAGGGTGTGTCCGGCCGGGTCGTGCCACATGCCCCCGAGGTAGCCGGGATTGGTGAACGTCATGTAGGCCGCCAGCGCGCTCGGCAGCAGGCCCAGTATCCAGGCGCTGGCGCGGGTCTCTCCCGTCATCGCGTGCAGTTCGCGCGACGCCTGCTCGCGGCTACGGATCATCTGCGTCACACTGGCCAGGATTTCCTTCGGGCTGCTGCCGTGGGTGCGCGCGATCTGCAGCGCCAGGGCGATGATGTAGAGTTCGTCGAGCGCGAACAGGCGGGCTGCGCCGCGCATCGCATCCCCCATGTCCACGCCGAGATCGACGAGCAGTTGCACCCGCACCATCACTTCGCGCAACGGCGGGCGGGCTGCCTCGGTGGCAAGCAGCAGGGCGCCGTCGAGGCTGCGTCCGGTGTTGAGGGCGCGCACCACCTGATCGAGGAACATCGGAATCTGCTGCACCATGGCGGCAACCCGCTTGCGGTATCTCCACCAGGGCACCAGCGCAGAGAGCGCCAGCATCGCCAACAGGGCGGCCAGGGCCATGTCCGCCCCTGCCGCATACCAGGCAACCAGCACGCCCAGAGCAGCACCCGCGGTCAGCGCAAAAGCGCGCGGGAGCGTCATGACGATTCCGGCCCGCCACAGGCGGGAGGCGAGCCAGTTGCCGCCGAATTGCGGGCCGCGGCCGCTGCTGGCGCTGCCTGCAAGGGGGCGCGGCGGCTCGAAACCGTCGAGGCGCTTTGCCACGGCATCCCGCAACTCCGCCTTGCGGACGCTGCGCCGCACCTGGACGGCCACGACGAAGAAGACGAGGGCCAGCAGGTAGGCGATGAGGCTCGGCAGCAGCATGTTCAGCGCTCCCTGTCGCGGAAGTGATCGCGTTGCAGTTTGGGGGAGCGGGGCTGCACGCCGCTCGGCGCGAAGCCGTCGCTCCCGGGATCGTAGGCGAACAGCGGGCTGGTCACGATCTGCCCATCCATGATGCCGAGCACTTCCTCGATGGACAGGATGCGCCGGCGCCCGTCGCGCAGGCGGCCGATCTGCACGACCAGATCCAGCGAGATGGCCACCATGTTTTTCAGGGTGAGATCGCTTCCCCGGAACCCGGCGAGGCCGGCCAGCATTTCCAGCCGTGACAGGGCATCGTGCGGGCTGTTGGCGTGGACGGTGGACATGCTGCCGTCGTGGCCGGTGTTCATGGCCTGCAGCATGTCCATCACTTCATTGCCGCGAATCTCGCCGAGAATGATGCGATCCGGACGCATCCGCAGGGCGTTGCGCAGCAATTCCCGCGCGACGATCTCGCCGCGGCCCTCGGCATTGGGCGGGCGAGTTTCCAGGCGCACGACGTGGCGGTGCCCGAGCTGCAGTTCGGCGGCGTCCTCGATGGTGACCACGCGCTCGCCGTCGGGAATGAAGCTGCCCAGATTGTTGAGCAATGTGGTTTTCCCGGAACCGGTTCCGCCGCTGATGAGAATGTTGCAGCGCCGATCCACGGCCCGGCGCAGAAAAGTCAGGATCAGTTCGTCCAGGGTTCCGTAGGCCAGGAGGTCCTGCGGGCGCAAGGGTTCCTTGCGGAATTTGCGGATCGCCAGGCAGGGGCCGTCGAGCGCCAGCGGCGGGATGATGGCGTTCACCCGGCTGCCGTCGGCCAGGCGCGCATCCACCATCGGGCTGGATTCGTCGAGGCGGCGCCCCAGCGGCGCGAGAATGCGGCGGATGACGCGCAACACATGCTCCTCGTCGATGAAGCGCAAGTCGGTGCGCTGCAGCACGCCGCCACGCTCGACGAAAATCGCGGTGACGCCATTGACCAGAATGTCGTTGACGTGGTCGTCGCGGATCAGCTCTTCGAGGGGCCCGAGGCCGGTGAGCTCGTCGACCATCTCCTGACACAGGGTTTCGATGTCGTGGCTGGTCACCGCCATGCGGTGCTGCGCCACATAGGCGGATACCTTGACGCGCACGTAGTCGGCCAGCTCTTCCCGCGATTTCTCGGCGACGGGAAAGCGTTCTTCGTCGATCCGGTCGATCAGATGCCGGTGCAGGAGGAACTTGGTGTCCTGATAGCTTTCGCCGTGTTTCAGGCTGTAATCGAAGCCGATCCTGAGCATGTTCATGCAGCATCTCCCGAGTAACGCCGGATGAGCGAACGCAGCGCCGCCAAGGCCCCGCGCGTCTCGCGCGGGGCCTCCGTGGACCCGGTCACGTCCTGCGCCAGCCGCTGCAGGGTGACGCTGTAGGGGTCCCTGGGGGCCGCATCGAACAGGCTCTCTCCGGTGTTCATCATGGTCAGGCGGGCAATCCCGGAAGGGGGCAGCGTGATCGGCGCCGGGAGGTTGAAGCCCATGGCGATGCTGCCGGCGTCAGGCGGCATGTTGGGCAGATAGCGGTCGATCACGAGCTGGATGGATTCCAGCGGAATCCTGTTTTCCCGCAGCTGCAGCAGCAGTTTCATGTTCTGCTTGCAACTGGGCACGCTTTGTTCGACCATCAGGAATATGCGTTTGATGCGGGCAAGCAATAGGTAAAGAAAATCCGAAGACGGCATTCCCCCCAGGTTGACGACCACATGCGTGAAGTAACGCTGCAGCGTGCTGAGCAGGAGGGAGACATCGGTGGGGGTGATGTCGCCCATGACCGCTTGCGGATCGTCGGGCATGGCCAGCAGATGCAGGCCGCTTTTGTGCTTGCCGAAGGCGGTGTCGATCAGCGTGGCATCCAGCCGGCGCAGACTGCGTATGGCATCGGCGAAGCTGTAGGAGCACTGGATGCCCAGATACATCAGCGTGTCGCCGGGCGGCACCCCCAGGTCCAGCAGCAGCACCTTGTTGGATGCCGACTGCTTCTGGATGGCGAGCGCGAGGTGCAGGGCGAACATCGGCGCATCGCTGCCGGGGTGGGCGCTCACCACGGCGGCATTCCAGGCGATATCCATCTCGCGGCGGCCGGGCATGGGAGGGCGCGCGCGTTCGAGGACACGGTGCAGCAGGCCGACCAGATCGCCGCTGCGCAATCCGGGGCTGATGAAATCGCGGGCGCCGGCGCGCAGGGCGGCCAGCAGCAGTTCCTGATCCGGGGTGTCGGCCAGCGCGACCACGGGCAGCAGCGGTTTGGTCTCGACCAGGCCTTCGAGCAGGGCGATCTGCTGGCGCAACGAAGCTTGCGTCAGGCTGACGAACACCAGCACCGCGCCGCTGACATCGACCAGTTGCAGCACCCGGTCCAGCGAGGTATGGTCGGCGGTGATGATCTCGCCTTCTTCCCTGAGCGCGCCGGCGAGCCAGATGCCGTGCTCCCTGACGTCGGTGACGAGAACGAATGTTTTTTGACTGGCCGGCGTCATTCGGAGAATCCGGGCGCATCGCCGTTGAATTTACCCATCTCGCCGAACATCAGCGCAGGGAAGCTCGGGTCGTATTTGCGGGAACGCTCGCCCGGCAGTTCGGGAAGCCTGGCGTCGCGGGCGAGGGGATGCACCAGGTGGGTGGTCACGATCATCAGGAGTTCCTTGTCGCTGCGCTGGAAATGAGTGTTGCGGAAAAACGCGCCGATGATGGGGATGTCGCCCAGCCCCGGAAACCGGCTCGCCGCCGCCTGGGTGCTCTGGCTGACCAGGCCGCTGATGACGAAGCTCTCGCCGTCGCCCAGCAGCAGGCTGGTGTCGGTGCGGCGCACCGTGAATGCGGGGATGTTGAAGCCGTTCTGGATGACGCCGAGGTTGGGATCGATGTCGCTGACTTCAGGGGCGACCTTGAGGGCGATATGACCGGCGTCCAGCACCGTGGGCGTGAGACTGACCTTGATGCCGTAATCCTTGTACATGATGGTCACCATGGCGTAAACGCCCTGGCCGTTGACGATGGGAATGGGGATTTCGCCGCCGGACAGGAAGGTGGCGGTCTGTCCGCTCATCGAGGTCAGGCTCGGTTCGGCCAGCGTATAGGCCATGCCGTTTTGCTGCAGCGCGTTGATCACGCCCAGGATGCCGCGGTTGCCGTATCCCATGGTGAAATCGGCGTTTCTGGCGAGTTGCGACTGGACGTTGAAGCCGGTGCCGCCCGCCGTCGCAAGGCCAGACAGCGCGCTGGGGCCGGTGATCGCCAGGACCGACGTGGCGGTGTTCTTGAGGAAATTGAAGCCGGCGTCCTGCACTTTGGTGCGGCTGACCTCGACCACCTTGATGTCGATCTGCACCTGCGTGCCGAAGCCGCTTTGGCTGGTGTCGACCGGCTGCTTGCCGTCCGGCTTCATGGCGAGCGCCGCGGCGGCATGCTGCGGCAGCGAGGCGGCGACGCCGCCGAGTTCGAACCGTGGCCCGAGGGGCTTCACGTCCAGGCCCGAAAGGTTCGAGACCGGGCGGAACGGCGCGGCGTTGGCCGTGACCATGATCCGGGCGGTGTAATCGGGCACCTTGTTGTCGCCGCGTTCCCAGATCGAGAAGCTGGTCGCGCCCGCCTGCTTGCCCGTGATCAGGAGCGTGCCCCCCGAAATGACCGTGATGCCGGCGATTTTCGGATCGCCCACGGCCACCCGCTGGATGGGCCGCGCATGAACATAAGTCTTCTGCTCGCCGACAGGCAATATGATGACATCGGATTTGGCGTCGTTCGCGGGGGACTCCGCGGCATGGAGCGGCTCAAGCTCCGGTTCGGCCGCGCGCGCCGGGAAAACCGCCAGCAGGGCTGTCGCAAGCATGACCGCAACGGAAACAACGGAAAAACGGGATTCGGTCATGGTCTTGGTCAGTGGTCTACGGGGATGGAATGCGCGCTGTCGCCGGCATAGACCACTACGCTGCTGCGGGCCCGGTAGGGTTTCCCGGCTGGCCGGACCTGGGCGCCGGTCAATTCGGCCAGGCGCACGAACCGGTCGGGCTCGACATGCGAGGCCTTTCCACCGGCGGCGCTTGCAGCGGGCCGCAGCGCCAGGCGCAGCAGTCCGCTGTTGGAGGCGAGCATGAGTTTCGCGGCCATCCCCGCCGGCACCGCCAGCACCGCCGACAGACTGCCGGTCTGCGGCCCGCCGGTCTTCGCGGCATCGCTCCTGCCGGCGCGGCTCAGGACGCTCTTGTCCGAGGCCGGCTGGTCCGTTTGCAGCTGGCTGCCGTAAGCCAGCAGGCGGACGTTCTCAAGCACCATCTGGGCCGAACTGACATTGGCGGTTTCCTGTCCGGCGCGCAGGTAGAGCAGGACATCCACCGCATCGCCGGGCCTGGCGAAACCGCCGAGGCCGACGACATCGTCCACCCGGATGGCCACGGCGCGTTCGCCCGGATGCAGGTCTTCGGCAAGCGGGCTGAGGACGGCGAGATCGGGGGATTGCAATGCGGTTCCGGCGAGCACGTCGGTGGCCAGGGTCTTGCCGACGACGGCGGCGGTGCTCGAAAAGCTGCCGAGCGGCGGCTGCGCCACGGCCTCGAGCGCCACGTCGCCCGGCTGGACGATTGCCCCGGCAAGCAGGTTCCGCTTCGCCTCAACGACCTGCGAAACCGCTGCCCGCGATGCGGGACGCGGCGCAGGCGCAGTGCTCAGGCGGTAGCCGATCACGGCGGCGCCGACGGCGCCCAGCGCCAGGATCAGCGCGAGTATTCTCAACAGCCAGGCATTATTCATGGGGCTCTCTTGTCATCTTCCAGTTTTCGCGAACGGATCAAAGCTGTATCCATGCCTGGCCGGTCAGACCAGCCGGCAGCGGGGGTATCTGGCCGAAGGGCGGCACGATCAGCGCAGGCACCCACGGATTCGCGTTGTACTTGCAGGTCACAATGACCGTTTCTCCGCCATTGCCCGGGGTAATGCTCACCGTGATAGTGTTCAGCACCCGGCTGGGCAGCCAGTTCAAGGATTGCATCGCAGCGCTCTCCGCGGTACTGGCCGCGGCGGCCTGGTACTGGGTAGTGCCGGAAAAGCTCAGGGGATCCACGGCGAGCGCGGCTCTCGCGCCGTCTTCTGCCGCGCTGGACAGGCCGCCCTGCACCAGCAGGACGAGCGAATAGCTGACCAGCGCGTAGAACACCACGAAAAATGGTATGAAGAGGAGGGCGAACTCGATGGCGACCACGCCCTTCTGCCGCTTCCCCGAGGATGCGCGACATGCAAAGCGGTTGTTTACTTGCACTCTATTCCCCGTCCGGTATGCGAACACCGAACCTCAATGTTTTCATTCCGTTTTTTCAGGCGGGCTATCCCGCCAGGTAAGGTCAACCCGCCGGGTAATACAGGCTCGCTGCGAAGCCGGCGGCGAGGGCCGCGCCGAACGGCAGGCGGCTTTTCCGCGTGGGGTGGGGAAAGTTCACCCTGCCCAGCCCCCACTGCGGCAACCCGGCTTGCCGCAGCCAATCGGCCAGCAGCCACAGCGCGGCGAACAGCCCCGCCAGCAGCGAACCCACCACGAAGCTGGTCAGGACACACCCCCATCCGCCCAGGAGGCCGATGGCGGACATGAACTTCACGTCCCCTGCGCCCAGCTTGCCGGGAAGATAACCCGGCAAGGTCAGCGCGAGGCCCAGCATGCAGCCCTCCAGGGTCTCCCGCGGCGTGGCGCCGAGCAGACTCCTGCCGGTCGCGCCGAGGTACAGCAGCGCGCCCCCCGCCGCAGCCCCGACCAGCCAGTTGGGGATGCGGCGGCTGCGCAGGTCGGAGAGGCCGGCGAGCGCGACCCAGGCCAGGGCGAACTCCTGTGCAGCAGACAAACCCAAACCCGTCGCCGATCAGGATGACTTACAGTTGGCTCGTGATGGTAGTGAAGAGTGATCCGAGTGCTGTAGTGAAAGCGCCTCCTTTTCCGGCGACGCCGAATATAGCAGCCAAAGCCAGAGCCATACCACCGGCTATCAGGGCATATTCGATCGCGGTAGCGCCTTCATTTTGGATCAGGAATTTCTTGAAAGATGCCTTGAAAGATTGCAGATTAGGCATTGCATACTCCTCATTGATGGTTGGTTTAGGTTTGGCCTTGCCCGGCTTTTTGCCGGGTTCGTGGTTGCTGCGGCCTTTTGCTCGAAAGCAATTCATTTATACGCTTTTTTGGTTTCGTTTCATTTGATCCAGATCAAACGATCCCCGATTTAGAACCATTCAAGGTGATCCAAGACTTACACGGATTTGCAGCCTATTTCCTTTAAGTCAGACAGGCTGCTAGAATTGGCATCATCTTGGATAATGGTGCGTTCGTCGTAGCGCAGGGCGAGAGCGCGACGACAATTTCCGGGATAATGGTTTACAACCCTCGAAGAGGACGACACGAATGGCCGAGAACATGGACAATCTGGTACTGGAGCAACTTCGCGCCATCAGGGCCGATATCGCGTCCGTGAAGGAAGATACTCGCGAGATCAAATCCCGCCTGGTTACTGTGGAGAGCGGCATTGCCAGCCTGCGCAGAGATGGCGCAGACTATGCATGCAGACCAGCATATGCGATATGACCGAATCAATGAGCGGATCGAGCGTATTGAGAAGCGGCTGGAATTAGTGTAATTACAGGCTCCCGCCTGCCTGGATCGGCGCTGGGTATGGCGCCCATGCGACCTGATCGCGGCCACTGGCTTTGGCCCGGTACAGGGCCTGATCCGCAGCGCGGATGAGGGCTTCCACCGTTTCGCCCTCTTCGGGAATGCAGGTCGCGCCGCCCGCGCTGAGCGTGACGATTGCGCGCGGAGAGTCTTCGTGAGGCAAGGCCAGGGCGACGACGGCTTTGCGCAGTTGTTCGGCCAGCGCAAAACCTTCGTCGCGCGAGGTGTGGGGCAGGACTATGGCGAATTCCTCGCCGCCATAGCGGGCCGCCAGATCGCCGGCGCGCTGCGGGCCGTGCGCGAGGGCTTGCGCCACGGCGGACAGGCAGGCATCGCCGGCGGGGTGGCCGTAGCGGTCATTGTATTTCTTGAACTGGTCGATATCGATGATGATCAGCGACAGCGGCACGCGCAGGCGCAACGCGCGACGCCATTCCAGTTCGATGACTTCATCCAGGCGGCGCCGGTTCGGCAGGCCGGTCAATTTGTCCTGCCATGACTGGGCCAGCAGGCTGCGATGCGCATGGTGCAGGTCCAGCAGATCGCCGTGCATGAGACGGGCTTCATGGAACAGCAACAATCCCACGACGACGAGCACGCCCGCCGTCATCCAGTCGGCTGGATCGTCCCGCACGGCCAGCACCATGACCGTCGGCAGCAGGATGCCCAGCAGGTACAGGGAATAGGCCCGGGGCAAGGCGGCAATCCGGGTGAGCGATGTGGCCGCGACTGCGACGAGGACGGCGACGAGCAGCAACTGCTGGGCAGGGCCCAGCATCGGCAGATAGACCCCTGCGGCGCCCCAGGCCAGACCCAGCAGGGCCATGCCTGCGACATGCCGCCCGGGGTGGATGCGTTCGGCCATGTCTGCGGCGTCGGCCGTGAGTCTTCGCGCCAGCCGGGCATGCAGGCCGGTGATGCCGAGAAGCAGCAGCCACCAGGGCAGCATCAACCCCGGGGGCCAGATCTCGCCCGACAGGAAAACGACCAACAGCCCTCCCAGCAGGAGCGCCTGGATGAAAAAGCGCGACGGGCTTTGATAAAGATGCCGGATGTTGTCGGCAAAAATTTCGTGGGGGTCGACAAGCATATTGTACAATCAAATGAAACCGGATAAGGGGCAGGCAGCGCGGAAAGGGTTCGGCCCGCTTTGTTCATTGTACCCCGGATTGAAGAATCCTGTTCTGTCCGCGGCAGTCGTTACGTTCGCTCGAAGCAGCCGCATTACCCGGTTCCGTCACACGTCCCTTGACATTCTCCGGCATGTAGCGTAAAAACCCAATGTGCTCGGCTTCAAGGTTTTATGCGGTCTTTGTCGTATGCGGTCTTGAAACCTGGTCATCGATTCGGGTTTCTC
>JAPTVL010000317.1 GCA_028065725.1 Betaproteobacteria bacterium
AAGTTTGTACTGCGGTTGCTGTGAACGCATAGCCAGATCAATCGCGCCGCTTTAGCTCAGTTGGTAGAGCAACCGCCTTGTAAGCGGTAGGTCATCTGTTCGAGTCAGATAAGCGGCACCAAAAACACCAATAGAATCAACGAATTACAGAACAAGCCCACACTAACCATGTGGGCTTTTTTTCGTCCTTTGTGGGAACCCATTCCCACTGGACTCCCATTCATTACGCAGTGACTCCACTGCGCTCATCCCACTGCATTCCCACACCACGGCGACCCCCGGCGGCCGCCTGAACACCTTCGCACGACGCTTTTTCAGCCAAAAACAACGAACCCGCAGAGTAAAAGTTCGTAACTAAATGTTCGTCACCAATTGTCGTCAATGACCCTAAAGACGACAGAGAAGGTCCCTTCGAGCACCGAAACAGCAGACACGTTTCGTGCAGTGCTCATACGCGAAAGCTAAGTTTACATAAACTAAATCAACAACTTGCATTGCAGAATCTCGTGGCTCAAACTTGAAAAAAGGCCAAAAACCCGGCCGGCCAAGCGCAGCACATGAGTAGGGTCGAAAAATGCAAATTGAAACCAAATTTGAAACTGAATTTCTTTCCCTGGCGGAGCACGCCGCCAGGCTGGGGGTGGCGAAAACCTGGGTCGCCAACCGCGTTGCGGCCGGCACTTGGCCAGCCCGGGTAGTGAAACTCGGGCGCCGCCGGCTTGTGCACGTGGGCGAGCACCAGAGGATGGTTCGGGATTTGCTTGAGTCGGCGGGTATCAAGACGCCGCCGGCGACCCCCGCCCCGGCTCCACAGGTCCCTGCGCCTGCGCAGCCCGCCAAGCGCATGCCTGGGCGGCCGCGCATGCGCATGGCCGGAGGCCATGGGGAGGTGGAGCGGAAATGAGCGCGCGGGCGACAGCGTGGGCTTGGGCGATGGTCAAGGCTCTCTGCGCTCCCGGCTTGCCGGGCCTCGGCCCCGCGGCCCGCCTTGTTCTGCTGAAGCTAGCGGACCGCGCGGATGAGGCCGGAGTTTGTTGGCCGGGCCACGAGCGCACGGCCTCGGACACGGGCCTATCCCCTCTGTCTGCGCGCCGGGCGACTCAGGAACTCGAGCAGCGGGGCCTGGTCAAGGTCACCCGCCAGCGCGACCGCGCTGGCAGAAACGTGGCCAACCGCTACCAACTCGCCGTCGATGCAAATTTCGGGCGCGCCGACTTTGCCCAGATCCCCCCTCACCCGGCACTTGATGAGGCCGACCGATGAGAGGGGGTAGGGGTACAGAAGTTACGGGCGGAGGAACACAACGATCCCCGAATCTAAAAAAGGAAAAAGAAACACACGCGCCCTTCGGGGCCGGGTCGGGGCTGTCCTTGTTCTTTGTTTGTTTGCTTGTGGGAGTTGATTTTGATTGGGTTGATGGTTTGCCCCCCTCGCAGGGGGGCGTGTGTCCTGTTTTTGTTGCCCAGGCGAGTTGCAAAAAATGAATCCAAGATCAAACTGGTTTGCCCCGAGTGGGGCGGACCAAATTAGTTTAGCGCAGGCTTTTGAAATCCTCCAATTTTGGAAACTGGCTGGGGCGCGGAAAATCGAGTGCGCCATTTCAAGTTATCGCCAAAGTGATAATTGTATGGGCGGGTTTTTTTGGCCAGCTTGGGCGCCCGGTGCGTTTCCTCGAATTTTGGATATTCATGAGGAAATCCCGCTATTCGAGGCCGTTCATTGGAAGTTATTGCGCTTTCAAAAAAACAGTGGGCGGCCATTTTCAATATATTGGCGGCCCGTCGATGCCGGCGATTTTGTCCATCGGCTTATTTTCTTGGACGATATTCAAGATATCGCCCCTTTCTCTCAAAATCGACACGTCGCACTTGAAACATCGCCGAGTAATTATCAAGTCTGGCTGATGCTGGAAATGAAGCCGTCCATCGAACGGCGACTCGAATACCAGGGCGCGGTTCGAGAAATGCATGGCGGCGATCCCGGGGCGGGCGGCAAATTGAGGTGGACGCGCATGCCCGGGTCAATTAACAGAAAACTCGGGAAAGAGAATTTTATAACGCGGCTGGTGAATATAAATATGGAAGGAAAGTTTGTTGATCCGTCCAAACTTAATCTGAAATCGCCGCATCCATTCCAGGTCAACGTCAACTCGCCGGGATTGAAGCCAAAGCCGGTGATGAAATCAAGTTGCCCGCTTGACTTGTCGCCAGCGGAGGTAAAAACAATGCTGATTGAGTATAACTCGCGCGGCGCATCGTCGGCGTCCGAGCATGATATTAAAGCCACAATGTCTCTTATTAAGAAGGGGGTTAATGACGATTCAATCACGAATGCACTTATTGAAATCGCCGCGGATCGGAATAAAAACGATCCGGTCGATTATGCAAATCGCACCGTTAGAAAAGCGCATACCTATCTATCTAAATAGTTAAACCACCAAGGAGCACCAATGATTTACGACCCTTTCAATTCAGAAAATGCTGAGTTTCTCTTTGACCCGGCCGACTCCGAAAATGAGGTTTTTGGAATCAATATTTCACTAAAGAGAGTGCAAGATGACGATATTGTTTTTCCACGGCGCAAAAAAAGGGCAGTCGCGCTTATCGAATTCGAGTTCGCACAACAAACTCTGCAATTCGGTTTTCATCGCCCGGTTATCGGACGCGACAAAATAAGCCCCTTGGTTCTCAATTCTGACCGGGAATGTGAGGTGGAGTCGCCCGAGAAAATCGCCTTAATGATTTCCGCCAAGTTTGGAACCCCGCCTCATTATTCTGCCTTGATTTTGCGTGTCGCCAGTTCAATGGCTTCACATTCCATCGACAAATTTGAAACGGACCGGCACGCCAAACTGGTATTCGGCGGCGGACCTGTCGAGTTCCGTGACCAGGGCCGGCCAGGTCCAGCCGAGGCCACCGACCAGCCCCAGCCATGAGCCCTTTTTTTGAGCACACCCCACCGCACCTGTCGGTGCGCGCGCCATGCGGCTTCATCGCGATTCATCGCGATTCGCGCCCGGCGCGCAACGGCGGCGCGGCCTTCAGATTCACGATGATTCGCGGTGATTCACAAAAAATGCTTTGCGTGAGTTGTTGCGAATCAGTTAAATCTTAATCCTGGAGAAAACAATGGGCCCCTTGCAAAAACCCTTGACCGTGCGATTCTCAACCGAGGAATTCGCTTTTCTTTCAGACTTGGCGGAGTCGCATGGCGTATCCGTGAACGGTGCGGTTCGCCTAGTGGTCCAAGCCGCGCTCTCGGACGGGCGTGATTCACACAGGCTGGCCGCGCTAGAAGGTCGCCTCGACCGTTTTGCCGCCGACACGAATCGACGGCTCGACGATTTACTCGAAAAGCTCGCCCTGATCGCGACGGCCATTTCGGAAAATGAACATGAACATGCGTGATCAATATCAGCGCCCGCCTTGGGCGTGGGCCGAGGGTGTCGTCCTCGGCGGTCTGGCTGGCAGTATTGTTTATGCCGCTGGCTGGCTCGCGATGATGACTATGGTTGGCTCTACATCGAAGGCGGCGCTGATTGATGCGTGGCACTGGTTATCCGCGCACTCGGCCTTTGTGAATTTTTTGGTCCAAAATTTCCAGACCTTTCATTCACGTGGAATATCGGCCGCATGGCAATACATTTTTGTTTATATGGGGGGCTGGCTGATTTCTTTAATCGCGGTTGCAATCATGATTCTGGTCGCGTATTTTTCCGCACGACCGAACGATCCCACCGGCGTGCGTCATTTGCGTGGTCCGCGCCTGATCGAGGGCGCGCCGAAAATCAAGGGCGATGGTATTGAGTTTCTCCCGGGTTGGCGGTACACGATGCGCGATGAGCGCGCACACGGGATTTTCCTCGGCTCCAGCGGGTCGGGTAAAACAACGCTTCTTCGCAAGATTATCCGCGCCGCGCTCGCGCGCGGCGACAAAATCTTGATTTCGGACAGCAAAGGCGATTTTGTGTCCGAGCTCGAAAAGGTGATTATCTTCGCGCCGTGGGATAAAAGAAGCCACAGATGGGCAATCGGGAAGGATCTCGACGACGAACTGCTGCTCGTCGAATGGGCGACGAACACCATCCCCGTTCCTAAATCAGGTGATCCAGTATGGGCGCAAGCGGCGCAATCGATTTTAATCGCGGCACTGTCACAAATTCGCGCGGAGCGTGGTTCCGATTGGTTTCTTTCTGATCTTCGCCAAATGCTTCTCCAACTTTTGCGCGACGGGCAGCGCGTCCAGAAATCCGTTCGTGAATATTTGCCCGAAGCCGCCGGCATCGTGCAGGACACCCGCGGTAAAACATTCGCCAGTATTATGATGAACTTGAGCGCGGCGATGCGCGCGCTTTTGCTGCTCTGTAAACTGGACGCGCGTTTGGCCGCGGCGCGGGCTCCGGCACTTTCTCTGCGCGCTTGGGCGCACGCGAAATCCGCCGCGCCGCTGGTGCTGCTGCACCACCAGCAGGCGGCCGCTATGACCAAATCATGGTGCTCCGGGACCCTCGATTACCTCGTTTCTCATTTCGCAGGGCAGCCCGATTGCCCCCCCGAGCGGAATCGGACATGGTTCATCCTCGACGAAGCGCCACAGCTCGGCCGGGTTGATTCGCTGATTCGTGGACTTGAGATTCTCCGGTCGAAGGGCGTCCGGATCTGGTTGGGTGTTCAAAGCCCTGCGCAATTTGTACACATCTACTCGGATGATCTCTGGCGAATCGTCGCCGACAACACCTCCTGGAAATTTGTTACAAGAATCCAAGGTGACGAATCCGCGAACTGGGCGGAACGCATGGCAGGCCAGCGGATCGTCGAGCGCTACAGTCGGACCCGGACAGGGCGAGAGAGTACCGAGACCTGGACTCGCGGTGCCCCCGAGCCGGTGATGCCGGCAGCCGAATTCCGTACCCGGCTGGAGCCTGATCGCGCCGGTGTTTACGCGCTCGCGCTCATCCCGGGCTCCAGAAATATTTACCGGTTTCATGCGCCGTACGACACGATTCCGAAGTTTCGTGAACCGCGTGTGCTCTGGGGCACCGACCTGCGCGTGGACCTGCGCGAGTTCGACGCGCAGCGCCGCCAACTCGCCGAGCAGGCTTCTAGCCCCATGCCCGATGGCGAGAGTACCGCCCCCGGTCAGGCGCAGGTTGCAGCAGGCGGCTCAGCAGGCGGCTCAGCAGGCGGCTTCGACGCGGACCTGACGGCATGGCTGCAGGCCCAGGCGCAGACCGCCGGCGATGCACCTGCCACCCTGGCTGCCCCAGCGGCGCAGCCGGAGGCTGACGGCACAGAGGCCGCAGCGGACTCGGCCGACGAGCAGGTTGGCGAGGCCGTGGTCGGCCAGGCCGCCGAGCACCTAGCCGACGCCATATTGCCCGGCGCCGGCGCAGTGGTCCAGGCGCTCGACCTGGCTGCCAAAATCGTCGAGGTCTCTGACGCAGGCGCTGTCGGCACCGCGGCGCCGGCAGCGCCGATGCCAACAGCGGCGCCGGCCGCGCCGCCGGCGGACCCGTTTAAAGCGCTGGCGCGGCGATATGGATCCGCCAAGCTTCGCCACGAGTCCGACGACGAGTCCGACGAAGACGAGAAGGATTGAGTCGTGCTAAGTATCAGCCCACTGACCATTCCCGCCGGCTCCGGCGGCGGCGCCGAAGGCATAGCCGCATATCTCGCGGACGGCGATGCGCAGTACCAGTACCGGTCCGAAGGCGGCGCGGCCCCCAGCATGTGGTTGGGAGCCGGCGCGCAGGCGCTCGGCCTGCAGGGCGACGTGCAGGCGGCAGACCATGTTGCGCTCCTGCAGGGGCTGCATCCTGCCACTGGCGAGCCTCTTGGCCAGAAGCAGAAGCATTCCGACAAGGCCACCCGGTGCGGCTGGGACTGCACGCTGTCCGCTCCTAAGAGCTTCTCCGCGATCTGGGCTACGGCGGCCGAGGCCGACCGGGCGCAGCTCGAAGCGGCGCACGACCGTGCCGTGGCCCGGACCGTCGCAATGATCGAGCAGATCGCGCGATGCCGACAAGGCAAGGCCGGCGCCGAGAAGGTCGAAGCCGCCATCATCGCCGCAGCGCATCGACACTCCACGAGCCGGCTGTTGGATCCGCAGATCCACACGCATGTCTCTCTCATGAATTTGGCGCGGCGCCCGGACGGCACCTGGGGCGCACTGGAGGTGCGAGATCTCTACCGCCTGCAGCGCCTGATCGGTGCGGCGTATCGCGCCGAGCTGGCGGCGGAGCTGCGCGAACTCGGGTATTGCGTCGCCTCCGACAAGGCGGCATTCCGAATCGTCGGCGTGCCCGATGCCGCCGCTGAGCGGTGGTCGCAGCGGCGGCATCAGATCCTCGACGCGATGGGGGGCGACACGGGCGGCAACGCCGCGGCCGCCGAGCGCGCCGCGCTGCAAACCCGCGGCGCGAAGGAGCATCGCCCCGCCGAAGAGCTGCATGCCATGTGGCAGCAGCAGGCAGCGGAGATGGGATGGACCGGCGAGCTGCTCATCCCCGAGGACTTCCACCAGTCAAGCTTTGAAGATGCCCTGCAGGCGCACCTGCACGCGACCTGGCAGAACGCTGCCGTCCTGAAAGACAGGGACCTGCAGCGCCTCGTGATGGAAGCCGCCGGCCACGCTGGCGTGCGCGTCGACGAGGCGCTGCAGCGCACAGAAGCAGCGCGAGCCGGATTGGTGCGCCTGACTGGTCAGGACGGCGAGATCTACTGGACGACACCCGAGCATCTGCAGACCTCGCGCGAGCTGCGAGAGTTAGCCAAAGAGCTCGCTTCCAGCCGCGCCCACACAATCCCGCCCGAGCTGATCGATGCGCAAATCGCGGCCGCTGCGGAACGCGGCTTGACGCTTCGACCGGAGCAAGAAGCCGCACTGCGGCACTTCGCCGAGGCCTCCGGCCTGTCACTGGTCGTCGGCGCCGCCGGCGCGGGAAAAACCACGGCCATGGACGCGTACTGTCAGGCCTCGAAGGCTGCGGGCTTCCGTGTGCTCGGCCTTGCCCCGTCAGGCAAGGCCGCCGAGCAGCTCGGGCAGGATGCGCACATCGATGCCCGCACGATCCACTCCCTCCTTCTGCGCGAGCAGAAGGCGGAGGATGAGGGTAGGCCATCGCTGCTCGACGATCACACGATTCTGCTGGTCGACGAGGCCGGGATGCTGGATTCCAAGCTCACTCGCGACCTGCTCGCCCTGGCCAAGAAGCACGGCTGCTCGGTGCGCCTGGTCGGTGACGATCAGCAGGTGGCGCCGGTGGCCGCCGGCTCACCCTTCCGCGTCCTCGCGCGAGACTTCAAACCAGCCGAACTCGTTGAGCATCGGCGTCAACGGCATGCCTGGGCCCGGGATGCCGCCAAGGCTCTGCGGGCTGGCGAGGCCGCCGATGCGCTGGCAGCCTACCGCGAGCGCGGTTGGCTGCACATCGCGGAGACCCGGGAAGCTGCGCAGGAATTTATCGTTCGGCGCTGGGCCGAGGCCTTCGACCCCACCGACGCGCGCAACTGCGTTCTGACGGCTCCAACGAACGCGGATGTTGGAGCACTGAACGATCTCGCGCGGGAGAGTCTGCGCGCCGGCGGCCTGCTCGACGGCGAGGCCGTGCGCTGGGCGAATGGTCCGCGCGAGTACAGCATCGGGGATCGTGTGCTCGTTCGCAAAAACGATCGCGACGCCGATGTCAAAAACGGCAATCTCGGCACGGTGCACCTGGTCGATTCGCAACTGATCACCATCGAGCTCGACAACGGCCGCATGGTCACCCTGCAGGCGGGCGTGTTCGATGCAGTGAAGCTCGAACGCGGCTACGCCATCAGCGTTCACGCGTCGCAGGGTTCGACGGCCGAGCACACGCGCAACCTCTTGGCCGGTGGGAACCTCGACAAGTTGCTCGCGTACGTGCAAGGCACCAGGCACCGCGAGTCCGCGGAGCTGGTCCTGGTCGCATCCGACTGTGAGCGCCTCGCTGCGCTCGCCGGCGTCGAGATCGACGGCGAGACGCAACTCACGCCATGGCAGCTCATCGAGGCGGCTGCTCGCAAGCTGAGCGAGGCCGCGCCGCACGAGGACGTGGCCGACTTCCAGGTGGATGTCGAGCCCGAGCCCTCCGCACAGCCAGAAGTCACTTCCGCGACCGCGCGATCTGAGGCCCGCGCAGCCGCTCCGTCCAAGGCCTCGCAGGAGAACGAAACAATGACCACCAATCCCAATCCCGAACGCGCCCAAGCGGCGCGAGCCCACGCCGCGGCATGGTTCGACCGGTCGCACTTCGCACGCGGCCGCAAAGACCCCTCCGACGCCGAACTGTTGGCGTGGGCGTACCTCCATGACCGCGCCGATTCGGCCGGAATCCCACCCGACGACGCGCCGGTTCCTGACCCGCGCGACGTGCCCGAGTGGGCGATGCAACTGCGCGAGGCCGCCCGGTCGGCCTCGGCCGCGCAGGGCATGCGCGCCGAGATCCAGAACCTGCAGGGTTTCTGTGAATTCGAGCACGAAAACGCACGTGAGAGGGCCTTCGAGGCCGCCGAAGGCCCTCCCGAAAACCCCGCGGACCGCCTCGACCCTGCTGCCCGT
Organism: Betaproteobacteria bacterium; assembly: GCA_028065725.1. The sequence goes on from JAPTVL010000317.1 coordinate 8,581, forward strand.
TGGCTTGACAGGGTGATGCCCAGCGAGAGCGAGGAAGAGCAGGCCGACGCCGACGCAGCCGCGGCCGAAACGGTTGGTGAGGCCCCGTGGACACCGCCCAACGGCTCAGATCCGGGCGACCCGGATTGGCTCGGCTGGCAGGCGGAGCAGGCGTGGGCTGCCGAGGAAGAAGCCGAAGCCGAATGACCCCAAACGACTGGCGCGTTGCGCGGCGCGCCGGTCACACACATCCACCCCCGCGCGAGGAGAAACAACATGACGACCGTCCAAACCCCAACCACCCTCACCCCAGACCTGCTCCACGAGTCCGCCGCGGCGCTTGACCAGATCTGCCAGGACCAGGCCTGCGCAGGAGAGATCTGGGTCGAAGACCTCGACCAACTCACCCTGCACCTCGGCCTGCCGGGGCGCGAAGACATGGAGCCTGCGCTGCACGAACTGCTGACCGGGGCGCCGACAGATCTGGCAAGGGGGATCGCGATTGGCTTGAGCATGGCTTGGCTGTCCAGTTTCGCTTTGCCCCTGCCCCTGCCAGTCACCCACTAACCCAAGGAGCACAACCATGCCCATGCCCAAGCAGCTCTCCCGCCCCTGGGACGCCGCGGCCGCCGGCGTCGCCGCCTACGCAGTCGCCTTCATCCTCCAGTGGGGGAGCTGCTTGTGGGCCGTCTACCGGGTTCCGTTCCGTGGCGTTCTGACCAGCGCCTGGGCATGGCACTGGTACCACGCGCAGTTCGTGGCCTGGCTGCAAGCCGCGCACTTGGCCGCGTTGGTGCCGGAAGGCTGGTGCTTCACCACCATTTCAATTGTCGCGGGGCTGTTCGTCTCGCACGGCGTGCTCAACCCCAAACCACTGTCTTTGCCTTCGAGGAACCGCCATGCATAACCGATCCAAAAATGTCGCGCGGGGCCTCGTCGGCTTCGGCCTGATGCTGTTTGCCATGGCCGCCGCCTATGCGCAGGTGACGGCCGCCGCCGGCGCGCCGCAGATCCAGCAATACCTGTCGGCCACGCCCTCGGGGGATTTGAGCGTGGCGGTGTTCACGGCCGCGCTCGGCAGCTTCTTCACTTCGCCTTTCACGCAAGTTGGCGCGCCAACCACGGTGGTCGGCACCGTCTTCATGATGTTCAACGCCGGCATCTTCGCCATCGGCATGGTCTGGGTGACCTACGGCATCGGCGCGGGCATCATCCAGACCGCGCATGAAGGCGTGGTGCTCGGCAAGCGGTTCAACCCGCTGTGGATGCCGATCCGCATGACCATGGGCATCGGCGGTCTGGCTCCCATCTTCAGCGGCTACTCGCTGTCGCAGGCCGTGATGATGTTCCTGGCCAGCCTGGGCATCGGGCTGTGCAACTTCATGTGGACAGGCGCCGTCGGGATCATGAGCAGCGGGCAGCCCCTGATTTCACCGGCGTTCATGGCGCCGCCCACTGGCGGGTCGTCCTATCAGGAGGCGGCGCAGGCCATCTTCATTGGGCGCGTGTGCCAGGACGCATGGAATTCGAACCAGAACAGCGTGGCGCAGGCGCTTCAGAATCGCTCGGTTGGGCTGACGCCTGCGACCGACCCCATGTATGGCGTCGCGGCACCTGGGGCGACAGACCTTGTGACGATTTCAACGTCCCTGGCGGACGCGCCAAGTTCATCCAGCGGGACAGCAAAGACAGGCATCAGCTTTGACGGGCCGAACCAGCAGGCGATGTGCGGATCAGTCTGGGTCACCCAGCCCTCGACGTTTTTCGCGCCGGGGCGCCAGTCGTCAAGCCTCGTGGGCTTTCGCGTGGCGTCCGTCAATTACGACCAGATCACGTCCCAGGTGCAGAGCGCCTATGTGTCGAATTTCTCGGCCTTCCAGCAAAACGTCATCGCGCTGGCGGACGGCTGGTGGAACAGCTATATCGCCTATGCGAATCGGGGCGCCGTGGCGAGCAACACCACGGCAGGCGTGCCGGTGTTCCCCCAAACCCAGATCAGCGCCGCGGCGCAAAGCTACGCCGATGGCGTCCAGGGGGCCGTCGCGCAGAATGTCTCCACGCAGAACCTTGCATCGATCAACCAGGCGGCGCAGCAGGAGATGCTGCGATACGGTTGGTTTGGGGCAGGCGGCTGGTACGCCACCATGTCGGAGCTGCAGTCTTCGGTCGATGAGGCCGCGCAGGACGTCGCCCTGAAAACGAGTTTGCCGAGCGCGGCCGTGATGCGTGATTCAGTCGCGGGGCAAACACTCGGCGCCGTGGTGCATGCCTTCCAAGCCACACAGAAGACCATCGGCTATGACGGGTCGATGATCACCACCCCGACCGGCAACATGAGCCTGGGGCAGGCCGTGGTCTCCAAGATCATGGACATGGCCAGCGCTGGCACGCCTGGCCAGCTCGCGGGGTCTGGCGCCCCACTGGTCGATCCCATCATGTCGATGAAGAACCTGGGCGACTATCTGATGACACTCGGCGAGGCGCCCGCCGCGTCGAAGGTCGGCTTGTGGGTCGCGGAGATCGGCGGGGCATTGACTGGCCAGGTGGAGGTGGCCGCCGGGGCGCAGGCGCTGCGCGGCGCGATGAACGACAAGCTCGGCGGCGTCATCGAGGGCGCGACGGTGTTGTTTTTCTTAGGCGCGTTCATGAGCCTGTATCTGCCCCTCATCCCCTTCATTCATTGGTGGAGCGGGCTCGTGCAGTACGTCACCGTCGTGTTCGAAGGGCTTGCCGCCGCGCCGCTGTGGGCGTTCGCACACTTGGACGCCAACGGCGAAGGCTTGGGCGGTCGGACGGAGCGGGGCTATTTGTTTGCCCTGAACGTCTTGTTTCGACCGGCGCTGATGTTGATCGGGTTCATTCTTGCGGCCGGCGTGATGCTGTTGCTGGGCAGCGTGCTGGCGGCCTTGTTCCTCCCAGCCATGGCCAACATGCAGGGCAATTCAGTGACGGGGGTGGCCTCGGTCATCGGGTTCGTGGTCATTTACGGACTGCTGAATTTCACCCTGATCAGTTCCGTTTTCAACCTGGTGACCCTGCTGCCTGATCAGGTGCTTGGCTGGATCGGGCATGCGCCCGGGGTGCAGCTCGGCAAGGAGGTCGGCGACAAAGTGCATGGCCTGGTGGTGGCCTCGATGGGCGGCGCCCGGCGGGCGCTGCCAGCCAAGCGGTCCGAATCGGATGAGACGAAGGGCCGCAAGAAGTGATGAGCCAGTGCAGGCGGGATGCCGATTTGTCGGCCCGCGCCGTCTTCGCGGCGAGGGCCAAGATCGATGCCGCTGCGCGGGCGGCGCGGAGCGGGCTGCCGCGCGAGGAGCGGCGGGAAATGGCGCTCAGCTACATCTACAGCCTGATGTTCCCGCTGGACGATCTGCTGATCCTCCAGGGGCGTGAGTGGCTTGCATGTGGCGTGCCGGACCCGCTTGATTTCCTGGATCGGCGGTGAGAGGGTGATGGTTTCATTGAAGCTATCAAGGCGATGCCTGCGGCCCGGGCTGCTGAGGTTCCACCCCGAACCCCGAGCCCCTGCGGGTCTCGGCCCTGTCGGGTCCGCATCCCTATCGCAAAGGAAAAGGCAGCACACGTGCCGCGCCGCAAGCGGCTTGCACCAGTGCCCCAGGCAGGCCCGGCGCGAGCGCCAGGCCTCAAGGCAAAGGCATGCCCGCTGCGCGGACACTCAGGACTGGCCAGTGCCCGGCTTCGCCGGGCAAGGATGGCCCCCGGCACCAGGGGGGTGGGGCGACTTCCTGCGCCTTGCCGGGGACTCGCTGCGCTCGCAGCAAGTCCTGCGCGCCAGCCCGCAAGAAGCGGGCCGCTCGCGCGCTGCGCTTGCTCACTCTGGCACTTGTCCTTGCAACCCGGCATCCCGCCTGCGGCGGGCACGGCTTGG
>JAPTVL010000383.1 GCA_028065725.1 Betaproteobacteria bacterium
AAAGGGCACGATCCTGTCGTAGCCTGATCAGCAAAGCTGCCGTTCAGCGTAATGTGCCGTCGAAGGGCCGCTTACCGATGCATTGCCGACCGAGTTGGCTCGCAGGGCCAAGGTCGTCTTTGGCCGAAGAGCACTCAATCACCCCCGACCTTACGAGTGAGCCCATGAAGTTATAGTTCCGGCCAGAGCTCATATCCCAATCGTCTAGAATGTCGACGTAAGTGCCCTTGATCGCGTTGTAGTTCCGGCCAGAGCTCATATCCCAATCGTCTAGAATTTGCCACACCGGACACCGCCATCACGTTGAGTTCCGGCCAGAGCTCATATCCCAATCGTCTAGAATCAAGTCCATCGAAATCCACACCGACGCGCCGTTCCGGCCAGAGCTCATATCCCAATCGTCTAGAATCTTAACGTCCGAGAACCCAATGCCGTTCTCGTTCCGGCCAGAGCTCATATCCCAATCGTCTAGAATCAGCGAAATGTCGCCATGTGAAACCCCTAAGTTCCGGCCAAAGCTCATATCCCAATCGTCTAGAATGTAAGCGCGGAAACTTTAAGGTCGCGCCGAGTTCCGGCCAGAGCTCATATCCCAATCGTCTAGAATCTCGAAGTGTGGCAGGCCATGAGCCTCGAAGTTCCGGCCAGAGCTCATATCCCAATCGTCTAGAATGGTCTGTGGGCAACGGACTAGCCAGATGGGGTTCCGGCCAGAGCTCATATCCCAATCGTCTAGAATAGTGTTGTCATGAGCGACATGAGCCAACTTGTTCCGGCCAGAGCTCATATCCCAATCGTCTAGAATTAACTCGACATGATGGCCGACAGCGTGACGGTTCCGGCCAGAGCTCATATCCCAATCGTCTAGAATGGTGCGGGTCTTGCCCATCTTGAAGGCAAGGTTCCGGCCAGAGCTCATATCCCAATCGTCTAGAATGAGGCGGAGTTTCATCAGTCAGTCATCCGTGTTCCGGCCAGAGCTCATATCCCAATCGTCTAGAATGCCTCGCCCTCGCTCTTTGGCGCTGCCGCCGTTCCGGCCAGAGCTCATATCCCAATCGTCTAGAATGGGATTTCATATTGCCACTTCTTCCATCCTGTTCCGGCCAGAGCTCATATCCCAATCGTCTAGAATGGCCGGGAGCATCTACCGCGCATTGCTATAGTTCCGGCCAGAGCTCATATCCCAATCGTCTAGAATACTAGGCCATTGCAGCACCTACGCACTCGCGTTCCGGCCAGAGCTCATATCCCAATCGTCTAGAATGAAGTCCGGCCTTACCCTGCGGTCGGTCAAGTTCCGGCCAGAGCTCATATCCCAATCGTCTAGAATAAAACCGCCAGCGATTAAGCGTACAAAGTGTTCCGGCCAGAGCTCATATCCCAATCGTCTAGAATCGTCCCGGCTTCCGGGTTGCATCACATGGGGTTCCGGCCAGAGCTCATATCCCAATCGTCTAGAATAACTTCAAGCATGGCGCGCAATGGAACAATGTTCCGGTCAGAGCTCATATCCCAATCGTCTAGAATCGCCTACGTCGGCAAGATCAACCAGAAGCCGTTCCGGCCAGAGCTCATATCCCAATCGTCTAGAATAATTGCGCGAGACATGCGCCGCCAGATCGCGTTCCGGCCAGAGCTCATATCCCAATCGTCTAGAATGCAGGAGCTGTCACACCGCGAAGACTGACCGTTCCGGCCAGAGCTCATATCCCAATCGTCTAGAATCGACCCGAAGCTGGTTATGAAGCGCTTGGGGTTCCGGCCAGAGCTCATATCCCAATCGTCTAGAATCACCAACACCATCGAGAAAGCGCGGCAGGGTTCCGGCCAGAGCTCATATCCCAATCGTCTAGAATTGCTACACCAAGGCGCGCGAACTCGGCCTCAGTTCCGGCCAGAGCTCATATCCCAATCGTCTAGAATTGGCGAACCAAATACCGGATCAATGCTGCTGTTCCGGCCAGAGCTCATATCCCAATCGTCTAGAATTGTCTCAACTTCCCCCTAAACCTGAGACAGGTTCCGGCCAGAGCTCATATCCCAATCGTCTAGAATCCTTCCTGCCGGCGCATGGCCGGCGTTTGTGTTCCGGCCAGAGCTCATATCCCAATCGTCTAGAATGAACAGCTTGGAATAGAGCGCTCGCATTGTGTTCCGGCCAGAGCTCATATCCCAATCGTCTAGAATTGTCGATTGCGACTATCTCGGCACGAAGTAGTTCCGGCCAGAGCTCATATCCCAATCGTCTAGAATCCTTCGGTGCTCCCTATGGACGGCACGGCAGTTCCGGCCAGAGCTCATATCCCAATCGTCTAGAATTTGCTTCGCGGCGTCCTTTCGGGTGGGTGTGTTCCGGCCAGAGCTCATATCCCAATCGTCTAGAATTCCGGTTTCGTTGTCGGCAATTCCAGCACTGTTCCGGCCAGAGCTCATATCCCAATCGTCTAGAATCCTGGTATTCGATGCGAAACGATGCCGGCGTTCCGGCCAGAGCTCATATCCCAATCGTCTAGAATGTTCCCTGAAATATATGGCTCAGGTCCAGTGTTCCGGCCAGAGCTCATATCCCAATCGTCTAGAATGGCCCGCGAGAAACCTCTTGATTCGTCAGGGGGTTTTTCGTTTCTGGCATCATGAAATCTGGAACCATGATCAGAATAAGTCGAACTGGTCGGGCGTTTTATTGGCGGGCTGCTTGGCTTGTCCGTGGTAACTGATGATCCGCTCGTACTGCTTGTCGGTGAATTGCAGAATATTGACTCTACCACCTGCGGGCAGGGCCGATTCGACGTGCTTGCAATAAGTATCCACCTGAGCCGGGCTGGTGCACATGCGCATATAGACACTGAATTGGCTCATCTCGAAACCCATGTCCAGCAATGCATTGCGGAATTCGGTTGCGGCTTTGCGTTCGGCTTTGAGTACTACGGGTAAGTCGAACATCACCACCATCCACATCAGTCGGTACCCTGTGAGCATTGCGGTCGGCGCTTCATTCGTCGCGCAAATCCTGGGCCAGCGCCAATGGCAAGCCGGGCAAAGGCAATTCGGGTTTGTCGCGCTGACCTAAATAGACCTGTGCAATGGATGTGGCGAGCTTTTGCATACAGACCATCACAGGTGTGGCACCGATGTCGCTTTGCATGTCGTCATAGAGTGTGCGCACCAGGGCACGCTTGGCTTCCGGTGTCACATGCTGTTCTCCATTGCGCCAGAGCTGCCAGACCTTGAGGTCGACCACAGGACGAAAGGGTTCCATCAGATCATCAACCAAGCGCATGGCGTTGTTGTCATTGCTGTGATGCAGGCCGATGCCAGGATGTAGCCCCGCAGCGATGACGGCACGTGCCGTGGCCGACCGCAGTACGGTGTAGCCATAGTTCAGCAGGGCATTGAGGCCTTCACCATCCTGGTTGCGCCTAAAGGTCTCGCCAAACAACAGACCCCAATAGCGCCGCGCCCCTTGAGCTTCCATGTTTTCGGGATCGCCGCTCTTGACCTTGCGCGCGAGTGCGGTCAATGGTGCTGTGGGAGCACCTGCTGCTTCCAGTGCTGCGGCTTGCTGCTCCAGTTTGGCGCGAACCACGGCACCCCAAAGGCGTTTGTGCGTGGGTTGGCTGGCGGCAATTTGAGCTTCGATACGGCGCGATTGCTCGAAATTGCCATCGATGGGAAGCAGCATCCCGACTGCATTGTGGTTGGCTGCACAGAGCACAAAAGGAACACCGCGTTCGGCTAGTGCCACCAGCAGATTATTGGTGTAGCTGAGGCCGTGCGCATTGGCAATTACGGCGGCAATGTCGTCCAGCGGCACCTGCCCCAACTCCTTGCGTTCGCCTGCCGTGTCCTGTACCACCATGAAGCCGCGATGCAGGAACAGATGCCGCCGGTCGTCGGCCACTTCCACGATGCGGCCGATCATATGAGTTATTCCTTAAAGCCGGGATCTCGGAGTTCGCCGGCAGGCGAGATGGTGATACGGCGAGCTCTTAGATCACGAAGGCTAGTGGCAGACATCGCCTTTTGAAAGAAATCATCGTTCAACGCGGTTTCATCAAATGGCTTTCCTTCTGCTGCCAACTTTTGGGCGGCCAACTTGGCTTTATACCGATTTGGAATGTTGGTTTCGTTGGCCTTAATGAAAGTGATATAGCCGCTGGTGTTGATCTTGAGCACTTGAAGGGTTTCCGTCACGCCATCAATTTCGACCCGAATTGTGTCGTCGATGCTGAGACGCATAACAAGTGGTTTCTCGCTTACGCTTCGAGTCGGTGAGCGCAAAGCTGCAAATGCCTGCCGTTCTGTACTTCCCTGGTTCTGCTTCTTGAACTCGCGGACGAATTCATACGCTTTGAAGGTGGGAATAACTTCCGCTTCCCAAGTGCTGCCAGCGCGCACGATTTCTACGCAGTAATTGCTGTTGGAAAGCAATCCTTTGTAGGGTTTCGGCTGACCATTTCTGTCCTTGTGACGATGTTCTCCGGGGCTGTCTTGACGGGCGTTGAAAGGGATGACCGAACGCACCTTTGCTGCCATTTTGCTGAAGCCTTTGGCGTTGTAAATCGTTTGTTCAAACATTTCGTCTTGGTAGTCATGGTCTGGCTTGTGGCTGACCCAGATGTTGTGGACGGCGCGCGCTACATGCTCCCGGTAAGTCGGCCACGGCAAGGGCATGGAGTCGACCAACTTGTCCAATTGCTTTTCACGCGCACTGGCGCTGGCCTGTGCAAACCGCTGTAGCAAGCCCTGATCGGTTACAGCGATCACACAGGCATCGACAGCGTGGTGGCGATGGTCGTTGCGGTTCTTTTCTCCTTGCAGGCCAAGGATGTCGTTCAACCCAAACTTGGCTCGTAGCATGGCTGTCATCCGGCCGGGGATGACTCGGGTGTCCTGTGGGCAGATCAGGCTCAGGTACTCACGCGCTACGCGGCTGAGATGTCTGGTGTCGTTTAGGGCCCGAGCCAGAAAATCCTTGTCTTCACGCAGCCATTTTTCATAGCCATCGGAGCCAAAACGGTAACGCTTGTTTCTCGGCATGCGTTCTGCACGTTGCAGGATGGCGTCGTAAGCCCAGCCTTCGCGTTCAAAATCCTCACGGGCCTGAACTGGGGTGCGGTTTCCCTTGACGCGGTTGGCGCGACGAGTAGCCAGTGTCTTGTTGTTGAGGCTGTCGTCCAGTGTTTGCGAGAAGGGAAGGATGTGCTCGATTTCCACTTCGTCGCTCAAGACCATGCGCGCCCCGATTTGTACGCCGCTGTAGGGGCAGCGGCGCTCCGCTATGTCGTCGAAACTCAGTTCATTCCAGAGGATGAGTTTCTGGATGTCGGCATGCCTTACTCGTTCAGGAGCGATTTGCAGAATTGTTGCGGCTTCGGCGCGGAGCCGTTCATTGCGCTTCTGATTCTTGGCCTGCTGTTCCTGATCTTCCTTTCGCTGCTCCCAGCTCTGCTTCAGGTCGCGTGCCACTTCTACGACGACCTCGGACGGATGGCCGTAGCGTTTGATAAGTGTATTGACGACTACGCGTATCTGGTTCAGGCCGATGTGCACCGTGGGATTGGCGATCTTGCCGAAACGTTTCTCGGGTGGGTCGTCGGGATGGCCGCTGCCGAAGCCGACGTGCCGTTGCAGGTATTCTCCGTAGTAGGGCAGTTGATGGTGAGCGTGAAATTTTTCGATTTCTCCGGTGCCTTGAGAGATACGTTCGCGGCCGGTATCGAAAGTCAAGCCGGGTATTTCGCCATGTGTATTGAGTCGGCTATGGTGTTCATAGCCTGCTGCCTGCACGGCCTTGTCGTAGGTGATGACTTCGGCTTGCAGCGCGGGCAGGATGCGTGAAAGCGCCTTTGCACTTAGGCTACCGTAGCCTTCGGCCAAGCCAGTAGTCGCAATGGTTTCGGCGCGGCTCTCATCGAAGCCGAATTCCTCTTGTAACCAAGTTACCAGCGCGGCTTCGCTTTCCTCAGTCAGCAGACGCATCACGATGGTGTCCTGTCGCTCCAGCGGCCAGCCGAACCAATTCGGGCCGAAATGCTCCTTCTTGCTCAAGATGGCGCTGGTGCTGTTTCCCTTCAATTCCTGCCGCTTTACGTCCTCCAGATTGAATTGCGTTGTACCCGGCAGTTTTAGCAGTGTTTTGATTTGCGTGAAACTGCGTTTGCTGTGGTGTTCCAGCGCTTTGACCAACTCATCTCGCTGCGATCGCGTCAGCGACTCATCGCGCAAGTCCTTATTCAGGATGCGCAGGTTGTTGACTTCCTGGTAGATGCGAAATCGCTGCTGGCTGGGCAAGGCCAGCGGAGCGCGTTCTTCATTGGGCTCCAGCGTGCAGCGGCCAGGTTTGATGGGCTTGAGCGGGCGCTGGTGCAGCAAGCAGTCCTTGAGTTCTGCGCGTGCGGCTTCGTTATAGACAGAAGGGACGAGCGTGGACTGCTTGGCCCAGAGCGCATCGAATTCGGCTTCAATCATGGCGCGGTCGATGTAGAGGTCGTAACTCTTGTCGATGCGAGTCTTGCCGTCCTCTTTTTCGACGCGGCGTTCGCGGTATCGGGCGCGAACGAGTCCGGCACGGAGAGGTTGGCCTTTTTCTTCTGGCTTTATGCGCCACCACAACAGTTCGCCCACAGTGCGCGCCTTACCGTCGGAGCCGTCTGGGTCGAGTTGCTGGCGCAGAGCACTGATGGCGGACTTGAGCGCCCCGCTGTCGTTGTCTTTCTTATCGGTCTTGCGGTTGCTCTTGAAGCCCCGCCGCTGGTTGATGTGGAACAGTGCGCGGGCGAACTCGGTAGGCGTGAGTGCGTAGTCGAGGCCCTTGGCGCGCAGTTCGTAGGGGTTGAGCAATTCCAGCACTTTGCGCTCGGCGGTGTGGGCAGGGAAGAAACCATGCTTTATCAACAGCGCCATCATGCGGTGCTTGCGCTTAAGTAGACGGTCACGGCGGCGGCGCATTGCGCGCGCGGCGCGCCGGGTAACTGCCAGCGAGGAACCGTCTTTGGGGTTGCGGCCATCGCTGAAAATACGTACGCCTGCCTTGATGAGCGCGACAGGTTCGCCGCCTTTGAGTCGCACTATCGCCCATCCGAGCGAAGTGCTGCCCAAGTCCAATGCCAGCCGGTAGCGTATCGTGCCCATGTCCCCTCCCGTCAATGACGAAGCTTGATTATTAGCACGTTGTGCTAGGATTGTAACTGCTACACGATTGGGATATGAGCTCTGGACGCTAACAAGCTGAAAGATGCACCAAATGGAAGGCCGCGCAGTGCGCGGCCTTCGTACGTTTAAAGGTACAAATTTAACTCGGCTAAGCGGTGGGGGCTATCTGTACGCCGGATCCTTACAGTTGTTGCCGGCTTCGAACACGGCTTCAGTTCTTTCCAATCCCCAAATCTTCCGCCCGGCCCGTTTCGGGTTGTCCTGGTAGTGACGATTTCGCTCGTCGAAGTAGCGGTCGATAGCTTCGGTGGCCGCCTTCACAGAAGGATAGTCGCTGTTATGAATGATCGCCCGGGACATCCCACTGAATACCGACTCGATCACATTGAGAAATTGAGCCGAGGCAGGCAGTGGGACAAGCTCCAGTCTCGGGAAACTGCCCCGTAGCTGGTTGTGGTCCTCGACGAACGCCAGAAGCTCTTTGGACATGTGCCAGGAAGCAGCATCCCACGAGAGATAAAGCGTTTTGGCGTCGCGATATTTGTCGATAAGGACCTTCGTCATTCGGATCATCTCGGTGGTGTTCTTGGCCTTTGAGTAGAAGTGGGTGACCTGGTTGCCTGAGAGTTCCAGGGCTGCCGTGGCGATGAGCCAACCCTTGGATTTCTGCCATTGAGGAATCGTGGGCTGGAATCCCGGTTCCGCCAGGACGCGCCCCGCCTTGGCCTTGATCGCGAATGGCCCATATTCGTCTATGGAAAAGAACCGCTCGTTCTCCCCAAGCTTGGAAAGAACGTCCTGAACATGTTCAAGTTTCTTCCTGTAGTCCGGATCGCTGCTCGTAAGCACCACCTTGGCTGACTTCCACCTAAAGCCGGCGTTCTTGATGGCTTGTCGTATGACATCGTCGCTTACGGGATGCCCCCGATCCTTCAGGACTTTCTTCAAATCCACCTTACGCCATGTGGTCCGGTTCAGTCCTGACAGGGACGGCGGTTCGTGGAGCAACTCGAACAGGCATCTCTTGAAAGATTCGTCGTCGGCCTTTCTCACTTTTTGTCGGCGCCCGAGGAGAAGGCTCTCGCCGCCCCGCTTGAACGCGGCGAGATATGCGCGCACGGTTGTTCGTGAAATACCGAGGTGCTCTGCGATGGCACTCGCCGAAAAACCGTTTTGATGGGCAAGGACATTCAGAATCTTCTTGCGCGGGTCATTCGGCCGCACGGACAAATGACTGACCAGGGCGCCGATGGCTGGCGATAAAGTCTCTAGCGTCGCTGTGCCCCGTTCTATCTGGTAGAGCCATTCCATCCAGCAAAGCTTTACCGCGGCCGGGCGAGAACGGCACGGCGGAATTCGTTTAGGAGCGATCCGGTCCTCCGTCCTCGCCGAGCGTTTTCGACTGCGATAGCCTGGTGGAGATTCGTAGGCCAACATTTTGCGAAGAGTGGTTCGGCTGATCCCTTCTGCCTTGGCAACACTTCGCCGGGATTCACCGAGGACAAGGACGCGCTTACGGATGCGCTTCCATTGATACCTATTCGAATACATGGAGGCTCCTTGGAAAATCTGTCACCTCAGCTGACGATTGCGACGCATGAATTGGTGTCAGGACAGAAAACGACTCAGAAGTCCACCGGTCAAAATGCTCCTTTTGCCTGGATTGCCGGCGCTCGATTCTCGAAGGTATGAATTCCCCCGGTCAATCCTGCGTTAACCAGGCTTTTGATCGGTGGAAATCTATTTGCAGGAGCAGGATCATTGATGCATTAGGAAGCCATCGAGGATGCTGATCCAAAATGAAACTCGGCAAGCACGCAGAGCCTGCAATGGAATACTTCGGTGATCTGGGGGCTCGGCGAATAACCCAACATTTTGCGTGTTTCTCCCCCCTCCCGGAAAAATCGGGTTTACGCAAACCTTGTCGGCATTCACACTCAAGGGAGCGACGTCATGACAAGTAAGTCTGAAACAGTGAAGAAAGTGCCGGCTAAACAAGTGGGCGCTTACGCGCTCTTTTCGCTCAAGTTCCTCGCAGGAATGCAGGTGCAAATATCGGTGGCTGAGGAAAAGATCATTGGACGTTGGGATGAGATTGTATGGGCGCCAATGATTGACGTTGGCTCAGCACTTTGCAACCTGACTCACGACTTGCTCAAAGCGTTAGGATTTCATGGAACGGTTCAAAGGAAGCCACCGTTCGCAAGGCCGGACAAGGAAGTCGTCGAGTTAGGAGATGACATAACGCTAGCGGCTGACGCGGAACTGCCGGAGGAGATTTTATTGAAGATATCCGCGGCTGCATTGATGTTCTCGCTTCAAATTCGAGAAAAAGCAGATGTCAATTCTGAAGCTTTGGACTTCATTGGGAGCCTGTCAGCATCTGACCGTTCGTTGGTGTCCAGGAACATCAATATCTTTCTTTCAAAAAATAGCGGAAAGATAATCCCAGAGTCATTTGTATGCATAGTGGGTAAGCACGAAATAATGTTCGCAGGCCGCTTTGCCCGAGCGCCCATTGAGCCGATTAGCCCTGGCCCGGTGGTTGAAATCAGGGCCAAGGTTGAGGGAGCAGAGCGAAACGGCAAGCGGGCAAAATGCACGCTGCTTCTTGATAACGATCAGCGCCGGAAGGCAAACTTTCCTGCAGAGGTGGATCTTCTGGTCAAGGTCCGAGACGCGCTCTGGAGCAATGCGGAGTACTCCATTCGGATCGCGGCAAATGGAACAGCTCAGGGAAATGAGTCTTGGGACTTGGTTGATTTGATGGAATGCGCCCAGCCTGTTGCACAGCTCTTTGACTAGGGCCTGTTCTCACACCAGCATTTCTGCGAGCGTTGCCTGCGATTCCATCTTGACCACAAGCAAGTTGGGCGAAGCAATAAAGGCGACATTGACGACGGTTGGAAAGTAGCGTCGGTAGAAAAGATTCTGTTTCTGATATCTCAGCGCAAACACGAAAGCGAACGACCCGCCTAGCCAAAGACGTAGCGCCATTGCAGCATTATTGGTGGCGAGACTTGAGCACGGCGACCAGTGAGATTGGAGCATCGTACGCACTTGCGCCGCTCCTCGGCCAGACCTGCCGTAGCGCAGTGATACAGGGTTTCAATTCAACGCATTTGAGTCAGATCAACTGGCAGGAGGTTGCAACGCGATGGAGAATGCATACGCAAACAGCAGGACTATGAATTCATAGCGGTTGCTCGGAGCGGAATCGCTTTCCGCTTCGGCAAGGAGCAGGCAGCATCGCTTTTCGACGCGGTTCTCGTTGATATCCCAGGTCGAGTCCAGCTGCTTTGCCGATCCCAATGCGCGTGCATTCGTCACTCCCTCGTCATCTTTCAGGAAGCCGTACTGCCTGGCGTATTTGACGATCTTTCCGTCTTGTTCGCACAGGGGATGCACTCCGATTTCGTAGCGCTCTGCCCCAAGGCCGATGGTATCGATCAGGCTGCGGACCACCTGGAAGTCGGACTCCGACCACATCACGATTTGTCGGGTCCTGCCTACGAGAGTCTTGGCCTGCTGTGGCACCAAGGTGATCTTCTCTTGGCTGCGGTCCAGCGCATCCAGCTTTTCAGCCAAGCGCAGCAATTTTTTCCAACCAGGCTCCGTCACCCGTCTCAGAAAAGCCAAATCTTCGTCCGGATCCTTGCCGCCTTTCCTTGCGGTTGCAGAGATCCACTGCTTGCGTGAAAGCGTCAGAAGTTCGGCGTTTGCAAGCTCTGCTGTTTCGTAGGGCAAAGCGCAGGCCGACGCAGCATCCGCCACCGCGTGCTTCCTGGCGATGAGGCGCATGAAAAGCAACATGCTGGCAACGGTGGGAACATCGCCCGATGCCCTCTCCCCGTGGAGCAGAGATACGTCGAGGCTTGCCATCCTTGGCAAGTCGTCGAGCACGAAAACCCCATCGATCTTGCCGAGCGCACCGGTATCCGACACGGGCATGAGTTCGTCATGCCATACGTTCATGAAATGAAAGTAGCTTTTTAAGAACGTGCTGTAGCCTGCATGCCCCACGTGCCGCCCCAATGCCCAGGCTGTGCGACGGGTAACTCCCGTCCGCCCGAGCAATTCTTGATCGATCCCTGCCTTGTTGGCCGGGCTCCCGTCACGCGCCATCGCTCTGGCCAGTCCCGGATTATTCAAGCCGATCACTTCGTACCCGGCACGGCAAGAGCCCGTGTGCCGTGCGTGGTGCAGAACCGTGCGCGGGTTTCCCGTCACTCGCTTAAGAATCCTGATAACGTTACGAATGATGCGAAAGCGGAGTGCCTTGTCTTTCCGCACGTTCCCGAAGATGGCCTGGCGGTGCTCATCGCCCGTATGGGCGGTCTGGGTGAGATCAAGGTCGCGCAACATCCGGCCTTCTTCATCCGAAAGCGTATAGAGCAAGGGAACCTGGCGCCGCGAGGCTTTTGTCTTGAGCTTTCGCTGATGGTTGTCGCGTACCAGCACCACCCGGTCGCCGTCGTCGCGCACCTGGATTTCGTCGTTCAATATTCCCAATGCCTCGTCCTCGCGCAGGGAATAGCGGTAGCAATAGATCAAGAGCGCCCCCTGCCAAAGTTTCTCCTCGGCAGTCAGATTGGTATCGGCCACGATCAACCTCAAGGAGGCAAGGTATTCCGTCTCGCTGATGAAGCCTGGAGAGGCGCGCCGCCCTTTCATCGCCTTCGGCATCTCGGACCAGTCGGGATCACAGACACCATGGTCCTGCGCCCAGCGATGAAAGTCGCCGAGACGACCGGCCACCATGTCGGTCGCCTCGTCGCCCTGCTGCGCAAGTATGGCGGCGTAGTAGACCGTGACCTCGTCTTCGTCGGCGGCAAGAAGGTCCAGGCGATAGCCGTGACCGACCATCCGCGGCCCCAACGCGGTCAGGTACCTTATCAGGCTGGATGCCGCGATGAACTTGCCCCGCTTGCCCGGGCGGTACAGGATTGCCGCGAGCCACTGGCCGAGGAGCAGAACCGCCGTGCTGACATCCTGGTTGTGGTGGGCGATCACTCTTCCGAGCTTGACCGCGAGCTTTGCACGCTGATCGCGGGAGTCCGAGGACGCCGGATCCGCCTTGGCTTCCTCGAGCACTGCCGCCAATTCCCGGACGAACGCCGCGGCCTTTTCCTGATTCTTTTCAGGATCTGTATCGCCGGACCTTCCGAGGGGGGCGCCACCCCGAGGGGGTTCCCACGCGGGGTCGTCGTGATTGTCTTCGAGTTCATCCGAAAATTTGAGAATTTCGCCAAGTTCGTAGCGCGACCAGTCGCGCCAGCCGAGCGCGTACGACTCGACCCGTCCCGCGAGGTAGCCCGCCATGATGCCGGGCAGAAGCATGACATTGACTTGGTCCGTGGTCTCGGCGACGACACGCGCCAGTTCGGAGAGGCTTGGGAATGCGGTCGGGAGTCGTCCGGCCTCGACAAGACAGTTAGCCACAGGCTGCAAAATCACAGGAATGGCATCGTCCCACTGCTCGAATTCCTTGGCAGTTTTCAGTCGCCTGGCGATCATCCGGCAAAGCCGGTGATCCACCCGGAAGCGCCGGACGCAGGCATCGGGATCATCCGGGGCCGGTTTGTCACCATGCTCGAGGTAGGTCTTGCCGGACAGACTCACCAGGCGGACGTTGCGACCATGGGCGAGATCCTTGAGCACGTCCATGTCCGTCACGCCTCTTGTGATGCACAGGAACACAGCCGCACAGGCGGCCCGTTCGAAGCTGTTGAGGCGGGAGACATGCTCCGCGTTGCCGACTTGATCCGCGGCCAGGCGCAATTTTTCTCGGAGCGCCTGTGCGCCGCAGGCCGTCGGCTTGAACACGCTGGGTCGCGGCCGCAGCGAGACAAGGCGCTTCCCGACCCGCACACGCTTGCCCTGCGTGCGCAAGATATCGTCGAGCATGCTTTCGAAAACTCCAAAGCGCAGCCTGGCCGTTGTTCGCGGCATGCCCTTGTCGTTGAGGATGATCACCTTGATGAGTTCGTTCATCTCCTCCTGTGACAGGTCCGTCAACGCGCGCCCCGCGAGAAATTCATTGATGTCGGAGCGGGCCTGGTCCTGGTGCGCGCGATGGCTCTCTTCGCGCTGCTGGGCGCGACGGGCCATGCCGAAGAGTCTGGTGGGGTGCGCGGCCTTCGCAGCTGACGGGTTCCTGGGCTGGCGTGGCGTCACTGCCGAAATCCAGGTCGCGGGCAGCCGCGGCTTCAGCATGGCAAAGGCCTTTTCGAGCAGGGGCGTCACTGCCTTGGTATCGACGGACCATGTCCTGAAGGAGTCATCGCCGTGGGCCACGCTGCCTGCCTCGGCATGGCCGAGGTAGCCGTCGATAACTTCGGCATCAACACCCAGCCAGCGCAGGCGGATCGCCAGCCGATGCCGGAAAAGCCGCAGCGGCAGTGGCCAGTCGAAGAGTTCCATGAGGTCGATCGCCGACTCGGAGACGCTGATCCAGCTCAGCTCCTGGTCACCGGCAAGGAAGAAGAAGTACGGCATGCCGGCATTGGCATTGCCGGACGCCAATAGCCGTATCGATTCCGCCAGCGCGGGATCACTGGATTCAAGATTGAGCGCGAGTTGCCTCAAGTGGCGCGGATACTCGTCGCGCATGAACTGCAGCAGCACCAATACCAGATGAACGAGTCGTCCGTCGCGCCCCTCGCCGCTGCTTTTGTCGTCGATGTAGACAAAGGCTGCCAGCAGATCAAAGAGAGTGGGACACTCGAACGGATCATTGACAGGGCGTGCGCCGGTGGCGGCGAGCAGAAGGACAACAACGTAAGCCGTAAAAGCGTTGTGATACTCAATGGGATTTCCGGCGTCTCGGAGCTGCTCGACCCGGCGGGCGGCCGTATCGAGGGCATGGATGAGGAGCGCCTCAATGGGGTCAAGGCGACTGCCCGCGCCGATGGGTGAATCGGGGGCCGGCACACCCGGTGCAACCCGACGGTTGTTCAGCGCGGCATCGACGACCGGAAGCGTCCATGAGGCATACGCACAATTGCCGGGGATGCCGGTGTTCGCATAGCTGCCGAGAACTCGCGAGAAGACCGCATCGTCGTAGTCTTGCTGCAGTTGCTGCGGCAACACCTGCCCGAGCATGCCCTGGGTCAATCGGCTCAGCTCACGGGGGCGCGCATCGCGCCAGCACGCTAGGGGATCATCCGGCCACCGCCATAAGTGACCGATCGCTTCCGCTGTCGGATATTGCTCGAGTAGGGACGTCAGGACAGAGGTACTGTCATCGTCGAGGTTGATCCGGATTGATTCGGCAACGGGGCGTACCCAGCTGCTTTGGAGTTCGTTTTCCGGCAGCCAACCGGGATCCCGCCGGGGAGGCAGACGGTGAAGGTATTTGCAGGAGGGGTGCAGCCCCCATTCGTGTCCCGGTGTGGCGGTGATCTGGAAATCCAGAACACGACGGAGCGAGCGCCCCGTTGTTTTCGCGATCCGTGTCAGGGCGCCCAACGCCTTCGGCTGTTTCGACTCATTTTCCAACAGCGTGCTGATCCAGCTCTCCAGATATTTCAATTCGTGCGGGTTTGGCTTGCCCCATGACCACCTCAAATACTGGTAGTCCTCGACGCCGAGCATGAGCACTGACCGGGCGGCAAGCGCTTGATGGGCGTATGACTCTTCCGGCAAAACGGAGACGAGCAGATCGGTGAGCTCATCGTCGTCCGGGGAAACGAACACGTCCGTTGCAGGCTCATCGTCCTCGATATGAAACCAGAGTGCCGTCAGCGTTGCCGACGCTGGCTCATTCTTGCCGGGAACCAGGGATGACAGGAGTCGCGAGTGCGACTTGCCGGAAGGACTGGAAATTACGTCATCGTGTCCTTTCGCGACTTCGATAATGGCATTGAAGAGCGCACGACGCGCGACAAGCTTTTCGCCTTCGAGCTGCGGTAGGTAGTATTCGGACTTATCGGCGAGTTGGCGGTTCAGACTGAAGAATTCGGATGGCTCGCTCTTCAGCAGGGCAAGATCTTGCCGACGGAGATGATCGGTTTCGCAGGCAAGTCGCAGCCCCGTTGCAACAAGCTTTAAATTGGCATCCTGAACGTTGGCGTTTTTTTCCGCGCGTCGCAGCGCGTGAACAAGGATCCAGATTCGAAGAACCTGTAGCCAGTCCTGTTCACTCTGATCCTGGTCAATTCCCCCGACCCACTCAACGATCAAGGCGACAAGATAGTAATAATCTAGATCACGCTTGAGATGCGCACGGGCGGATATTGCCTTCGTCAGCGGCGGATACTTGATAAAAATTATCGGCTTTAGTCGCGCTGCAAGAGCAAGGCGGTATAGAGACTTTGCTGTAGTGTCGCTATCTGACCAGGCGGACAGGTACTCGAAGCTGGTCGGGTTGCAAATTTCTTCGAGGACAGCGCCGAAGATGGCAGAGTTGTCGTAGTTGAGGCAGGTGTCGAGTAGCGCGAGAAACTCTCTCAGCACCCCGCACTCGACTGCCCAGTCATAACCCGATCGCCAGCTCTCGTGGAGACCGAAGGTCTCGAAGTCAGGGTAAGGTGCTCCCTCGCCACCCATGCCAAAGCGCAGTTTGGCACCCTCAGGATCGGGTTCAGTTGGTATTGGTCGGATAGCGTTTTGAGGAGGCATGGCGAACGCAACTCATTGAATTCGCCATATTACGCCTATTGGGGAAGATTTTGGTCGTCCAATACTACCAAAAAGGCACCGGGCTCATAACCGTCTTTTGGCGGCCCCGTAGCTACAGCGTAGCCGCCACTTCGAGCACTGAGTCCAACCGCGAAGCAGCCATAGCGCAATCTGGTGATTTTTCAGGCGCCGGCTATACTTCTATTGGAGAATCGCCCACTGTCATTTCAGGAGGCTATCGTGAAAACCATGAAGATTCTGGCTTTGTCGGCCATGTTGGGTGCGTTGTTTGCCGGCGGACAGGGTTTCGCGGCCGAGTCCGAGCGCACGACGGTGTCGATCAATGACCGCGTACCGACACCGGAGCAGGTGGCGGAGGCGCTGTTTCCCAAACAGATACAGGATTTGAAGGCTGAATGCGCGCAGGCGGAAAAGGCCGGCATGCGTTGCCAGAGCAGGATTCCGAAGTCGTCGGTCGATTCCGTGCTGGTGACCTTTCCGCGCGGGTCGTCAGCGTTGACCGCTGAGGCCAAGGAGTTTCTGAACGCAATCGGCAAGGCACTGCAGAGCCGTGAGTCGATGTGGACTTCGATGCGCATCGAAGGGCACACGGACAGTACCGGCAGCCACGGCCTGAACGAGCGTCTGTCCAAGGAGCGCGCGGATGTGGTGAAAGATTATCTGGTGCAGAACTTCGCGCTGAAGAATATCGAAACCGTCGGTCTGGCCAGCGACCAGTTGAAGGATCCGGCCGATCCGGGCAGTGCGGTAAACCGCAGGATAGAGTTTGTTCCCGAGTGGTAAGGCATGCGCGGCAGATTGCCGCGCGGGTCTAGAGTCCGCGTAAGGCCGCGGGTCGCAGTCTGGCGTGGCGCGGGTCTGTGATGGCAGCGCGGATTTCGTCGAGCAGTCGTGGTTTTTCCGCAGGGAGGGTGCCTTTCAGCACCAGGCGATTGGAAACATGGTCGCTGCGGAACACCGTGCGTTTCAGTTCGAGTGCCGAAATCAGGGCTTCCATCTCGACGAACAGTTCGCGCTGGTCGCAGGCCTGCCATTCCGGGAAGGCGGCGCGGAAGCGCTCTTCGCCTTGCGGGAAGCTGACCACCAGGGTCGCGAGATATTCTGGCTGTGTCGCGTTGGCAAGTCGTGCCGAATTTTCCGCATGCTGGCGCGACAGCCCGTTGCCGCCCAGCCCGTTGAGAATCATCACCGAGCGCCGGATTCCGGCCTGCTGCAGTTTGCCCAGCGCTTCGCAGGTGCTGGCAAAGGTTTCGCCCTTATGTACCTTGGCCAGCACTTCGTCATCGCCCGATTCGACGCCGACGTAGGCCATGGTGAGTCCTGCGGCGGCCAGTTCGCTGAGTTCCGCAACCGATTTCCTGCGCAGGTTGCGCGGCAGGCAGTAGCTCGAAATGCGTCGCACCGCCGGTAGATGCTCACGGATCGCGGCGAGGATTTCCAGCAGGCGGCGGGTCGGAAGCACAAGGGCATCGCCGTCGGCGAGGAATACGCGGCGGATGTCCTTGCCGAAGCGCTCGCCGCAGCGACGCAGGGTTTCCAGGGTTTCCGCGGCGTCGCGGGCGCGGAATTTTTTCTGCGGCGCGGTGTACATCTCGCAGAAGGCGCACTGGTTCCACGAACAGCCATCGGTCACGGGCAGGATCAGGGATTCCGCCTCGCTTGGTGGGCGGAAAACCGGGTCGACATAGCGGATAGGGAAGCCGGCATTCATGTCGGCGATTATGGCAGTCCGGCGGGCGGTATGATGCTGCGCCTTGCCGCACCACGTTCCGTATCCCATGTCCCTTCCCGTTCTGGCCTTTGTCGACCTCGAAACTACCGGCGCCACGACGACGGCCGACCGCATTACCGAAATCGGCATCGTCGAGGTCGATGAGCACGGCGTGCGCGAATGGTCCTCCCTGGTCAATCCCGGCACCCCGATTTCGGCTTTCATCGAACGCCTGACCGGCATTTCGAATGCCATGGTGGCCGATGCCCCGTCGTTCGAGGATCTCGCGGCGGAGGTCAGGGCGCGTCTCGAAGGGCGCTTGTTCATCGCGCACAACGCGCGCTTCGACTACGGCTTCCTCAAGAACGAGTTCAAGCGCGCCGGCATGGATTTTCGCGCGACCGTGTTGTGCACCGTCAAGCTTTCGCGCAAGCTGTTTCCGCAGCATGCCAAGCACAACCTCGACAGCCTGATCGAGCGCCACGATCTCACCGTGAGCAGCCGGCATCGCGCGCTGGGCGACGCGCGCCTGATCCAGCAGTTCTGGACCCGGGTGCAGGCCGAGATAGCGCCGGAACTGCTGGACGAAACCGTCAGGAAGCTGACGGCACGCCCGAGCCTGCCGGCCGATCTCGATCCGGCCGCGATCGACGATCTGCCGCAGGGCGCCGGGGTCTATCTGTTCTACGGCGAGAACGACCTGCCGCTGTACGTCGGCAAGAGCAAGGAACTGAAGAAGCGCGTGCTGGCCCACTTTGTCGCCGATCATGCGGCAGCGAAGGAAATCAATCTGGCGCAGCAGGTGCGGCGCATCGAATGCATCGAAACCGGCGGCGAGATCGGCGCGCTGCTCAAGGAAGCGGCCCTGATCAAGCAATTGCAGCCGATGCACAACCGGACCCTGCGCCGCAACGACGAATTGTGCTTCTGGCAGCTCGTGGAAGAGCGCGCGGGCGAGTGGCGACCGCAGCTGCTGCCGACAAGCGAGCTCGGCAGCCGGCAGCAGGAACAGCTGTTCGGGCCGTTCAAGAGCGCCAGGGAGGCCAAGCGCACGCTGACCGAACTGGCCAAGGAACATCGCCTTTGCCTTGCGCTGCTCGGGCTGGAGAAGGTCAAACCCGGCAAGCCCTGTTTTGCCCACCAGTTGCAGCAATGCAAGGGTACCTGCGTCGGCAAGGAGCCGGTGTCCTTCCACAGCGCGCGCCTGATGGCGGCGCTGGGCCGCCATCGCCTCGAACCCTGGCCCTTCGCCGGTCCGGCCTGGATTCGCGAGGGCGACGAGCTGCACCTGATCGATCGCTGGCGGCATCTCGGTACGGCGCGCGGCGAAGCCGATCTGCCGGATCTGCTGGATGCTCCGGTGCCGGATTTCGACCGCGATGCCTACCGCATCCTGCTCAAGGCGGTGGCACGCATGGTGCCGCTGGCGAGGCAGTCGGGCGGCTGACACACCGCTTCGCCTCAGCGTGCCGCGGGCTTGCTGCGCATCAGTGCCAGCCGATCCTTGATGCCCGTCATTGCCACGGCGGCGGCCTTTTCGCCCTCGAGCACGGCGCGGTGGCGGCCGGCGAAATCGGTGGCGGGCAAATCGGCCGTGACCGGGCGGATTACGATATCCGCCTCGGTTTTTTCGAAACGGCCGATCGACTGGCCCATGATGGCGAAGGTTTGCAACAGTACGTCGAAGGTGCTCGCGGTGCGTGCATCGCGCGGATTGACGGAGATATCCACCGCAATCACGAAGTCGGCGCCGAGACTGCGCGCGGCGCGCACCGGGATCGGGCTGACCAGGCCGCCATCGACATATTCGCGGCCGTTGATGCTGACCGGCTGGAACACGCCGGGCACCGCGGATGAAGCGCGCACCGCCATGCCGGTGTTGCCGCTGCGAAAGAGCACGGATTCGCCACTCTTCAAATCCGTGGTGACCACGGCAAAGCTGCGCGGCAGTTTTTCCAGGGGCCGGTTGGCCACGGCGCGATTGACGAAATTCTGCAGCGCTTCGCCCTTGAACACGCCGCGATCCGGCAGCGACCAGTCGCCGATCTGGGCTGCGTCCATGTCCAGCGCGATCTTTTGCAATTCGAAGCCGGAAAGCCCGGAAGCATACAGCGCACCGACCACGGCGCCGGCGCTGGTGCCGACCACGATGTCGGGCACGATGCCTTGTGCTTCGAGCGCCTTGATCACACCGATGTGGGCGAAGCCGCGCGCAGCGCCGCCACCCAGTGCCAGGCCGATCTTGATCGGCGCCGGGGCGGGCGGCGGTGCCGGCTTTTCGCCCAGCAGGGCGCAAGCCGACAGCAAAGTGGCGGCAAGGATTGCGAACAGGAAACGGGACGAGGCGCGCACGACTTCAGCTAGGCCGCGACGCGGCAGGCGTCGGCCGGGGGATGGATGGCACTTCGGGCGGCAATGGCACCGGGTTCGCAAGCGCCGTCCCGGCGCCTGCCATGCCCGGTTGAGGGCTTAGCTCGATGCGCCGGGCTTTCTGCCGGGGCTCTTGGGCGGAATGTATCCGGCGACGCGACAAAGCACGGCTTCGACCTTTTCGCCATCGGTGCTGAAGCGGGTCACACTGCACTTGGAGATCTCGCCGCGCGCCGACAGATCGGAAATCGAGCGACGCACCTTGGCCAGGGAGAGCCCCGTCGCAGCAGCGATTTCGGAATCGAAACGCTGACCGTTGGCTTTCAGGTATTGCATGATTTCTTGCATATCAAGTGCTCCGCGTAAAGTTGAAGCTGGTGGGCCCAGCGAGACTCGAACTCGCAACCAAAGGATTATGAGTCCTCTGCTCTAACCATTGAGCTACAGGCCCGTCTTTGAAGCGCAGCGGCTCGCGGTGCTCGAGCCGCTGATGGTGCACGATCAGGTTTCGGAATCGAGGAAGCTGCGCAGCTTCTCGGAACGGGTCGGGTGACGCAGCTTGCGCAGGGCCTTGGCTTCGATCTGGCGAATGCGCTCGCGGGTGACGTCGAACTGCTTGCCGACTTCCTCCAGTGTGTGATCCGTGTTCATCTCGATGCCGAAGCGCATGCGCAGCACCTTGGCTTCGCGCGGCGTCAGGCTGTCCAGCACTTCCTTGGTGACTTCGCGCAGGGAGGCGAACAGCGCCGCATCGCCCGGCGACAGCGTGGCCTGGTCTTCGATGAAGTCGCCGAGATGGGAATCGTCGTCGTCGCCGATCGGCGTTTCCATGGAAATCGGCTCCTTGGAGATCTTGAGGATCTTGCGGATCTTCTCCTCGGGCATTTCCATTTTTACCGCCAGCGTCGCCGGATCCGGTTCGAGGCCGGTTTCCTGCAGGATCTGGCGGCTGATGCGGTTCATCTTGTTGATGGTCTCGATCATGTGCACCGGGATGCGGATGGTGCGCGCCTGGTCGGCGATCGAACGCGTGATGGCCTGGCGGATCCACCACGTGGCGTAGGTCGAGAACTTGTAGCCGCGACGGTATTCGAACTTGTCCACCGCCTTCATCAGGCCGATGTTGCCTTCCTGGATCAGGTCGAGGAACTGCAAGCCGCGGTTGGTGTACTTCTTGGCGATCGAGATCACCAGCCGCAGGTTGGCCTCGGTCATTTCGCGCTTGGCGCGGCGCGCCTTGGCTTCGCCGGTGGACATCTGCTTGTTGATGTCCTTGAGTTCCTTGAGCGGAATGCCGATGCGGTTCTGCAGATCGATCAGGCGCTGCTGCTCTTCGAGGATGTTCGGCGCGGCACGCATCAGTTGCGAGGCGTAGGGCTTGCCCGACTGCACCTCGTGCTTGAGCCATTCCATGTCGGTCTCGTGACCGGGGAAGACCTTGATGAAGTGCGCGCGCGGCATGTGCGCCTTGTCCACGCAGAGATGCAGGATCTTGCGCTCGTGGCTGCGTACCGATTCGACCATGCCGCGTACCGAATCGCACAGGCGCTCGATCGACTTGGCGGTGAAGCGGATGTTCATCAGTTCGTCGGAAATTTGCTTCTGCAGGCGCAGATAACCCTTGTCCTGCGAACCCTTCCTGGTCAGCGTCGGCTGCAGCTTGGCGAACAGGGCATGGATGATGGAGAAGCGCTCGAGGGCGTCTTGCTTGAGTTGCAGCAGCGAGGCGGAAATCCGTGCGCTGCCGTCGTCGTCCTCGTCCTCGGTATCCTCTTCGACCTCGAGTTCCTCGTCTTCGGCCAGCGCCTCGATGTCCTCGTCGGTGGCATTGGGATCGATCAGGCCATCGACCAGTTCGTCGATGCGCATTTCGTCGCGCGCCACCTTGCCGGCGGTTTCCAGCATTTCGGCGATGGTGGTCGGGCAGGCCGAAATCGCCATGATCATGTGCTTGAGGCCGTCTTCGATGCGCTTGGCGATTTCGATTTCGCCTTCGCGCGTCAGCAGTTCGACCGAGCCCATTTCGCGCATGTACATGCGCACCGGGTCGGTGGTGCGGCCGAATTCGGAATCGACGGTAGACAGTGCCTGCTCGGCTTCTTCCTCGACTTCGGCGGCATCGACCGGTGCCGGCGCGGATTCGTTGAGCAGCAGGTCATCGACGGCGGGTGCCTCGTCGAACACCTGGATCGCCATGTCGTTGAAGGTCGAGATGATCGATTCGATCTGCTCTGCGTCAACCAGGTCGTCGGGCAGGTGGTCGTTGATTTCGGCGTAGGTCAGGTAGCCGCGTTCCTTGCCCAGTGCGATCAGGGTTTTCAGGCGCGTGCGCTTGGTGTCCATGTCGATCGGCGTGGCTTCGGGCGCGATCAGTTTTTCGCGGCTCTTGCGGCCGCGCGACTCGGCGATGGCCTTGGCCACCGACTTGGCCGGCACCGGCTGCACCGCCTTGGCCGGGGCCGCCGCTTCGACCGGGGCGGGCGCCGGCTTCGCCGGTTTTGCGACGGGGGCCTTTGCGGCCGGAGCCTTTGCGACAGGCGTCTTGACGGCCGGCGCTTTTACCGTGGCAGCCTTGCCCGCTGTTTTGACCGGGGCCTTGGCCGGGGCTTTTTTGGCGGCGGATTTGGCCGGGGGCGGGGGTGCGGCTTTGGCGGCGGACTTCACCGGGGCGGGTTTTTTGGCCGGCGCAGGCTTTTGGGGCACGGATTTCTTCGCGACCGGCTTGGCGGCGGCCTTCGACTTGCTCTGCTTGGCGGTTACCTTCGACATGACTATCCTCGGCTGGAGCACAGTTGCGGCGCGGTGCTGTCTGCCAGGGGAACGCCGCGACTTACGCGGACCGGGCGACACAGCGCGCCGTGAAAGCGCTGGAGAACCGTTAAGTATATCAGATCGGGGTGCTTCCAGTCGAGGGCGCCCCCGGACGCTTCTTTGCCAGCAATTCGACCAGCCGCTTTTTCTCGATTGGCGACAGGTCGGCAGCGCGGGCGTTCAGCTGCTTGAATTCAGCGTCGTCCGCGGCCTGCCGCAGATGGGCCACGCAGTCGTTGAAAACGCTTTCCAGAGTGCCGAAGTCGGCTTCTTCGACCATGGTGGCCGCAATTCCGGCAACCAGGGGCTCGTGCGGCGTGCCGCGGAAGAATTCAAGCAGCAGGCCGAAGCCGCCGGCCGGCAATTCGCCGTGCTCGATGGCGTCGGCAATCGCAATCAGTGCCGCGCCTTCCACGCGCTCGCGGTCGACCAGGTCCAGCGGCAGGCGTGCCGCCCACTCCGGCTTGTGCAGGAGGATTTGCAGCAGCTTGTATTCGATGGAGGAAGGCACTGGCCGCTGCTTCATCTGCGCCGGCGCATAACGGTTGCGGGCGAGCGGCTTGAGTCCGCATTCCGCCTCCAGTTCGGCCTGGGTGACCTTGGCCAGGTCGGCGACGGCCTTGGTGATCTGCACTCGCAAAATCGGCGCCAGGATGCGCTGCAGCAGGGGCTTGGCTTCCTGAACGAGCTGCGCCCGGCCCTCTGCCGTGGCCAGATTGAACTGTCTGTCGATCGATTCGCCGACCGGTTTCCTGACTTCGCGGATCAGGTACTCGGACAAGCGGGTCGCGCCAGATGCGATCAGGCGATCAAACTCGGCCCGACCATGTTCCCGGATATATTCGTCCGGATCCTGGTTGCCGGGCATCTGCAGGATTTCTATCTGCTTGCCGTCTTCCAGGTGCTCCAGGCTGTTTTCCATGGCGCGCCGCGCGGCCCGGTCGCCGGCGCTGTCGCGGTCGAAGCAGAAAACCAGGCGGTTGGCCTGCTTCAGGAGCCGGTGGATGTTGTGGCCGGTGGTTGCCGTGCCGAGCGAGGCGACCACATTTTCGACGCCAAGCTGGGCCAGGCCGACCACGTCCATGTAGCCTTCGACCACGATGGCACAGTCGTTTTCCTGGATGGCCTTGCGCGCCTGCGGCAGGCCGTAGAGCTCGCGGCCCTTCTCGAACAGCGGCGTTTCCGGCGAATTCAGGTACTTCGGCTCGCCTTCGCCGATCACCCGACCGCCGAAGCCGATCACGTTGCCGCGCTGGTCGAGGATGGGAAACATCACCCGGTCGCGGAAGCGGTCGTAGCGGCGGCCCTGGTCGTTGACGATGACCAGGCCGCATTCCACCAGTGCCGCGTCGTTGTAGTCGGGGAAGACCTGCTGCAGGCCCTGCCAGCCGTCGGGGGCGTAGCCGAGGGCGAATTTCGCGGCGATTTCTCCCGTCAGGCCGCGGTTCTTGAGGTAATCGACGGCTTTCGGCGAAGCTTTCAGCTGCTCGCGATAAAAGCGCATCGCGCGCGCCATGAGCTCGGTCAGCGGCGCCTTCTTGGCGCGCATCTCGGCGTTGCGCTCTTCGTGCGGGACCTGCAATCCGACCGACGAGGCCAGTTCCTCGACCGCCTCGATGAAGCCGATCCCGGCGTGCTGCATCAGGAAGCCGATGGCGCTGCCGTGTGCCCCGCAGCCGAAGCAGTGGTAGAACTGCTTCGAGGGGCTCACCGTGAAGGACGGGGTTTTTTCGGAATGGAAGGGGCAACAGGCGCTGTAGTTGGCGCCGGCCTTCTTCAGCGGCACGTAGCGCTCGACCACGTCGACGATGTCGACGCGGGCCAGCAGTTCCTGGACGAAGCTTTCTGGGATCACGCGGGCATTATGCCGCGCTTCAGCCGGCCGCCAGCTTCGCCTTGACCAGCTTCGAGACTTCGCCCATGTCGGCGCGGCCGGCCACCTTGGGCTTGACCAGGGCGATGACCTTGCCCATGTCGGCCGGGCCCTTGGCGCCGGATTCGGCGACGGCAGCCGTCACGATGGCCGCCACCTCGGTCGCGGAGAGCCCCTGCGGCATGTAGTCGGCCAGCACGGCCGCTTCGAACTTCTCGGCGTCGGCCAGGTCCTGGCGTCCGGCGGCTTCGTACTGGGTGATCGAATCCTTGCGCTGCTTGAGCATCTTTTCGATCACGGAAATCACGGCAGCGTCGTTGATTTCCACTTTCTCATCAACCCGCTTCTGCTTGATCGCCGCGCGCAGCAGGCTCAGCGCGTCCTTGCGGGCCTTCTCGCCGGCCTTCATGGCGGCCTTCCAGTCGTCGTCGATACGGGTTTCGAGGCTCATCACGTCATCCTTTCCAGAAGCAGTCCGGTGGATACCGTCCGGCCTCCCGGCCGGACATATCCCACCGGGGGATACCGTCCTCGACTTCCGTCTCGGACATAAAACACAAAAACCGCCTGGCGGCGGTTTCGGTCATCAAGCAGCAAAACGAACGCGGTTCAGGCAGCAGAACCGCAATCCGGATCAGTACATCTTCGGCGGCAGAAGCTGGCTGCGAATGCGCTTGTGGTGGCGCTTGACGGCAGCCGCGGCCTTGCGCTTGCGCTCGGTCGTGGGCTTTTCGTAGAACTCGCGCGCGCGCAGCTCGGTCAGCAGACCAGTCTTTTCGATGGCACGCTTGAAGCGACGGATCGCGACTTCAAACGGCTCGTTTTCCTTGAGGCGAATACCCGGCATTGCAATTATCCTGGAGAGGCGGGAAAGGCGCGCATTCTAAACGCTTTGCCATTGATGTCAATCGTTTCCGCGCCCGCCTGGGGCCGGCCGAAAAGCCTGCAGCAGCCAGCGCGCTGCCTGGTCGGCCCCGGTCGCCTGCGGTAGCGCGGGCGCCG
The DNA here is from genome assembly GCA_028065725.1 of Betaproteobacteria bacterium. Next base: position 25,569 of record JAPTVL010000383.1, read on the forward strand.
GCGTTTGCCATAGCTCCCGCAGCAGATCGATGAAATTGCCGGCCATCAGGCGCTCGCGCGTCAGTCGTGCGGCACGCGCATGGTCGGCCAGCCAGGCCACCAGGTGGGGCGTTTCCGGCCAGTCGTCGCGTTCCAGGTAGAGGATGGGGACGGCGCTGCAGGCTGCCTCGACGAAGGTGCCGTAGCCGGGCTTGGTGATCACCGCATCGACGCTGGCCAGCAGGTCGCCAAAACGCAGGTCGGCGGCATCGAAGGCGCGGACGTCGCTGCGCCGGATCTGCCAGGCCTTGGGCAGCAGCCAGGTCAGGCCCGGCGTCTGCGGCCAGGCTGCCATGGGCAGGGGAAACTCCATGCCGCCCATGGCCAGCAACAGCCAGCGCTTACTCACGTCCAGGTCAAGAATTTGTGCAATGCGTGCGCGGTCGCGGCGGCCAATGACGGCGATCGGTGCAATCTCGTGACGCCGCTCGATGCCGGCCATCGGCAGGCCGGGAGCGATACGCAGGAAGCCGCTTGCACTGTTGTAAGCGGCCAGCATCTGGGCGTGGATGTCGGCCGCCCATGGCTCGTCGCCGAGATAATGGATGAAAAGGTCCGCCCAGTTCAGCGAACACAATCCGGCGGAGGGAATGCCGGCCTCGGCCGCCGCCGCGAGCGGCAGGTAGGCGACGTTGCTGAGTACGGCATCAATCCGGTGTTGCCGAAGCCAGCCGGCCTCGGCGACGACCCGCTGCGGCCAGTTGGCGTGAAACTCGCGATAGCGCTGCGAGCTGGCGGCAAGATCGATATCGACCGCGTTGTGCATGACGAAGCCGAAGTCGCGCGCTTCGGCCACATGTTCGAATTCGGCGGCGATGCGTGCCGCCAAGCGTTCGCGCGGCAGCACGCTGCGTACCGTCAGGCGCATTTGGGGGACCAAACGGCGAAGCGCGTTCAGCACCGGCGCGGTCTGCGCCAGATGGCCCAGACCGTGGGCCGAGATATCGGCCAGCAGATTCATCAACCCGGGAGCTTGAGGCGACGCGCGACGCGCTTGTCGACATGGGCGCGAGCAGCGAAATCCGTGGCACCGGCCGCCTTTGCCGCCTCGACCGCATCACCATCGAAAGTCGCCGCGCAGGTGACGATGTCCACCTCCGGATGCAGCGCGCGCAAGCGGGCGATCTCATCCAGCGCATCGCGCCGACCCAGATCGATGACGATGCAGTCGGGAGTTTCGCTGCTGGTTCGCGGCAGCATGGTGACGCCGGCGGTCGACCAGACGTGGGTCAGGCGCAGTCGGGTGGTTAGGTCGTGGCAGAGGAGCAGGATTTTCATTTTTCGCGGATGCGGAGTGGGGAGCGCCGTGTCGCCGGCGCCGACTTATGAATTTTGCCATGGTGAAGTGGGTTGCCGGGACTCGCCCCGGCCGTCCCCGCCCTGCCGGTAGAATGCCGCCGATGAAAGTGCTCGGCATCGAATCCTCCTGCGACGAAACCGGCGTCGCGCTCTACGACACCGAGCGCGGCCTGCTCGGCCATGCCGTGCATACCCAGGTCGCGATGCACGAGGCCTACGGCGGCGTGGTGCCGGAGCTGGCCTCGCGCGATCACATCCGCCGCCTGATCCCGCTGCTGGAGCGCGTGCTGGCCGCAGCCGGCTGCACGCGGCAGGACATCGATGCGATTGCTTACACGGCGGGACCGGGGCTGGCCGGTGCGCTGCTGGTCGGCGCCAGTTTCGCCGAGTCGCTGGCGCTGGCGCTCGACGTGCCGGCGCTGCCGGTGCATCACCTCGAAGGCCACTTGCTGTCGCCGCTGCTGGCCGAGGACGCGCCGGCCTTTCCATTCATCGCCCTGCTGGTCTCCGGCGGGCATACGCAACTGATGCGCGTGGCTCGCGTCGGCGACTATCAGTTGCTCGGCGAATCGCTCGACGATGCGGCGGGCGAAGCCTTCGACAAGACCGCCAAGCTGCTGGGACTCGGCTATCCCGGCGGGCCGGCGCTGGCCAAGCTGGCCGAAACCGGCAAGGCCGGACGCTACAAGCTGCCGCGGCCGATGCTGGGCAGCGGCGATCTGTCCTTCAGCTTTTCCGGTCTGAAGACGGCGGTGCTGACCGCGGCCCGCGCGCAGGAATTGAGCGAGGCCGACAAGGCCGATCTCGCCGCGGAATTTCAGGAAGCGGTAACCGAAGTGTTGGCGGCCAAGGCGGTGGCGGCGTGTCGCCAGCACCGACTTTCGGCCCTGGTGGTGGCCGGCGGCGTTGGCGCCAACCGGCGCCTGCGCGAACGGCTGGACGCGGCGCTGGCGAAGATCGGCGGGCGGGTGTACTACCCGGAACTGGAGTTGTGCACCGACAACGGCGCGATGATCGCTTTCGCCGGCAGCCAGCGCCTGCTGCAGGGCGAGGCGCCGGATCGCGGCGGCGCCTTCGCGGTGCGTCCGCGCTGGCCGCTGGACGAACTGTCCTAGGAACCGAGCAGCTTGCCGATGTGAAGGACTCGTGCGCTCATCGAGCGCATCAGCGCGATGCCGAAAGCCGGCTGCGCCTTGACCATGGCGACGAATTCATTGCGCCCGACCAGCAGCCAGGCGCTGTCGGTTTCCGCGGTCGCCGTGGCGGAGCGGCCGGAGCGGTCGACTAGCGCCATCTCGCCGAACACGCCGCCCGGTCCGACATGCTCGATGACCACGCCATCGACCGAGATCGCGATGCGTCCTTTGGTGACGACGAACATGCAGGCGCCGACCGCGCCCTTGGTGACCACGACCTTGCCGGCAGCGGCCGTGGACGGCACCGGATCGCCGAGCGCGTGCCGCAGTTCGTCGAGCATTTCCCGGTCCAGGGTTCCCTTGTGTATCAGCGCTTCGACCGCTGTCTTCTTTGCCGCCGCCAAGCGCGCCACGCCGCGGCGCAGGCGCTGGGCCATGACGCTCATCAGCATCAGGGCGAACTCGGGCATTTGCTGCAGGGCCTGCTGGAAAGCCTTTTCGTCGAGCGACAGCACGCGGCAGTTCTTGCGCGCGGTTGCCGTCGCGCTGCGCGGCATCTCGGCGATCGCCGCCATTTCGCCGAAGATCTCGCCCGGCGGCACCAGATCCAGCGGCTTGCCGGCGCGCGACAGCATGACGTCGCCGTCCAGCAGCAGGTAGATGCGGGCGCCCTTGGAAAAGAAGCCGGAGGTTTTTTCGTTTTCGGCGAAGATCTGCTGGCCGGCGGGATACTGTTCCAGGCTGCCGCCGAGCTTGAAGAATTCCAGCGCGAGCCTGGGTTCGTAGAGCGAACCCGTTTCGCTCGGCGCGGTTGGTTTTGCCGTGGGGGGTGGCGGTGACGGCTTTTTCTGTGCGCCGGAAAAATCCAGATCATCCATGGAATTGCATCCTGAAAATTAGCCTTGGAACGAGGGCGGATTATAAGGGCGGACCCGGCCTTGTCTTCTTCGGGCCGCCGATGCGGCCTTCGCTGCCGGCGATCAGTTTGGCGATGTTGCTCTTGTGGCGGAAGATCAGCACCGCGCACATGACGCCGACCGTCACCGTGGTCTCGACGCTTGCCAGCAGCCACCAGGCCAGCAGCGGCGCCGCGAGGGCGGCGACCAGTGCTGCCAGAGAAGAATAACGCGTGAAGATGGCGACTACGAGCCAGATCGCGGCGGTGACGCCGGCCAGCGCGCCGGAAAAACCCAGCAGCACGCCCAGCGCGGTGGCGACGCCCTTGCCGCCCTTGAAGCCGAGCGTGAAGGGATAGACATGGCCGAGGAAGGCGGCCAGCCCGGCGATCGCCACCGCCGTGGCGTCGGCGCCGACTTTCGCGGCGACGAACATCGCCAGCCAGCCCTTGGCCGCGTCGCCGAGCAGCGTCAGCGCAGCCGCGGTCTTGCTGCCGCTGCGCAGCACGTTGGTGGCGCCCGGATTGCCCGAGCCGAAGCTGCGCGGATCGGCGAGGCGAAAGGCGCGCGAAACGATCACGGCAAAAGGTACGGAGCCGAGCAGGTAGCCCAGCACGGCATAAACGAGCAGGTTCATTGCGGATTCCCTAGAATGAGCCGCATTGTAAACGGAGGCGGGATGGACTTCATTTTCATCGACGACATGCGGGTCGATGCCCACGTCGGCATCTTCGAACGCGAGAAGGCGGCGCCGCAGACGCTGGAAATCAGCCTGACCTTCGGCGTGCCCGACGCGGCGGCGCAGAACGACGACATCGAGCAGACCATCCGCTATGACGCGGTGATCGACCGCATTCGCGCCGAGTTGGCGACGCGCCACTTCAACCTGCTGGAGACGCTGGGCGAATACGTGATCGGCCTGCTGCTGAACGAGTTCGGCGCGCCCTGGGTCAAGATCAGCATCGCCAAGATGGGCATCATGAAGGGCGTGCGCCGCGTCGGCGTGCAGATCGAACGTTCGCGATGACGCCCCTGCCCGCGCCGGCCGAGCTGATCTACGCCGTCGGCATGGCGGCGGTGGCGGTCAATGCCGCCTCGGCGGTGCTGGAAACCGAAGACAAGAAGATGGACCTGGTCGGCGCCGTGGTGGTCGGGCTGGCCACCAGCCTCGGCGGTGGCACACTGCGCGACCTGCTGCTGAACCGGCCGGTGTTCTGGCTGGTCGATGTCGCCTATCTGGTCTGCGGCCTGCTCGCGGTCGGCTTCACCTTCGTCCTGGCGCGGCGCATCCGGGTGCGCCCGGGCCTGTTCGTGGTGCCCGACGCCGTTGGTCTTGCGCTGTTCACCGTGGTCGGCTGCCAGGTCGGCCTCGCCGCCGGCGTGCATTGGCTTTCCGTATCGCTGCTGGGGGTAATCACCGGCGTCTTCGGCGGCATGCTGCGCGACATCCTGGTCAATGAAGTGCCGCTGGTGATGCGGCCCGGCACGCTCTACGCCACGGCCTCCTGGCTCGGTGCGCTGACCCTGCTCGCTGCCCTGCACTTCGGTCTCGGCGATGCGGTCGCGGCACTGGCCGGTGCCGCAGTGGTGCTCGGCCTGCGCCTGGCGTCGATCCGCTACCAGCTTAGTTTGCCAACCTATAAATCGCGCTAGTCGACTAATCTTTCAGCGCGCACTCGACGATTTTCGGCTGCAGCACGCGCAGGATGTCGTGCGGATGGACGCCGACCAGATAGCCGCGACGGCCGCCGTTGATGTAGATCAGCGGTAGGTCGAGAATGGATTTCTCCATATGCACCGGCAGCACTTTCTTGGTGCCGAAGGGCGAGCAGCCGCCGACCATGTAGCCGGTATGGCGCAAGGCATCCTCGGGCTTGCAGGGGCCGACCTTCTTGACGCCGATCTGGCGCGCCAGCTCCTTGGTCGACACCTTGCGGTCGCCGTGCATGAGCACGATCAGCGGCTTCGCGTTCTCGTCTTCCATGACCAGGGTCTTGACCACGGCGTGCTCGGCGACATTCAGCTCGCGCGCCGAGACCTGCGTGCCGCCATGTTCCTCGTAGTCGTAGAGATGGTTGGAATGGGCGACGCCGTGCTTGTGCAGGAACTTGGTTGCCGGGGTCTCGGGGAATTGGGTATCGGGTCTCATGGCGCGGATTTTACCCCTGCCACGATTCAGCTTCGGCCGCGCGGATGATGCTGGCTGTGCAAAGCCTTGAGCCGTTCGCGCGCGACGTGGGTGTACACCTGCGTCGTCGAAATGTCGGCGTGGCCGAGCAGCAGCTGCACCACGCGCAGGTCGGCGCCATGGTTGAGCAGATGGGTGGCGAAGGCATGGCGCAGCACGTGGGGCGAGATGCGTTCGCGCGGAATGCCGACCTGCAGCGCATATTTCTTGATCAGGGTCCAGAACATCTGCCGTGTCATGGCGCCGCCGCGCGCGGTGACGAAGATCGCATCCGAGACATGCTGCTTCAGCAGTTCGTTGCGCGCGCCGCCGAGGTAGCCCTGCAGCCATCCGGCGGCGACCTGCCCGAGCGGCACCAGTCGCTCCTTGGAGCCCTTGCCCATCACGCGCACCACGTTGTCGGCCAGGCTCAGCTCGAACAGGCGGATGCCTACCAGTTCCGAAACGCGCAGGCCGGTGGCATACAGCAGTTCGAGCATGGCGCGGTCGCGCTGGCCCAGCGGCGTGGTCAGGTCGGGCGCAGCGAGCAGGTCTTCCACCTGCTTCTCGGACAGAGTTTTCGGAAAGCGCTGGATCGGCCGCGGCTTGTCGATGTTGAGCAAGGGGTCGACCCGCAACCGGCCCTGGTCCAGCAGCCAGCGGTAGCAACGGCGCAGGCTGGCCATCAGCCGGCGCTGGCTGGCCGACTTGATGCCGTCGGGGCGCGCATGCAGATGCGCCAGATAGGCGTTGAACGCCGTCTCGCCAGCGCCGACTATCGACTCATCGCGCGTTTGCAGCCAATCGGCGTACAGCCTGAGGTCGGTGCGGTAGGCGGCGAGGGTATTCTTCGCCAGGCCGTCGGCCAGCCAAAGATGGTCGATGAATTCGTCGATCAGCGCCGCGTCAGCTTCCCTCATGTGCCAGCAGCCATCTTTTGATGTCGAGCAGAAAGCCGCCGCGCTGGCGCGCGAAACCGCCCAGGCCGTGGTTTGCGCCGACCACGCGATGACAGGGCACCACGATCGGATAGGGATTGGCGCCGCAGGCGTTGCCCACCGCGCGCGGGCCGCTGCGAATCGCGGCGGCGACTTCGCCGTAGCTCATGGTCCGGCCGGCCGGAATGGATGAAATCTGGTCCCAGACGCGACGCTGGAAATGCGTGCCGGCGGGGGCCAGCGGCAGGCCGAATTCGAAGCGCGGGTCTTTCAGCCAGGCGCGCAACTGGCGTATGGCTTCCTGCGCCAGCGGGGTTTGTGGCGCCACTTCCGGTCGCGGTTCGAGGTAGTCGATGCCGGTGATCTCGTCGGCGTTGCATTCGATGCCGATGCTGAAACCGGGCGCAGAGAGGACGGCGGCGTAGGACTTCATGGCGGGCACTCCCTGATTTCGATCACCGCGTTATTGTCGATGCCTGGCAGCAGATCCGCAAGCGGCCGGCACACGGTGGCCGTACATAGCGTGTAGCCGGCGGCATGTGGCGAATGAGTCAGGCGCAGCACGGTTTGCGGCGGTAGCCCGGGCCGGTAATGCCAGACGCCATTCTTCAGTACGGCGCCCTGCGGGGGTTCCATGCCGGCGCCGCTACCGCGGATGCGCGCCTCGGTAATGACCAGTGCGCGGCCTGCGATGCGCCAGTCTTCTTCCCAGCGGATCTTTTCGATCGAATGGATCCAGCTCAGGGTGAAGCTCTCGACGGCGAGCGAGGCCGCAACCGCGCCCGCCGCGAGGCAAAGGCTCATGCCGCGGCGAGGCGCCGGCTGCGGATCACGTGCCAGATCACGAACACGGCGCTCATGGCGAAGCCGATTTCGTCGGTCAGCGGAATCGCAGCGACCAGCATGAAGGCGGCGGCGGCGGCGAAGATGCGTTCGCCCATGCTGAGCGCGCTGTGCAGGAAGCCGATCGCCGCCGCGCCCCACAAGCCGATCGACAACACCGCCTTGAACACGATGTAGGCGACCGCGGCCACGGTCCAGTCGCCCTGCAGCATCAGCGCCGGGGCATACACCGCCATGTAGGGGATGACGAAGCCGGCAATCGCGATCTGTACCGCCTTGATGCCGATCTTCATCGCCGATTCCTTGGCGATCGAGGCCGCGGCAAAGGCGGCCAGCGCCACGGGCGGGGTCAGGTCGGCCATGATGCCGAAGTAGAAGACGAACATGTGGCTGACGATCAGCGGCACGCCGAGTTTGAGCAGGGCCGGCGCGGCGATCGAGCTGGTGATGATGTAATTCGGGATGGTCGGGATGCCCATGCCCAGCACCAGGCAAACCAGCATGGTGAGTACCAGCGACAGGAACAGGCTCTTCTCGCCGACGCTGAGGATGAAGCCGGCGAAGGAGGACGCGGCGCCGGTCAGCGTCAACACGCCGATGATGACGCCGACGATGGCGCAGGCCACGCCGACCGGCAGCGCCTGCTGTGCGCCCTCGACCAGGCTCATCTTGAGCAGGTGCAGGGTCTTCATGCCGCCCTTGAGCGCGAAGGTCTGCGCCACCAGCGTGGCGATCAGCGCCAGCAGGGGATAGACACCCCAGGTTTCCATGTTCTTGACGAAGACCGCGGCGGCGAGTCCCAGCGCAAACCAGAACACGTAACGGAAGGCCGTGCTGGACACGCGCGCGGCGATGGCGGCGCCGAGAATCAGCACGGCGGTCAGCACCAGGCCGATCATGCCGGCGAACATCGGCGTGAAGCCGTTGAATAGCGTCCATACCAGCACCACCAGCGGCAGCAGCAGGTACCAGTTGTCGCGCATCGCATGCCAGGGGTTGGGGCATTCGGCCTTGGGCAGGCCGACCAGGTTCTTGCGCCCGGCTTCCAGGTGCACCATCCAGAAGGCGGTGAGGTAGTAAAGGATGGCCGGGATCGCCGCCGCCTTGACGATGTCGGCATAGGGCACGTTGATGTTCTCGGCCATGATGAAGGCCACCGCGCCCATCACCGGCGGCATGATCTGGCCGCCCATCGAGGAGGTGGCCTCGACCGCGCCGGCGAAGATGCCGGAGTAGCCGAACTTTTTCATCAGCGGAATCGTGAACTGGCCGGTGGTCAGCACGTTGGCCACGCCCGAGCCGGAGATGGTGCCCATCAGGCCCGAGGAGATCACCGAGACCTTGGCCGGGCCGCCCTTGGTGTGGCCGACGAAACCCAGCGCCAGCGAGTTGAACAGGTTGATCATGCCGGCGTGTTCGAGGAAGGAGCCGAACAGGATGAAGAGGAAAATGTAGGTCGCCGAGACCAGGGTGGGGATGCCGAAGATGCCTTCGGTGCCGAGCGCCAGCTGGTTGATGATCTGGTCGAAACCATACTCGCGGTGGCCGAGGCTGCCCGGCAGCAGATGGCCGAACACGCCATAGAGCAGGAATGCGCCGCAGACGATGGGCAGGGCCAGGCCGAGGATGCGTCGCGCCGCCTCGAAGCAGAGGATGACCAGCGTGGTGCCGACGAACAGATCGGCGTTGCTCGGGTCGCCCGAGCGCTGGACCAGGTCGGCTTCGAAGACCCAATGGTAGGTCGACAGCGCCAGCGCGCCGAAGGCCAGCACCGTGTCGCCAGCGCCGACTTTCGAGAGCTTGCCGGCGCTCTTGAAGGCAGGGTAGAGGATGAAGGTGATGCACAGCAGGAAGCCGACGTGCAGGCTGCGGATTACCAGGCTGGACAGCGGATGGAAGGCGGCGACGATCAGCTGGTAGGTGGAGAAGGCCAGCGCAATGCCGGTGAGGACCGTCAGCCAGGTACCTCCGAGCCGGCGCTGTACGCCGTGCTCGGAGAACTCTTCCTGGCCGTGGTCGGGAGCGACGCTGTGTACGGTCACGGCGCGGGGACTCTGAACTCCACCCCCCGGCCCCCGCCAAGGCGGGGGTGATGGGTGTTTGCCGCTTCGCGGCTCCGGTTGTCTGGTTGCGCCATGCTTGAGGCGGCTCGGCGCATGGCTATTTGATCAGCCCGACTTCCCGATAGTATTTTTCGGCACCGGGATGCAGCGGTGCCGGGGGCGCCTTGGCGGCATTTTCCCGGGTGATGGCCTTGGCCGCGGCGTGCGCAGCCTGCAGTTCGGGCAGGTGCTCGAAGATGGCCTTGGTCATCTTGTAGCCGGCATCGGTCGATACACCTTCGTGGCTGACCAGGAAGTTCTGGATCGCCACCGTGGCTGTCGCCTCGGTCTGGCCGTTGTAGGTGTTGGCCGGGACGGTGCCGGACTGGTAGGCGGCTTCGCCGATCTTCGCCACCACATCGGCCGGGATCGGCACGATGACGATCTTGACTGCCGTCGCCAGGTCGCGAATGGCGGCGACGCCGAGGCCGGCCGAGATCAGCGTGGCGTCGAGCTGGCGGTTCTTCATCAGTTCCACCGACTCGCCGAAGGGCAGGTATTCGACCTTGGCGAAATCCTTGTAGCTCATGCCGGCGCCCTTGAAGATGTCGCGTGCATTGAGCTCGGTGCCGGACTTCGGCGCGCCGACGGCGACGCGCTTGCCCTTGAGGTCGGCCAGGGTCTTGATACCGGAATCGGCGTTGGCGACGATCTGGATGTAGTTGGGATAGATCGCGGCGATGGTGCGCAGTTTCTTCAGCGGTGTCTTGAAACCGGCCTCCTCGTTGCCTTTCCAGGCTTCGTTGAGCGCATCGCCGAGGGTGAAGGCGATCTCGCCGCGGCCGGCCTGCAGCAGGTTGAGGTTTTCGGCGCTGGCCTTGGTCACCTGGGCCGAGGTCTTGGCGCCGGGCATGGCCTTGCCATAAACCTGCGACAGGGCGACGCCCATCGGGTAATACACGCCCGAGGTGCCGCCGGTGAGGACCGTGACGAATTCCTGGGCATGGGCAGTGGCGGCGATCGCGAAAGAGGCCGCGGCAACCAGCAGGGTACGCACTTGTTTCATGGGTAATTCCTCCGGGGTTATTGGTTTGTTGAAAAGTGAAGCTTACAACACTCTGCGAAGCGAGACAGCGTCGGCGCTTCATGACAGAATTGAATTCGAGCGATCCCATGCAGGACAGGAAATGAAACTGCCAAAGCTGGATAACGCCGCCGGCGATTTTTGGGGCGGCTTTGCCGCCATGCTGGTTGCCTTGCCTTCGGCGATTGCGTTCGGCGTGACCATTTATTCGGTCCTGGGTACCGCCCACGTCGCGCTCGGCGCACTGGCCGGGATTCTCGGTGCCACGGCGATCGGCATTGTCGCGTCGAGTTTCGGCGGCACCAATCGCCTGATTTCGGCACCCTGCGCCCCGGCCGCTGCGGTGGTATCCGCGTTCGCCATCGAGGCGCTGGCGAGTGGCGCTGCGATCGATACCACGCTGCTGTTGCTGACGCTGCTCGGTTTGCTGGCCGGCCTGATGCAGGTGGGCTTCGGCGTACTGCGCCTGGGCCGCCTGATCAAGTACATGCCTTACACCGTCGTCAGCGGCTACCTGTCCGGCGTCGGCCTGATCATCATCGGCAGCCAGGTGCCGAAACTGCTCGGCACTCCCAAGAGTCTGAGCTTCTGGGCGGCGTTGACGGCACCCGAACATTGGCGCTGGCAGGGCATCGTGGTCGGCATCGTGACCATCGTCGCGATGGTCGGTGCGCCGCGCCTGATCAAGGCGGTGCCGGGCGCCGTGCTGGGTCTGATGGCCGGTGTCGCTGCCTACTTCGGCCTGGCGCTACTGGATCCGGCGCTGCTGGTGCTGCAGGCGAACACGCTGGTGGTCGGCGAACTCGGTGGTGGCGGTGGTGGCAGCTTCTTCGACGGTCTGGTGGTGCGCTGGTCGGCGCTTTCCGCGGTCGATTTGCACCAGGTGCAGATGCTGGCGATTCCGGCGCTGACGCTGGCCGTGCTGCTGTCGATCGACACCCTGAAAACCTGCGTGGTACTCGATGCGCTGACGCGCTCGCGCCACGACTCGAACCGCGAACTGATCGGCCAGGGCCTGGGCAACCTCGCCTCGGGAGCGATCGGCGGGATTCCCGGCGCCGGCACCATGGGCGCCACGCTGGTGAACATATCCGGCGGCGCCAGCAGCCGCCTGTCCGGCCTGATCGAGGGAGTGTTGTCGCTGATCGCCTTCCTGCTGCTGGCAAATTTCATCGCCTGGGTGCCGGTGGCCGGGCTGGCCGGCATCCTGATCGTGATCGGCCTGCGCATGATCGACCGCAACAGCCTCAACTACCTCAAGTCGCGCTCGACCATGCTCGATTTCGCGGTGATCGTCGCGGTGATCGGCACCGCGCTGACGGTGAGCCTGATCGCGGCGTCCGGCGTCGGCATCGTGCTGGCCGTGATGCTGTTCATCCGCGAACAGATCGGCGGTTCCATCATCCGGCGCAAGTTGCTGGGCAACGAGACCTTCTCCAAACGCGTGCGCACTCACGCCGAGATGGAAATCCTGACCACCCACGGCGCCCGCGCCGCGATCGTCGAACTGCAGGGTAGCCTGTTCTTCGGCACCGCCGACCAGCTTTACCTGAGCCTGGAACCGGAACTGAAGACCCGCGATTTCCTGATCCTCGACATGCGCCGCATCCAGACCGTCGACGTCACGGCGGCGCATCTGCTGGAACAGGTCAAGGACATGCTGGCCGAACGCCACGGCTTCCTGATCTTCAGCCAGATTCCGCCCAACCTGCCCTCCGGACGCGATCTGCAGCAGTATTTCAACCAGGTCGGCCTGCTCCACAGCGACAGCCCGGTGCGCGTGTTTCCGACCCTGGACGATGCGCTGGAATGGGTCGAGGACCGCGTCATCCACGAAACCATGTGTCTGGTTAACGAGGAAGCTTCGCTCGAACTGCACGAAGTCGAACTGTTCGCCGGACGCAAGGAGCAGACCCTGGCGGCGCTCGAGCAATGCATGGAGAAGCGCAGCGTGGCCAAGGGCGAAACGATTTTCCTGCGCGGCGATTCCGGCGACGAACTGTTCCTGATCCGGCGCGGTGCGGTACGCCTGGTACTGCCGCTGTCCGAGCGCCAGACGCATCATCTGGGCACCTTCGGCCGCGGCGCCTTTTTCGGCGAAATGGCTTTTCTCGACGGCGCGGTGCGTTCCGCGGACGCGGTGGCGTTTGTCGATACCGAGCTCTACGTGCTGTCGCGGCGCGCCTTCGATGTCTTTGCCGAAGACCACAAGAAGCTGGGCCTGCGCCTGATGGAAGGCATCGCCAGCGTGCTGGCCAGCCGCCTGCGCTACACCAATGCCGAGTTGCGCGTGCTGGAGTCCTAAGCGATCACACCCGCCTTGCGCAAGGCGGCAATTGCTGCATTGCTGCGGCCAAGTTCGTGCAACACGGCGTCGGTGTCCTGTCCCAGCAGCGGCGGCGCCAGGCGATAGCTTATCGGTGTCGCCGACAGGCGGATCGGGTTGCCCACTTGAGGTGCCTTGCCGCCGGCGGCATGCGGCAGATCCACGCGCAGCCCGCGATGCAGCACCTGGGGATCGGCGAAGACGCCGGCCAGGTCGTTGATCGGCCCGCAGGGCACGGCGGCGTTTTCCAGCAGCGCGATCCATTCGGCGGTGGTCTTCATCACCGTCGCCTGGCGCAGCAGCGGCAACAGTTCCTTGCGGTTGCGCACGCGCGCGGCATTGGTGGCGAAGCGTTGGTCGCGCGCCCAGCCGGCATGGCCGGCGATTTCGCAGAAGCGCGCGAACTGGCCGTCGTTGCCGATGGCCAGGATCATGTCGCCGTCGGCCGTGGGGAAGTCCTGGTAGGGCACGATGTTGGGGTGGCCGTTGCCCATGCGGCGCGGCGCTTGGCCCGAGACCAGGTAGTTCATCGCCTGGTTGGCGAGGCAGGCCACCTGCACGTCGAGCAGCGCGAGGTCGATGTGCTGACCCTGCCCGGTCTTGTCGCGATGCGCCAGCGCCGCCTGGATCGCGATGGTCGCATAGAGGCCGGTCAGGATGTCGGTCAGCGCCACGCCGACCTTCTGCGGGCCGGCGCCTTCTTCGCCCTCGGCGCGGCCGGTGACGCTCATCAGGCCGCCCATGCCCTGGATCAGGAAGTCGTAGCCGGCGCGCGCGGCGTAGGGGCCGTCCTGGCCGAAGCCGGTGATCGAGCAGTACACCAGTTTCGGGTTGAGTGCGGACAGGCTGGCGTAGTCGAGGCCGTAGGCCTTGAGGCCGCCGACCTTGAAGTTCTCCAGCAGCACGTCGGACTGCGCGGCGAGTTCGCGCACGATGGCCTGTCCCGCCGGCTGCGTGATGTCGACCGTCAGCGAGCGTTTGTTGCGGTTGGTGCACAGGAAATAGGCGGCATCGCTGGTCGGCCTGCCTTCGCCGTCGGCCAGCCAGGGCGGCCCCCAGCCGCGCGTGTCGTCGCCGCCCTTGCCGTTCGTGCCGGGCTTCTCGACCTTGATCACATCGGCGCCGAGGTCGCCCAGCAGCTGCGAGGCCCAGGGGCCGGCCAGCACCCGTGAAAGGTCGAGTACGCGCAGTCCGGCGAGCGCCCCACCGGCCATTACGAGACCTTGCCGAGCAGCTTGTCCTTGAGGTCGTCCTGCGCCGGCTTGTCGCCGAGCCAGATGCGCAGCAGGGCGTGATAGAAGTCCTCGCCGGCGATGTCGCTGCCTTTCTGCGCGCCGTTGAATGACAATCGCGTACCGGTGTCAGGCAGCCAGTCGAGATGGACCACCGACTTTTCCGGAGCATTGCCGATCGCCAGCATGGTGCTGCGGAACTGGTCGATCTTCGGCTGCAGGGTCTTCAGCGTTGCCTCGTCGTGGTTCTTGGTCAGCGCTTCGAGCAGGGCGTCGACGAACTGCTCGGCGGTCAGGTCGCGCAGGGTGATGATGGCTATGCGCTTGGCGCCCTTGGCGGCGAGAACCTCGGCCGTGGTGGCGGCCTTCTGCGGCAGGTAGAGGCCGATCGCGTAGACCTTGAAGAAGACCCGGTTGCGCAGGCCGGCGCCGTTGAGCACCGTGTCGCCGGCGCCGACTTTCGCCTTGTCGTCGAACTTGGCGCCGGCGACGTCGAGCGCCGCCAGCGCCGGCAGGGACAGGGCCAGCAGCAGAATGGCAAGCAGCTTGTTCATGAACGATCTCCTCGGATAGGTAGTCCGGCGCAATCATACCGCCGATGCAGGCATGCTATCGTTGGATCACTGTCGAGGGGAGGATGTCATGCAGGGGAAACTGATGGCAGTCGGGATGCTGCTTGCGGTCGGCACGGTGCAGGCGGCCGATTCGGCGCGCGAGGTGAGCTCCGCTGCCGCCGAGCGCGAAGCGGTGGCGGTCACGGTCTATAACGATGATCTGGCGCTGGTCAAGGAACGCCGCCGCGTCGAGCTGCCGGCCGGCTTGACGCGCCTGTCGTTGCGCGATGTGGCGGCGCAGCTGCGGCCCGAGACGGCGCTGCTGCGTGCGGTGTCGGGGCCGGCGCTGCACCTGGTCGAGCAGAACTTCAATTTCGATCTGCTGACGCCGCAGAAGCTGCTGGAAAAGTATGTCGGCCGCGATGTCACGGTGATCCGCTCGCATCCGACCAGCGATGCCGAGCGTCGCGAGAAGGCCACGGTGCTGGCCGCCGGGCAAGGCACGGTGCTGCGCTTCGCCGACCGTATCGAAACCGGCGTGCCGGGGCGGCTGGCCTTCGACAGCGTGCCGCCCAACCTGCGCGAGCGGCCCACGCTCTCGGTGCTGCTCGACGCCAGCGGCGGCAGGCAGGCAGTGGAACTCTCCTACCTGACCGGCGGCCTGTCGTGGAAGGCCGACTACGTCGCCAACCTGGCCGCCGACGGCAGGAGCCTCGATCTCAATGCCTGGGTCACGCTGACTAATCGCAGCGGCGCCGGCTTCGATGACGCCACCCTGCAGCTGGTGGCCGGCAGCGTGAATCGCGTGCGCCAGCAGGACTCGCGGCTCTATGCCATGGCGGCGCCGGCACCGGCCCGGGCCAAGGCGGCGGAGGCGACCCAGGAAGCGCTGCTGGACTACCACCTCTACAGCTTCGAGCGGCCGACGTCGATCGCCGACAACCAGACCAAGCAGCTCGCGCTGCTCTCGGCCAGCGCTGTGCCGGTGCGGCGCGAATACCTGCTGGCCGGCAACGAGTACTACTACCGCGACCGCTACGGACAGATTGGCCAGAAGCTGAAGCCCGCCGTATTCCTGGAGTTGGAGAACCAGGGCGGACAGCTCGGCAAGCCCCTGCCGGCGGGCATCGTGCGCGTCTATGCGCGCGACAGCAAGGGCGCCGCGCAGTTCGTCGGCGAGGATCGCATCGGCCACACGGCGAAGAACGAGAAACTCAAGCTCAGGCTGGGCGAGGCCTTCGACATCACTGCCGAGCGCAAGCAGACCAGCTACCGCAAGATTGCCGACAATGTCATCGAAAGTGCCTGGCGCATCGAGCTGCGCAACGCCAAGGACGAAGCGGTGACGGTCACGGTGCAGGAACCCATGCCCGGCGACTGGGAGATGCTCCAGGAATCGCAGAAGCACACCAAGGAATCGGCGCGCGTCGCGTCATGGAACATCGCGGTGCCCGCCGGCGGCAGCACTCTGCTGGACTATACGGTGCGGGTGAAGTGGTGAGCCACTTAGGCGCGAACTTCTCCGTCACCTAAAACGATCCACTTCTGCGAGGTCAGCCCTTCGAGGCCGACCGGACCGCGGGCGTGGAACTTGTCGGTGGAAATCCCGATCTCCGCGCCGAGGCCGTATTCGAAGCCGTCGGCGAAGCGCGTCGAGGCATTGACCATGACCGAGGCCGAATCCACTTCGCGCAGGAAGCGCATCGCGTTCGTGTAGTTCTCGGTGACGATGGTCTCGGTGTGCGCCGAGGAATACTTGTTGATGTGCTCGATGGCTGCGCCGACGTCGGCGACGATCTTCACCGAAATGATCGCGGCGAGGTATTCGGCGTACCAGTCCTCTTCCGTCGCCGCTTTGGCCTGCGGTACCAGCTTGCGGGTTTCCTCGCAGCCGCGGAGCTCGATGCCGCGGCCGGTGAGCATGGCGCAAAGAATCGGCGCCAGCGACACGGCGACGTTGCGCGCGATCAGCAGCGATTCGGCGGTGTTGCAGGTGCCCAGGCGCTGGGTCTTGGAGTTTTCGAGGATGCGCAGCGCCTTGTCCGCAGCGGCGGCCTCATCGACATAGACGTGGCAGTTGCCGTCGAGATGCTTGATCACCGGCACCCGCGCCTCTTTCGAGATGCGCTCGATCAGTCCCCGGCCGCCGCGCGGCACGATCACATCGACATACTCGGGCATGGCGACCAGATGGCCGACGACCTCGCGGTCGGTGGTCTCGATCACCTGCACCGCGGTCTCGGGCAGGCCGGCGGCGGCGAGGCCGGCACGCACGCAGGCGGCGATGGCCTGGTTGGCGCGCAGGGCTTCCTTGCCGCCGCGCAGGATCGCGGCATTGCCTGATTTCAGGCACAGCGCCGCGGCATCGGCGGTGACGTTGGGCCGCGCTTCGTAGATGATGCCGACCACGCCCAGCGGCACGCGCATCTTGCCGACCTGGATGCCGGAAGGGCGGCGCTTCATGTCGCTGATCTCGCCGATCGGGTCGGGCAGGGCGGCGACCTGTTCCAGTCCCTGCGCCATGGCTTCGATGCTTTTCTCTGAAAGCTGCAGGCGGTCGATCAGTGCCGCGTCGAGTCCGTTGCCGCGGGCTTCCGCGACGTCGGCGGCATTCGCCGCGAGCAGTTCGCTGCGGCGTTCGCGGATCGCTGCGGCCATCGCCAGCAAGGCGGTGTTCTTGGCCGCGGTCGAGGCGCGCGCCGTGGCACGCGAGGCTGCGCGAGCCTGGCGGCCGACTTGCTGCATGTAAGCGTTCACATCCATTACCGTGTCCTTGGTTGCGTCAGGCGCAGCGCCAGTTGCAGGAACTCGTCCCATATGTCGCCGCGCGCAAGACCCTTGATCATGCGGTCTATTTTCGCCGCGTGCAAGAGCGCCGGCCTGGCCGAGGTGCTGCGCGCTTCGGTGGCCAGCGCCCAGAGCACCAGCGGCGGCGCCGCATCCTCGCCCTTGAGGCCTTCCAGCGTGCGCGCGGCACGCACCGTGTCGCGGTTCTTCACCGCGTCGCGCAGGTCCGACACGTCATAGCGGGCGACATTCATCACCGCGCCCTCGATCTGCGCCAGCGAGACTTCGCCGGGCGGATAGAGCAGGCCCAGCTTCTGGATTTCCTGATGCGCGGCCAGCAGGTTGCCTTCGACATGGGCAGCGATGAATTCCAGCGCCGGCCTCGGCGCGCTCTGCTGCTGGCGCGCCATGCGCTCGGCGATCCATTGCGGCAGGCGTGCCGGCGGCGGCGCGTTGCATTCGATGGCGACGCCCGCGTTCGCCAGCGCGGTGACCCAGGCGGCCTTTTTCGCCTGCCAGTCGAGTTCGGGCAGGGTGATCAGGGTGACGATGCCGGGGCCCAGCGTGGTGATGTAGCGCTGCAGCGTCTCGCTGCCTTCGCGCCCCGGCTTGCCCGAGGGAATGCGCAGATCGATCAGCTTGAAGCCGCCGAACAGCGACATGTTGCCGGTGGCCATGAACAGCTCGTCCCACTTGAAGCTGGTGCCGACGACGATCACCTCGCGTTCGTCGAAACCCTGGCGGCGCGCGGCGGCGCGAATCGCATCGCCGGCCTCGATCACCAGCAGCGGCTCGTCGCCGTGCAGCAGGTAGAGCGGCGCCAGCGGCCTGTCCGACTGCGCCAGATGCGCCGCGAGCTGTTCCGGCCGCAACTGCATGACGACTATTCGGCGGTTTTCGCGGGCTGCAGCTTGGCCGCCGCCAGCCGGCGCATCAGCTGCTGCACCAGATCACTCTGGATGTCGCGCCAGAGCAGCTGTTCTTCTGATTCCTTGGACAGCACCAGATCGTCGCTGAAAGTGATTTCACGGCGCAGCGCGATGATGCTCGGCGCGATGTATTCGGTCGGACCGGCTGCGGCGGGTACGTCGCTGTATTTGGCGCGCGGCGTGGTCGCGGCCGCGGTCGCCGGGACGTTGCCATGCACCCTGAAGCTGAAGGTACGCACCAGCTGGAATTCACGGGCGCGCCCGGCGGCGGTGAGCGAGAGGATGGTTTTTTCGCTGGTGTCGCCGAGCACCGAGAGGATGGCTTCCGCTTCGCCGGCGTCCCTGACCACCCGGGTGCCCGGCGAGGAGGCCTCGATGGTGCGCTTGAGCTGGGCGTAGAACTCGGACGTCGGCGCCAGCGTGAGCGCGATGGTGGCAAACGGCAGCTTGTAGCCGGGAAGCTCGGCGCTGCCGCGCAGCTTGAAGCCGCAGGCACCCAGCACGCCGATCAGCAGCAGGATGAGAGACAGTTTCATTGCGCGCATGGCGGAATCCTTGGGCTGTGCTCAGACGACGATATTGACCAGGCGACCGGGTACCACGACTACCTTCTTCGCCGGCTTGCCTTCCATGAATTTCACGGCGCCTTCCGCGGCCAGCGCCACGGCTTCGATCGCCGTCCGGTCAGCGCCGACTTTGACGCGGATGTTGCCGCGATGCTTGCCATTGACCTGCAGCACCAGTTCCTCTTCGTCCTGCACCAGGGCTTCCGCCAGCGGCTCGGGCCAGGGCGCGTGGAGAATGTCCTCGCCAAAACCCAGTTCCCGCCAGAGTTGGTGGCAGATGTGAGGTGCGATCGGAGAGAGTAGGCGCAAGAGAATCGAAAGTCCTTCTTCGGTAACTTCGTTCCTTCCGCCCGCGAACCTATCCAGTGCGTTCAGAATCTTCATCGTCGCAGAAGCGACGGTGTTGAACTGCAGCTTGCCCATGTCGTAGTTGGCTTGCTTGAGCACAGTATGGATTTCAAACCGCGTAGCCTTGGCCAGCGTATCACCCATTACTGGTCCTGGATTGTCGAACCTCGCGCAATAGTTCCAGACCCGGCGCAGGAAGCGGTAGGCGCCTTC
Source organism: Betaproteobacteria bacterium (assembly GCA_028065725.1). The sequence continues at coordinate 44,968 of JAPTVL010000383.1, forward strand.
GACCCCCGAGTCGGACCATTCCAGCGTCTGTTCCGGCGGCGAGGCGAACATCATGAAGAAGCGCGCCGTGTCAGCACCGAACTCGTCGATCAGGGATTGCGGGTCGACGCCGTTGCGCTTGGACTTCGACATGGTGCCGACGCCGCCGTAATCCACCGGCTGGCCGTCGGCCTTGCTCGTCGCGCCGACCACATGGCCGCCTTCGTCGCGCTTCAGGTCGACTTCCTCGGGCGCGAAATACTCGATGCCGCCCTTGTCGGTACGGCGCGAGAAGATGTGGTTCAACACCATGCCCTGGGTCAGCAGGTTGGCGAAGGGCTCGTCGTAGCTGACCAGGCCGAGGTCGCGCATCACCTTGGTCCAGAAGCGCGAGTAGAGCAGGTGCAGGATCGCGTGCTCGATGCCGCCGATGTACTGGTCGGCCGGCATCCAGTGGTTGCTGCCGGCATCGACCATGGCCGAGTTCGCCGCGCGCGTGGTCGGGTCGACGCAGTAGCGCGCGTAGTACCAGGACGAATCGACGAAGGTATCCATGGTGTCGGTTTCGCGCTTGGCCGGCTTGCCGCATTGCGGGCAGTTGCAGGCGAGGAAATCTTCCCGCTTGTTGAGCGGATTGCCCGAGCCGTCGGGCACGCAGTCTTCCGGCAGGACCACCGGCAGGTCCTTCTCGGGCACCGGCACCGAACCGCAGCTGTCGCAATGGATGATCGGAATCGGGCAGCCCCAGTAGCGCTGGCGCGAAACGCCCCAGTCGCGCAGGCGGTACTGCACCTGGGTGTCGCCGAGACCCTTCGCCTTGAGGTCGGCAGCAATGGCGGTCACCGCGGCTTCGTAGGGCAGGCCGTCGTACTTGCTGGAGTTGACACAGTACCCGCCCTTGGATGCATACCACTCCTGCCATCCGTCGAGGCTGAACCGCTTCTCCCTTCCCCCTTCCCCCTTCTCCCCGATCACCTGAGTGATCGCCAGGCCGTATTTCCTGGCGAACTCGAAGTCGCGTTCGTCATGGGCCGGCACGGCCATCACGGCGCCTTCGCCGTAGCTCATCAGCACGTAGTTGCCGACCCAGACTTCGACCTTCTCGCCGGAGAGCGGGTGGTCGACGAAAATGCCGGTCGGCATGCCCTTCTTTTCCATGGTCGCCATGTCGGCTTCCATGACCGAGCCATGCTTGCATTCGTCGATGAAGGCGGCGAGTTGCGGATTGTCCTTCGCCGCATGGGTCGCCAGCGGATGTTCGGCGGCGACGGCGCAGAAAGTGACGCCCATGATGGTGTCGGCGCGGGTGGTGAACACCCACAGCTTCTCTTGCTTGCCGTCCAGTTCGTAGGGGAAGGCGAAGCGCACGCCGGTGCTCTTGCCGATCCAGTTGGCCTGCATGGTCTTGACCCGCTCCGGCCAGCCCGGCAGTGTGTCGAGCGCCGACAGCAGTTCGTCGGCATACTTGGTGATGGCCAGGTAGTAGCCCGGAATCTCGCGCTTTTCGACCACGGCGCCGGTGCGCCAGCCGCGGCCTTCGATCACCTGTTCATTGGCCAGCACGGTCTGGTCCACCGGGTCCCAGTTCACCACTTGCGTCTTCTTGTAGGCGACGCCTTTTTCCAGCATGCGCAGGAACAGCCACTGATTCCACTTGTAATACTCGGGTGCGCAGGTCGCCAGTTCGCGCTCCCAGTCGAGGGCGAAACCCAGCGACTGGAGCTGTTTCTTCATGTAGGCGATGTTGTCCCAGGTCCACTTGGCCGGCGGCACTTTGTTCTGCATCGCGGCGTTCTCCGCGGGCAGGCCGAAAGCGTCCCAGCCCATGGGCTGCAGCACGTTGTAGCCCTTCATCCGGTGGTAGCGGGAGAGCACATCGCCGATGGTATAGTTTCGCACGTGCCCCATGTGCAGCTTGCCCGACGGGTAGGGAAACATCGACAGGCAGTAGTACTTCGGCTTGCCGGAATTCTCTACGGCGCGAAAGGCCTGCGTGGTGTTCCAGTGGGCCTGGGCGGCCTGCTCGATCACTGTTGGTAAATACGTCGGAAGATATTTTTCCTGCATGGCCGGGGCGTCTTTTTTGAGTACTGGCAAAGGGCAGAATTATACTCGCCCGTTCTGATCGAAAGGATTTGCATGTCCCCCTTGAGCCGCGCCCTCACTGCGCTTGCCTTCCTTTTGCTGCCGTTTTCCGCGCCGGTGCAGGCCGCCGCTCCGGCTACCGTGGAAGTGGTGCAGGCACCGGCCTGGCGCGATCGGAACGGCTACACGGTACCGCTGGCGGTGGGCATGCCGCTGCAGAGCGGCGACGTGGTGCGCACCGGCCCGGGTGCCCGCGCCTATCTGCTGCTGGCCGAGGGCAGCCGGGTCAAGCTGGGCGAAGCCGCCCAATTCAGCCTGCATTCGCGCAGCCTGCGACCGGAACGATACTTTCGCGGTGCGCTCGACATCCTGAGCGGGCCCTTCCGCTTTACCACCGGCAGGCTGAACAAGACGCTGCCACGCGAGCTGGCGATCCGTGTCGGCACCGCCACCATCGGCATTCGCGGCACCGACCTGTGGGGCAGGACCAACCAGGACGGCGACCTGGTGGCCCTGCTCGAAGGCCGCATCGAAATCACGCGCGCCGGGCAGACCACCGAAATGGCGCAGCCGATGACGTATTACGATGCCCCGCGCGGCCAGGCGGCGGCGGTCAAGCCGCTCGATCCGGAAGTCCTCAGGATGCTCGCGCGGCAGACCGAAATCCTTCCCGGCGATGGCGCGGCGCGGGCGAAGGGCAGCTGGATCGTGCGGGCCGGTTCGGCGCCCAGCGAGGAGGCCGCGCTGGAACTCTACGACCGGGTGCGCGAGGCCGGGTTTGCCGCACGGGTGCGGCCGCATGCCGCGGAAGGCGGGGGCTGGCGCTACGAAGTGCTGCTGCGTGGTTTTGCCAGCGCGGCAGAAGCCGAACTGGCGGCCGCGCGCCTGAAGGCGGCGACCGGCCTGAATCCAGGCGTGGGGCGCTAGCCGGGCTGTTGCTGGCGGCCGGCCGAACTGATCAGGCGCCAGCCGCGCGCCGTCAGCGCCGAGCCTTGCTGCGCCACCTGCATCGAAACCGCCCAGAAGCGCGCCTGCGCGCGTGCCCAGGGTCGCCAGCCGAAGGAGGCGGCGTCTTCACGCAGGGATTCCGCGGCGACCAGTTCCAGCAGTCGATCGACGGCCAGCTTGAAATAGACGGAGGAGTCTCTTGCGGCGCGGTGTGCGGCCCAGCGCTCGGCGTCGTGCCACAGCACGGTGGCCCTTGCGTCGGTGATGCCGGCTTTTTTCGCCAGCCAGGGCAGCAGTTTCGGTGTTTTTGGTTTGGTTCTCATGTGGTTCTCCTGTCTTTCGACCCACCCCGGCCTTGTGGGCCTGGGCGAGCCTTCTTGCATGCAATACGTGTTGCATTGCAGCATGAAGGATTCTACAGGTTTGATATGGGCGAGACACTCTAAATGCAAGAAAATTGATGCAACGCAACAAGTTTCTGTGCAACGGCCGGAACCGGCCGGAATCGCCCCGGTTAGCGCTTACTGCGGGCGGCGCCATTGCAGCGCGGCCGATATAATCGGTCTTCCATCCGCCGGTCCGATCCATGAACCCCCTGCTCGACCATCTCAACGCGCCGCAACTGGCGGCCGTCACGCTGCCGCCGGCCCATGCCCTGATCCTCGCCGGTGCCGGTTCGGGCAAGACCCGGGTGCTGACCACGCGCATCGCCTGGCTGATTTCGACCGGCCAGGTCGCGCCGCCCGGCGTGCTGGCGGTGACTTTCACCAACAAGGCAGCCAAGGAAATGCAGACGCGGCTGGCCGGCATGCTGCCGATCAACGTCCGCGGCATGTGGATCGGCACCTTCCACGGCCTGTGCAACCGCCTGCTGCGCGCCCACTACCGCGACGCCGGCCTGCCGCAACTGTTCCAGATTCTCGATTCGGCCGACCAGCAGGCCGCCGTCAAGCGCCTGCTCAAGTCGCTCAACGTCGATGACGAGAAGTTTCCGCCGCGCGAACTGTGCCATTTCATCAATGCGCAGAAGGAGCAGGGCCTGCGCGCGGCCGCGGTCGAAGCCTGGGACGATTGGGCGCGGAAGCGCGTCGGGCTCTACGAAGCCTACGAAGCGCAATGCCAGCGCGAAGGCGTGGTCGATTTTGCCGAGCTGCTGCTGCGCTCCTATGAACTGCTGGAGCGCAACGAACCGCTGCGCCGCCACTACCAGGAGCGTTTTCGCCACATCCTCGTAGACGAATTCCAGGATACGAACAAGCTGCAGTACCGCTGGCTGAAGCTGCTGGCCGGCGAGGGTACGCAAAATCCCGCCCATCTGTTCTGCGTCGGCGACGACGACCAGAGCATTTACGCTTTCCGCGGCGCCGAAGTCGGCAACATGGCCGATTTCGAGCGCGAGTTCAAGGTGACGAACCTGATCCGCCTCGAACAGAACTACCGCTCGCACGGCAACATCCTCGACGCCGCCAACGCCATCATCAGGAACAATCCGTCGCGGCTGGGCAAGAACCTGTGGACCGAGGCCGGCAGCGGCGAACCGATCCGCATCTACGAGTCTTATTCCGACGGCGACGAGGCGCGCTGGATCGTCGAGGAAATCAAGGCCCTGCAGCGCGACGGCCACGCGCGCGCCGAGATCGCGCTGCTCTACCGCAGCAACGCCCAGTCGCGCGCGCTGGAACACGCGCTGTTCAACGCCGGCCTGCCCTACCGCGTGTATGGCGGCCTGCGCTTCTTCGAACGCGCCGAGATCAAGCACGCGCTGGCCTACCTGCGGCTGATCGCCAACACCGAGGACGACACGGCCTTCGCCCGAGGTGAATTTTCGCGCCCGCGGCATCGGCGCGCGCAGCCTGGAGCACTTGCAGGACGCGGCCAAGGCCGCCGGCAGCAGCCTGCATGCGGCGATCCCGCAGGTCGCCGGCGCCGGCGGCGCCAAGCTGACCGCCTTCGCGCAACTCATCGTCACGCTGCGTGACGCCGCCCAGCTGCCGCTGCCGGAACTGGTCGATCATGTCATCGAACTGTCCGGCCTGCGCGCCCATTACCAGAACGAAAAGGAAGGCCAGGAGCGGCTGGACAACCTCGACGAACTGATCAATGCTGCGGCCAGTTTCGTCGCCGAGGAAGGCACGCCCAACCAGGACGGCGAGATCACCGGGGAATTCGGCAACGATCTGTCATCCTTCCTGGCGCACGCCTCGCTTGAAGCCGGCGAGCATCAGGCCGGCGAGGGCGACGACGCGCTGCAACTGATGACCGTGCATTCGGCCAAGGGTCTCGAATTCAACGTGGTCTTCATCAGCGGCCTCGAAGACGGCCTGTTCCCGCACGAGAACTCGATGAACGAAGACAAGGGCCTCGAAGAGGAGCGGCGCCTGATGTACGTTGCCGTCACCCGCGCCCGCCAGCGGCTCTACCTGAGCTTCGCCCAGACCCGCATGCTGCACGGCCAGACGCGCTACAACCTGCCTTCGCGCTTCCTCGACGAAGTACCCGCGGAACTGGTCAAATGGCTCACGCCGCGCGCCGGCAAGGGCGGTTTCGCCGCTCCGTCAGCGCCGACTTATCCGACCACGCCGCGCCGCAGCGAATCTTCGTCCGGCAGCGGCTTCCGCATCGGCCAGAGCGTGATGCATGCAAAATTCGGCCTCGGTGTCATCATCAATGCCGAAGGCGGCGGCAGCGATGCGCGCGTACAGGTCAATTTCGGCAATGCCGGCATCAAGTGGCTGGCGCTCGCCGTCGCCAAACTGGAGGCCGCATGAACTCTGTCGAGGCCAACGGCATCAGCATCAACTACACCATCGAAGGCAGCGGCCCCTGGGTCACGCTGTCGCATTCGCTGACCACCGATTTGTCGATGTGGGACCAGCTCGCCGCGGCGCTGGCGCCGACTTTCACGGTGCTGCGCTACGACACGCGCGGCCACGGCAAAAGCAGCGCGCCGGACGGCGCCTACAGCTTCGATCAGCTCGGCGGCGACCTGCTCGGCCTGCTCGATGCGCTGCAGGTGGCGCGCACCCATTTCGTCGGCCTGTCCATGGGCGGCATGATCGCCCAGCATCAGGCGCTGCTGGCGCCGCAGCGCCTGAACAAACTGGTGATCTCAAGTTCCACCAGCCGCATTCCGCCCGAGGCCGCCGCGATCTGGGACGAGCGTATCGCCCAGGCCGGCGCCGAAGGCACCGCGGCGCTGGCCGAGGCCACGCTGGGCCGCTGGTTCACCCCGGCGTTCCGCAGCGCACGGCCGGACCACATGGCCCGCATCGCCGCAATGATCGCAGCCACCCCGGTGGCGGGCTATGTCGGTTGCGCCGAGGCCATCCGCCGCCTCGACCTCACCGCACGCCTGCCGACTATCGCGACGCCGACGCTGGTCGTGGTCGGCGCTGACGATCCGGGCACGCCGCCGGCCGCCAGCGCAGTCATCGCCGCGGCGATTCCCGGCGCACGGCTGGAGGTGATTCCCTCGGCTTCGCATCTTTGCTGCATCGAGCAGCCGGAAATCTTCAACCGGCTGGTGATCGACTTTCTGAAAGGCTGAACATGGATCTGGGCATACGAGGACGCAGCGCACTGATGTGCGCATCGAGCAAGGGACTGGGCCGCGGCTGCGCATTTGCGCTGGCGCGCGAGGGTGTCGCCGTGACGCTGGTGGCACGCGGCGCCGAGGCGCTGGAACAGACCGCCGCCGAAATCCGCGCGGCGACCGGCGTCGCGGTACAGACCGTGGCCGCCGACATCGTCACCGCACAAGGGCGCGCGGCGGCACTGGCGGCCTGTCCGCAACCCGACATCCTGGTCAACAACGCCGGCGGCCCGCCGCCCGGCGACTTCCGCAACTGGTCGCGCGAGGACTGGCTGGCCGCGCTCGATGCCAACATGCTGACGCCGATCGAGCTGATCAAGGCCACCGTGGACGGCATGATCGCGCGCAAGTTCGGCCGCATCGTGAACATCACCTCGGGCGCGGTCAAGGCGCCGATCGACGTGCTGGGCCTGTCCAACGGCGCGCGCTCCGGCCTCACCGGCTTCGTCGCCGGACTGGCGCGCAAGACCGTGGCGCACAACGTGACCATCAACAACCTGCTGCCCGGTTTTTTCGACACCGACCGCATCGCCACGGTGATCGGCGGCCAGGCCAAGGCGCGCAATGTTTCCTACGAGCAGGTGCTGGCCGAGCGCGTGGCGACGATCCCGGCCGGACGCATCGGAAATCCCGAGGAGTTCGGTGCCGCCTGCGCCTGGCTGTGCTCGACGCAGGCCGGCTTCATCACCGGGCAGAACTGGCTGCTCGACGGCGGCGCCTATCCCGGAACTTTCTAGCGGCATGCCGCTTGTACCTGAATTGGAGTGAACATGCCTGGCCTGCTCAACACCGTCGATCCCGATGGACTGCTGGAATATTCGGTGGTCTATACCGATCGCGCCCTCAACCATATGTCCAAGGCATTCCAGGGCGTGATGTGCGACATCTCCGCTATCCTGCGGCGGACCTACGGCGCCGATGCGGTTGCGGTGGTGCCAGGCGGCGGCACCTTCGCCATGGAAGCCGTGGCGCGCCAGTTTGCCGGCGGCCGGCGCTGCCTGGTCTTGCGCAACGGCTGGTTCAGTTTTCGCTGGTCGCAGATTCTCGACATGGGCCGGATTGCGGCCGGCACCGAGGTGCTCAAGGCGCGCCGCAGCGGCGCAGGCAGCCAGGCCCCGTTCATGCCGGCGCCGATCGAGGAAGTGGTCGCCGCGATCCGCGCGCAGCGCCCCGAAGTGGTATTCGCACCGCATGTCGAGACCGCCTCCGGCATCCTGCTGCCCGACGACTATTTACGCGCCGTGGCGGATGCGGTGCGCGAGGTCGACGGTATCTTCGTGCTCGACTGCATCGCTTCCGGCGCGCTCTGGGTGGACATGCGCGCGATGGGCGTAGACGTCCTCATCAGCGCGCCGCAGAAGGGCTGGAGCGGCCCGTCCTGCGCCGGCCTGGTGATGTTGGGCGAACGCGCGCTGGCGCGCATCGCCGCGACCGAAAGCAGCAGCTTCGCCTGCGACCTGAAGAAGTGGCTGCAAATCATGCAGGCCTACGAAAACGGCGGCCATGCCTATCACGCCACACTGCCCACCGATGCCCTGCGCCGCGTCCGCGATGCGATGCGCGAAACCGAAGCCCACGGCCTCGAACTCGCCCGCGGCCAGCAATGGGAACTCGGCCGCCGGGTGCGCGCGCTGCTCGCCGAGCGCGGCTTTGCCAGCGTCGCCGGCGCGGGTTTCGAGGCGCCCGGCGTGGTGGTCAGCTACACCACCGACCCCGAGATCCAGTCGGCGAAAAAGTTCGTCGACCTGGGACTGCAGACGGCGGCCGGCGTGCCGCTGCAATGCGACGAGCCGGCCGATTTCCGCAGCTTCCGCATCGGCCTGTTCGGCCTCGACAAACTGGGCAATGTCGCGCGCACCGTCGCCAGCCTCGAACAGGCGCTGCACCGCCTGGCCTGAGCGGTGGCGTTTCCATCGATGCCGCGACGGCGTTACACTGGAATTTTCCGCTAGGAGATCGTCATGCAATTGCGCCATGCACTGTACGGTTGTGCGCTGTTCATCCTGAGCTGCACCGGAGCGGTCGCGCAGGAGGACCCCGAGGCGGTCTACGCCAAGCTCCATGGCGCCGCGCTGGCCGGCAATGCGGAAGAGGTGATGGGCTTCAGCACGGCGGCGGCGAAGGCGGAATTCACCGCCAAACCGCAAGCGGAGCGGGATGCCCTGATCCGTGGCTTGGCGCAGGCGCTGCCCAAGACCTACACCATCACCGAAAAGAACATCGCTCCCGACGGCAATAGTGCGGTGCTGCTCGGCACCGGCGTCAGCGAATACCAGACCCGCGCTACGGCCTATCTGACGGCGAGCTTCAGGAAGGAAGGCGAAGCGTGGAAGGTTTCCAGCTGGGGTTGGTCGAACCAGAAGCCGCCAGCGCCTGCCGCCAAACCCGCGGCGCCGGCCGCGGCCGCCTCCGCTGCCGAGGAGCCGCCCGCCGGCACGCAGATCGTGCGCCGGCTGCCTGCCGCCGCTGCGCCCGCCAAGCCGGAGGGAACGCCGGCCTCCGTTTCCGCGGCGAACAGGCCATCGCGGGCCCATCTCGATGCCCGCGCCTGTCTCAAGCGAGCGACGGAAAAGGCCGTCAGGGCTTGCGCGGAGAAGTATCGCTAAGGGTGGGTTTTGGCGCCGTACCGCCGGCGCCGACTTTCAAGGGATTGGACAGCTTGCCGGGACTCGCCCCGGCGGGCGAGGTACTTTCTTGCTGCGCGGCAAGAAAGTACCCAAAGAAACGCGCCCCGCCTCCCCGGCCCTGCGGGCTGCCCTCGCTGCGAAAGCTTCGCCGGGCCGGTCGCTAAACTCGCTTCGCTCAGACAACGCGACCGGAATTCCCCGGCGAACCTTCCTCGCTCGGCGGGTCAGAGGGGAATGCAAACCGTCGCGCGTGCCAAGCTGTACCAAGAATTTGAGCTGACCCTACCTGCCTAGGGTCCGTTCTCAATTGATTGAATCCTGATATGCCATACGCAAACGAGGTAAAAGAAATCGTTCACGGTCAATGGGATAGCGAGGGGCTGTTCACAGTGAATGGAATGTGGTCATATCCTGACTTTTGGGCGGAGTCGGGATGGACCGGAAAATGTTACGTGACGACCAGTGGGAACGCATTGAGCAGCTCCTGCCGGGCAAGGCCAGTGATCGGGGTGTCACGGCCAAGGACAATCGGCGGTTTGTCGAGGCGATCCTCTGGATCATGCGAACGGGCAGCCCATGGCGCGACCTGCCGGCCGAGTTTGGGCATTGGCATCGGACGTATGTACGATTCTCCCGTTGGCGCAAGAAGGGTGTATTTGAGCGCGTTGCCCAAGCCATGCGCAGCGACGCTGACATGGAACACCTGTTCATTGACTCGACCATCGTGCGTGCCCACCAGCATTCCGCTGGCGCCCAAAAAAAGCCGGTGGCCAGGAAATCGGCCGCTCGCGGGGCGGGCTGACCACCAAGCTGCACGTAGCGGTGGATGCCCTGGGCAATCCGCTGCGGGTGATTCTCTCGGCCGGTCAGATTGCCGATATCGACTGTGCGGCCAAGACCATCGAGCACTTGTCGGCGCAAGCCATCATCGCGGACAAGGGGTACGACGCCGACCACTTCATTGCAACGATCGAAGCTGCAGGCGCGCAAGCCGTGATTCCGCCCCGCTCCAATCGTCTTACCCAGCGCGGCTTCGATCGCCATCTCTACCGAGACCGCAATCTGATCGAACGCTTCTTCGCTCGCATCAAGCACTTCCGGCGTATCGCTACGCGCTACGACAAACTCGCATCGTCCTTTCTGTCGTTCGTTCATCTGGCGTGCGCCTTCATCTGGTTGGCTTAATTGAGAACACAACCTAAGACTTTACGGAATGGATACGCCGAAAGTCTCTTTCACAACTTTGCCGCACTCACCAGAGAAAACAGGAATGTCATGGTTACTTGCTCGAAGGCATCCGACGCGGTAAAACTCGCTACCTTTGAATCCCATGATCGAGACTTCTCGAATGGAGTTGTCAACCGTCATACGGATGATCATGAGTTTCTTGCCTGCAGCAACATTGAAGAGGGATTGCGAACTAATTGGAATCTGATACGCGATATCGGGGTTCCGTCCTGCCCGCGAAAGAGATTGAGACATCTTCTTTCGACTTGTACTAACCGACCACTCTTCCACTCGCTTGAGAAATGCGGGCGTCATCTGTGATTCAGTTAGGCCCTCATTACTTTGGATTGCGACGACTGTCACCACAGGCGCTTCCCGGGCGTCAGCCTGCGCAATCGCTGCATTTGCAGCAACAAGCGATAGCGTCATCAAAATGCTTCCGAGTGCCCGCCGCATATGCTTCCAATCAAAATTCGGTTCGCTTGGAATCAAGATCGTTTCCGAAAGCCGCGCTTAACTCAAGGACAATCAATAATTTCGCCAAGGCGTATGCACAGCCTAGGGTCTGTTGACAATCAAGCTAGCCAAATCACGGAGGCGGCCAAGGCGACGAAAGAAGCGAAGCGTTCGGCGAGCTTGTCATAGCGAGTGGCAATGCGCCGGAATTGCTTGATGCGACAGAAGAA
>JAPTVL010000509.1 GCA_028065725.1 Betaproteobacteria bacterium
GCATCCGGTCAGTTCGGTGGTACGCATCGGCGGCGCCGAAAGCGGCCTGCGCTATCTGCACTGCGTGCTGTGCGGCTCGGAATGGCACGTGGTGCGAGCCAAGTGCAGCAACTGCGACAACACCCGTGGCATCGCTTCCTACCACCTGGAAGGCGAGACCCCCGTGGTGCGGGCCGAAAGCTGCCCGGAATGCCGGACCTATCTGAAAACCGTCCACCAGGACAAGGATCCGCTGGCCGACCCGGTGGCCGACGACCTCGCCAGCCTGACGCTCGACCTGCTGATGGACGAAACCGGCCACGCCAAAAGCGGGATCAACTGGTATCTGATTCAGGGTCAACTATAAAAAGACTCAGCGGCGTCTAGCTGCTGCTCCGTCAACCCAAAGGGATTGTCTATCGTGCATAGCGCCCAAGCTCGTCCGCCTTCGATCGACCGCGTCCTCAACTGGGCCGCCGTTGCACCCCTGCTCGACGAATACGGCCGCGAACCGGTGCTCGCCGGATTGCGCAGCGTGCTCGACCATGCCCGCCAGGCGGCACGCCAGGGCGATCTGGTCGATTACACCGAACCCGCGCTGGCGGCGCATCTCGCGTCGCATCTTGCACAGCACCATGCGCCGCGTCTGCGCCGGGTGTTCAACCTGACCGGTACCGTGCTGCATACCAACCTCGGCCGCGCGCCGCTGCCGGACGAGGCGGTGGAAGCCTTGAGCAGGGCGGCACGCCATCCTTGCGCACTGGAATACGACCTCGAAAGCGGCGGGCGCGGCGACCGCGACGACATCGTGAACGACCTGCTGTGCGAGCTCACCGGCGCCGAGGCCGCCACCGTGGTGAACAACAATGCCGCGGCGGTGTTCCTGCTGCTCAATACCCTGGCACTGAGGAAACAGGTGATCGTCTCGCGTGGCGAACTGGTGGAAATCGGCGGTGCATTTCGCGTACCGGACATCATGAGCCGCGCCGGCGCCCGACTGGTGGAGGTGGGCACCACCAACCGCACCCACCTGCGCGATTTTGCCGACGCCGTCGGCCCGCGCAGCGCCATGCTGATGAAAGTGCATGCCAGCAACTACGCCATCCAGGGTTTCACCGCCAGCGTGGCGGAGGCGGAACTGGCGCAGCTCGCCCACACGCATGCGCTGCCCTTCGTGGTGGATCTGGGCAGCGGCACGCTCACCGAGCTGACGCGCTTCGGTCTGCCGCATGAACCGACGCCGCAGGAATCGCTGGCGGCCGGCACCGACCTCGTCAGCTTCAGCGGCGACAAGCTCCTGGGCGGACCGCAGGCCGGCATTCTGGTGGGACGCCGCGATCTGATCCAGCGCATCCGGAAGAACCCGCTCAAGCGCGCACTGCGCGTCGGCAAGCTCACGCTGGCGGCGCTGGAGGCAGTACTGCGCTTGTATCGCGATCCCGACCGCCTGGCCGATCGGCTCACCACTCTGCACCTGCTCACCCGGCTGCCGCACGACATCCAGGCGCAGGCAGCGCGTCTGCTGCCGGCCATGCAGCAGGCACTCGTCGACTGGCCGGTGAAGGTGGAAGCCGAGCCGGCGCTGTCGCAGATCGGCAGCGGCTCGCTGCCGGTCGACCGGCTGGAGAGCTGGGCACTGGCGGTGCGACCCACCACGCGAAGAACCGGCGTGCTGTACGCCATCGAGGCCGCGCTGCGTGGTTTGCCGGTGCCGGTAATCGGGCGCATTGCAGACGGTGCACTGCGGCTCGACCTGCGCTGTCTGTCGGCGACCGACGAGACGGATTTTGAAACCCAGCTCGCGAAGCTGGCCGCATAACCCTTGAGAGTAGGAGTCTTGCATGCAACGACGTGAATTCCTGTGGACGTCCGCGGCGCTGGCTGCGGGTTCGATGTGGCCCGCCCACCGGGGCATGGCGGCTTTCAACCCGTCTCCCGAGAACGGCTGGCGAAGCTTCGAAGTCAGCTTGCGGGTGGAGGTGCTCAAGCCGGAGGGCGCGACCCGCATCTGGCTGCCGTTGCCGTCGATGCAGGAACAGGACTGGATCCGGCCCATGGGCAGCCTGTGGCAGGGCAATGCCGCGCATGCCCGGCTGCTGCGCAATCCGGAATACGGCGCCGAGATGCTCTATGCGGAATGGGAAGCCGGCGAGAAACCGGTGCTGGAAGTGACGAGCCGCGTCGCCACCCGCGACCGCGCCATCGACCTCGCCCGCCCCGGCCAGGCGGCTCCGCTGTCGCGTGCGGATCGCCGACTCTATACGCGGGCGACGACACTGCTGCCCACCGACGGCATCGTCAGGAAGACCGCGCTCGACATCACCCGCGGCATCAAAACCGATGAGGCAAGGGCGCGCGCGATCTACGAGTGGGTGGTGGACAACACCTTCCGCAACCCGACAACCCGCGGCTGCGGTCTCGGCGACATTCGCACCATGCTGATCACCGGCGACCTCTCCGGCAAGTGTGCCGACCTCAATGCGCTCTACGTCGGCCTCGCGCGCGCGGCAGGCTTGCCGGCACGCGATGTCTACGGCATCCGTGTGGCGGACTCGCGCTTCGGCTACAAGAGCCTGGGCAAGAGCGGCGACATCAGCAAGGCCCAGCACTGCCGCGCCGAGGTGTGGCTGTCTGGATTCGGCTGGGTGCCGGTCGACCCTGCCGACGTGCGCAAGGTGGTGCTGGAAGAACAGCCCGGCGGCCTCAGCCTCACCGATGACAAGGTGATCGACGTGCGCAAGCGCCTGTTCGGGGCCTGGGAAATGAACTGGCTGGCCTACAACACCGCGCACGATCTGCCGCTGCCGGGCTCGCGCAAGGTCACGGTGCCCTTCCTCATGTATCCCCAGGGGGAAACCGCAGCCGGCCTGCTGGACAGCCTCGATCCCGGCACCTTCAGCTACCGCATCACCTCGCAGGAGATCACGGCGCAATCATGATCGTCGGCACTGCCGGACACATCGACCACGGCAAGACCACGCTGGTGCACGCGCTCACCGGCGTCGACACCGACCGCCTCGCCGCCGAGAAGCTGCGCGGCATTTCCATCGAGCTGGGCTATGCCTATCAGCCGCTGGCCGATGGCGGCGTGCTGGGCTTCGTCGACGCGCCCGGCCACGAGCGCTTCATCCACACCATGCTCGCCGGCGCGGCGGGCATCGACTTCGCGCTGCTGGTGGTGGCGGCCGACGACGGCGTGATGCCGCAGACGCGCGAGCACCTCAACATCCTCGACTTGCTGGGCATCGAGCGCGGCGCGGTGGCCTTGACCAAAATTGACCGCGTCGAGCCCGAGCGTATTGAGGAAGTCGACCGCGACCTGCAGCGACTGCTGGCTGAAACGGCGCTCGCCGGCGCGCCGGTGTTTCCGCTTTCGGCGACGGACGGGCAGGGCGTCGATGCGTTGCGCGTGCATCTGCACGAAGCTGCCCGATCGATGCCGCAGGCAAAAGAGGCGGGTGGCTTCCGCCTGGCGGTCGACCGCAGCTTCACACTGAAAGGCGCGGGCACCATCGTCACCGGCACCGTCTTCGCCGGCCGCGTCGAAGTAGGTGACGAACTGGTGGCGACGCCATCCGGCAAACCCGTGCGCGTGCGCAGCCTGCACGTGATGAACCGGCCGGCGCAGGCTGGGCAGGCCGGGCAGCGCTGCGCGCTCAATCTGGCCGGCGTCGGCAAGGACGAGATCGCACGCGGCGACTGGATCGTGGCGCCGCGCCTGCACGCGCCCACTGCGCGCTTCGACGTGCGCCTGACGCTGTCGCCGCAGGCGCCTGCGCCGTTGACGCACTGGGCGCCGGTGCACCTGCACCTGGGCGCGGCGCATGTCATGGCGCGGGTGGCGCTGCTGGAAGGCGACAGCCTGGCACCGGGCGACAGCGCGCTGGCGCAATTGGTCGCCGACCGTCCGCTCGGCGCGCTTCACGGCGACCGCTTCATCCTGCGCGATGCCGACGCGCGCCATACCCTCGGCGGTGGCGTGGTACTCGATCCCGATGCGCCGGCGCGCAAGCGCAAGACGCCGCTGCGCCTGGCCGAGCTGGCCGCGCTGGCTATTCCAGACATCGCGCCGCGCCTGCGCCAGTTGCTCGAGCTGCGCGGGCTCGATCTCGACCGCCTCGCCCTACACTGGAACTGCAAGGATCCGGCCGTACATCTGCCGCACGACTGTACACGGGTGCGCGCCGGCCACGAGGCCTGGGCATTTTCCGCCGCGCATTGGGCAAACCTGCAGGACAGGCTGCGCGCCGATCTCGCCGCCTTCCACGAACGCTTTCCCGACGAACTGGGCCCCGACGCCGCACGCGCCCGGCGCATGTTCCTGCCGACCCTGTCCGCCGCCGCATTCGCCGCGCTGACCGAGCAACTGCTGGCCGCAGGCGCATTGCAACGGAGCGGCTCCTGGCTACACCTGCCGACGCACAGCGTCGCGCTCACCCGCGAGGAAGAGGCGCTCTACCAGCGCATCCGTCCCTGGCTCGCCGAGTCGCCTTTCGACCCGCCGTGGATGCGCGACCTGGCCAGAATGAGCGGCACAGACGAGGGTTCGATGCGCCGTCTGCTGCAGAAACTGGCGCGCCAGGGCATGCTGTACCAAATGGTGCGCGACCTGTTCTACCTGCCGGAAAGCGTGGCCCGACTGGCGGCGCTGGTGCAGGAACTGGAGCACGCGGCGGGTGAGACGCGCGCGGCGGAATTCCGCGACCGCAGCGGCCTCAGCCGCAAGCGCGCAATCCAGGTGCTGGAGTTTTTCGATCGGGTGGGCTACACGCGCCGCGTGCGCGAGGCGCATCGACTGCGCAATGCGGACATGTTCGGCAGGGCGGAACATGCTGCTTGAATTGGAAGGGACGCGTTCCTGGTGGTGCGGCCGGACTTCAAATCCGGTTGGGGGTGTCAGTCGCTCCCGGGTGGGTTCGACTCCCACTCCCTTCCGCCACATTTTTTGGATTATTTGATGGTGTCAGGAATCGACAGCCGATTCCGGCCAATCGCGCCGAGCATCTGGCTCTGAGTGAACGAAGTCGAACCCAACAATAACTTGCGGACTTGAGTTTATGCGCGGGGTTATCGAGTTCATCAAGCGTGCGCACGCCGCCCAGCCTTGAAAATCAATACGCTACGCCGTGCATTGCAAACCGGCTCTGCACACGCCTGCACGACTACGCGTCGATTCTGGCAATGTCTGCCTGCTCGTTGGCAGCGAGCGGCTCTTCGGTATCGAGTTGATGCTGCAGCACGGCGAGATCGGCTTCCGAGGCGTCGTTGCCAGCGCGTGCTCGCTGGACGATGCGTTCGCGCAGGGTGGCGACGGGGACAGGGAAGTCGAGGATGCGGAATTCGACGTTGCGGATGCGCGCCATTTCGCGCAGCAGGTCGCGCTGCCAGCGCGCGGTGAAGGTGGCGTCGACGATGACCGGCCAGCCGGCGTCGAGGATTTCTCCCGTCAGCCACGCCAGATGGGCATAGGTGCGGCGGGTGGCATCGGCTGCGTATAAATCCCGTCCGACGCCGGAGCCGCTTTTCGCCAGGGCATCGAGGCCGGCGAGGCGCTTGCGCTCGACGTCGGAACGCAGGCGGATGGCACCCGGAGTCTGCATCAGTTTTTGCGTGACGGTGGTCTTGCCGGAGCCAGACAGACCATGGGTGATGTCGAGTCGCAAGGGCAGGAGGCGCGCAAGCGCGGTGGCCAGATGCAGCAGCGTGTGCACTTCGGCGAGCGCGGCAGCGCGCTCGCGGCCGGCGGTCTGCGCGGCGCGGATGGCCGCCACCTTGGCGCGCACCAGTGCGCGGTAAACGGCGTAGTAGCGCAAGAGCACAAGCCCCGCGTAATCGCCGGTGGCTTCCAGCCAGAGGTTGAGGAACAGCCAGGCCCAGTCGGCATAGCCGCGCTGCAGCAGGTCCATGTAGCAGAAGGCGACTTCGGACTGGATGTCGATCCAGCGCAGTTCTGGATTGAATTCGATGCAGTCGAACACCAGCAGCTGGTCATCGACCCAGGCCAGGTTGCCCAGATGCAGGTCGCCGTGGCATTCGCGCACGAAGCCGTCGCGCTTGCGCGCAGCCATCAGCGGGGCGATCCGGGCATGTTCGGTTTCGCTCCAGCGTTGCAGGGCGTCGAGCAGTTCGCGATCGGCCGGGTCGTCGAGGCGCGATGCGATCTGCTCGAAATTCTGCACCACCGGCTTCCGGATTTTTTCCGGAGTGCCCCAGGGGCTGTCTGGCGCGGCGCGCGCGCAGCCTGCGAGATGGAAGCGGGCAAGGGTGGCGGCAATGGCTTCGACGTGGTGCGCGGTCAGGGCGCCCTCTGCGTCGAGTCGGTCGAGCGTGGCGTCCACCGGGAACTGTCTCATCTTCACGGCATACTCGAAGGTCGTGCCGCTGCCGTTGATGCGCGGGGCGGCCGGGGTGCCGGTGATGGGGACGACGTCGAGATAGATGGCCGGCGCGAGCCGCCGGTTGAGTTGCACTTCGTCGCAGCAGGCGTGCAGGCGCTTGTCGAGGCTGCTGAAATCAAGGAAGCCGAGGTTGATCGGCTTCTTGATCTTGTAGGCGAATTCGCCGGTGAGCAGAACCCAGGAGATATGGGTTTCGACGACCCGGACCGGGCCGGCCGCGTGATCGTAGCAGGCCGGGTCGAGCAGGCTCTGGATCAGTTCGGCCGATTCAGGCATCGTTTCCGGTTTGCTGTCCATGGCTGTCTGCCCGGCCGAGGCGCGCGTTCCTACAACTGCCGCGCGTAATCTTCCAGTTGCCGCTTGGCGGCGTCGAAGGCGTCGCGCAGCGCAACGTAGGCATCCTCGTTCTGCTGCTTGTCCACCACGATTTCCGAACCGGGCACGCCGAGGTCGATGCGGACGTTGAAGGGTTTGCCCTGCTGGTGATGCTTGGCGGGCTGTTCGACCACCACCCGGCAACTGATGATGTCGGCAAAGACCTGTTCGAGTTTCTGCACCTTTTCGCGGATGTGCGTATCGAGGGCGTCGGAATGGGGAATGTCGCGGAAGGTGATTTGAAGCGGGGTTTTCATGATGACTCCGTTGGGTTGGGGTGGAAGCAGGACCGTCCTGCCTCCGCTTACATTTTCGGGTGGCCTTCCTGGGCGTAGCTCTTTTCGCGCTGTTCCTGGCAGACGATGCAGCGTTTGGCGGTCGGATAGGCCATCAGGCGGGGAAAGGTGACATCCTCTCCGCAATCGATGCAGACGCCATATTCGCCGTTCTTGATGCGCTGCAATGCGGCTTCGATATCGCGCATCGCGTCAATATGGCGATCCAGGATTGACAGATTGAAATCCGCCAGCGCATTGGCCAGCGATTCGTCGCCACTGTCGCCAGGCTCCTGGTTGAGCAGGTCGATGCGATGCTGGTTGCCCGAGTTTTCCAGTTCCTCGCGCACTTCGCGCAGCAAGGCCTGGTATTCCTCGTTCAGTTTCCTGGTGAGCTGTTCAAGCTGGGAAGGGCTGAGTGCGGACATTGGATCTCCTGCGCGTGTGGATTTGGAAGATGCGTCTTTAATCTAAGGATAGCAATATCCCATTTGAATGGCGACCCAGGGATTCCTTGCTTGAATCCGGCCGTCCCCTTCTCTCAGGTCGATTGCTTCGCCTGAATGAATGCCTGCGCTGCCTCGGCAGGCAGGGGACGACTGAACAAATATCCTTGCATGAAATCGCAATGGTGCGAAGCCAGCAGAAGGCGCTGCGCCGCAGTTTCGACGCCTTCTGCCATCACCGCCAGACCGAGGCTGTGCGCGAGCGCGATGGTGGCGGTGCAAATGGCGACGTCGTTGACGTCGGTTTCGATGTCGCGGACAAAGGATTTGTCGAGCTTGAGGGTGTGGATCGGCAGCAGCTTGAGATAGCTGAGCGAAGAATAGCCGGTGCCGAAATCGTCGATCGACAGGCGCACGCCGAGGTTGCGCAGCGCCCTGAGCTGGCTGATGCTGGCATCGGGGTCGTGCATGGCCACCGACTCGGTGATTTCAAGCTCGAGATCGGTGCCTGCCAGCCCGTATTTTTCCAGCGCCCGGGCAATGTGCGCCAGCAGGACGGGCGAGTGCAGCTGATGCGCCGACAGGTTCACGGCCATGGTCAGGCCCTGGATTCCGACGTCCCGCCAGGCGCGCAACTGGCGGCAGGCTTCGTCCAGCACCCAGTCGCCCAGAGGCAGGATCAGCCCCGTTTCTTCGGCTATGGGAATGAACTCCGACGGCAACACCAGTCCGTCGCGCGGATGTTGCCAGCGCACCAGTGCCTCGACCCCGACGATGCGCCCATCGCGGCTGTCCAGCTGCGGCTGGTAATGCAGTTCGAACTGCCTGTTCTCCACTGCAACCCGCAGGTCGTGGTCCAGCATCAGGCGCTTCACCGCAGCCTGGTTCATCTCGGCGGTGAAGAACTGGACATTGTTGCGACCCTGCGATTTGGCGTGGTACATGGCGGTGTCGGCATTTTTCATCAGCGTTTCGACGTCATTGCCGTCGTTCGGATAAAAGGCGACGCCGATGCTCGCTGTCGAGTGCAGCTCGTTTTCGCCGATACGATAGCTTTGGGCCAGCACCTGCAGCAGCTTGTCCGCCACACGGGCGGCAGCCGTGGCATCGTCCACGTCGGTCAGCACCACCACGAACTCGTCGCCGCCCAGACGGGCCACGATGTCGCTGTCGCGTATGTTGTCGCGCAGGCGGTAGGCGACGTCCTTGAGCAAGGCGTCGCCCACGGCATGGCCCATGGAGTCGTTAATGGTCTTGAAGCGATCCAGATCGAGAAATATCACCGCCAGCGCGCGCTGTTCCCGGTGCGCCATGGCCAATACCTGTTCCAGCTGGCTTTGCAGACTGAAACGATTGAGCAGGCCGGTCAGGACATCGTGATAGGCCAACTGGCTGATTTGCGCCTCGGCCACCTTGCGCTCGGTGATGTCCTGCACGGTGCCGGTGGAACTGAACGGTTTGCCCTGCGTGTCGTAGTGCGTCTCGCAGCGTTCGCTCACCCACTTGATGCGGCCGTCCGGCATGCGCAGACGATGCGTGATTTCGTATGGCTTGCGGGTCACCAGCGAATTTTGATAAGCCTGATTGACCCGCTCCCGGTCTTCCGGATGGACGACGTCCAGGAAGGTCTCGTAGGATGTGCCCAACTTTGTCTTGTCGATCTCGAAAAGGTGGAATGTTTCGTCCGACCAGGTCAGCTTGCCGCTGACGAGGTCGAGTTCCCAGCTTCCGATCTGAGCGATGCGCTGCGCCTCCTTGAGGCGCTTTTCGCTTTCCTTGAGCGCGGCATCGGCAATACTTTTCTCCGTCACATCGACGCCGATGCTGACCATGAACTCCATGTCGCCGTGCTCGTCGAGCAGCAAGGTGTTGGTCCAATCGATCAGCCGCCTTGAGCCGTCGCGGGCAACCCAGTGGCTGGTGTGGGTGTTGCGCAGGGTGTCGGGATTGCGGATGAGGGAACAGAATGCCTCTTCGTGCACGGTTTCCCGTTCTTCCGGCGGCAGCAAGCGATCCCAGACGAACTGTCCCTCGACTTCTTCAAACGAATACTGCGACAGCGCCTCGCAGGCGTGGTTGAAGCGACGGATGCGACCCTCGCGATCGAGCACCACCACCAGCGCGCCGGCCTGGTCGAGAATCGCCCCCTGCAATGAGGTCATTGCGTGCAATTCCCGCGAGCGAGCCTCCACCTGCGATTCCAGGTTGTTGCGGGCCTCGACCAGCGCGTCGGTCATGTGATTGAAGGCATGGCCCAGCCGCCCCAGTTCATCGATGTCGCCACTCGGCGCGCGCTGCGTGAGATCGCCGGCGGCAATGCCGTCGGCCACCTGGGTCAGCTTCTGAATCGGGCGTGATAGCCCGCGACCGAGGAAGAACGCCATGATTGCGGAAAGCACCAGGAACAGCCCCAATGCGAGATAGCTGAGGCGGCGCAACCGGGCGGCCGGTGCCAGCGCCTCGTCGGTGTCGATCTTCACCACCATGCCCCAGCCCAGGGCCGGCAGATACCGCCACGCCGCCACCCCCTCGATGCCGGCATAGTCGCGAATGATGCCCTTGCCATGGTTGCCGGCCAGCGCCTTCTGCATCGGCAAGGCCGTCTGCGCGAGCGGCACCCGGTAATGGTAGGCGGCGTTCTCGACGTGCCTGAGCGGTGCGGTGTAAAGCGCATCGTTTGCCTCTTTTTGCGCCAGCACGGTTTCGCCGGTGCGGCCAAGCCCGGTGCGGTCGGCTGCCACCGCTTCCAGCCTGCTGATATCCAGCTGCAGGGCGAGCGCTCCGATCACCACGCCATTTTTCAGCACCGGCGCCAGCAGAAACGCGGCGGACCGATTTCCGGCCGGTGCGTACAGCGCGAAGCGGCTGAGGTGGGTCTGCAGGGTCTGCATGGAGAGTTCGAAACCCTTCGCCAACTGGGTGTCGCGGTAGGGGCCGTGCCTGAGGTTGGTGCCCAGATCCTTCTCCTGTCGCAGCGAAAACACCACGTTGCCGGCCGTATCCAGCAACAGCAAATCGTAAAAGCCTTCGGCAGCGTTGATCTTCATCAGGGCATCGCGCAGCGGGCGGGCAATGGCCTGATAGGCGGGGGCGTCCAGTCCATCCGGGCGAAAGACGCGGCTCAGTTCGGCAATCCCGTCGCTGATCAGGTCCTGTCGGCTGAGCAGCCGGGCGTCCGCCAGGCGCTCGGCCATGTGGCTGTCGATCTGTTCAACTTTCTTGTCCGCGATGACGGCCATGTTCGCCAGCACGGTTTCGCGCAGCGAGCTTTCGAACGAGGTCTGGTAAAACGCAGCCAGACCGGCCAGTGGCAGCACCGCCACCAGCAGGTAGCTCAACAGCAGGCGGGTGGAGATGTGGAGCCGGCTCATGGCGTGGCACCGGGCAATTCGGTCAGCTGCCGCTGCCACTCGAAGCGTGAGCGGTAGTCCGGGAAAGGATCCGGGCGCAGCGCATCGCCCGAATGCCACACCAGCTCGAATTGCCCGTCTGCATGCGCCTTGCCGATGCGCACCGGCTTCCACAGGTGGCGCGTGCTGCGGTCGACCGCAGCGATGCCTGAGGGCGCAGCCAGGCTCTGCTGCAGCATGGCGCGGTTGACCTGTTCGGGGTCGGCGGTACCGACATCGGTCACCGCCTGTGCCCACAGCCTTACCCCTATATAGGCGGCTTCGACCGGGTCGCTGGTCACCCGATCGGAACCATAGCGGTGCTGGAATGCGGCGACGAAATGCCGGTTGGCTTCCCCCGGAATGCTCTGGAAATAGCTCCAGACCGCGTAATGGTTGGGGTGAAAGGCATCACGCCCGATGGCTTTCAGGCCATCCTCCGCTGCCATGGTACCGCTGAGCGAATGCAGTACGCCGATGCGGATGGGTGAGGCGGGGGTGGGACGAAGCAGCAAAAAAACATCCAGCAGAGCCGCCAGCGTCAGGACAAATAAAACCATGTGGCGGCGGTGGAAATTCATGATGCGATTGTAGCCGGGGATTGATTTTGGTTGCAGATACGGTGCCAACCAATTGTTTTATTGAGCAATAGAAAATGGGTGGGCGCCGGGATTGGGCGACCGGCACGTATCCGGCATGGCCTGAAGCAAGGCTTCGATCAACTGGCGCCGCAGTGCCTGCCATGGATGCCCGCCCTGCAAAACGTGCTTGTGATTGATTTCCAGTTCGACACCGACATAGGCGCCAGCCGGAAAGCGGCGGCGAAGGTAGGCAGTCAAGCCGTCCGACCTGCCGGTGTAGGGATAATTGCGGCGCACTTTCCATTCAGGCGCCAAAGCCTTGAGCTGGGTCTGCCAGCAGCGGCACAGTTCGACTTCGCCGGGCCGTGCCGGATCGTAGAGCAGGCCGATATCGGCATTGCGGACTTCACCGTCGAGCACTGGCGTGAAGCTGTGCGAGGAAATATGAATCAGCCGGCTGCCGCTCGCAATCGCTGCGGCGATATGCGCCTCGACCTTGTTGCGGTAGGGGCGGTAATGCTTTTCCAGTATTTCGCGACGGAGCGTCGCGGGCGCGCTCCGGGTGGCCTCGGAGTACAGGGACGGATGGCCGATGGAGCGGTTGAGATCGATCAGCAGGCGACTGGTGGTGGAGACGAACAGGGGCGCTGCCAGCGCCTTGGCCAATTCACGGGCCATGGCAAGCGCACCTGGATCATAACCGCGGTGGCTGGGCAGCAAGGATTCGAAGCCCGCAAACAGGGGGCGGTAGCGGGCCGGGATGCGGTTTCCGCCATGCTCGCAGGTGATCAGGATGGGGTCTGGTCTGGCCATGGCATCAGTCGACGAACATGCGTCTCGCTTCGAGGCAGTCGCACAAGGCCCGGTAGATGTCGCGCAGGCGCGCCTTGCTGCACGCCGGGCCGAGCGCGCGCAGAATGCGGCGGGCGAGCGGCCCCTGTGCCAGGATCACGTGCAGCGGCTCG
>JAPTVL010000030.1 GCA_028065725.1 Betaproteobacteria bacterium
GACGCCGGTGATGACGCTGTTCGGGCGACGAGGGCAGATTATCGGCTTCGACCTGTTCGACAACACGGGCGGTAATTTCAATTTTGCCGTTGCGGCGCTTTCAGGTTCCGGCAAGTCGGTGTTCGTCAATGAAATGACTTATCGCTACCTCGGCGCCGGCGCGAAGGTCTGGATCATCGACGTTGGTCGCTCCTACAAGAACCTGTGCGAGTTGCTGGACGGCGAGTTCATCGAGTTTTCCGACGAGCGACAGAACACGATCTGCCTCAACCCGTTCTCCATGATCATCGATATCAACGCCGACATGGAGATGGTTTTGCCGCTGCTGGCGCAGATGGCCAGTCCGCGCGAACCGCTCGACAACTACGGCTATACGGCGCTGGGTTCCGCCATCAAGCGCGTCTGGGATGCCAAAGGGCGCTCGGCCACGATCACCGATATTTACGAGCTGCTCCAGACCGGTCGCCTTTCCAGCGAAGGCGAATACGAGCGGGATCTGAGTCGTTTGGCGACGGCGCTGGAACCTTATACCCGCCACGGTGTGTATGCGAGTTACTTCGAGGGCGATGCCAACATTCAGTTCGACAAGGATTTCGTCGTGCTCGAACTGGAGGAACTGAAGTCCAAGAAAGACCTGCAATCGGTGGTGATGCAACTCATCATGTACCGGATCACCCAGGAGATGTACCGCGACCGATCTCGGCGCAAGCTGGTCATCATCGACGAAAGCTGGGATTTGATGGGCTCGGGGTCAAGCGGCAGCTTTATCGAGGCCGGCTATCGGCGCGCCCGCAAGTATGGCGGAGCCTTCGGCACGATCACCCAGTCGGTCGACGACTACTACAAGAACGAAGCGACCAAGGCCGCCATTAACAATGCCGACTGGCTGTTTCTGCTGCGCCAGAAAGCGGAGAACATCGAGCGGCTGGGCAAGGAAGGGAAGCTCTCCCTCGACGAGTGGCTGAAACGCCAGCTTGGCTCCGTCAGTACCGAGCATGGAAACTTCTCCGAAATCTACATTCATTCGCCGATGGGGTCCGGCCTTGGGCGTCTCCTGCTCGATCCCTTCTCAATGCTGGTTTATTCGACACGCGCTGAAGATTACGAGGCGATCAAACGTCTGCGTGATCAAGGATTGTCCGTGACGGAGGCCATCGAACAACTGGTAGCCCAACGTGCAACCTGATCCAGTGAGCCATGTCGTGCCATCGATCAAGCCCTACGTACTGACCGGTATCGCCACCTTGCTGGCGGGGGCCATGCTTCTGGTCGTCTGGATGTATCGCCATCCGCCAGAGATTCCCCGTTTTGGGCGAGTCGATATCGCTCGGCTGGTCGCACATCAACAGCAATCCATGGTGCAACGGATCAAGCCCGGGCTGGATGCTCAGGAGCAAGCAAAACTCTTCGAGGAGGCCAAGGCCTTCGGTGCCAGGCTCGATGCTGCCCTCGAACAGGTCAGCCGGGGATGTGCCTGTGCCTTGGTTAATACGGCGGCGCTGCTCAAGACTTCCGATACGCGGATTCCGGACCTAACCGAGCAGGTTGCGCAGGCGACTGGTCTTGTCCTGCCGGCGTCGACGACCAAGTGATCCATGCCGATGAGACGCTTGTTGGCGCTACTCGCCGTCCTGCTTTGCTCAAGTGCCCAGGCGCGCGAGGCGCTGGACTATCCGTCCTCCTGGCAGTGCGATGAAACCCGGTTCCACTGGTATTGCGATCTGGCGGAAGAGGAAACCGCCGAAGCCAGTCCAAAGAAGACTCCGGACCGTGCAGAGAGCGAAGGCGAACGAGCCGTCGATGCGCTCAAGAAGCTGCGCGAGGAGGTCGAGCAGAAAAGGGCGATCGCCATCCTCAAGCCGACCCCGGAAAACCTGAAGACCTACATCGTTGCTCAGGAAGCCCTGATGGACCGGGCCTCGGTGTTTTCGGATGTATGGCGGCGAGTGGTCTGGGCCAATCCCGAAATCAACTATCAGCTGCGCAATCCGTCGAACAACGCGGCCATCCAGGTGCGCGACAGTCAGCGCAACCGGCGCGAGACAGACACGCTGGCGGCGCTGGCGAAGGAATGGGGCTTGTTCTTCATCTTCCGCTCGGATTGCCCTTACTGCCATCGCCTGGCGCCCACGCTCAAGCTGCTGTCCGAGCAATACGGCATCACCGTGTTTCCCGTTTCGCTCGATGGCGGCGGTCTTCCCGACTATCCAAGACCGGCCAAAGATAACGGGATGGCCGGTGCGTTGGGTGTATCGGTTGTGCCGCTGGTCGTGCTCGGCAATGTCAAGGATCGGCGTCTGCTGCCCATTGGCTCCGGCGTCCTCTCGGCGCAGGAAATCGTCGAGCGCATCTACATCCTGACCCAGACCAAACCAGGCGAACTTTACTGATGGAGATCGGCATGGCACTTTCATCACGGCGCTGTGCGCAACTTGTATCCTTCGCGTTTGCGCTGACCTGCATTCCTGCGCACGCCACCGTCAACCAGTCGATGCAGGACTGGTTCAACGAGATCGGCGCCTACGGCAACGTCACCGGCCCCAATGCCTACCGCGGTCAGACCATGAACATGTACACCGGCGGCAGCCTGTACATGCGAACGCCTGTCCGCAACTATCAACTGGCCAGCATCTCGCCGCCGTCCTTCAGCGCCGGATGCGGCGGCATTGATCTCTTCGCCGGGTCGTTTTCCTTCATCAACAAGGAGCAGTTTGTCTCGCTGCTGCGGAACATCGGCAATAACGCTATTGGCGCCGCCTTCAACATGGCCCTGTGCTCGATGTCGCCCGACCTTTGCGATTTGCTGAAGTACCTGCAGGACCAGGCCACCAAGATGAACAACCTGAACATCAATTCCTGCCAGGCGGCAGAGGGCATCGTCAGCGCGGTGGGCAGCATGGTCACTGATCGCGTCCAGGAAAAGGAAGGCAAGACGGCTGGAGCCAGTCTCAACATGTTCGGTGACGTCTTCGAGTCCTGGGATGAATGGAAGAAGAGTCGCACCACGGCGAAGAACATTCGCAATGCCGCAAAAGCCACCTCGCAGGGCGCGCGGGAAGTCTTCGATCCCGGCAACGTGGTCTGGCGCTCACTCAACCGCATTACCGGCATCACCGATGAAACACGGGAATTGTTGATGAGTCTGACCGGCACCATCATCGTCACGCCACCAGGTGAAAACGCCGATGAAAAAGCCAGATGGACCTACCTGCCAGGCGGCAAGCTGACGTTCCGCCAGTTTGTTGGCGACGGCTCGTCGGCCACCGTCAATCTCCCCGGCCTAAAATGTGGAACGGATCTGGCCGAATGCATGACGCCGAGCTTTTCGGAAACGGCATTCACGGTAGCGCCGTTTTCCCGTCAGGTCCGTACCCGGATTGCCACCATGCGCGACAAGATCGTCAATCGTGACACGGGCGGACAGTCCTCCATGGATGCTGCCCTGATTGGCAGTTCCTCGTTGCCGGTCTGGAAGATGCTCGCGGTATCCAGCAGTATCCCTGGCGGTGACCGCATCACTGAGGATTACGCGCAACTGATCGCCGTGGATGTCGCCTACGCGTACTTCACGAACCTTTCAAAGACTCTGCGCAATGCCTTACAGAACGATGCCGGCAAAAGCGGACCGGATGCCGTGATGGCAGCAGAAAAAATCCTTGTTCGGTTGACCGAGGTGGAACAGGAAGCGCGGGACATGCTTCGTGCCGAATATCAGAAAGGGATGCAGGTCGCCGAACTCAGCCGTTCGCTGCAATTGATGCACCAGAGCCTCAATTCCGGGATGCCGACCAACATCTTCCAGTCGATGGCTGTCTTCAACCGGTAAGCCATGTACGAGGTCTATGCCTATTGGAATGTCGTCGAGCTGGAGGCGATGTTCAATGCGGTTGCCTCGCTCATGGGCAGTGGCGATTACCGTGGCCTGCTTCAAACCATTGCCATCGTCGGCATGATCGTCGTCGTTATCGCCACTTTGACCGGGAGGGAGCGGCTTGACGGCATGTGGAAGTGGCTTTTCTTCCTCGCCATCTTCCAGTCGATGCTGCTGATTCCAAAAGTCACGGTCATGATCGTCGATCGGACGGGCAACGAACCGCCGCGGGCCGTGGCCAATGTGCCGATCGGTCTCGGGGCGTTCGCGCACACGATGAGCAAGGTGGGGGATTGGCTCACCGGTTCTTTCGAGACGGTTTTTTCGCTGCCTGACGATGTGAAGTTCCGCAGGAACGGGACGCTGTTTGGGCATCGCGTCCTTTCGGAACGGCAGGCGATCAAAAGCGGGAATCCGGTATTGACCGGCAATCTGCTGGAGTTCTACCGGGAGTGTGTTGCGCCCGACATTGCGACCGGCTATATCCGCATGAAGGAAGATATTCTCCAGGTCAATAACATCTGGGACAGCCTGAACGGCAAGACCAATCCGTCGAGGTTGGTGACGATCCGCGATCTCGCCGATCCGACGCTGATGAGCACCGTGGGATGTGATGCGGGCTATCAGTCGCTGACAACCCAGATCACCGCCGAGACGAGCCGGCAAGTGACATTACTTGGTTCCAGGCTCTATCCCCGCATGACGACCGCGGATGCCGGCGTCGCTATTGCAGGATCGCTGTCGACCTCGACCAACTATCTTCTCGGGATTTCGTCGTCGGCACAGGACACGGTGAAGCAGGCCATCGTCGCCAATTTTATGATCGATGCCCAGTACATGCTGCCGGCGCAACTGGGCGATGCGGCCAGCGCCCAGACCAATCTGGCGATGGCGCAATCGCTACGCTCGACCAGCGATTCCTACAAACTGATGGCGCGGGTCGCCGAGTCGACCATGCCGAAGGTGAGGAATGCCATCGAGATGGTGCAGTACGCTATCTTTCCGGTGTTCCTCTTGTTCGTGGTGTTGAGCGGTCACCAGGCAACCGGGGTCATCAAGTCCTATGCTGCGAGTCTCTTCTGGATACAACTTTGGGCACCGCTGTACGCCGTGATGAACTTCATCATCACGATGTATTCGAGAAGCCAGTACATCAGCGGCAGCGCATCGAGTGGCCTGTCGATCGAACAGATGAGCTTCCTGAATACCGCGATTGTCAGCGACCAGGCCATTGCCGGCATGCTGGTCATCTCTATTCCCGCCATTGCCGCCGCTGTTGTGAAGGGCGGTGAGGTTGGCATGCAGGCGGTGGCCGGCCTGGTCGCGCCACCGCGCGACCCCGAGAAGATAGCCAGCAGCCTGGCCATGGGCAACATGCAGATGGGCAATGCCTCGCTCAACAATGCCAGCCACGACACCATGAAGGGGCTGGCCGTCGACATGAACCCGAGCCTGCGCCAAGGGGCAACCCAGTATCAGGCTCGGGGTGGCTTCGATTACAGCCATTTCTCAGGCGGTGGTTTTGTGGTGAAACAGGCCAAGAGCGATGTGCGCGCCGACATGGCGCTCAACGATTCGCTCGGTGCTGCAGCCAAGGAGAACTATGAACGCTCGCAGCAGGCGTCGCAGCAGAGATCCTCGGAATACGCTGAAAGTGCTCTGGCGGCACTCAAGCAGGAAGCCGGATTCGAAAGATCACACGCGAAGGGCGCCAGTGACTCTACAGGCTACCGGCACGGCATGGGGTCGAGCCGGAATCAGGAAGCGAATGACACCTTGCGTCAGGTCGATCAATGGGCCAGAAAACTCGGCGTCAGCGAAAAGGTGGCCATGGAACTCATGGTCGGCGCATCGATGGGCATGAGTACGCCCAAGCTGCTCGAGATTACCGGCCTGCGCGGCGGCGTCGAAATGTCGGCCAAGATGCGTAACTCGGCCGACTCGATGCGCTCCCTGGAGGAAATGGTTCAGTTCGCCCGTGAGTCGAGTTTTGGCAAGAAAGTCGGCACCGTCATCGACAATGGCTGGGAGCGAAACTATCGAACTTCCGACGAGGGAAAGACGTCGGGATCGGAAGGGCAGCGAGCGTCGCTGGATCGGGCACGGCAGTCCCGTGATGCGCTCAGTTCCTCGTTTCAGGAAACCGAGGGGCATCGCCAGATGTGGGAGCTGTCACATTCCGGGCAGCTTGGCTCCAACCTCCAGCTTCAGGATCACTTCATCAAGGACTTCCTGCTGCCGAAGCTTGAATACAACTACGAGAAGTTCCAGGGCGTCATGGGCGATCCGCATCGCCTGCGACCCTACATCGAGGAATACACCACCCAGAACTACGACCGGATGCTGGGAGAAATGGCGGGGCAAGTATCTGGCGCCGAGGCAGTGCGGGCGCGCCATGAGGCGAATCGCGCGGGAGTGCCGGACGGACAGACGGTCGAGGCAGCAGGCGCGGGTTATCTGGGACAGGTGAAGGGTGCCGCCAGACGCTCTGGCGTGTCTCCTCAGGCTACCCCGACGGATCAGGCCATGCATACGGCAATGCAGGAGTTCTCCCGAAACAGCTTCGAGGTTCGTGACCGGCAGGCTGGGGCGGGGCAAACCCATCAGGAAAACGCGACACCTTCGACGTTCCGGAAGCTCAAGCCGGTTTCATTGGCTGGCAAGGGGGCGGAAACAGTCGAGCAGGTGGGCGAATCGGCAAGTCGCGTGGCAGAAGGACTTTCTGGAAGCGATCCGGGCAAATACTTGACGGATACACTGGCTGGGAAGAAACGAGAATAGTGACTCGCTTGGCTACAATGATTTGCTTTCTGCAGCCAATTAAATCAATAACAGAGTCTAAAAATAGGTTTTTACGTACCATATTTATTCGTAGAGGACTAAAAATAGGCTTTTCATTGACATAGGCACATAATGTTCTAAAATTAGTCCAGAGTGATTATTAATAACTATTAATGGGCTATTATTAGACTATGGATGTCTATCGAATGACCAATGATGAGGTGGCGCACACACTCGCCTCGGCGGTGAAAGCTTGGCGGATATCTCCCAATGGAGCAGGTTTGACCCAGGCAGACCTGGCGCACAAAAGCGGCATCGGCCTGACGCCGTTGAAACGGTTTGAAAAGACTGGGGCGATCACACTGCGAAATCTCATTGCCATATTGCGGGCCATGGACTTGCTCGATGGCCTGACCGGATTGGTGCCCGATGCCGATAGCCCGAGCCCTCTGGATGTATTGGCTGAAGAGCAAAAAAAAGCAAAGCGGACCCGCAAGCGTGCGCCGCGCTCAAGCAAGGAATAAGCGATGGATGAGATCAAGGCCGTACAGGTCAATATCTGGGGACAGTTCGTGGGGGCTGTGGCACCTCTAAAGAACAAGCCGGGGTTCTACGAATTCAGCTATTCCCCCGAGTTCGAAAAAGGGCGCCTCGAACTGTCGCCCATCCTCATGAAACTGAAGTCGAAGCGCCGTTTCAGCTTTCCCTCGCTGTCGCAGGAGACGTATTACGGTCTCCCCGGACTGTTGGCCGATGCATTGCCGGACAAGTTTGGCAACGCGCTCATCGATGAATATCTGTCGCGTCGCGGGGTGCTATCCAAGGATGTCACTACCCTGCAGCGCCTGCTGTACGTGGGGCGGCGAAGCATGGGAGCACTGGAGTTCGAACCGGCCGAGACTCAGGTCAGGGGAGACGCAGCCAGCTTGCCGCTGGATATGGCGCATCTGGTTGAGGATGCGCGCCGTGCGCTGAAAGGCGAGTTCTCCAAGATCGCCCAGGACATGATCGACATCGGTAGTTCGGCTGGTGGCGCTCGGGCGAAGGCGGTGATCGGCTGGAACCCGCAGACCAATCAGGTCGTCTCGGGCCAGTTCGACGTGCCGGAAGGCTTTGAACACTGGCTGCTCAAGTTCGATGTCGGCGCGGATGGGGAACTGGGAACGACAGCGGGTTTTGGCCGGATCGAGTACGCCCATGCGCTGATGGCCGAGGCTGCGGGCATCGACATGAGTCCCTGCCGCTTGCTGGAAGAGGGCGGGCGAGCGCATTTCATGACCCAGCGCTTCGATCGGAAAGGCAATGACAAGCTGCACACCCAGTCCCTCTGTGCGCTCATGCACCTCGATTTCAACATTCCCTATGTGCATGGCTACGATCAGTACATGCGAACCGTGCTGAGCCTGAAGCTTGGTGCCGACGCCATCGAACAGGCCTGGGCGAGATGCGCGTTCAATGTCGCGGCGGTGAACTGCGACGATCACACCAAGAATCTCGGATTTTTGATGGACAAGTCGGGCCAATGGACGCTTGCACCTGCCTATGACAACTGTTTTTCGCACAACCCCGGCGAAGGCAAATGGACGCGAATGCACCAGATGCAAATCAATGGCAAAAAATGGGATATCAGTGCGGAAGACCTGCTCAACTTTGCGAAGGCCTACGACGTCCGCCGCCCTCGCGAACGCATGCAACAGATCGTCGATGCCGTTGCTCGCTGGCCGGAATTCGCAAGAAAAGCCGGTGTGTCAGATGAGGAAATCAGCAGGATCGGCGGATTTCATCCGGCCTGGGTGAGGGCGACCTGACGAGTGGTGGGTGCGCATAACAATGCGTCCGGCTCAAGTCCTCGTCTGGCGGGTTGAATATCTTGTCGGCGTTGGGATGGCCGTGCAGAAAAATCGCGTCTTTAGGCATGGACGCCCGACTTCAACTGCCGAAAAATACGTCGTGTCCTGGCCGATCCGTAATCGGCAAGCATCTTCTCGAGACGTCCCTCGTCGAAGGTGTCGAGCTTGCGTCGCACATTGGACAACACAGTTTCCGGATCTTCGGCTAGGTCGGTCAGGTTGTTCAGCATATCGACCAGTAGATATTCGCGATTGACCTGCTTGCGCGAAGGAAAGCGAGGTTTGTCGCGAAAGTCGAATTCAAACCCGGCCAGGGCGAACTTGCCGTGGCGTTTGTGGTTGTAGACGACGGTCTTGCTGTAAAGCTGCGTGGTACCCAGGCCCAAGGCGTTATAGCAACTCGGGTTGAACATCAGGAAATGACGGTCATCGAGAAACTTTTCGACGAGCGCTTCCTCGCTTGGCGGTGCATCGCCAAACGGAGTTCTTCGGGGGACGTAATAAAGCCCCTGAGCAGCCTTTCGCACGGTTCCGGCCTTCACTGCCAGACCGAGTTCCCGATCAACGCTGGGCAACTCATCGGCTAGGTCTTTACGTCGAAAAACCTTGCCGGCTAGTTGCTTCCATCGCCGGTCGAGTGTGGCATTCACAGTGTTTTTTCGGTGCGACATGTCTCAAAAACCTCACTGACATTTCATGCAAATATGCCACAGCCTTCCGGTCAAGGGAAATCGACTCTTGAGCGTTGCGTTTTACGTCACCACGACGGCGGTACCGGAATAGATCACTCGGGAAACCCGCCATTGCGATCCTGGTTGGTCGTAATGGGCATGGGTTTTCCTCAGGCCGACGATGGCGTTCGCTCCCTTTGCCAAGGCGTTTCGGGCCAGAGTCAGAAGGGCATCGCATTCGGCGAGTTGGTAATCAGCATCCGACGCGGCCTCGACTGCGGATACCGACTCCAGGTAGCCGATCGTCCGGATCGCCGCCCTTGATGGTGGCAGGTCGGTCGAGATCAGCAGAACCTGGTGTTTGATCGCCTCCAGATCCGAAAGCATTCGATCCATCTGACGATGAGCGACTGTTTTGTTCCGCCGGTTCCAGCGGTACAGCGTGAGTCCTGCAAGGACGCACGCTACGATGGGCATCCACCCGAAAAAACTGCTCGTCTGGGTTGCTGCGGTCAGGCTCATGAAAAGTCTCCAAAGGCTGTATTTCGTTTCAGCTTCTCACAGTCGCCCGAAACTGCAACGGGCAAAGTCAGCCGTCAAGGCCGATCCTGAGACGGCTCTTCTTGCTTGCGTGGGTGAAATGCGGCCAGGAAGTGCGCATTTCGAAAACCGGCACCGCTGGCTATCCCATAGAGTCAGGCCATGCGATTCCGATACTCGACATGGCAAGAAATCCGATTTCCGCTCATCCTCTGGCTGATGGCCGCCTACTTGGCGGTGAGCGGAAGCTACATGCTCGCTTTCAACCTGACGGAAAGCCTGCCGGGAACGGTATTTGTCATCTGCAAGGACACCTTCCCCGATAGTGGTGAGTTCGTGGCTTTTCGGTGGGAGCGAAACTGGCCGTATCCGAAAGGAAGCATCTTCGTTAAGCGCCTGGTTGGCCTGCCTGGATCGCGTGTGACGACGCAAGGACGGGATTTCTACGTGGATGGCCGGGCGGTGGGGCAAGCCAAGGAACGGGCAAGAACTGGCGAACCGCTGATTCCAGGACCCGTGGGGGTGATTCCGGAAGGTAGCTATTACGTCGCGGGCGGGCACCCCGACAGTCTCGATTCCCGCTACCAACTGACGGGATGGGTAAAACGCGATCAAGTTATCGGCCGTGCGTTTCGGCTGATATGAGCGGATTAAAGATGCCGCTCGAATTTTGCGGGTGTGCCGTCAACGTCTCCGCCAGGAAACTCGCATGTTGCACTTGCTGAAGAAAGTGATGGGCAAGGGAGAGATTTCTTTGCCGCAGCAAGTAATCGAGATACCGCCCATCGCCAAATCCTTGCCTGACGATGAAATCCCGCGTTACCCGCCCTTTGTCAAAGGGTTGCCGGCATCCCATCCCGATCGGCTGATCGAAACCCAGCAAGAACTGATTGGGCAGATTCGAGAGTCCGGGTTGGCGTCGAAAGATGTCTATGAGGAATTTTATCTGGGGCCCTTGCGCCGCTTTGCCTCCTACGCCCATTTGCTGCCGGCCAGCGAGACTCACCATCATCGTGGCGCCGGGGGCTTGTTCCGGCATGCCATCGAGGTTGCCTTGTGGTCATTACAGTCCGGGGATAGGGTACTTCTGCCGGGCGATCAAACTCCGCGACGGCGGCGGGAACTCGAACCGCGTTGGCATTCGGCGGTTTTTCTCGCGGCACTGTGTCATGACCTGGGTAAGCCCATCACCGATCTGATGGTGACCAATCAGGATGGAGGGAAAGTCTGGGATCCATTTTGTGAAGATCTCTACGCTTGGGCCGTCCGCAATCAGGTAGACCGCTATTTCCTGCGCTGGCGCAAGAACCGCGGAACATCTCACACCTCGGTTTCGCTGCTGCTGGTTGAACGCATCGTCGGTAGAACCGGATTGGGCTGGATATCGCAGGGCGATCCCAATCTGGTGACCTGGATGATGGAAGCGATCAGTGGCCATCCCAGTCAGGAAAACATGATCCACAACCTGATCGTACGATCTGATCAGGTCAGCGTGACGCGTGACATCGAGAGCATGGGCGCCAACTTTGCTGGCTACGAAATAGGAATCCCCGTCGAGCGGATTCTTCTCGATATCATGCGTCGGCTGGTTCGGGACGGGGTCTGGATTGTCAACGAACCGGGATCGAGGCTATGGCACATGGACGGCCATCTCTACCTGGTCTGGCCCGCAGGGGGCGAGGAGATCGCTGCGATCATCAATCAGGAAAAAATGCCCGGACTGCCCAGGACACCGAACAGCATTCTCGACATGCTGGTCGAGCGCAAACTGGCTGAATTCAAAGTCGGGCAGCCCGATGGCAACCGCTACTGGTTGATCGCTCCGGCCATCCTTGCGGAAAAAATTCCCAACATACAACTGAAGGCGATACGCCTCAACAACCCGGGCGCACTGTTGGATTCACTGCCTGCATCGGCAGCTGGAAGGCTGGTTGGTAACGACGATCCGCCCGCCAAGTCGTTGAGCAACGCATCGGTTGTCGCGCCGACAAAACCCGCGGAGCCGACCGTCGAAGTGGTTCCAACCGCCGTCGTCACTTCGGCCACACCGGCTGCACCGCTCGCTGATCAACCGCCTGATCAACTGGATGGTCCGGTTGGCGAAGCGCTCAAAGCGCTGGTGGAGGATATCGAGCACGGCCGCAGGGACGGCAGCAAGCTCACTCATGTCGATTCGGAAGGAATCCTGTGTCTGAAGTGGCCTGATGCGTTCAAGGGGTACGGACTGGAGAACAAGACGATCCTCGACGAACTTGGACGAAGAGACTGGTTGGTGGTCGATCCCATGTCACCATTCAGAAAAGTTGCCGAGCTTCAGGTTGGTATCGGAGCCCCATGGAAGATCCTCCGCATCCAGCCGGTCGCGGCAGCCATGATGGACATCAGTAAGGCAAAGAATATGTCCAAGGCAGCTTCAAAATCGGTGCGTAAATCAGAATCCAAACCTGTGGCGAAAATCGATGCGACGAATCAGGAAGCGACAGAACCAATTCTTCCGGTAGCTCATCCTGTCCTACCAATTATTTCCTCGAAGGAGGAGGGATCCGTAGAAAAGATGGTCGCCCGCCAACGTGCGCTGCTTGAGGATGTAGTGGGCGTGCTTCGTCAGGCGGTAAATGATGGTACGTTGGCCGCCGATCACGAAAACGGCTATCTGCTGATCAATGTCCGGGATGCCGATGCAGTGCTGAAGGCCGGCATCAAGGCGTCACGCTCGCAAATTTTTGGCTTGAAGGGCATCGATCCTGATCGATTCACGACAGAGGACAGAAAACCGAAGGTGTACTTTCGGATTCGAGATCACGATACGCATTGTTAGGGTATGGTTCAACCTGACAGCAAAGGATTCAAGCAGCTTATCCCCGACGGAGAATAAGCTGACAGGTTCAAGCGGCCAAACCGGGAATGACCACAAAATAGGCATTGAGCATGTACAGGCCAGAGAGGATCAGCAGAATTCCGCCGATAACTTCAAAAGCCTTGTGGAATATTCTCAGTCCCGACAAGTTTTGCAGCCAGCCCACGGCAATTGCGCCCAACAAGATCGGAATCGCACGTCCCAAGGCGAAAGCCAGCAGCAGCGCTACGCCGAAAACGGGTGAGCCAATGCCAGCGGCAACACCAAGCAGAACGATCAGCGCTGGCGTGCAAAACGGGCAGATCGCCACCGAGAATGGCACGCCCAGTACAAAAGCACCCCACGCTCCTGTTACGGGTTTGGCTCGCAACTTCAATGCCGGTAGTGACAGGCGCAGCCATCCCGGCCAGATTAGGCCCAGCACGATCAGCAGGGGACCGAGTACCAGGCCCCATGCACGGCCAAGCAGGTGTTGCACCCATCCGCCGCCCAGACTGGCAGCCAGACCCAAAGCCACATGCGTCAGGATCATGCCCAGGACAAAGAGACCGCCATAGAGCGTTGCTTGGTGCGAAGTGCGCGATGTCGTCACGTAGGCGAGCGAAACCGGGATCGCCGCTAGCGCGACCGGGTTGAAGCTGAATACAAAGCCTGTCACAAACCCGACCCACAACGCCCCGAAGCTGGCTTGAGCCACCGCCTGGCGCAGTGCTTCGGCGTCCATCAGAAAGACCCCAGGCTGGTCAGCATGGTACGGAACTGCTCCGAGGTAGGCAGCGACGAAAACTTCAATTCGCCATTCACAGCAATGGCCGGCATGCTCAATACGCCGAGCGAGACTGCGTAATCCAATTCTTTGAGCACGTTGACCTCGCGCCAAACTACCTCGTTCTCGCCGAGCACGGCGGTTGCGATGGCGCGGAGCTGCTTTTGCGCGGCTGCACATTTGCTGCATCCCGGCGCGGCAAAGAGTTCGATCTTGATGCTCATCGGGCCACCTCGGCGAGACTGTTCTCCAGCGCCGCCAGGATGGGACATTCGTCGGTCGCGGCCTCGCCACCAGCGCAGCGCTCGATCAGTTCATCGAGTGCGCACGACATAGCTTGTAGGGCTTGGAGCTTGTGTGCGATACGCAGCTTCTTTTCGATAGCCACGCTGCGCACGTCCTCGCAACAGGCACTATCGGCCTGCTTCAATGTCAGAAGTTCGTGAATGTCCGACAGAGTGAACCCGCAGTGCTGTGCGGTTTTGATGAAGCGGATGCGGCGCACGGCGTCATCGTTATATAGGCGGTAGCCCGCATCGGTTTTCGATGCAGGCGTGATCAGATGTTCTTTTTCGTAGTAGCGCAGCGTATCGGGACTAACTCCCGACAGCGCGGCTACTTTACCGATAGTGTGCATGGCGCTCTCCAAGTCATAACTATCAGCATAAACCTTGGAGTTAACACTAGGGTCAATCGTTCATCCAAAAGAATTTGAATTCATCCGGCTCTCGTGTGGGTCACGGCGGCTGGATACAGGTTGAGACCGCCACAATGGAAATAGACGGCGATCTTGAAGTTGTTCGGATTGCGATAGCCGCAAGCGCGCTTCTGGACCGTAGCGATCTTGGAATTCAATCCTTCCGCGACAGCATTGGTGACGCGATGGGCAAAGTAGGTCAGCACATTCGGCAAGTGGCGAGCGATCAGCTTGGCGGCGTCGATTATCGGCGGCAGGCGGCTGTGCGTCGCCCAGAAGTACCAGCGCTTCCAGAATTTCGTTGCCCACGCCACCGAAGTATAGCTCCACAGGTCCCGCAGCGCCTCCTTCAGCGCCCATACCCGGCCGGTCTTGAGTTCAGCACCCTTCAGTTCATCGAAGCGCTCTTTGGTCTTCTCGGTCATGTTCGCCGGGTTGGTCAGCCACAGGTACTTGCTCTTGGTCAGGCTGTTGTCGCCGGCCTGCATCAGTCCCTTGTGCTCCCGTTTCCTGACCCTGTCCACCGCATCGAGGACGTGCCGCATGATGTGAAATCGGTCGAAGGCCATCTTGCCGTCGGCGCCGGGCACCTTATCGCGGCAGGCATTGATATAGGCCGGCCACATGTCCAGGCTGATCGCTTCGATCTTCTCCAGGCGCTCTTTCGGAAACGCATCGAAGTAGGCGGCAAGACTGGTTTCCTTACGGTCTTCACCGATGTACTCGACGGTGGATTCTTCAAGGTCGCACACCAAGGTCATGTAGCGATGCCCCTTGGCGATCGCCTTCTCGTCAATGCCGATCTGCTTCGGGATATCGTCACTCTTGGCGGCGCGACCACGAAGCACCGCACGTTCCATCAGGTGCCAAGCTTCGTCCCAGGTAATCCTCAGGATTTCGGCGGCCTTCTTGACGTTCGCCGCCAGCAGAACATCAATGGCCAGCGCCTCGAACAGATTCGTGAAGCGGCTTCCCGATTGCGCCCACGGCAAGGTCGCTTGATGCACGCCGTGCTCCGGACACGATACGCGCGGCGGTCGCGCATGCAGGTAGGTGAGGAACTGGCAACTGTCAAGGTGGCGCCAAACACGTTCAGCGAGATGGTCATAGACCCCAAGCTCACGCCCGCACTCGGGGCACGCAAAGCATTGTCCACTTGGATGTCCAACATGAACTTCAACATGCTTCTTCGCTATATCCAATTCGACTTGCTTCACCGTCCAGGGCGCCGTCAGCCCCAAGCAATTGCCGGTACAACTCCACGCTGTCCATCGCACGTCCTCCTTGCAGACCGTGCGCGAAAGCGTACTACCGACCCATAGAAATGTCTGAAGGACCAGAATTTGATTGAACGGTCTTGGCGAGAAGCCGTAGTTTCTCGCCAAGAGCATGATTTATGCTTGACCGAGGCCAGCGGCACGAAGCGCCTGCTCCTCGACACCTGCACCCGAGCAGCACGATGCCAACTGGCCGTTAATGGCGACTGCCGGTACTGAGCGCACACCCAGATCACGAGCACGTTTTGCGACATTGATGTCGTTCATATCGAGGATTGAGACTTCGCATGAATTGCATGCGAGGCGATTGACGAGCTCGATGGCGGTCTGGCAGGCGGGACAGCCTGCACTAAAAACTTCGACTTTACGTTTGGTAGTCATATCATTTCTCCAAGAGGATTATGTTACGGAAGTGTGAGAGCAGACGACCCCGCAAGGAACATCGCTCTGCACACCATCACGGTAGCCCTTGGAGCATGCTCCAAAGTCAAGCGCCACTGACTCATTGCTCACCGCGCTGGCTTATTAGTCAGCTCATCGCAATCGAGGGTTTGGTCCTCTGTTGCTGCGGTAAGCGTGGCGCGCACCTGAAATCACTGATAGCGCTCTAACCCACAGAAGGGTTTGACGTATTCCGCGCCCTCCGGTGTGAAGGCGGCATCGAGCGGGATGTCCTTGCAGCACACGCAGCAACTGGTGGCGGTCGAGTCACTTGCATTCATGGTGGCACCTCTCCATTGACTGACAAAGGCGGCGAATGCCGCCGCCGGCATTGGCCTGGCGAACAGGAAGCCTTGTCCTGCGTCGCAGTCCGCTTGTCGCAACAGACCAAGACTCGTCGATGTTTCCACGCCTTCAGCCACCACTTCCATGCCCAGCCCGTGCGCAAGCTGAATCACGGAGTGCACGATGGTTTGGTCGCGGTGGTCGTTGGCGAGTCCGGCGACAAACGATTGGTCGATCTTGAGCGTGCTGATTGGGCAGCACTTCAAATGCTGCAGACAGGAATAACCCGTCCCGAAGTCATCGGCGGCGAAGCGCACACCGATCTGTCGCAAGGCTTCCAGGGCGGGGAAGATCGGCCGGATCACCGAACGCGACCGATTCGGTCAGCTCGATTTCAAGATACTCGGCGGGCAACTCGGCATCGGCCAGCACGCCCTTTACCCAGCCGTCGAAGTCTGATCCCACTTGGCTCGCCGAAACATTGACGGCCAGCCGGAACGGTTGGCATGCCAGCGTCTGCCTGTCGCGCATCTGACGGCAGGCTGCGCCCAGCACCCAAGCACCGATTTCAGGCAACAGGCCAGACGATTCGGCCACGGGCAGGAACTGGCCCGGCGGCAACAGTCCGAGCATCGGGTGACGCCAGCGCAACAGGGTTTCCGCGCCGACAATTTGGTCACTACGCAAATCGACAATCGGCTGGTAGTGCAGCTCAAGCTGACCGCGCGCAACCGCCGGCGCCAGTTGCGCCAACGTGCATTCAATGGGTTGGGAAGCGCTCATGATCGCCCCCTGAAGGCCCGTAGCAGCCGCGTCACAGACAGGACAAACAAACCGGTCAGCGTGAGGGCTGCAATACCCCAATACTCCCCGATGAACGCGCCGGCCGTTGTTCCCGCCAGCACAATGGCGAGAATCGGCAAATGACAGGGACAGGTGAGCACGGCCAGTGCGCCCCACAGGTAGCCGGTGAACGGCTTGTGCGTCTCGGACGGTAAACGCTCGGGGCTGTTCATGGCAGACTCTCCGCGTGCTGTGCCGGCTCGGTCGGCATGGCGGCCAACTGCACTTCCAGGCTGACCAGCGCCTCGCGCCGGCGTTCGACGAGTTGACGCAGCACGGCAAGCTGCGCAGCCGCATCGTCGCCGTCCGCAGCATCCAGCGCCCGATATAGCCGCGCCAGTGCATCGAGGCCGATACCCGCCTCGAAGGCGGCCCGCACGAAGCACAGGCGTTGCAAGGCGGCGTCATCGAACAGGCTGTAACCGCCCGTGGTGCAGGCGACTGGCCGCAGCAATCCGCGCAGCAGGTAGTCGCGCACGATATGCACGCTCACCCCGGCATCAACAGCCAGCCGGGACACCGTGTAGGCACTCATTGAATGCCTCCTTTTTCTCACCCGGCGCAGCAGGAAAGCTGCTTCACATCTTTGTTGAAGGTCTGCGACGCGAGCTTCAGCCCCTCGACCATCGTCAAGTAGGGGAACAACTGGTCGGCCAGTTCCTGCACCGTCATGCGGTTGCGAATGGCGAGAACAGCCGTCTGGATCAGCTCACCCGCTTCCGGGGCCACCGCCTGCACGCCGATGAGCCGTCCGCTACCTTTCTCGACGACCAGCTTGATGAAGCCGCGTGTGTCGAAGTTGGCAAGCGCACGCGGCACGTTGTCCAAAGTCAAGGTGCGACTGTCGGTCTCGATCCCATCGTGATGCGCTTCGGCCTCGCTGTAGCCCACGGTGGCGACCTGCGGGTCGGTAAACACCACTGCCGGCATCGCGGTCAGGTCGAGGGCCGCGTCGCCGCCCGTCATGTTGATCGCGGCACGGGTGCCAGCCGCTGCCGCCACATAAACGAACTGAGGCTGGTCGGTGCAGTCGCCGGCCGCGTAGATGTTCGGGTTGCTCGTGCGCATGCCTTTGTTGATGACGATGGCCCCCTGCGCATTGATGGCGACCCCCGCCGCGTCCAGTGCCAGGCTGCGCGTGTTCGGTGCCCGACCGGTAGCGACCAGCAGCTTGTCGGTGCGCAATTCGCCGTGCCCGGTGGTCAGCACGAATTCGCCGTCTACATGGGCGACCTGGCTGGCTTGCGTGTGTTCCAGTACCTTGATTCCTTCGGCACGGAAGGCGGCTGTGACGGCCTCGCCGATGGCCGGGTCTTCGCGGAAGAACAGTGTGCTACGTGCCAGGATCGTGACCTGGCTGCCCAACCGGGCGAAGGCTTGCGCCAGTTCCAGCGCCACCACCGACGAGCCGATCACGGCCAGGCGCTCCGGAATCGTGTCCCTGACCAGCGCCTCGGTCGAAGTCCAGTAGGGTGACTCTTTCAAGCCCGGGATCGGCGGCACGGCCGGACTGGCACCCGTGGCAACCAGGCAGCGGTCGAACATCACGACGCGCTCGCCACCATCGTTCAAACGGACGACAAGGCTCTGGTCGTCCTTGAAACGCGCTTCACCGCGCAGCACGGTGATGGCCGGATTGCCATCCAGGATGCATTCGTACTTGGCGTGACGCAACTCATCGACGCGCGCCTGCTGCTGGGCCAGTAGTTTGCTGTGATCAATCGCCGGTACAGTCGCCGCGATACCGCCGTCGAACGGGCTTTCCCGGCGTAAATGGGCGATGTGAGCGGCGCGAATCATGATCTTGGACGGCACGCAACCGACGTTGACGCAGGTGCCGCCGATGGTGCCGCGCTCAATCAGCGTGACGTGCGCGCCTTGCTCGACGGCTCTCAGCCCCGCCGCCATCGCGGCTCCACCGCTGCCAATGACGGCTACTTGCAACGGGCGGTCGCTGCCACTGCGCTTGTCGGCGGCACCCATCCAGCCGTGCACCTTGTCGAGCAGCCCGGCGCCGTTGTCCGTCGATGAGGTATTGGCGAGCGTCGCCTTGTAGCCGAGTCCGGCCACAGCGGTAGTCAGAGCATCCGGCGACGTGCCCGGCAGGGTGACGAGTTGCGCCATAGCCTTCGGATAGGACACCAGCGCCGACTGCACGCCGGGCACTTTTTCCAGCACGTCCTTGACGTGCACCGCGCACGAGTCGCAGGTCATGCCGGTGATTTTTAGATGGGTCATGCGACAGATCCTTTATCGTTTGTGGCACCAAGCAATGGCGTCAGATGTGCTGCGGTGCCGTTTTCTGTGGTTCACTGCTTGACGCTGGACGGATAGCCCGCGTCCGCGGTTGCCTTGGTCAGCTTCTGCACGCTGGTCTTGGCATCATCGAAGGTGACAACGGCTTCGCGTGTCTCGAAGGTCACGTCA
The DNA here is from genome assembly GCA_028065725.1 of Betaproteobacteria bacterium. Next base: position 19,307 of record JAPTVL010000030.1, read on the forward strand.
ACTTTGCTGACGCCTTCGACCTTGGAAATCGCCTTCTTGACGGTGATCGGGCAGGCGGAGCAGGTCATGCCCGGCACAGACAGCATGACGGTCTGGGTGGCGGCCCACACGGGTGCAACAACGGCAGCGAGGGAGAGGGAGGCAAACAGCTTTTTGGCTTGCGCCGAAACTTGCGTTTTCATGGTGAACTCCTGTGATCAATAGAAAAATGGCATGACGTAGGGAAATCCGAGCGCGACCAGAACCAGCACGGCGACGACCCAGAAAAGGAGCTTGTAAGTTGCTCGCACTTGGGGAATCGCACACACATCCCCTGGTTTGCAGGATTGCGCCGGGCGGTAGATGCGCCGCCAAGCGAACAAGAGCGCCACCAGCGCCACGCCGATGAAGATCGGGCGATAGGGTTCCAGCACTGTCAAGTTTCCGATCCAGGCGCCGCTGAACCCCAGGGCGATCAGAACCAGCGGCCCGAGGCAGCAGGCCGAGGCAAGAATGGCGGACAGCCCCCCAGTGACCAGTGCCCCGCGCCCGTTTTGAGATTCCGACATACGCTTGTCCTTTCGAATCTGAATTGAATAGCTTAAGCTTACTTCCGTACTCATGTACGGAGTCAAGCGATATGGGAAACAATTTGGAGAATCTAACCATCGGCGTTTTCGCCAAGGCGGCCGGGGTCAACGTGGAGACCATCCGGTTCTATCAGCGCAAGGGCTTGTTGCCGGAGCCGGACAAGCCCTATGGCAGCATTCGCCGCTATGGCGAGGCGGACGTAACGCGGGTGCGCTTCGTGAAATCAGCCCAGCGGCTGGGTTTTAGCCTGGATGAAATCGCTGAGCTGTTGCGACTGGATGACGGAACACATTGCGAGGAAGCCAGTAGCCTGGCCGAGCACAAGCTCAAGAATGTGCGCGAGAAGTTGGCCGACTTGGCGCGCATGGAGGCCGTACTGTCTGAACTGGTATGCGCCTGCCATGCGCAAAAAGGGAACGTTTCCTGCCCGCTGATTGCGTCGCTGCAAGACGGAACGAACCTCGCGGTGTTTGCGCGGGGTGGTCGCGGGGTGACTGCGCCTTAGCGTGCTTTATTTTCCGTTTTCTGAGACGACCCCTGCGATGGCCTCACAGGCTGCCACCGTAATTTTTCGCTTCACGCCGCCGCCATGCCGCGGATACAGGGCCACATATCCTCGCTCAAGCAGGCTTTTTCCGTGTCGGCGACCGTATTCCGATTGATGGAATACTTCGTGGCGATGTCTTTTCGACGCATCCCCGCGTTCAAATCCAAAAAGCATGAGAGCACGGCGACGAGCGCACACCAGTTCGCCCGGCCCAGAACAGTCGGCTTAGCTCGGTACGGTCGTGGGCATCGAGTTGGAGATGAGATAGGGTAGGCAAAGACGATATAGACACCGGGTATGGCTCTGCGGTTCAGCGCGGAAAGGCGTTACGCAACCCATTTACCGTACGCACCGACAATTGAAAACGCCGGGAACGAATGCCCCGAATCCCAGCCACGGCACAACGGATATCGTTTCCCTCGTTCGGGCAATCCATGGTTGGAATATGGTTGGAATCAGATAGACGGAATTCTCCCTACCCTGGGTAATATTCGAGTGAGAGCGTTATGGGTTTCTTCATTTTTGTTTCCTTTCATTGCAGGCGATAAAAATCGGGTCTTGCATTACCAGGGGAAGCGGATGGCCCGAAGACCATCCGCCGCTACCTCAGAACTTCGGGTTCAGGGTTCCCTTTTCGGTGATCGTCTTCCAGATGGCATTGTTTTTCATCACGTACTTGGCTCCATCCTTGCCTTCCATCGTCACGCCGTTCCGCATCTTGACGCGACTGCCGGCGGCGTCGATATGAACCATCGTGCCGTCCTTCTGCACGGTGACCTTGCCGCCATCCTTGAGCTCGATGGTCTGTGCCGTGACCCGCTCGCCAGCGGCGAAAGCGGACAGTGAAACAGCCAGCAACAGCGGTATCAGAAATTTACGCATGATCATTCTCCTTCGGGTTAATAAACTGGTTGCACTTCCTTGCCTGAATCGATTAATCACAATCGGGTCACCCCCTTCCCAGGTTTCGGGTTGAGCCGGCGGCGGCGCCAAAGCACAGGGAAAAAGATCACCTCATCCGAGTCGTCCGCCATTTCAGGCAGTTGGTGTCGCGCCCCAGATACATTTGTCTGCCGGGACCTCTTGACGAGCCTCAGGTCGAGTAGCGATGCTTGACTAGAATGGCTAAGCACCATCCTGATCCTCTCCAACCAACAATCGCGTGTCGGCAAGATATTTATGCCTCGGTACTTCAAGGTTGAGTGGTGCCGGCACATTCCGAAACACCCGACCGGCGAAGTCGAACTTCGAACCGTGGCAAGGACAGTAGAATCCGCCTGGCCACTCGGGGCCGAGGTCTGCCGGGGCCACCTCTTTGCGGAAAGTCGGCACGCATCCGAGGTGAGTGCAAATCGCCACGGCAATGAAAAATTCGGGCTTTCGCGAACGCCACGGGTTCTGGCAGTACTCCGGTTGCTGTGGTTTCTCCGATTCCGGATCTCTCAGGCGCGTGTCGAGCGTCTTCAGGCGTTCGATCATCTCCGGTGTTCGACGCAGGATCCACACCGGCTTGCCCCGCCACTCCACAGTCATCAATTCGCCCGGCACGAGCTTGGAAAAATCCGCCTCCACCGGCGCGCTTGCCGCACGTGCCCGCTCGCTGGGTGCCAGGCTGGCAACAAGGGGAATTGCGCTGCCCACTGCCGCTACCGTGCCGGCTGCCGAGGCGGCGACCACGAGTTTGCGGCGCGTCGGATTCATCGGTCGGGGCCAAGATTTCTGGTCATCCATGGTTCGCCTCCAATCAAAGTCTTGTCCGGTTCAGGCGCAGCGCGTTGAGCACCACGGACACCGAACTGAAGCTCATGGCTGCGGCGGCGATGATCGGCGACAGCAGCAATCCGAAGAACGGATAGAGCACGCCGGCCGCGATGGGCACGCCGAGCGCGTTGTAAATGAACGCGAAGAACAGGTTCTGCCGGATGTTGCGCATGGTCGCCTGGCTCAAGCGCAACGCTCGCACAATGGCCCGCAGATCGCCCTTGATCAGGGTGACGCCGGCGCTCTCCATAGCCACGTCGGCGCCCGTGCCCATGGCAATCCCGACGTGGGCCTGCGCCAGCGCCGGCGCATCGTTGATGCCGTCGCCGGCCATGGCCACGATGCGGCCTTCGGCCTGGAGTCGCTTCACCATCTCGCTCTTCTGCTCGGGCAGTACCTCGGCGATCACTTGGTCGATGCCAAGCTTGCGGGCCACCGCGTCAGCGGTCACTCGGTTATCGCCCGTGAGCATCACGATCTTCAGACCTTCCCCATGCAGTCCCCGGATTGCTTCCGGCGTCGTGTCCTTGATCGGATCGGCCACGCCGATGAGCCCGGCCGGTTTCCCATCGATGGCGACGAACATCACGGTCTGTCCGTCCGTGCGGAGCATCGCTGCCTGTTCGTCCAGCGTATGGGCGTCCAGGCCAAGCGCTTCGAGAAGCTTGAGGTTGCCCACGGCCACCGGCCGCCCATTAACGCGGCCGGTGACGCCCTTGCCCGTCGAGGACTGGAATTCCGCCACGGCCAGCAGAGCCAGCCCCTTGTCTTGCGCACCGGAGACGATGGCGGCCGCCAGCGGATGCTCGCTCGCCCGCTCCAGGCTTGCGCCGAGTTGCAGCACGTCGTCCTCCGCGAACTCCGAGACGGCGGCGACCGTGGTGAACCTGGGCTTACCGAGCGTGAGCGTGCCCGTCTTGTCGACGACGAGGGTGTCCACCTTTTCCATGATTTCCAGCGCCTCGGCGTTCTTGATGAGCACGCCTGCCACGGCGCCACGCCCGGTACCGACCATGATGGCCATCGGCGTCGCCAGCCCGAGGGCGCACGGGCAGGCGATGATGAGGACCGCCACGGCATTGATTACCGCACGTGCCAGGCGCGGCTCCGGCCCCCAGCCTGCCCACACGACGAGCGTGATCATGGCGACGACCACCACCGCCGGAACGAAATAGCCGGTCACGACGTCCACCATCCGCTGGATTGGCGCGCGGCTGCGTTGAGCCTCGCCGACCATGCGCACGATCTGCGCCAGCAGCGTTTCGGCACCTACTCGTTCGGCCCGCATGAGCAAGCTGCCGGTGCCGTTGACCGTCGCCCCGATGACCCGCTCGCCCGGTTGCTTTTCAGCAGGGATGGATTCCCCCGTCACCATCGATTCGTCCACCGCGCTGGTGCCTTCGATGACCACGCCATCCACCGGGATTTTTTCGCCCGGGCGAACGCGCAGCACATTCCCCGGCTGCACCTGCTCCAGCGGCGTGTCTTCCTCTTGTCCGTCGTCGCGTACGATGCGTGCCGTTTTCGGGGCGAGGCCGAGCAGCATGCGGATGGCGGTGCCTGTCCGGCTCCGGGCGCGCAGTTCCAGCACCTGGCCGAGCAGCACCAGCGTCGTGATGACGGCAGCTGCTTCGAAATACACCGGCACGGTGCCGTCCGCCAGCCGAAGGCTCGGTGGAAAGAGTTGCGGCAGCAGACGCCCGACCGCGCTATAGCTCCAGGCCATGCCCACGCCCAGGGCGATGAGTGTGAACATGTTGAGGCTGCGCTGGAGCACCGACTGCCACCCGCGCACGAAGAGCGGCCAGCCACCCCACAGGACCGCGGGCGTCGCCAGAGCGAATTCCAGCCACTGCAGCGCGTCGTGGGAAATGAGCCGGGCTGCGGCGCCTGGCCAGAGATCCGCGCCCATGGCCATCAGGAACACGGGCAGGGCCAGTGCGGCGCTCACCCGGAAGCGCCGCGTCATGTCCGCCAATTCCGAGCTTTCCTCGGCGGTTGCAGCCACTTCCAGCTCCAGCGCCATGCCGCACTTCGGGCAGTTTCCGGGTGTCGGCTGGCGTACCTCGGGGTGCATGGGGCAGGTATAGATACCGGCGGCCTTTTTGATCTCCCGTGGCGCGGTTGCGGCGGGCGAATGCGCGACGTAGGCGCCGGGATCCGCCTCGAAGCGTCGCAGGCAATGCGTCGAACAGAAGGAATAGGTGACACCCTGGTACGATGCGCTTCCCGCCGCGGCCTGCTCCTCGACCGTCATGCCGCATACCGGATCTGTCGTCGCCATGATCGCTCCTCTCGCTTTGCTCGAACCGTGGGCCTACCGCACAAACAGTCCCCAGCCCTTCAAATTGCCACTCCCCGGACACTTGCCTGACTTGACGAGCAGCGTGCCCCCGACATCAAGTCTGACTCAATCGACACCGATACCGCCATCGCCGCTTAAGAGCGCGTTCAGCGTTCGTCCCCAGTCGCCGCGGCGTGGCACAAACATCGAGACCTGCTGCCGATATTCCTGATAGGCCGCCCCGAACCGGTTCAGCATCTCCCGCTCTTCCTTGCGTGCCAGCCGTACGTAGGCAAATACGATGACCGGGAACAAGACGAGCGTGACGATGGTCGGCCAGTGCACGATCTGCCCGAATATCGCCAGGATGATGCCGGTGTACTGCGGGTGGCGAATCACGCTGTAAAGCCCCGTATCCGCCATGCGATCTGCCTTGCGCGCCCGGTAGACTTCCTGCCAGCCGCGGACCAGGAGCAACAGTCCGGCCACGATGAAAACGCCGCCCAGGAGCATTTCGATCATTCCGCCGATCAGGCCGTACCCGAACAGGGTCGCCCATAGATGGCCTGGCATGGCGTTTAATGGAAGGTCGATGCCGAAAACGCCTACCAGCAGATAGATGGTGAGCGGGAAGCCGTACATCTCGGCGTAGAGGGCGATGATGAACGCCTGCACCAGTCCCGCGCCGGCCCACTCCCGCCAGCCTTTCGGCGCTACGTACCGGTAAAGCACCCAGGACACCAACACGATGATGATCAATACCAAGCCCCAGTGCCCATAGTGGGCAGCGAAGCCATTCATCTCATTGTTCATGATCTGGCCTCCCCCTTACTGGCCGCCCGGCTTTTCTGCCGGGGGCCTGCTGTCCCCGGCATCGCCGCTTTGGCCGCGTTTCATGCACAGGTGGATGGCGCACATCGCGGCGCAAGGCACCAGGACCAGGACCAGCGGCGCCAGTCCGGCCACGACCAGGGCGCTCCAATTGAGCGCTACGCCAGCGATGATTGCCAGCAGGGCGCCGGCGATCAACACCCAACGAAGGCGGATTCGGCGCCGAAGCGAACGAAACATTTCCCCCAGATTCGGCGGTAGCGGGGCACTATTTTGCGGATGGTTTTCCATGATGATCTCCTGATGTCCGGCGACGGGCCGTCGCCACTCCTCTAGCGGATCGCGGAAAGCCTTGGAGGCAGACCCCCAAGGCTTCTTTGCGGCGCTTACTTGACCGCGGTCACGACATAGCCCTTGCCTTCCTTCATGAACTCGAATTCCACCTTCTTGCCCTCGGCGAGTTTGTCGAACAGCATCTTGTCCTTGACACCGAAGCTCATGCTCATCGCCGGCCAGTTGAGGCTTTTCACCGGTTCGTGGGCGAGGGTTACGGTGCCGGCCGTGGCGTCCAGCGCCTTGACGACGCCGACGGCATGGTGGGTTTTCATGCCCGGAGCGGACTTCTTGCCCATGTCCATCTGTTTCATGTCCATGTTCTTCATGTCCATGTCTTTCATGTCCTTGCAGCATTTCATGTCATCAGCCTTATGCTGCGCCAATACGGTGGTAGCGGACAACATCGAGGCCAGAACGAGGGTGGTGATTACGACTTTTTTCATGATGTGAATCTCCTTTACGGATTGGGTTGAAAAAGGTTAGAACATGGCGCTCAGCCCCACGCCGATCGTGGTCTGATTGCGAGTTGACTGGAAGGCGTCGCCTTTGGTGAAGAAATTCGCGTCGGAGCGGTCGTAGCGAATCTCCGGCCGAACCATGATCACGGTCTTGCCCACCGGGATTTTCGTATTCAGCGTCAGCGTGTATCCCCTCAACTTCTGGGCGGTTCCGGTCGTGAAACCATTCGGATCGCGAAAGTCTTCAATGCGCAGACTTGGCTCGAAGGTGTCGTTGATCTTGTACCGGGCATAGAGCGTGGTGCCGTTCCAGCGGACATCCGTCGTGTTGGCAGGCGGCACGCGCTCTTCGGTGCCATGGTCGTAGTTCACCATGAACGTCCAGCGGTCGTTGAACGGGCCAAACATGATCTGCGTGTCGAACAGATGGCGCTGGTTCGAGCTGTTGTTGTTCTGCTCGGGACCCGTCAGGTAGTTCGCCACAATGGACAGCCAGGGCAAGGGCGTCCACCCGACCGAGGGCCCCCAGGTCTTGCCGGAATTGTTGTCGCCCGTCACATTCCATCCATTGAGCACGTACAGCTCGGTGTACAGCGTGTCGGACCAGGCGTAGTTGGCCCGGACGCCGGTATCCTGGAAGGGGATGGCGTAGGTGTAGAAGAACGAGTGCGAGTAGTTCCAGTTCTTCACCGTCGCGATCGTTTCGCCGCCGATGTGGGTCACGAATTTCCCGAGATCCAGTCGCAGCCCGGTCCCGATGGGGGCGAGGTAACTCACCGAGGCATGCTGGATGTTGCGTCCGAGGCCGTTCACCTGCCATTTCGATGCCATCGGCCCGAGCGCCCCGCGAATCGTGTCGAGAATGACGTTCTGGGTTTCGCCGGCGGCCACATCCAGCTTGAAGCCGAATCCGCCACGTTCCGGGATTTTCTCGATCTCGATTTCGGCCAGCGAGAGGGAAGGGTTTTGGTCCTGAACGTCAAATGTGCGGCCCTCGACACTGATGTTCTTGCCCTTGACGATCGATGCGCCTTGGTTGCCATCGACGGTGGAGCGCGATGGGTGGTTGCGGTTGATCACGTAATAGCCGTCCACCCACCCACGCACCTTGACGCCGGTAAGCCATTCCTGGCCGGTGAGTTTGCCCAAATCCTTAGCGTCTGCCGGCATCCAGATGCCGGAAACAGGCCACGACGGTGGTCCGGCCTCCGCTGCGGGAGGTGTTGATTCCCCCGGCTGCTGGGCGAATGCAGCCGTGGTTACGCAGGCCAGTGATATGGCAGAAGCAACAACAGTTTTCTTCTTCATGTTCAATATCTCCAGTTAAGAATTACGGAGCCAACACATTGAGCAAAGCACTTCAGTCTTCATCGGCCGAAGGCTTCGCCCAGCACACTTGTTTGTCATTAGTCGCTAGTGGCAGGCTATCCGTGGATAGCCTGCCTTGCATCGGAACGATAGGCGAGGTCATTGCTGCTTCGCCGCCGCTTCCTTGCACGCTTTCATCTCGGCTTCGAAGCGGGCCTTGCGCTGTTGGTTCAGATACGGCGTGGTCGTCGCACGCGGACCGTGGTCGAGCAGCGGTACGAATCGCTTCGCTTCGCAACCTTTCTCCGTCGCGGCCCGCTCCTGAGCCGCCTTGCGTCCCTTCTCGATGATCTGGAAATCGGGACCGGCGATGGCCGGCAGGGTGGCGCCGAGGGTCAGGACGCCGGCGAGGGTGATGAGTAGCTTGTTCATGATGAACTCCTTCAATAATGGATACGAAATGGGTAATTCGACTGCGTTGGGTGCCTTCGCGGCTGGCTAATTTCGCCATCGGCAGTACGCAATACGCAGCGGCAACGGCGCACGCGGCGCCCCCGAGCCGAACGACCAGTCCGAAGGCGCCTGCGGCACGGCGTGATTCGGCCGCGCCAGCACCTCGGGTTCATGGTCTTCCCCTCCACATCGTTGCGCCGATGGAAGGGGCGCGACATAACAGCGCGCACAGGGCACGCAATCCATGGCTTCGGCGGGCGACGAAGCCATCGCTGTGGCCTCCATGGGCCGTGCCTGCTGAACCACGAAGGCCCATGCCTCGGTACCAGGCCTGAGCAGCACCAGGTACAGGCTGAAAATGATGCAGCCGAGGGCGCGCCATCTGCCGAGACGCTCAGTCCGTCTCATGGCGACGCCTCCAGAAGAACCCACGGGACGCTTGGCGCTCGCGCGGACGGCGCAGCAGCAGATAAGCGGCCGGGATGACGAACATCGACAAGAGCGGCGCGGTGATCATGCCGCCGACCATCGGTGCGGCGATGCGCTGCATGACTTCGGAGCCGGTGCCGGTGCCCCACATGATCGGGAACAGGCCGGCGAGAATGACGGCGACGGTCATCGCCTTGGGCCGCACGCGCAGCACCGCGCCTTCGCGGATGGCGTCGAGCAGATCGGCGGTGCCGGTCTTGTCCCGGTCGAGGCGATCGTCCCAAGCGGTCTTCAGGTAGAGCAGCATGATCACGCCGAACTCGGCCGAGACGCCGGCCAGGGCGATGAAGCCCACGGCCCCGGCCACCGACAGGTTGTAGCCGAGCAGGTAGAGCAGCCAGATGCCGCCGACCAGGGCGAAGGGCAGCGTCGCCATGATGAGCAGCGCTTCGTCGAAGCGCTTGAAGGTCAGATAGAGCAGCACGAAGATGATCAGCAGCGTGAACGGCACGACCACCTGCAGTTTGGCCGTGGCCCGCTCCAGGAATTCGAACTGGCCTGACCAGGCGATCGAATAGCCAGGCGGCAGTTTCACTTGCTCGGCCACGGCGCGCTGCATGTCGTGCACCGCGCCGCGCAGGTCGCGGCCGCGGATATCCACATATACCCAGCCCGACAGGCGCGCATTTTCGCTCTTGAGCATCGGCGGGCCGTCGACCACGGCAACCGTGGCGACATCGGAGAGCAGGATACGCGCGCCGCGCTCGGTGACGATGGGCAGTTGGCGAATACGCTCCACTGAATCGCGGATTTCGCGCGGGTAGCGCACGTTGATCGGGAAGCGCGACAGGCCCTCGACCGTCTCGCCGATGTTCTCGCCGCCGATGGCCGACGACACCACCGACTGCACGTCGGCGATGTTCATGCCGAAGCGCGCGGCGGCGTCGCGGTCGATCCTGACATCGAGGTAGCGCCCGCCGGTCAGACGCTCGGCCAGTGCCGAGGAGACGCCCGGGACAGCCTTCAACACCCGCTCGATGTCGGCGGTCACGCGGTCGATCTCGGCCAGGCTGGTGCCGGCCACCTTGACGCCGACCGGGCTTTTGATGCCGGTGGCCAGCATGTCGATGCGGTTGCGGATCGGCGGCACCCAGATGTTGGCGAGACCCGGCACCTTGACGATGCGGTCGAGTTCCTCGACCAGCTTGTCCGGGGTCATGCCGGGCCGCCACTGCTCGCGCGGCTTGAACTGGATCGTGGTCTCGAACATCTCCAGCGGCGCCGGGTCGGTCGCCGTCTCGGCGCGCCCGGCCTTGCCGAACACGCTGGCCACCTCGGGCACGGTCTTGATCAGCCGGTCGGTCTGCTGGAGGAGTTCCGCGGCCTTGCCCGCCGACAGGCCCGGCAAGGCGGACGGCATATAGAGCAGGTCGCCCTCGTCGAGCGGCGGCATGAACTCGCCGCCGATGTGCTGCAACGGCCACAGGCTTACGACCAGGAACAGTGCGGCGACCGCCAGGGTGGCCTTGGGGGCGCGCAGTACGGCATCGAGCAAGGGGCGGTAGGCGGCGATCAGGAAACGGTTGAGCGGGTTGGCCTGCTCATCCGGGATGCGGCCGCGGATCAGGTAACCCATCAGCACCGGGATCAGCGTCACCGCCAGGCCGGCCGCGGCCGCCATGGCGTAGGTCTTGGTGAAGGCGAGCGGCGAAAACAGCCGCCCCTCCTGCGCTTCCAGCGTGAACACCGGGATGAACGACAGGGTGATGATGAGCAGGGAAAAGAACAGCGCCGGGCCGACCTCGGCCGCCGAGTCGCCGACCACCCGCCAGTGCGCTTCGCCGGCCAGTTCCTGCGGGTGCTCGTGCTTCCACTGCTCGATGTGCTTGTGGGCGTTCTCGATCATCACCACCGCCGCATCGACCATGGCGCCGATGGCGATGGCGATGCCGCCCAGCGACATGATGTTGGCGTTGACGCCCTGGTAGCGCATGACGATGAAGGCGGCGAGGATGCCGAGCGGCAGCGACACGATGGCGACGAAGGCCGAGCGCAGGTGGAACAGGAAGAGGAAGCAGACCGCGGCGACGACGATGAACTCCTCGACCAGTTTGTGGCTGAGGTTGTCCACCGCCCGCTCGATCAGGCCGGAGCGGTCATAGACCGGCACGATCTCGACGCCCTGGGGCAGGCTGGCCTGCAAGGACTTGAGTCTGGCTTTCACCGCGTCGATCGTCTCCAGCGCGTTCTTGCCGCTGCGCATGACGATGACGCCGCCGGCGACCTCGCCTTCGCCGTCGAGCTCGCCGATGCCGCGGCGCATCTCCGGCCCGACCTGGACCCGGGCGAGATCGCCCAGGCGTACCGAGACGCCGGCTTCAGTGGTCAGTAGCGGAATCTTGCGGAAATCATCAAGCGATTGCAGGTAGCCGGAAGCGCGCACCATGTATTCGGCTTCGCCCAGTTCCAGCACCGAGCCGCCGTTCTCTTGGTTGGCTTTCTGGATCGCGTCCACCACCTTGCCGTGCGGCAGGTTGTAGGCACGCAGCTTGTCGGGATCGAGCACGACCTGGTACTGCTTGACCATGCCGCCGATCGAGGCCACCTCGGCGACGTTGGGTACGGCCTTGAGTTCGTACTTGAGAAACCAGTCCTGCAAGGCGCGCAGTTGGGCCAGATCGTGCTGGCCGGAGCGATCGACCAGGGCGTACTCGTAGACCCAACCGACGCCGGTAGCGTCCGGCCCGAGCGAAGCCTTGGCGCTGGCCGGCAGGCGCGACTGCACCTGGTTCAGGTACTCCAGCACGCGGGAACGGGCCCAGTAGAGGTCGGTGCCATCGTCGAACAGCACGTAGACGAAGGAGTCGCCGAAGAACGAGAAGCCGCGCACCGCCTTGGCGCCCGGCACCGACAGCATGGTGGTGGTCAGCGGATAGGTGATCTGGTTCTCGACGATCTGCGGCGCCTGGCCGGGGTAGGTCGTGCGGATGATGACCTGTACGTCGGAGAGGTCGGGCAGCGCATCGAGCGGCGTCTTGCCCACCGACCAGACTCCCCAGGCCGCCACCATTACCGTGGCCAGCAGCACCAGGAAACGGTTGTCGATCGACCAGCGGATCAGTTTGGCGATCATGGCTTGCGCTCCATGGCGCCCTTCGGCTCGATATAGGTCAGCACCGGCATCCCATCCTTGTTCATCGTGAAGGCGAAGCTCACCGACTGCCCGGGCGTCAATCCCGGCGGCAGACCGGTTGTCGACACACCAAAATCCATCGTCATCGCGCCCCACTGCAGGGATGGTATGGGACCGTGGGAAAGCGTGACGGTCGCCTTGCCGATGGCTTCGATCCTGGCCTCGCCGCGGTGCTCGACGGCAGCGGACGAGTTGTCCGACTTGCCCGGGGAGGTATCCTCCATGCGCGTGCCCGTGGCCTTGAGGCTGGCCTCGGAATCCACCAGGAACTGGCCCGAAACCACGACCTTCTGGCCGACTTCCAGGCCGCGCTTAATCTCGGTCTGGCCGGCCGATTCGATGCCGATATCCACGTCGACCGGACGGAACTTGCCGCCGGCCTCGGCCAGCATGACCACCGTGCGTTTGCCGGTCTGGATGACAGCTTCGGTCGGCACCATCAGCCCCGCTTCAGCCCGGGCGGCCAGGGCGACGCTGACGAACATCCCCGGCGCCAGTTGCCCGCCTGGATTGGCCAGTTCGACCCGCGCTTTTATGGTGCGCGTGGCCGGGCTGACCTCCGGCAGGATGGCCTGCACCTTGCCCTTGAACACGGTGCCGGGCAGCGCCGGCGAGCGTGCCTCCACCGCTGCGCCCGGACGCAGCAGGCCGGCCTGGCTCTCGGGGATTTCGGCGTTGGCCCAGACGGTGGACAGCCCGTTGATGCGGAACAGGGTCGCACCCGGCATCACCGTCATGCCCTCACGCGCCATCAGTTCGACGACGACCCCGCCGACTGGCGCCGTGAGCGTGATGCGCGGCTGCACCTTGCCGCTGGCTTCTACCCAACGGATCTGTTCGTTATTCATGCCGACCTGGCGCATACGGCTACGGGCGCCATCGACCAGCACCGCCAGACCGCTGCCCTGCATGCGGCGCAGCGACAGGAATTCCTCCTGGGCCGCGACCCAGTCCGGCACGTAGAGATCGGCCAGCGGCTGGCCCTTGGCCACGCGGTCCAGGGTGGCACGCACGTAGAGGCGCTCGACGTAGCCGGTGGCCCGCGCCTGCACGAGCGCCTGGTTGCGCTCGTTGAAGGCGATGCTGCCGACGGCCTCCACCTGCGGCGAGAGCGTGCCGCGGACGACCTCGGCGGTGCGCACCCCGAGGTTTTGCTGCACGCGGGGGCTCACGGCCACCTGGCTTTGATCGCCCGCATTTTGGTCACCTGCATCCGCATAGACCGGCACCAGTTGCATGTCCATGAAAGGCGACTTGCCGGGCTTGTCGAATTTCTGCACGGGAACCATCGGGTCGTGCCAGTACAACACCTTCTTGCCGGTGGACGGATCGATGTCGCCGGCCTTCGTCGGCGCCGCCGCGCTGGCCGTGCCGGGGGCGCCCACGGCGCCATTCGCTTGGCCCAGGCCGCGTTGCAGGCCGAGTGCATACAGTCCATAGCCGCCGGCAGCGAGAACGCCGGCGGCGATGAGGCCGATGACGAGGGGTTTTAATTTCATGCGGTGGTTCTCCAGGGGAGGGGCTCAGGGACGCGGCGCCGCCACGTCGTGGCCGGCCGGAATCAGGTAATTGAGTTGCGCCCACAGGCGTGCGGTCTCCATTTCCAGGCGAACGCGCTCAATACGGACATCGATCTCGGCGCGGCGCGCATCGAGCACGGCGGAAAGGATCGCCGTGCCGCCCCGGTAGGCGGCAATCGCTGCGCGGGTACGATCGGCGGCGAGCGGGATCAGGGAAGTGTCGTAGCGCTTCAGGCGCTCGCGGTTGCTTTGCCACTCCTCCAGCATGGCCAGCGCTTCGGCCACATGCTCGCGCGATGCCTCGTCGCGCTGGGCGCGCATCTGCTCGGCGGTCGCGAGCTTGGCCGCCAACTCGCGGTCCTGGCGGTTCTTCCGATCCCATTGCAAGGGGATCGAGACGTTGACTGAGACCATGTTGGAGTAGGCCGGGCCGCGCTGGCTGAACATCAGCTCCGCGCTCCAGTCCGCCTTCCTGTTGGCGCGTGCGAGTTGCACGTCGGCCTCGGCCATTTCTTCCTGCTTGACCATCACCGCAATCTGCGGGTGGTGGGCGAGTCGCGTTTCGAGGTCCGCCGCATCCAGGCGGACGGTATCGGTGGCCGGGGGAGTGCCCAGGGGTTGGGTGGCGGCATCGCCGACCCAGCGCGCCAACTGGATCCTGGTGGTGGCGACCTGGCGTTCAGCCTGGGCGATGCGATCATCGATTTGCGCCGCGGCCGTGCGGGCGGCGAAAACATCCGCCTGCGAGCCTTTCCCGCCGCGGTAGGCGGTCTCCGCCGCGTCGATTTGCAGCCGGGCCTCGTCGCGCTGGCTGGCCAGCACCTCACGCAGACGCTCCTGGTAGTGGCGATCCAGCCAGGCGATCGCCGCATCGCGCTGCAGGTTGGCCAACGCCAGGGCGCCGCCGGCCTGGGCCGCCTCGGCTTCCCGATCGAAGCGCGCCGCACGCGCGCGGCGCTTGTCGTCGCGGGTGAATTCCTGCGCCATGCCGATCGAGCGCTGGGTCATGAAATCACGGGAGAGGCTGAACTGATCCGGGCCGTTGATGGGCAGGTTGTCGACGCCGACTTTGAGCGTGGGGTCGGGCAGTTGCCCGGCGGCCACCGCCATCTCGCGGGCGGCTGTAGCAGCGGCGTCCTGCGCCGGGAGCTGGCGGGAGCGGTCCTGGGCCAGGCGCAGGGCCTGGTCGAAATTCAGCGCATTCCCGGCCTGGGTACTGGGGGCGGCGATGGCCAGGGCCAGGGCGAGAACGAAACTATGCCGATTGGCAGGGCGGAATGAGTGGGTAAACATGGAACCTCCGGACATGGAAACGAATCAGCTCGGGCGAAGTCCCGATGCGAGCGAGCCTAGAGGCCGCAAGCAGGGACGAGCAGAACCGATGCGCTGGATCGACCGCTCAGGTCGTCAGCGCAGCGTCGTCTGGAGGCTTAAATGCGGAAGCAGCAGTGCAGGATGGCGTGCGGCGGGGAGGCCGCAGCGAGAAGGTCGGCCGACGCCGTGGCGGGCCAAGTCGGCAAGGTCAGCGCAGACACCGTTGAAACGACGTAGAGGCTGGCGAGCAATGCCGCAGGCACCGTCGGTGTCTGCGTCTGATCGCTCTGCTGGCCGAAGTGGCTATGTTCGGCGCAGAGATTGGGGTTATTCGGGTCCGGCCGGTCCATCCCGTCGCAACAAGCGGCCATGTCCATGGTGGACTTGTCGTCGGCCCCGGCCGCCGTGGCGTCCGAAGCGGCGGGATTGCCATCCGCGGCCATCGCCGATGCCGGCGCTTGACTGAATCCGGCCGGTGATAGCTGAGGGCAGGCATAGGCGGCGATCGCCATTTGCGCGAACAACAGGATGCCAATCAGCAGACGGCAGACCCGTTGTTTGACGCGCCGGGTCATGTTCAGCACTCCACCGCGTCGCGCTGGCGATGCCGCTGGGCACCGTTGGCCGTCTGACGAGGCTTTTGCACTTCGCTCGCCGGCACTTCCTGAACCGAGTCAGCCGCGAGTGCAGCGATGATCGGACAGGACTGCGACTTCGGCGCGCAGGCGCAACGGTCGGCAAGGTTTTCCAGGGCGAACGCCATCGCCGCCAGGCGGCTAATGCGCTCGCGAATCTCGGCAGCGCGCCGTCGGGTCAGTTCGCGCACTCGCACCTGATCGCGCTCGGCACTCAAGGACAGGAGTTCAGACACATCGTCGAGGGAAAACCCGAGATCCTGCGAACGCTTGATGAAGCGCAGGCGCTGCACATCGTCCGCCGAATATTCCCGGAAGCCGCCCGCCACGCGTGGCGGCTCGGGCAGCAAGCCGCGTCCCTGGTAATAACGCACGGCCTCCACCCCGACACCGGCGGCGTCGGCGAGTTTGCGAATGGTGAAAGCGTGCGTGGGCATGGATGGTTGGTAAAACGTCATAACTCTGTTTGATGATACGGAGTTTAATTCAAGCAATCTCGAGTGTCAACCATCCAATCCATCCAATCCGGGCGGACGTTATAGCCAACCGTGGCACTGCTGTTCTTCGGGGTGCAAGAGCCGGAACGTCATCAGGACGGCAAGCGCGTCAATCCGATCAACCGGAAAAACCTGCGCCGACTGCCACCCGCGTACTGGTGAGTGGTCGGGATCGGCGCGATTTTCACCCTGGCACGGTTCTCTGAAGCCTTCCTTGTACTGCGCGTCCATGCGGGGAGGCTGCCGCTGGCGTTCGTGCCGCTGGTGTTGATCGTGATGAACGTGGTCTATGCGGCGGCGGCATATCCCTTCGGGAAGCTGGCCGACGCCATGAGTCGTCAGAAATTGCTGGCCTGGGGGCTGGTGCTGCTGATCCTGGCCGATATCGCGTTGGCGTTTGACGGTCACTGGAGCATCGCTTGGGCGGGCGTAGTGCTCTGGGGCCTGCACATGACGATGATGCAAGGTTTGCTGACGGCGATGATTGCCGATACTGCGCCGACCGATTTGCGCGGGACTGCCTACGGATTCTTCAATCGCGCCAGTGGCGTCGCGATGCTGTTTGCCAGTGCGCTGGCGGGACTGCTGTGGGACCGCCTGGGGCCACAATTCACCTTCATCGCCGGCGCGGTATTTAGCACGTTGGCGCTGGGGGGAATCGGACTTCGGCGTCAGGCGAAGCTCTTGCCGTAGGCACTTCAAATCAGCCGGTAACCGCCCAGCGAGGTCGCTTTTACTTCAGACGGTAGCAGGCGTCGCAGGTGACGCATTGGGCGGTAACGTTGACCAGCGCTTCGAGCGCCGGCTTGAGGTCGCCCGTGACGGCGGCATCCTTTGCCGCGACGGCGAAGCGACTGGCGTTGCGACGCATGCCGCTACCGGCCGCTTTCATGCTGTCCGGCATAGATTGGGAGACTTCGTGGGCGCCATGACGCTGCAAGGAACTCATGCCAAGCCGCTGTTCGACAATGTCTGCGGCCTAGCCGTACCAGGGTTCTTGGACGGGCGGTTTCAGTGGCGGCAGGTCTGCACCGCGAGGTGCGCGACGCCGAGGGTGGCGAGGTCGGCGCGCAGGCGATCCAGCGTGGGGCCATCGAGTTGCGGCGGCACCGTACAGCGAATCTCGTGGGCCACGCCCGAGGCAAGCAGTTGTTTGAGCGCGGCACGCGCGGCAGCGCCGCTGTCGCAGCCGACGATGGGCGCATACTCGCCAAACGGTGCTTTCACGTCGAAACCGACCCAGTCGAGCAACGGCAGTGCTGCGGCGAGTCGTTCGGGGTAGGCGCCCGCAGTGTGAAGCGCCGTGGCGAAGCCAAGCGCGCGCACCTCGGCGAGGGCGGCCGGTAGGTGGCGTTGCAGCAGCGGTTCGCCGCCGCTGAAGACGACGCCGTCGAGCAGGCCGCGCCGGCTCTCCAGCCAGCCGAGCACGTTCGGCCACTCCTGCGCGCCCGCGCCACGCGACAGCAGATGCGGGTTGTGGCAGTAGGTGCAGCGCCAGGGGCAGCCCTGGCAGAACACTACGGCGGCGAGCCGGCCGGGAAAGTCGATGGTGGTGAACGGCACGAGGCCGCCGACCGCCAGTCGCGCCTCATGCATGCGAGATTCGTTCGCCGCAGGGCTCGATGAAATGCCGGCGCTCGCGGTGTTCGCTCTGCTTGCCGGGGTTGAATTCGGACACCGGGCGGTGGTAGCCCATGACGCGCGTCCAGACCTCGCAACGCTGGCGTTCGTGGTCCTGAAGATGCGTTTGGTGATTGCTTTCGGACATGAGGTTTCCTTTCGTGGTCGAAAAAACTCAATGGGCTGCCGCGCGCCGGGCGAGGATTTCTGTGTCGCACTTCGGGCAGAACTCTTGCTCGCCGGCGAGATAGCCGTGCTTGGGGCAGATCGAGAAGGTCGGCGTGAGCGTGATGTAAGGTAGGCGGAAGCGCGTCAGTGCCGTGCGCACCAGTTGACGGCAGGCCACCGGCGTCGAGATTCGCTCGCGCATGTAGAGATGCAGCACGGTGCCCCCGGTGTAGCGTGTCTGCAATTCATCCTGCCGCATCAGCGCCTCGAAGGGATCGTCGGTAAAACCGGTCGGCAGTTGCGAGGAGTTGGTGTAGTAGGGCTTGTCCGTCGTGCCGGCCTGCAGGATGCCGGGCCAGCGCTTCCGGTCTTCCTTGGCAAAGCGGTAGGTGGTGCCCTCCGCCGGCGTCGCCTCCAGGTTGTAGAGATTGCCGGTCTGTTCCTGATAGCCGCGCATGCGCTCGCGCAGACGGTCGAGCAGGCGTAGCGCAAGGATGTGGCCGGCAGGCGTCGCGATGTCGTCCGCGCCGCGAGTGAAGTTGCGCACCATTTCGTTGATGCCGTTCACTCCGATGGTCGAGAAGTGGTTGCGCAGCGTGCCGAGGTAGCGCTTGGTGTAGGGAAAAAGGCCGTCGTCCATCAGCCGCTGCACCACCTTGCGCTTGAGCTCCAGGCTGTCCTTTGCCATGTCGGCGAGGCGGTCGAGCCGTGCCAACAGCGCCGCCTCATCGCCGGCATGGAGATAACCGAGGCGCGCACAGTTGATCGTCACCACGCCGATCGAACCGGTCTGTTCGGCCGAACCGAACAAACCGTTACCGCGCTTCAATAGCTCACGCAGATCGAGCTGCAGGCGGCAGCACATCGAACGCACCTGATTCGGTTTCATGTCCGAGTTGATGAAGTTCTGGAAGTACGGCAGGCCGTACTTGGCAGTCATGGCGAACAGGCGGTCGGCGTTCTCCGATTCCCAGGGAAAATCCTCGGTCATGTTGTAGGTCGGGATCGGGAAGGTGAATACGCGGCCACGTCGGTCACCGGCGCTCATCACCTCGATGTAGGCGCGGTTGATGAGGTCCATCTCGGCCTGTAGCTCGCCGTAGGCGAAGGGCATCTCGACGCCACCGATGACTGGCACCTGTGCACGCAGGTCATCGGGGCAGACCCAGTCGAAGGTCAAGTTGGTGAATGGCGTTTGCGTGCCCCAGCGCGAGGGCACGTTGAGGTTGTAGACGAACTCCTGCATGCCCTGCCGTACCTCGTCGTAACCAAGGCTGTCCTTGCGCACGAAGGGCGCGAGGTAGGTGTCGAAGGAACTGAAAGCCTGCGCGCCGGCCCACTCGTTCTGCAGCGTGCCGAGGAAGTTCACCATCTGACCGAGCGCGCTGGAGAAGTGCTTCGGCGGATCGGCCTCGGGCTTGCCGGGTACGCCGTTGAATCCCTCGTACAGCAGCTGGCGCAGCGACCAGCCCGCGCAGTAGCCGGAGAGCATGTCGAGATCATGGATGTGAACGTCGGCGTCGCGATGGGCCTGGCCGATCTCGGGTGGATAGACATGGGAAAGCCAGTAGTTGGCGACCACCTTGCCCGAAACATTGAGGATCAGCCCACCGAGGGAATAGCCCTGGTTGGCGTTGGCCTGCACGCGCCAGTCGGCGCGGCCGACGTATTCGTCGACGGCGGCGGCGACATCCACCAACGTGCGGCGGTCCTCGCGCAGCCGGCGGTGCTGGTCGCGGTAGGCAACATAGGCGCGGAAGGTGGCGAGGTGGTTGGCATCCACCAGCGTCTGCTCGACGATGTCCTGCACTTGCTCGACGGTCGGTGCCGTGCCACCGTGGCGGTGGCGTAAGACCTTGAGCACGCGCGCGGTCAGGAGCTGCGCTTCGTCGGTGTCGTATTCGCCGCTGGCGGTGCCGGCGCGCGTCAGGGCCGAGGCAATGCGCTCAGCGTCGAATGGTGCATCACCGCCGTCGCGCTTGACGATGCGAACGGGCAGCGCAGGCGTGACAGCGCGGGATACGGACTGTGGCATGACCATATTCATTGGCAGGCCTCGCAATCCGGGTTATCTATGGAACACATCTTCGACGCCTGCACGCTGCCGCTCGCGGGCGGCATCCGATGGCTTGTAACGACTGACAGCGTTTGTATCATGCGACCTCTCCCCGTGGCTGTGTTGCGGGGCATTTCGGTCGATGCGCCATGGAACCCGGACGGCAAGTCGGGTGTCATTGCTCGCTTCGCCTCCGGAGACACCCCGCTCCGTTGAACAAATGTGCGCTGGCAGGTCTCCTGGCTCTCGGTTCATCGCCTCGCGCCGGCCTTCCCGGATCGCTCCAGTGGCTTGGGGTGGCGCAAGACTCGCCGATGACAGTTGCGGGGGCAGCCCCGGATTTCAGGTCGAAGATCATTTCGGCCCGTCACCGGATTCCCTTTTCATCCCCGGATGGGGAACCAACACCCGCGCAAGATAATCGGTGGCGACAGGAAAGTCAATACGCCAGCCTACTATAGGTAGTGGGTGATCAGCATCTATTGACTATATACAGTGGTTTCGGTGACGACCGGCGATGATCCCACCAAGAATCCTGGGCTAAGCCGCGAGGCGCTTTCTCGAACACTGCGGCAGATGGAGCAAGGCAATCGAAAACCGCAATGAATTGATGGGCACAGCTATTGCTGTTATTTCGTTGGTCTGAAATTTCGGTAAGGGAATAAGCAAATGAACGTTTCTTCGGTGGCAGCATCGAGTTATGCGGCAAGAATTGCCGCTGGCGGTAGTTTTTACACGTCAACGGATAATTCCAGAACGGCCGCCATCACTCAAACGACAGTACCCGCCGAGACCGTATCCATCTCCAGTGCGGCGCGGGCGGCGCTTGCGGCATCGAGTATCGGTGCAACCTCTTCATCCGATTCGGTTGATGCTCGGCTCGCCGAGATCAGAGCCAGAGGTTCGGTGAACAGAAGTCAGGAAGACCAGGAATTTCTGTTCGCCAACGACAAAAGGCTTGCTGAAATCACCGCACAAGGCAAGCCTCCCGAGAAGCTCACCGCCGATGAGCTCGATTACCTGCAAAAGGCGACAGGGTTAGTCAGCACCTTTGCGAATCTCAGTCCGGCGGAAAAGGCGCTGTATGACAAGGCTGTGGCCAGCGGCAACGCTGTGGCCGCAGAAGGCATCGCCCAGATTGCACTGATTCGAATGGGTGGAAGCATGGCGGGCGGCGCCAACGGCACGACCTACGACCCACTCAACACGGAAATCACTGCAGCCAACATCGAGAAATACTTCAGCCACAGCATCGTCGATCCGACCGGTAATGCCCAATCTCGATTCCAAGCCTTGATCCAGTTCTTGCAAAACAAACCGACCACCGCATAGCGCTGTACTTTGATAGACAGCGAAAGCGTCGTTTTAAAAGTCGACGCCGACAGGACCGCACCGATGACAGATGCCGTCCCAGCCGGTTAATGCTTACGCGGCGACGTCGCTCAATGCAATCCCCAGAGCATCGGCGATGCCCTTTCCATAGGCCGGGTCGGCCTTCAGACAATGGCGGATGTGACGCATCTGCACTTCGCGCGAGGCGCCGCCGATGGAGGCTGCGGTATTGGCAAACAGCGCTTGTTGCTGTGCCGGCGCCATCAGGCGGAACAGCGCGCCGGGCTGCGAGTAGTAGTCGCCGTCCTCGCGGTGGTTCCAGTGGTCGGCGGCACCTTCGATCGACAGCGGCGGTTCGCGAAAGTCTGGTTGTTCCTTCCATTCGCCCAGGCTGTTCGGCTCGTAACTCTTGGTGCTGCCGAAGTTGCCGTCGACGCGCATTTGCCCGTCGCGATGGTAGTGATGGACGGGGCAGCGCGGCGCATTGACCGGAATCTGGTAGTGATTGACGCCGAGCCGGTAGCGCTGCGCGTCACCGTAGCTGAACAGCCGCGCCTGCAACATCTTGTCCGGCGAAAAGCCGATGCCCGGCACGACGCTGGCCGGATTGAATGCCGACTGTTCGACCTCGGCGAAGAAGTTTTCCGGGTTGCGGTTCAACTCCATGACGCCGACCTCGATCAGCGGGTAGTCCTTGTGCGGCCAGACCTTGGTCAGATCGAAGGGGTTGTAGGCCACTTTCGAGGCGTCGTGCTCCGGCATGATCTGCACCTTGAGCGTCCATTTCGGAAAGTCGCGGTTCTCGATGGCTTCGTAAAGATCCTTCTGATGCGATTCGCGATCCTTGCCGATGATCGCTTCCGCCTCGGCGTCGGTCAGATTCCTGATCGGCTGCTGGCACTTGAAGTGGAACTTGACCCAGAAGCGCTCGTTGTTGGCGTTGATGAAGCTGAAGGTATGCGAGCCGAAGCCGTGCATCGTGCGGTAGCTGGCCGGCAGGCCGCGGTCGGACATGACGATGGTGATCTGGTGCAGCGCTTCGGGCAGCGAGGTCCAGAAGTCCCAGTTGTTCTGCGCCGAGCGCATGTTGGTGCGCGGATCGCGCTTGACGGCATGATTGAGGTCTGGAAATTTGAGCGGGTCGCGCAGGAAGAAGACCGGCGTGTTGTTGCCGACCATGTCCCAGTTACCTTCCTCGGTGTAGAACTTGACCGCGAAGCCGCGGATGTCGCGCTCGGCATCGGCGGCGCCGCGCTCGCCGGCGACGGTGGTGAAGCGGGCAAAAAGATCGGTCTTCTTGCCGATTTGCGAGAAGATCTTGGCGCGGGTGTACTTCGTGATGTCGTGGGTGACGGCGAATGTGCCGTAGGCGCCGCTGCCCTTGGCGTGCATGCGGCGCTCCGGAATCACCTCGCGGTCGAAGTGGGCGAGCTTTTCCAGCAGCCAGATATCCTGCAGCAGCGCCGGGCCGCGTGGGCCGGCGGTCATGCTGTTCTGGTTGTCAGCGACAGGGCAACCGAAGGCGGTAGTGAGTTTCTTGTCAGTCATGGTGGTGCACTCCTTTGTGAGTACTACGAATTGGAATCATCGCCACAGGCTGAGCGGTGGATCGGTGATCACCGTGCGCAAAATGTCGCCACGCGACACAAAGCCCAGCAGTCGGCCTGTTTCATTGGTAATGGGTACGCCATCAACATCATTATCGATCATGACCGCGGCGATACGACGAATGTCCGTGACGGGAACGGCGGCCACCACGGGGGTGCTCATCACGTCGCGCACGACCCGGTCGAGCGATTCGACGATACGTCCGTCTTCGATATTGAGTGCGGTCAGAAGATCTCGTTCGCTGGCGATGCCGACCAGTCGCGTATCGTCATCCATCACCGGGGCTTGATGGATGGCGTGGTCGCGTAGGGTGCGCCAGGCATACGCGACCGAATCGCCCGCATTCAGGCGAATTACCATGGTCTGCATGATCTGACTGGCGTGATACAGCGGCCCACGTTCGAGATCCCGAGGCAGCATGGATCGATAGGCATTGACGGCCTCATTCCGAAGGTGAGTGGTCGCGCCCGCCGTTGCCTCGATGCCCAATTCGTCACCATCCTGGGCGATGGCGCGTGCCGCCTTGGCTCTGGCGAGTGCGTTCACACGATTCATTTCCTCCAGTGTGCCGCTGAAGACCTGTCCCGAGATGCCGTAGATCGAGAACATGTCGGCTATTCCGACTATGCGGGATGCTTGATGCAAATTACCGGAATGCGCGTCAGGTGCAATAACTTGCGCGTCACCGATCCGAGCACGATGCCTGAAATTGCGCCTAGACCGCGTGTCCCCATGACGATGTGATCGCAACCGAGTTCATCGGCCAGCGCCGCCAGGACTTCGGCCGGGTCACCGAGTTTGATGTGGGTCTGGTGGGCGATTTCTTCCTCGTTCAAGGCGTGCAGAATTGGCTTCATGACCATGTGCGCCTCAATCGCCTGATGGTCGTTTATTACCTCCTTATCCGTACCGCGGGTTTGCCACTCCAGCGGCTTGGGCTGGACGTTGACCACATGAACTTCGAGGGGACCGTGCTTTTGAACGAAGTCGATCACGTACAGAGTTGCCTGGAAGGCTGAATCAGATCCGTCTACAGGTAGCAAAACTTTACGCATCTCGGCCTCCCTTAACGAACAAATCGCATCTCAGCAAGAGTTTCCGCGCCTCCTCCAGCACCAGTACCGACCCAGCAATCGCCGCCGCCAGCAGCCAGTCGTTCAGGCTCAGATCAACGGTATCGAACACCGCCTGAGCCGGTCCCCAGTGGACCACCAGCACTTGCAGGCCGACCACGCCGGCCAGCGCCAGCCATAATTTGCCGTTGCTGAAGAACTGGCGGTTGAAGGCCGAGCCGAACTCGGCGCGGGCATTGAAGATGTTGAAGAACTGGAACAGCACGAAGGTGGTGAAGGCCATGGTCACCGCGTAGGCATGGCTGCTGCCGCCACCGCTTCCCGCCCGTTCGCCCCAGGCATAGGCGGCCAGCGTGCCGACCGCCATGGTCAGGCCGTAGAGCGCGAGGCGCCAGAGACGGCCGAGCGACAGGATGTGGGCGTCGGGTGCCCGCGGTGACGCATTCATGATCCCGGGGCGCGCCGGTTCGATCCCCAGCGTCATGGCCGGCGGGCCGTCCATGATGATGTTGACCCAGAGAATCTGGATCGCCGTGAACGGCGTCGGCATGCCGAACAGCGGGGCGCCGAGCACGGTGAGGATGGCGCCGATATTGGTGGACAGCTGGAAGCGCACGAACTTGACGATGTTGTCGTAGATGGTGCGCCCCTCTTCGACGGCATGGACGATGCTGGCGAAGTTGTCGTCGGTGAGCACCAGCGTCGCCGCCTCCTTGGTGACCTCGGTGCCGGTGATGCCCATGGCCACGCCGATGTCGGCGGTCTTCAGCGCCGGCGCGTCATTGACCCCGTCGCCGGTCATGGCGACGACATGGCCGCGCGCCTGCAGCGCCGCGACAATGGCGAGCTTGTGCGCCGGAGAGACGCGGGCGAACACGGCAGTGCGCTCGACCATCTCGCTCAGCGCCGCGCCGTCGAGTTCTTCGATCTCGCGGCCTTCGCGCACTTCGCCGACCAGCCCCAGGTCGTGGGCGATGGCCGCCGCCGTGGCGCGATGGTCGCCGGTAATCATCTTTACCGCGACGCCGGCTTGCCGGCAGACGCGAATGGCTTCCTTCGCTTCCGGGCGCGGCGGGTCGATGATGCCGACCAGCGCCATCAGCGTCAGCTCGTCGGCCCAGCGCATCAGATCGCCGGCCGGGTCGAATTCGGCGGCGGGAATGGTCCGGCCGGCGAGCGCCAGGACGCGCATTGCGGCCTCCGCATAGGCGGCGTTGTGCGCCGCGAACTTGGCCCGTGCGGCATCGTCGATGGGCTGCTCGCCGGACGGCGTCAGGTGGCGACTGGCGCGGGCCAGCAGCACGTCGGGGGCCCCCTTAACCCACATGCGCACGACCGTTCCATCGTGATGGAAGGTCGCCATGAACTTGTGTGCCGAATCGAAAGGGATTTCGGCGATACGCGGATACTGTTCCAGGAGGCGTTCCGCGTCGACGCCAGACTTCTGCACCAGCGCCAGCAGCGCGCCTTCGGTGGGGTCGCCGATCAGTTCACCGTCCTGGATGCGGGAGTCGGAGCACAAGGCGGCCGGTGAGAGCAGTGCCGCCCATTCCGGTATTGCTTGCTTATCCTCCGGCTCGATACCGCCTTCGCCACCATAACCTTCGCCGCTGACAACGAAACGGTGCCCCAGGCAATAGACGCCGCGCGCGGTCATCTGATTCAGGGTCAGCGTGCCGGTCTTGTCAGAGCAGATCACCGTCGTGCAGCCCAGGGTTTCCACCGCCGCCAGTTTCTTGACGATGGCGTGGCGGCGGGCCATACGGTGCATGCCAAGCGCCAGCGTGACGGTCACCACCGCCGGCAAGCCTTCGGGAATCGCCGCAACCGCCAGGGCAATGGCGGTCATCGCAGTTTGTACCAGATCGTCGCCACGCATCACGCCCATCACGAAGATCAGCGCCACCACAACGCCGGCAATAACGGCAAGGTGCTTGCCCAGTTTGTCGAGTTGCGCCTGCAAGGGTGTGGCCGATTCCGCAGCATTGGCCAGCAGACCGGCGATCTTGCCCATTTCGGATTGCATGCCGGTGGCGGTGACGATGGCCTCGATACGGCCGTGCGTAACCACGGTGTTCATGAAGACCATCGAACGCCGTTCCGCCAGCGCCGACTTTTCCTCGACGAGGTTCGAGCTCTTGGCCACGGCGTGCGATTCGCCGGTGAGCGCCGCTTCCGCGATCTCGGCGGAATGCGCGTGGAGTACGCGCGCATCGGCGGGAATGCGGTCGCCGGCTTCGAGCAGCAGGATGTCACCCGGTACCAGCTCAAGCGCCGGAATCAGGGTTGCATGGCCGGCACGGCGAACGCGGGCAATGGGCGCCAGCATGTTCTTGAGCGCCGCCAGCGCTGCCTCGGCGCGATGCTCCTGGACGAACCCGAGCGTCGCATTGAGCAGTACCACGATGGCAATGACCGCGGCGTCCTTGAGGTCGCCCACCACTCCGGCCAGCACGGCGGCGCCGAGAAGGACGATCACCAGAAAGTTCTTGAACTGGTCGAGGAACTTCTGCCAGGCCGGACGCGGCGGCTTGCTGGCAAGCTGGTTCGGGCCGTAAACGAGGAGTCTGCTTCCTGCCTCGGCCTCATCCAGGCCCATGGCCAACTCAATGTTCAGGGTGCGGGTAACCTCTGTTGTGGAAAGGGCGTGCCAGGGCAGCAGTTTGTCAGTGAGCGGTGGTGCAGCCATGATCGATCCCTTTACGGGGCCGCGGCGTTGCACGCCCGATCAGCCCGACCGATGCCAACCGCCGAGTTCCGACGTGACGGAACCAGAACCGCGCCTTCGACGATGCCCATCGCTGCGGCACTGGTTTGCAGGAAACGTGTCGCGGTCATGGTCTCGAATGGACCGAAGTACCTCACACCGCGACCGTAATGGATCGTGCCTCCAGGCCCCAGTGCAAGGTAATGGCCCGGTGCCAACATTCGCCCATCGTCGGTTTCATAGCGACAGGCATGCTGTGCCGAATTCACAAGAAATCCCGGGGTGACGACGCGGACGAGTTCAAGTCGTCTATTTTTCCGCATGATCCTTCTCGCTTATCGATAGGCCAACAGCGTGAACATCAGCTTTGCTGAATGCCGGCGATGGCCCAACCGCGGCTGCCGTCGAGCGGCTTGGTCAGATGCCAGACTTCGTTGAATGGTTCTGGCGGGGCATTCACCTCTTCACGCAGCTGGCCGGAGAAACGCACACTCGCCATCGCCTGATTGGCTTGGGTCATAACATCGAGCAACTCGGCGTTCAGTTGCATGACATTCGTTTCCTGCGCAAGTTGATTGCGCTCCTGAAACTGCATCTGGATCTCAGCCGCCATCTCGGGAGTACAAAACTCGCGGATATCGTCCATGTCGCCCCGGTCGTTGGCGGCCTGCAAACGGATGAAGTTGAGTCTGGCCTGACGCAGGAAGCCATCAACATCGAAGTCGGCGGGAACGTTTGCCGCGCCAGCGGACGTGCCACCAATGGATACCGGAATGGACGGTTCGCTGGCGCGTACAGTCTCCATGCCAGCGGGCATGCCGGCATACTGCATGGCCGGCTGCGTGCCAGCGGGCTGGCGCTTCCTCAAGAACCAGCGCACGGCCATGACGACGGCCAGGCCAATCAGCAACAACATCATCATGTTGGCCATGCCTTCACCCATGCCCAAATGCGAGAACAGGGCTGCCAGGCCGATACCGGCCGCCAGTCCAGCCAGCGGGCCAATCCAGCGGCTCATCCCGGATGCCGGGGCAGCGGCGGCAGGAACTGCGGCTGGGGCCGCCGCTTGCGCGGGCGCATCGGCGGGTTTGGCCGGCACGGCTTCGCGTTTCATTACCGATGCGTCACGACTGACTCCGGAGGACTTGCCTCCACCTAGCCGCTTGGCCTCGGCATCCGGAACCATCGCGCCGACACCCATTACGACGGCAAACAATGCAATTGCAATACGTTTCATGGTAATTCTCCTTTGAAATATCTGTATGAAGGCGGTCATTGATCCGCCTTGGGCACTGGCGTCACGATGCTGACCTTGACGGTGCCCTTGTTGCCACGGGTAATCGCAAATTGAATGCGGTCGTTGCCCTTGATGAATTCGTGCCGCTCTTCGTCTGCCGATGCAGACAGCAAGTTTTGTGAATAGGCTTGCTTCGCAAAACCGGTAACGTAGGCATCGCGCACGGCGGCGTAATCGACTTTTCCTTCGTAACGCACCGTGATTTCTTGTCCCTCGCGCTGCCAGTGCGTACGCACGAGACCGGGATAGCGCGTCACGGTGGCCGGATCGGTACCGGAAACATCCTGCGGCGGCGGTACAGGTTTCGTCGCGGCGCGCAGAGCATCGAGCGCCTCATTGGCGCCGGGAATCACGCGCTCTGCCTGCTCGATCACGACGCGGGCTGTTTCGGGCGCCGCACCCGCCATGGATTTTGCCTGCCCCCACAAGCCGCCGATCAGCGCCACGGCGGCCCATGCGGTGAGTCCGAGGAGACCTATGAAGCCGACGCCAACGGCTATCCAGGTGGAACGGCGCACTTGCAAAATGCCGGGGGCGAGCGTGGCGGCATACGAGAGCAACGTCAGTCTGCTCATGGGGAGTCCCTCAGTCGGTGCCTAAGGCCATGACCGCATCCCGTTCGGCATTTGCTTCACAGGAGGAGGCAGCATTAAGGTGCGTGTGGGGATACTCCCGCAAGCGCTCCAAGCGACGCGCAACGGTGCGCTCGGTCCGGTCGATCGCGCGATCGATGGCAACATAGAGGTCCGCATCGGTATCCTCGATGACCACCGTCCGGACGCGGGGCAAGGAAATTCTCACCTGGCAGCGCTTGTCGTTGCCGCCGCGGGGTCCGTTGATGTCGGACAGACTCACGCTGACTTTACTCACGTCGTGACGTGCCCAGTCCAGGGCAAACTTGAGACGTCGCTCGGCATGCTCGCGCAAGCCCTCCGTCAGATCAAAGCCGTGTGCACGTATGTCAAATTGCATTTGTCTTCCTCCCGAAAAAGTAACCATGAGAGAAAGATAGGCTTTTAAATACAAACAATAAAGACGAATCATGTTTATATACTGTTCGTCATTTAACGAACAATTGCAAACCATGAACCTCAAACATCTGCGCTATTTCTGGACGGTTGCCCGCATGGGGGGCGTGGCGCGCGCGGCCGAGCGTCTCGATCTCACGCCACAGACCATCAGCGGCCAGGTCAAACTGCTTGAGGAGGATCTCGGCACGTCGCTGTTTCGGCCCGCCGGGCGCGGAATCGAACTGACCGATGCGGGACGGATGGCCTTGTCCTACACCGACGAGATCCTGCAACTTAGCGATGAAATGAAGACGGCGCTGGCGGCACGACAACGCCAGCCCCTGCCGATCCTGCGTGTCGGCATTACCGATGTGGTGCCCAAATCCTTCGCCTATCGCCTGCTGGCGCCCGTCGGCAACCTGCCGGAACCGGTGCGATTACTCTGTCGGGAGGGGCACATCGACATGCTGCTGGCGGAACTGGCACTGCACCGGCTCGACATGGTGGTGTCGGACCGTCCCATGCCGCCCGGTCTGGCGGTACGCGGCCACAACCACAAACTGGGCGAAAGTGCCGTGGCCTTCTTTGTCGCGTCATCACTCGGGGATACTCGCCATGATTTCCCCGGCTGCCTCGACGATGCGCCACTACTGCTGCCCGGTCAGGGCGCTGCGGTACGCGGCCAGATCGATCGCTGGCTCAATGAAGCACGCCTGACGCCCCGCATCATGGGCGAGTTCGACGACGGCGCCCTGATGAAAGCATTCGGCCAGGCCGGTGCCGGATATTTTCCCGCACCGGCATTGTTGGCCGACGAAATCTGCGCCCGTCATGAGGTGGCTCTGGTTGGGGAAGTCGACAGTATTCGCGAAACTTTCTGGATGATCACCACCGAGCGACGCATCAGTCATCCGGCGATACGCACCGTGGTTGAGGCGGCGCGCACTGCCTTGAACTCCGACGGGGAAACCACGGCGGAATAGTCGGTGCTGACAGGACGGCGGTATCTGACCTCAGTTTCCGCGAACCAAGTTCATCACTTGGTTCATGTCGAGATTGCGCGCTTTTTGCTCGATCTGCGGCAGATACTGTGTTTGCAATTGTTTGGCCGGACCCAGCAGGCTCTGGAATGCATCCTGCAACATGGCTGTGTTCATGGTTCGCCCACCGGCATAGTAGCGTTTGGCCACCTGACCGAGCGCGTAGGTCGTGGCGAAGGAAAATGCCATGCCCGTGGCAGCACTGCCGATCTTGCCGAACGTCTTGCCGGCTGCCTTGCCCAGTAAGCCGCCGAGCAACTTGCGCCCAAACTGCTCCAGATATTGTGACGTCAGTCCCACCCCGGCGGCGGCGATGAACTCCTTGATGTGCCCCTGGTCAAGATCGATTCCGTGCGACTGGCCGATGCCATACACCATCTTGATCTGAAGCGGAATGATGGCCATGGAGGCCCACGATTGCGGCAGCAGTTCGAGTGCACCATTCAGCAGCGCGTAATTGAGAATGGATTTATCGAGCTCTGCTTCGGATGTCACGGGTCTGGCGTTCGCGGCGTTGGACGCTGAATAGGATTGCTCAAGGGGGGCGCGCATCTTGGGGGCCGAGGTTTCAGCCGCCTCCACGAAAGTATCAATTTCGCCTTCGATCAAATCCGTCTGTGCGACGTCGAGTTTCAACAGGGACTTGAGGTTATCGAGGAATTTGCGCTCGGTAGCGGTCATGCGTCCATCCGCATCGCAGACACATACTGCCATCTCGTAAGCATAGTGACGCTGCCCGGCTTCGATCAATGACGATGTCGCGGTTTCAAGCGGAAGCTGCTTCAATAGAACGTCCTGGTAAAGGCGTGCCATATCGACCGCGCCCGGTGCATCGGTGAGGGATTCAGCAATCCGCCGGACTTCCTCGCGCTCCCGGTCATCCTTGATCCCGTCGGCGAATGCTGCGTGCAGTGCAATGGCGAGGATCGATCGTTGTTCATCAATGGTCATGGTGGTCTCCATAAATGGTCAGTAATGTTTTATGGTCATCTCTCCGTGCCTTCATCAAGGCAGGCTCGATAACCGTCGAGAGCTAGAAATAATGTCATGCTTTCCATCCTTTTTTCTTTTCTACGCGCGATGCAGTTTGCTTCGTGTTTTCGCTGATCCACCGATGAGTCTTCACCCGTCATGAAACCAAGGGAGTGAGCAGGTCGCGTTCAATCCTGGGAAGACGGGGTCAGAGTCCGAGGCTCTCGCCGGCACCAAGCAGGGTTGCAATGCCCAGCACTGCAAAGATTGCGGCGGCGATTCCGTGTACCAGCCGAATCGGGAGCTTGTGAGCAAGCCGATCGCCAATCAGTACGGCGGGTACATTTGCAATCATCATGCCGAAGGTCGTTCCGGCAACGACGGAAAAAAATGCGTGATACTGAGCGGCCAATGCGACGGTGGCGACTTGAGTCTTGTCACCCATTTCGGCAAGAAAAAAGGCAACCAGCGTAGTAACGAAAACACCGGATCGAGTGAGTTTTGCATCGGTCTCATCGAACTTGTCCGGAATCAATGTCCAGATTGCCATGGCGATGAAGGAAATGCCGAGCACCCAGCGCAGGGTTTCGGGTCCGACAACGGTGGTAATCCAAGCGCCAATCGCACCGGCAAACGCGTGGTTTGCAAGCGTTGCGACCAAGATGCCGAGGATAATCGGGAGTGGACGCTTGAACTTTGCGGCAAGGATGAAGGCGAGGAGTTGCGTCTTGTCGCCAATTTCGGCCAGAGCAACGATGCCGGTAGAGATGAGGAAGGCTTCCATAACAGTTCCTTGGCCGGATCAAGACAGATGACCACATCACCCCTCCAGCCATTCGGAAGGCAACGTGGTCAAAGGTCTTGCCAGGTTCGGAAACTGCTTACGCCATGGCCAGAAGGCCAAGTGTGTTGACGTAAACCCCTTGCGCGGAAGGGCGGCTACTCCCCAATGACGGTGCGAATACTACATGGAAGCAAAGGTGTCGTCTATCCAGGTAGTAAGATGATCGATATGTTCCGTTGCAATAGCACCCAAACGCATCCTTTAGCACACTCGGGCATGCATGAGGAAGTTGAAACATACCTGAAGAACGGGTGCCACGATCCGCAGTTCGAAGCTTGGCCGGGTAGCGGTTTTTTCGACCGAACGCAAAACGGAAGCGAGACCCTGCGCGACGCGCTGATTGCAGAAGTGCTGGCAAGAACGCAGCGCCCTCCAGTCATTACGCCTCCGGACGATCTGGATCTTCGTCAGTTCGCGCACCAGAAATTCGGCGGCATGGTGAAGGGGCTTTTCCCCAAGTCTGAACAGGCGATCGTCCTTTCCATGCTTGAACGCTCCGTGGTATTCCTGACGCCACGAAACATCGTCTCGGTGTTGCGGGATATGCCTTGGCTCGATACGGCATGGGACTTGGCCAACCTCTATCTGGCCAGCCACTCAGCGGAATTGCTGTCGGTTGAGGCTCAACCGATCCTTGGATTGAGCATCGAAACGACCTGCTACGTCTCGACCGACTATTTCCGCGCAGCGAATCCCTTCGACGATTTCGTCCTGCACGAAGCCGCTCATGTTTTTCACAACTGCAAACGTGAGACGCTGGGTCTGCCCCATTCAAGGCATCGGGAATGGCTGCTCGAGATCGAATATCGAAAGCGCGAAACCTTTGCCTATGCCTGTGAGGCATACAGCCGCTTGCTCGAACTGGGGCGCGATTCAAAACATCGCCAAGACCTGTTGAACGAATTGGCTGCAACCCCGTTGCCCAACGATGAACGCGTGGACGGTGCGGAGTATCTCGACATTCTTGCCGAAGCCAATACGGCCAGAAATGGGTGGAAGCGCATCCTCGTGCGATGTTCCCCGTCCAGGGTTCGCAATCAAACAATTCCGACGCCTACATCGTAGTTCGTTTCCTCTACGCGCCCCGTTGAGTCGTCAGCGACCGTAGCTGCTACGGGTAGCCGAAATGCGCCCGAAAAGTGCGCATTTCAAAAATTCAGGGGTGTTTCCCCCAGCCAGAATCGCCCCTCATGTGGTCTCTGGTTCGCATCCTCCCTTTGCTTTTCTCCTGTACGACATTTTCTGCGTTCGCTGCGGAACTGGGTGTCGTCGGCCCGACCTATGAGATCGCGGAACCGGATTTGATTGAGGTCATCCAGGGCCGGTTGATGCAAATGCAAAAGTCCGGCGAACTGGCGCGCAAGCAGACTGAATATCGCGACAAGGTAATCGGCGGCATCGAGGCACCCAAGGTCGTTGCTGGCGTCAAGGCCACCGACGCACCCCGTACCTACCATGTCGATCCGACCTTGACCGTGGATCGGGATATACGCAATGCGGAAGGCGCCTTGCTTTTCGCTCGCGGCATCAAGATCAATCCGTTCGATCATGTTTCCCTGACCCGAAAGCTGCTGTTTTTCGACGGACGTGATAGTCGGCAGGTGGCCTTTGCCAAGCTTCGTCTGGGCGAGGGGGGCGGGAAGAACAAACCGATCCTGGTGGCCGGAGAACCCCTGAAACTGATGCGGGCCTGGAAGCAGGCGGTGTATTACGACCAGGGTGGATCGTTGGTTCGGCGACTGGGGATTCGCCAAGTGCCGGCGATCGTTAGCCAAGACGGCAAGAGATTGCGGATCGATGAAATCCGCCCGTAGCCTCGCATTCCTTTCGGTCATTGTGCTCGGCGTGCTTTTCTTGCGCCCAGCCTTTGCTACGGCAACCTGTACCGGGCGGTTTGCCAATCCGATTACGGACATCTGCTGGAGCTGCCTGATGCCGCTCCGATTTGGCGGCCTCGATCTGGTTTCCCTCGATCAGGAAGACACTCCGAATCCTGGTGGATCCCCCGTCTGCCTCTGTCCATCGCAATTGCGTGTCGGCTTCAAGGTCAGCTTCTGGGAGCCGGTGCGGCGCGTGGATGTGGTGCGCCGTCCCTTCTGCATGACCAGTCTTGGTGGCATCGAACTCAATCCCGGCTTCGATGCGCCGCGCGGGTCCCGTTTCAGCCAGGACAGCACCGCGACATCGTCGTTCTATCAGGTGCATTGGTATGTCGATCCAATCATCTTCTGGCTCGAAGCGATCTTCGATAACGCCTGCCTGGAACAAAGTTCATTCGACGTGGCGTACCTCACCGAACTCGATCCCATGTGGAACGACGACGAACTGACCTTCATCTTCAATCCCGATGTCGCTTTGTTCGGCAATCTCCCGGCACGAGCCGCCTGCGCCGCGGATTGTGTCTCGGCAACCGCCGGCTTTCCGTCGAACGCCTTGTTCTGGTGTGCCGGATGCCAGGGCAGCTTGTATCCACTCAACGGAAACGTGCAAGCGCATATCGGCGGGGTACAGGCTTCCAGCCTGGAAATGACGCGGCTGATCGCCAAGATGCACCGCGAAGGTCTGATGTGGGCCGCCTCCGGCGAGGACGGCCTGTGCGGTTACTACCCGCAACCGATCATGGACAAGACCGGCTACAAGTATCAGATGCTGTATCCGGTTCCGCAAACCGCGAAGATCGCCGGGAAGTGCTGCCAGCCCTTGGGGCGTTCGACGATCCTGTGGGGTGCCGGGAAGGAATATCCGTTTGAGGGCGAAGACTTTGCCTACATGGTGTTCCGCAAGCGCAACTGCTGCCAGGGAGCCTTCTGACGCCATGAACGGCTCTACGCACACCTTTCCCGTCGCCATATGCCTTTGGGTTTGCATGGCTACTCAAGCCTGGGGACAGGCGGCATTGCCGACTGATTACGACATGCGACTGGCCAGGCAGCGTATGGAGGAAGCGCTTGGCTCCGGCAAGCTGCCCAAGAACTTCGGTGCGCCTTCAGTCCCCAAGGTCGAGTCCTTGCCCAAGCCAGAGGCAAAGCAGGCCGATATTGCCAAGATCGCCGAAGGCTACCGCCAGTTTCCGGCCGCAAGCAATCGGCCGAGCACATCAGACTCGCCGGAGTTGATGATTTTTGTGTCCTTCTCGATGCCTCGG
Source organism: Betaproteobacteria bacterium (assembly GCA_028065725.1). Next base: position 54,315 of record JAPTVL010000030.1, read on the forward strand.
GAATCTCTGGAGCGAATCGTCATCCAGTCGGAAAAGTCGGGTGCGGTCCTGGTGTTGCGCGGTTTCAAGGGCAATTCGATGGCACGGATGGGGGAGGAAATTGCCAAGCTGATCGGCAAGCGAAACGTCACGGCCATTATCCACCCGCCGGCGTTCACCCAATTCAAGGTGACTCAGGTCCCGGCGCTGGTGCTGGCCAAACCCAGCCAGGCAACCCGGATTGGCACCGATGGCTGCGCGGCGCCGACGAGTTACATCAAGGTCGACGGCGATGTTACCCAGGACTACGCCCTTGATCTCATCGAGCGTCAGGCGCCGACATGGGCCGATGCGGCTCGGCGGTTCTCGGCCATCCTGGCAGGCCGCAAGCCATGAGGTTTCTCGGGCTGCTCTATTTGCTCGTGAGCGGAATTACGTCAGCCTTTGCTCAGGGCTATGACGCCAGCAGCGCTTTTGGCGATGGAAGATCGCTCGGGTCAGGGGCGGTGGGCGGTGCATTTCAGGGAATCGGTACCGGAAGTGCGACAGCCATTGTCCCGGGTTATGGACAGGGCGCCAGCCAGACACAGTATTACCAAGGGGGCATGGGACAGCTCTCCGGTCCCGGTGTTGCCAAGGTGACGGATTGTTCCAGCCAGGCTCCAGACGCAGACGCCTATCGACGGCAGGAATGCGATGCCGTCAATTTCGTTGCCCGGAATCCCAGTGTCAGGCCAGCATTCTCGATCGATCGGACCACGGACCCACTGATCAGCCGAGCCAACTCGATCGCCAGCAATCCTGCGCTGCAATTCACCGGCATCAATGTGGGATCGAGCACGGAATCCTGCCGGGTAGTGACGGATACGACCCCCGCGACTTTTACGACGGAAATCTGCACAGAGTATCGGCCGGTGACCAGTAATTTGTGCTCGACAGCGCGTCAGATCACGGTCGATCAGCATCACCTTTACCAATGTGTCGAGCAGATGCAGACCCTGAGCAATGCAACGTGCTACATCGGTCGTCAGATTGCGGTGAACACCGCCTACAACTACCAGTGCAACCAGACCGTTCAAGGCTACGAAACCTTGAGTTGTCGCCGCGGCGTTTCGGCGACGGTGGGTTTCGGTCAATGCACGCCCGGGGCATGGTTGGGCCGAACCGCGTTCATGGACTGTAGCTGGTGCGTCGATCCCTACATGGCCATGAACATTTTCTGCGGAAGCGATGGCCACTCCTATGTCGTCGAACCATACCGCTCCTACGACGGCGTCAATCGTTATGACTACAACTGGATCGGTTATCCGTGGGATGGCAGCTATGGCCGGTTTCCGGTGGCGGTGGCCCCAGGGCAATCAGTCACCGACTACTACGTCAGCAATCTTGGTTTCGGTTGCAACCTGTA
>JAPTVL010000169.1 GCA_028065725.1 Betaproteobacteria bacterium
GGTCCGCCGCCGGAGAAGCCTCGACCCGACTGTACCCAACAAAGGCTCTGGTCTCTCTGAGCTTTTCCAGTAGGGAGACCCTCGAAAAATATCGCCCGATCAGCGCGTCGTACTCGGCCACCGAACGGCTCCGGACCAGGAGATGGATCTTCGGGCTTCCCTCTTGGCCATCCCTGCAAAATGCCGCGTATTCCTCATAGCGAAATCGTGCCCTCCCCGCGGGCCCGGCTTCCGCATCCTCGCCTTCCGCAGGCGAACCACTGCGTGTCTGAAGCCAAGTCTTCAAGGGGGAGACCAATCGCTGCGGATCGACCTTCCAGTGCTTCATGGCTCCGCTATTGGCGATCACCTCGCGGACGAGTTCGGCTGTGACAGGCCCCTCCGTTGCCTGACTTGCAAGAACCAGTGCCGTCGCAACCTTGGGACGGGACGTCAAGACCTCGTGCAAGGCGTGCTTGTTGAACGCCTCGGCCAAGACTTCCTCATCGACGGTCGACTCGGGAACGTCCTGTTCCAGCTGGAGCGCCGCTGATGCCGGCGTCAGCGTTCCATCCTGCGAACTCAAGGCTGCGGCGATGAGCTTTTGCTTGAAGGCATAGTTGTCGAGAAGATCCAGGACGGCCTGCGGCAGTGACTGATCTTGGATTGTCGGGACGTAGATCGAGCTTCGCACATCTGCGAAGTACAGATTGCTGGCCCCGCGAAGCACGGCTTTCAGTCGCTCCCCGCATTGCTCAACGGGCGCATCTCCACCATCACCGTAGGAGAGCGATGGATTCTGGCCGTCGCACTGAATTCCCGTATCGCTTCCGAACGCTCCCGCCAGCGATCTTCGTTTCACCGTCACGATTCCAGCCGACTGAATCTCTTCGGCCGCGACCACTACACCGGTCGTAGATGCCGAACCTGTCGAGATCAGCCGAAGCCAGCGATTCGGTCGGTGGCCACCCCATTCGTCCCGGTCAAGGTCGAGCCACTCAAGCCAAGGAAAGTCGCGCATGTGACCCTGCTTGCACACGGCAACAAAGCGCACCTGAACAGGCACGCGAGGTGGATGGTTCTGCCCCTTCCCCGTGCCGCTGCCAACAGGCCCGGTGCATCGGGGTGGCACCGGATCGTGATAATGAGTCTCGAACATCCGTCCGCATCGCGGACAGGAGTGCCAAATCGGGAACCTCAGGAATGGAAGCTTCATCCCGGCGTTCGGAGTGGCCATTCCTGCGCCAGAGTTCGCCTTGCGAAAGTCCGGCGGCTGCACGAAGAAGTCGACTCCAAGCATCCGGGCGAGCCTGGGTTCATCATCAACCTTGAACTCGGTGTGTGCGGGATTGGCCGCGTCGAAGGGCCACGCGTCAAGGCCGGCATGAACCAGGGACTCGGCCCTGGGAAAATCAACCAATGCTCCAACTCCGAACGGTGAAACGGCTTGGGAGCGTCTTACTGGTCGACTCATTGTGAATCTCCTGCGGTCGAACGGTATGCGCTAGTGATCTCGGCCTCGCACGTGGCATCGACGTTTCGCATGGAAGACATCGTCGCCCAGCTGTGGCCATGCCACTCAGGGAGGACGTTGCTCCCTGCCGGATGCAGGAGAGGCGGGTTTGCGGGAATCTGTTTGAAGCCTCCATACTCTGCGGGATCCCAGGCTCTCCACTCCTGAAGGCGCTCGTTGTATCGAACCATCACCGAGTTCTCTTCCTCCGGGTCGATCGCTCGCACCCGTTCGCGGATCGTGCTTTCAATGTGTTCCGTCAGTGGCTGATCTTTCCCCAGCGGGAAGGGCCTGGGCAGTTGCGCCTCGGCGGTCATTCGCCCGAATTGCCGCACCATGGCCACGATGATTGCATGCAGTGCTCGGTCGACTGCCGGCGCGCTGAACGGCGTGACGCTCGTGGGCTCGACTTGTGCATAGAGCTTCTGGTGGTAGGAACGGAACTTTTCGTAATGGCTGCGATCTCTGGGCTTCGTCTGACTGTAGATCACCACGACCAACCCAGGCTTCTCTGCATCGCGCCCCACGCGGCTGGAAACCTGAATGTATTGCGACGTCGTCTTGGGTTGGCCAACAATGGCCATCAGCGAAAGACGCTGGATGTCCACGCCAACCTCGATGATGTTGGAGGCAAGGCATGCATCTATCGGGCGAGCCACCATTTCACCCTCCGCACCTTCAGCCTTGATGAGGGCGCGTGAGAGTTCCTCCAGAAGTGACGGAATCTGGTCGCTTCGAATCCGACTGGTGAGTTCTTCGACCCTGCTCAGCTGCCTGATCCTCTTGTAGTCGATACCGTGGCGTCCGAGAATCACTCTGAGGTATTCACGCGTGTCCGCCGAAAAGAGCGTCAAGGCGCCTCCAAGTTCGCGCAGCGAGTTGAAGAAAACCAGCAAGGTCCACCACGGGTCGACCGCCCCGGGGTCGGTGCTCAGAAGCGCTGCGGACTGCATCAGGGTCGCGAAGACCCTTGCCTCCGAGGTTTGCAAAGACCCGTGACCGGGAGCCAACACCCCTGCATACAAGCGACCTGGTAGCGGATCACCCTTGTCGTTCGTGGCCTCGCGCGAAAAGAACGAGTCAGCTGCGTCGAGTCCTGCGGGCGGAAAGATCGTCACCGAGGATCGACCGTACAACCCCTTGATCTGTTCCTTGGCGCGACTGATCGTCGCTGTCGATGCCACGATCTTCGGCCCGACCATGCCGCCATAAACATCGGTGCACAGGGCATCGATCACCGTCTCGTACGCGCCGACCATTGAACCCAAGGGTCCCGAGATCAGATGCAATTCGTCTTGGATGACAAGGGTAGGCGGAAGCCCCGCATGCCGGCCGTTCGCATCGATCCCAAAGATCCGCCGTGCTTCAGGGTTCCAAGACAGCATCGCGAATTTGTCAACGGTACCAATCAGTAAGTTCGGGGGCGCTGCAAAGATGTCATCGTCGACGACCACGATCGGAAGCGGTGGTTTCGCCCCCCCCAGGGAGGCGCCGAACTGACATGCAGGATCCGCACAGCGATAGACAACGGTCTTCTGCGCCCCGACACCTTCTACGGAATAGCCATGGACATGGGCGACCGTTTTTCGCGAACGTTCATGAACAGGGCCGAATTTCGCACCGCACCATGGGCAACGTAGAAGAATGAACGGATTCTCTGCTGACGGATCCCTCCGCAGAGCGCTCAGCTTCGCTACAGCATCTGCGCGCCGATTCGGCGTGGTGCTTCCCCCGACCCATAGGCCGATCCGAAAAGGCTTGTCACCCAGCTTGTTCGATGCCGATCGCCGAAGCATCTCCATGCTGCAGAAGAGTGCGGCAGCGCGCTGGAATTGCTGTGCAGTCAGGAGCCTCAAGGTGTAGCGCATCAACACGTCGACGCCAGTTCCCCCCTTCTTCGTCAGCGCGTTGAAGAAGACCGTGAAGGCCGTCAGCCCGAGGTACGCCTCCGTCTTGCCGCCCCCTGTCGGGAACCAGATCAGGTCGACGTTTTTCCTGTCCGCATGGTCGGGGTCAACGACGCCTGACAGCGACATCACCAAGAAGGCAATCTGGAATGGCCGCCAGTACCCTCGCTTGCCATCGTCGTGCAAGAGGTCGATGGTCGGCACCGGGGGCGACCACGACGCATTGCCGCCTGCCTCGTTGCTCCATGTGCGTGTAGGAATTGCCGTGCGTAGTTGCGACATGAGCATCGCGTGGTTCGCCAAGCGAAACGCTTCGCGAACGGCCTGACCTTCTGCACTCGTTTGGCGAAGAAGGCGCAGCCCCTCGTCCATCCGGTCGGCGCATTTGAGGCAAAGGGCCAGCAACTCCGTTGCCGTAGGGCGCTGCTTCTCCGGAATTGAGAGGGCGGTCTGATCGAGAGCAGCGATCCATTTCCGGTATTCATGAACCAGGCGATCAACCTGCTCAAGGCCGTCTCTGCCCTCGATGAGGCCTGCGAGCTCGCGCATGCTGACCCGAAGACTTTCGGTTTGACCCGTTGGGGACTTCACGAGCAGGTCAGCACTTGTCGCGGGCGTCTCGAAGACCGGCAGCACATCGGTCCAGACGGATGCCACATGGCTTGAGCGGCCATGGGTCCAGTCAGCCCCGCAGCCATGGCCGATCGCAAAGACCTTGTTTCTTCGATAAATGAGCCGATTGACGTTCTCATCGGCCAGTGGATCTGCGTCTACGAACTCGCCGATCAGGTATTCCGGGTAGGGGTCGATCCACTCTCCACTGCCCCTCGCGGTCACTCGTAGCCCCGCCTGGAATAGGCAATCGATGTCGAGGTCGCCTTGGCCGACGTGCCTTCGATTGACGAGCGAAACCGTGATCAGGCGATGCCGCGTTGATGCCGCGCCGGGCCATGAACGCGCGACGATCAGCACCTCCAGATCCAGGCCCGGGACTTCGACCTGCCCCGAGATGGGCTCATCTCCCGTTTGCATGATTCTCGAAAACGGCACCGTGACCGAAGGAAGGCTGCCGTCGGACCGCCTCGCGGGTTGGCGCATCCAGATCTTTCTGCGGATCGCTTGCTTCCCGATCGCGCCGCCAATTGCAAGCGTCACGGGACAGTAGGTGCCACACGGGACCTCTATGACCTTGTCACGCGCGACGCGGCCGACGCTTACCAGCTCAACCTGCAAGCTCGCCTCTTCCTGGCTCAAATCAGCGAGGAAGCTGAGACCGATCGCTGAAGGTCGAAACGCATTTGCAAGAGTCACGCCGTCGTCGTCGGCTTCTTCTGCACCCAAGCCGGAGTCTGCTGCGCTGTCAGCCTCCTGCGGCTTAGCCGAAGTCTCACCGGGATCCAAAATCGCCTCGACATCTGTGGCTTCGGCCTCCGCACCAGCCTCCCTTTCGGCGACCAGTCCTTCGTCACTGCCTTGCGGATACAAAATTCCAGAGCCATACCGCTTCGTCGGGGGATCCTGCCACACGATCTCCTCGCCGTTGGCTTGACGGCGCGGCCGCCGAAACTCATCCCACGTCAACGGCTGCCCGTCGACCAGATTGACAGCATCTCCTGCAGGGTCAGGCCCGACAATTTCCGCTCGCAATGCCCTCAGCATGCGTTCGCGGTTCAAGAGACTCTCTTCAAGTTTGGTCATGATTGCCGTCCCGCTCGACCTTGCGCAGGCCTGCAAAGATGAGAGCGCGGTACTTTCCCGCCAGATCGTGCCTCATCAGCAAATGCAAGGAAAGACGTGCGCGCGTCATTCCTACATACATCAGCGCCTTGTCCTGCTCATCGTCCAAACCGTCGACGTCCGTGAGTACCACTGCCGCCGCCTCCAGTCCCTTGAACGCATGAATGGAGCCGTACCTTATTGCGTCGCCTCCAGCAGACTGCGAAGCGCGCAGTGGCACCAATTCCTTGCACGCAATCTGCCCACCGAAGCTTGATGCACAGCAATGCGCATCTGATCGTGGCGAAAGAATCACGATCTGCGCGGCTGCAAATCTTCGCAGAAGGCTCGCGACGATCGCGGACAGCTTGCCGACCTGCTCATTCATGTCCCGCCAGAACAAAGCCCTTACATCGTCGCCCTCAACGTCCTGCAGTACACCGCTATACCCCGGGGCTAGCCCACTTGTGACCGTGACGCCATCCGCAATATTCATCGAGTTCCGGCAGTTGATTCGCAGCCCGCAACCTGCATACCCCGCTCCTGCCCGCGCCTTGAGTTTGTCGAGCATCGATGATGCCTCGCCATCTGCAAAGATCGCCTGCCTCTCGAAGTCACCGAATATCGCCCACTGGCCGGCGGAAATTCCACCGTCGAGCGTCACATCAAGAACGTCAAGGAAGGGGTCCTTCAACAGATCCTGTGCCTCGTCCAGCACAAGAACATCATGCAGCCAGGCATCTTCAGGACCGTTGAGCAACTTCTCGATTGCACTTTCCGGAAGGTCATGCTCCCAATAGGCCCTGTCCGCGCCGGCAGGGATATCTCGGCCGGTGATGTGCAGCATCAACGAGGAAAGCGTGCCCACCGTGAAACGCGAGCCGCGGCGCCTTGCCTCCTCGGCGATATCCTTGGTTGCCTCACGGAGCCAATCGCCAAGGAGCTTGTTGAAGCAGAGAAGTTCTGTGCGCTTGCCTGCCCGGACTGCGCGTTTGGCCGTTTCGATTGCAAGCAACGTCTTCCCCGTCCCGGCAAGTCCTTTGAAGAGCAGTCGCGGGTTCTCCTCAATCAAGTCCAGTGCTCGAAACTGTTCCTCCGTGAAGCGGCGAATTACGGCCTCGTCACCTTCGACAACCATAGACGGCGAAGGGATGTACTCGCAGTCCGGGCGAAGCAACTTGATCAGGGCATCGATGCGTGGACGCGTGAGGTCGCTAAGCGCCTCGCACCTCCCGGACTCTGCGGATCGATTGCGCAATTTCGCGTGCGCGGCATCCAGAATGCCTGTCACGATCGCGGAGATTGGTCGTCTCGTCAGGTCTGTCACACCAATGTTTTGCCATGGCTCCCATTCGGGTGTTCGCTGTGCGAAATCTATGACTGTGAAGAAAACCGCTGACACAAAAACGACGTTGCGCAAGGCCGCGTCTCGACCACCGAGGTACTGCCGCAGGGAGTGCATGGCCTCGCTTGCCTGCTTGAACGGCCCAATCGAGGAGATCTTTGGCGGGTCATAGTCGTAGATCCACGTGCCATCCCGTCGGGAAACTCCGCACCCCTTGATCTCGACACAGACAATGCCTTGCCCCGGCACGGCAATGACAAAATCAAGCTCTCCCTCCATTCGGCTGACATGCCGCTTGATATCCAGAGAGTGAAAGACAACCCAGTCGATAGTCGCGGGGTCGTCACGCAGCTTGTGAAAGATCGCTCGTTCCCCACGAGGCGACGACGCTGCAATCTGACTCGGAAACATCCTTGCCATTCACACGTCTCCTATCGGGATGACATGGAAGAGTCTTGATCGGGGCACGGAAACCATCATGAAGTCAACCGCAGCCACGCGGAACAGCCCCATTCCGCGCGCCCCCACGTCGCCCAGTTCGATGGACACACGCTCAGCCACCGCACCGTGTTCCTCGATAAGCCGCCGAACCTCGCGAAGCAGAGCTCTGCGGATCTCCCGTCCGGCCTTCTTGTGGAAGGACTTGAGCGCTTCCATCTCCGCCCAGCGCTCTTCCGCAAATGTCGCGCCATCGCCTTCGAGATGGCTGGGCTCGAGCTTGCACAACACGGCGATCAGGGCCTTGAATGTCTGCAGGTCGTGAGGGCCGATCACGTCCTCTCCAGCCCACGCCCACAAATAGGAGGGACTTCGAACTCTGACTCCCTCATGCTCGAGGGCTCGAGCGATGATACCCTCGCCATGCTGCTTGATCATCGTGTGCAGCCATGTCTTCCAGGATGTCGCCCGGGCTCTAAGTCGAGCCCCCCCTTCCTTCGCCATGATTGACTGGGCAACATCCTCCAAGTAGTTGCCCCCTCCACTGAGGCGCAACATGACGATGTCGCCTTCCGCCAACTCTGCGCAGCCTTTTCTGGGTAGGCGTTCGCCTTCGTCATCAAGTCCTTGTTTGCTATCGATCAGACGGGACAGTTCTACAACCGAACCCTGCTCGGGCAAGTACGCGCCGCTTCCGTCTCCAAAAAGCACGAAGCGGGCCGGGGTCAGGACGTCCTGCTCAGATGAAGGAGAAAGGCTGCCAGCGCGATCGCGCACGGCTTTCCAGAAGGCCTTCTGGGCCCAAGTGTCGATGGAGTTGTCTTCGTGATGAGGGGGTGCATCAGCACTTGCGACGGTTTCGTGCGACATGGCTGGGCGATCAAGACCCTTGACTACACATCCGTGCGGCAAGCCGAGCGGATGCGGTAAGAATTTCGGCTCGTGGCGGTAAGAAAGGAAGACGATTTCCTCAGCCACACCGCCGTAAAGCGCCATGTAGGCCAACGCACGGGGTGCGAAGCGGAGACTGCCTGGAACAATGAGCCTTCCCAACGCAGCGTGCTGAAGATCTCGGCGCGAGCGGATGAGGCATGCCCCCGCATCGCCAATCTGAGCTCCGGTCAGGCCCAACGGCCAACCTGGCGTACGCCCTGCTGTGAGCGCGGCGAGGACGCCGACCGGGTAAGCGACTTCGAGTCCATGTTGCTGCGAGGCTGCGACCAGCCACTCGCGCTTGGGGTTCTTGCCATCACGACACAAGACTCGGACACGTTGTGCCAATTCCTCCAGCTCACTCCTGATCACGGAGAACTTATCGGCAGCAGCCTCGAGCGTTGCAGCCGCTTTCGTCAAGCCGAGTTCCTGCTCGCCCAATGGCAGCATGGTCTGCAAGATAGTCGATCGTGCCAGCCACACTGCACGCAAGATCGCACGTTGCTCGTCGTCGTCGCGATCCAGGCGACTGAAGATGTCACTACAGCGGTCGAGCAGCTGCGAAAGACCTGAAAAATCCAGTTGCACACGCACCTGCTTGGCCCGAGCCGCGTTCTCGAAGCGAGAAGTGACAAGCTCGATCAATGACAGCTTTCTGCCGACCGAGCCCACAATTTCTTCACTGGCTTCTGCCACGATACGTCCTCATCGCGCCTCATCAGATCCCGGCCTGATCATCAGGCAGTCCTATGACAGAAAGCTCGATCCCTCCGACCATACCTTTCAGATCATCCGCAGAGCCGTGCACGCTCGCGGACGTTTGCATTGCAGCGAACGGCGCCAGCCTGTTGTCGACGTCTTCGTCATACTCGGATTGATCGAGCAAGAACACCACGCTCCTTGCCCGGCAATAACCCAAGAGCGCGCCTGCAGAACTCCCGGCAAGAACCGTCACACCATCAGCGGGATCTTCGATATGCCCGACTCGATCTGACACCAAGGCCACCATGCCACGCGCGTCAGCGCGATCCGACAACAGCAGAAGATCGCGAAAGGAAATGCGCTGGTCACGGGTGGCACCGACCTCGATTTTCTCGATGTCGTCCAGCAACGCTCGTTTTTCGGCAACAACGGTGCAGTCTGGCGATGGCGATAGCTGCCAGCTGGTATTGTCCCCATCAACCAGCTTCCGCATGACACCGATCGCATCCGCCCGCTTGGCGTCGACTGCAGAGCTGCTTGCTCCCATTCTCACCCGTTGGAGAGCGCTCTCTTTTGGGAGCATGATCGACGTGTTCGCTGTCGTCCCGTTCCTGACGCCGGGGACGCGGTCCAAGGCAACCTGTAGCGTCTCGATCCCGGGCATGACGTCAGTGACGCCGACAATGCGGCCGGCGGTTGTCTTACCGCTCTCATCGGAAACATGCACGGGCGTCCCTTGCGGGAGCGCTCTTAACGCCTCCCAAACCACCCCTTCGTCATGCAACTTGGCCCCCGCCAAGATTGCCCCAAGGCTGATGAAGGCAGGACAAAGCTGCCGCGATGGCGTACGAATAACAGCGAGTCGCTTGCCAGGCAGCTTGGCCTGTACACGCAACCACGCTCCCAGTCGCATCATCCAGACTGCCCACGGCGGAACGACCACGCTCCGCTGCCCCAAATATATGGAAAGCCGTTCCGCGTGAACGGCCCGAAGCGCTGACAGGGGGTCTTCGAGCACTCGTTCTTGTTCCTGCTATTTGCCCGTTATTTTGACTAGGATACCAGCCGGACAAACAATCTTGCACTGACGACCAGGCATCGCACCGTGCAGGGCCGGGCGGAAAGTATCCATGGGGGCAACGAGATGGGCGAGGAACTGCGCGATTTCCGAGATGGACTAATTGCACAGGCCTTGGCTGACCGCGATCCGAAGCAGCCGCAGGCCAAATTCGCCGACTTGGCCGGTCAGATGCTCGAGGAAGCGGAGGAGATTTCCGATTACATGGCCTGTGCTTTCCGCGGCAGCGGTCCACGCCGCAGAAATCTCGGCATCGACGGCTACGCCTTTGACGATGCTGACGACTCCCTTTGCATAGTGATCGCCGTGTTTGACGGTACCAGCGACCCGATCACGCTGACACAGACTGCTGCGAAGACTGAGTTTGTGAAGCTCACGGCATTTCTGGAGGAGGCGCTGGAACCCGGGACCGAGTACATGCCGCAGGGAGATCAGCCCGCTGCAGACTTCGTCGAGTTGATCCAGTCACACCGTGGCTCGATAACACGCCTGCGCCTTTATCTTGTCTCCGATGGGCTGCTCAGCGACCGTATCCGTGACTGGCCCGAATCGGAGATTCGCGGGATCCCCGTGGAGTTCCACATCTGGGACATCTCACGCTTCCATGCCGCAGCCTCCTCGCGACGCGGACGAGAGGCGCTGACCGTCGATTTCGCCGCGATCGCCCCAGGCGGGGTACCCTGTCTGCACGCTAGCCTCCACCAATCTGACTACAGTGGCTACCTCTGCGTGCTTCCTGGCGAAACCTTGGCGGCGATCTACGACCGTTACGGAAGCAGGCTGCTAGAGGGGAACGTTCGGTCATTTCTCGGGAAAACTGGGAAGGTCAACAAGGCAATGCGTGAGACGATCTTGCAGCGCCCGGGGATGTTCTTCGCTTTCAACAACGGAATCGCTGCGACCGCCACTTCTGTTGATGTCGCCTTGACGCAGGACGGTCCGAGACTCATGCAAGCCACGGACCTCCAGATCGTGAATGGCGGGCAGACAACTGCATCTCTGGCTTTCTCCCGGCGGAAGGACGGCGCCGACCTCTCCGGAATTTTTGTCCAGATGAAGCTGTCCGTGGTCTCGGAGTTGCTCGCCGGGGAACTGATTCCGAAAATCTCCGAATACGCGAACAAGCAGAACAAGGTCTCCGATTCCGACCTCTTCTCCAACCACGAGTATCACCGGCAACTTGAGGCCTTGTCTCGGCGAATTCCGGCCCCACCAAAGCCCGGCTCGCAGAAGACAACGATCTGGTTCTACGAACGTGCCAGAGGGCAGTACAGGATCGAGACCGCGAACATGAGCCCGGGTGAAAGGGCTCGCTTCGAGGCCGAGCACCCCAAAGATCAAGTCATCAACAAGACGGACTTGGCCAAGATCGAGAACTCGTGGTTGCGACGCCCCGTCGATGTGAGCAAGGGTGCGCAGAAGAATTTCGACGCGTTCAGCAAGTACATCGTGGCGGAGTGGGCTGCGAGCCCCCTTCAATTCAATGACGAGTACTTCAGAACGATCGTCGCCCACGCCATCGTCTTCAAGACCTTGGAGAGCTTGGTGCCGAAGCAGCCTTGGTATGACGGCGGCTACCGCGCAAACATCGTCACTTTCTCGATCGCGAAGCTCGTCCAGATTGTTGAAGACCTGGGAGGTGATCTGGCGCTGAACACGCCTGCGATCTGGAAGCAACAGGCCATTTCCGCCGCGCTGACGGAGCAACTTCTCCTGATCGCCAAATCGATGTATGAGGTGATTACCCACCCAGAGCAAGGCATCGAGAACGTGACGGAGTGGTGCAAGAAGGATCTTGCATGGACCAAGGCGATTGATGCCCGCGTCGAAGCTCTGCCAGAGTTCCGGAATGAACTGATCTTCAGGCAGCGCATCGTGGACGCAAAACGTGATGCAGCCGACGATGCTCGCATTGACCGTGGCATCGAAGCGGTCACCGCTGTTATCGAGTTCACAAGTGCTCGATGGAAGGAAGTCCGGCAATGGGGCCAGACGCGCAACCTGCTTACGCCGAGGGAGGACAGCCTTCTGCTCGTAGCTGCGACGTTCGGGAAGATTCCATCAGAGAAGCAGGCCGAAGCCATCCTCGGCATCCGCGCCAAGCTGCAGCAAGAGGGACTGCAAGTGGCTTGACGCGAAGGCGCTCCGCAAGTGTTGGCGCCGATGCCGATTTGAGCCATGCGCCGGGTTTGGGGTGAGTCGGTTAGAGCTCGACGAAATTCAAGCCTGACGCCGCGCGCAGCTCGTTTCCCATGGCTCAGTCGCCGATCGGCATCTGGCTCAAATCGGCATCGGCGCCGACAGTTAGAGCGCAAGTCGGGTAGAGACGCCGAGCAAGACGCTGTATTTGCTATACGCAGGAACCAGACTACCAGCTCTCATCCTCGTAAAGTGAAGGAAAGTCGGAATGTTTCGTGCCAAATACAGCATCAAGCGACGCCACACATCGCTCTTGCAAAATGCCTTATGTGCTATAATAAAACTATCGGCCAGCCTGAGTCCCTAGAGGTCAGGCCGGCTAATTCCCGACATTTGACATAGCAAATACGACACATGGACAACCTCCCCTCCCTCGGTCGCGCGGTGGCCGAGCTGCGGAAAAAGCAGGGCCTGACCCAAAAACAGCTGGCCGCCTTGTGCGGCATGGGGCAGTCGACCCTCGCCCGCTTCGAGACGGGAGGCGTGGCCGAATTCGGCTCACGCAAGTTGCTCCGGCTGCTGG
>JAPTVL010000267.1 GCA_028065725.1 Betaproteobacteria bacterium
CGACTGGTGTCCGGGGCGTGTGCACGAAAAATGTACAAGGTACGGGAAGCGTGTCACGTTTTCGCTTCGCTCCCCCAACGTGCCCCCATTCCCACTTGGTCAGGCTCCGCCCGACACCCAACCGGACCCTGCGCGCCTCCCGGCTCTGCTCCGCGGTTCCCTTGTCGCATCCGCCGCCCGCCGCGGGCCCGCCGCGCGGAGTACCGGTATCGGCCCCACATCACGGGCCGCAACCGGGAAGACGATGAAAGACAACGACAAACCCGACGCGCCATTTGTCGCGCCTGGCGCAGCCGCGCAGGCGGCCGCCGCCAAGGCGTTGTTCGCCGCACTCAAAGCCAAGCGCGCCGCCAATGCGGCCGCAACCGCCCGCGAGTTCGCCATCAAGAGTGTTCGGGGAATGCGCCCGGTGATCCTCGACCTCTTCGACTCCGGCGCGACGACGGAAGAAGTGCTCGCAATCCTGCAGCAAACCCTACCGACGATCGCACCGGAGGACATGCAATTCGCCCTGTCAAAGACTCGCGATCGCCACCGACTCAACAAACTCGCCGCCGCGCCCCCGCGCACGGCTCCGGGATCCGCGCCGGCCAGCCGATCTGCCCCGCCGCAAGCCCCCGCAGCGAAGCGGCCCTCTTCCGCTCCGCTGGCGTCCGGGGCGGCGCAGCCCGCCGCCACAAGCAGCGCATCGCCCGCAGGCTCGGCGATCGCCGCCCTCGGCCTCACCCTGCCGCCCTGGGCGGACGGCTCCGACAAGCTATCGACCGAGTCCGATGAGGACTACGTCCTGCGCAAGAACCTCGAAACGCCTCCGGACCACCGCCGCAAGTTCATCGGCGAACAAAACTCCTGACCCACCCCAACCGCAAAGGAATCGACCATGCTCAAGACCTTCGTCATCGACGGCGACAAGGGCGGCGTCGGCAAGAGCCTCGCCGCTCGCGCCCTCGTCCACCACTACCTATCCATGCCTGAGGCCGAGCGCCCCCGCATCGCCGTCTACGACGCTGACCTCTCCAACCCCGACGTCTGCGGCGAGGGCGGGCTCAAGACCGGCGACGGCATCATGAGCACCGCCACGCTCGACCTCTCCACCGAAGACGGCTGGATCGCCTTCGGCGACCGCATCTCCATGCTCGCCGCCCTGGCCCAGAACTCCGACGTGCGCCTCATCGTCAACATGCCCGCCCAGATCGGCACCCGCGCCTTCGACGGCTCCATCCACATCGTGGGCGAGGTCCTGCGCGAGGCCAACGCCATCCCCGTCTGGATGCTCAGCCGCACCCAGGAAAGCATCCGGGCGCTCCACTACCGCCTGCGCAGCATGGGCGCCCGGTACACCGCCGGCATGGTCGTCAAGAACCTCTTCTTCGGCTCCCAGGACAAATTCCTTCTCTGGGACGCCGACATCCTGCGCCAGACCCTGGTCATGGAGGGCTGCTGGACAGAAGCCGTCCTCCCAGAACTCAACGACCAGCTCGCCGTCATGATCGGGCGCCGCCCGTTCCACGACGTGCTCAAGTCCGGAATCGATGGTGTTCCGCTCGCCTTCGGGTTTCGCCTCGCGCTCAACTCCTGGCTGCAGCGTGCCGCCGCCGCGATGGCGCAGGTCGAATCGATCTCCGTCGCCGAGGTCTGCTGATGGCCTACTCCCATTCGGAGCAGATCTTTCTCGACATCCTCGGGCGCTTGCCCGGCGAGGACGAATGGGTCGAAATCCGCGCACTGCTGCAGTTCATGGCAAAGACCGGATTCGCCGTCGATGATCCGTCCAACGCCGCGCACGTCGCGCTCTTCGCCTGGGGGTGGGCCCGCTCGACCGGTCGCGCCGATGCGCTTGCCGCGATCCGGGCGGCGGTGGCAGAGAGCGCTACCACGGCGCCGGCCCTGGATCTCGCTCCCCTGCGCGCCGAGTTGGAGGCGCTGCGCAGGACACTGGATGAGCCGCAAAATCAGCAAGAACCGGTCAGCGTGAAGGTCGATCTCGGCGTGCTCCGCGGCGCGCTGCGCGATTCGTTCAGCATGGCCTGGCTTGCCGCCGCGGGCGCCCTGCTCGCCCTGGCGTTCTGGGGCGGCACGAGCTGGGAAGAGGTCCGGCTCGCGCCCGCGTTCACGGCCCAGCGGCAGGTCATTGATCGGCTCACGGCCTCTCAGCACTCGCAGCGATGAGCGGCCGGTTCTGGGCGCTCATGCCGGTGGGCGCGCTGGCGGGCAGCGCCTGGCTCTGGGGCGGAGACTCCCTCGCCGGCCCGGCGCTGTCGATCGGCTTGGCGCTCTTGGTCGCCCTCGGACAGGCCGCAGCGCAGCGATTCCTGATTGCGGCGGCCTACTACCTCACGGGAAGCTGGCCGATCATCGGGGCGGTGACGGGATACTGGGGGCGCAGCCACGCCGGCATCGCGCTCGGCGCCTGGATCGGCGCATCGATCCTGCTCGCTCTACCATGGTCGCTCCCTCCGCGCCGCGGGGGGCTGCTTTTGGCGCTGGCGTTCACCGCGCTGCCGCCGCTGGGCGTGATCGGCTGGATCTCGCCCTGGAATGCGGCCGGGGTGCTATTCCCGTCCTGGGGTTGGGGTGGCGTTCTTGGCATCTCCGTGGCGGTCGCCGCGCTTCCCGCCGCGATGCGCGCAAGCCCGCCGGCTCAGGGGATTCTCGCCTCGGTTCTGGCGGTGTCGGTCTGCGCCAACATCCTGGCGGCCGCCAGCCCCGCGCCCCACGCTCCCCGTGGATGGGTGGGGGTGCAGACCCGCGTTCCGCCGGACCGCGGCAATGTTCTCGTCGAAATCCGCAACAACCAGGCGCTCGTTGCCGACGGGTGGCGCCAGGGCGCAGGCGCACGGGTTGTCGTCTTCCCCGAATCGGTCCTGCCGGACTGGTACGCCGGCACGCGCGCCCAGTTCGCCGCGGCGGTGCCGCCGGGACAGATCTGGCTGCTCGGCGCGCAGACCGTCACCCGCGATGCCGTCGTGCGCGCAGATCCCGGCGACGCGGATCCGGTGCCCATCGCCTCGGCCGCGGGTCTGCTGCTGGGCGGCGACTGGCTGCCGTGGAATGCCGTATCCCTTCGGCCGGCCTGGTGGCAGCGCGTCTACTACGTCGACGGTCTGCGGGTCTGGTCGGCGCTTTGCATCGAGCAGTTGCAACCCTGGACCTGGCTCGAGGCCATGGCGCAGCGTCCCGAACTGATTCTCGCTCAGTCCAACGCCTGGTGGGCCAGCGCGTCCAACGCCGGCCCCTCCATCCAGCGAGCCAGCACACGCAGCTGGGCGCGGGTAATGGCGCTGCCGGTCGTGTGGGCGGGGAATCGGTAACGCAAAGGATGACTTGGGCCGGTTTGCGCCGCCGATTCAAAAAATCGCTGGCTTTGACCGGATTCCGGCAAACCTGATTACGACAAGCTCCTGGGCCATGTCCGCTTCCCCTATTTAATGCGATATAACGTCCTTTATCTTGCGTTACAAGGGGGATAGGACTGCAGGAAACGCAAGATCAGCTTCGGACGTTGGAAGCCGATACCTTGTTGTCAGATGCGTCGATCAGGATCACGTCCCTGCGCTCGGTCAACTTCAGGTCCCGAAGAATGTTTTGGACCCTCAGTAGCTCGGCATCATTGAAGAACAAAATAGCTTTGATGGATTTCGCCGTGTTGTTAGCAGCCTCGTAGACGGTGACCTGATGCTGGAGGTTCTGCGAGAGCTTGGTGTTGCTTGCCAGCTTGAATTCGACAAGGGTCTTATCTCCTGACCCTTTCGAGACTTTGAAATCGACTGGCCCACGGCCGTTGTTAACTTCACGATTTACGTCATAGGTTGTGGCGAACCACGTTAGTCGATAAAGGATCTGCAAATCCGCTTCTCTGCGAAGCGGCGCGCCGTCGATGTAAAAAAGCCGGTAGCCGTCCTTATTTTCGATGACATCCTTTAGGAAATGAACGCGTCGCAGGCTTTCCTCAAAGCTGTCGCCGAGCTCATAGAACTCTGTGCCAGCGAGATGGCCTCCAACTAGAGCCTGAACATTCTCGACGAATTGCTCCTGCGTCTTCCGTACTTTCAACTCGCTAACGCGGTGCGCACTTTCTGCGTCTTCTTCCTTTTCCCTTATGTAGTAGTCGAGCACGTTTGGAAACTGCTCCACAGTGGCCGCTGCTGCTGACCGACGCTCCTTCTCTGTAGGGTTCTCCGATAGACGCCTGACGAAATACGCGGAGACCTGTCCGCGCAGCTGTTCGTCCGGTAGGGCGCTGCATATATCCTGGAAGCGGTCAAGCAAATCGCTTCGGTTGATCCAGGCCTCATCCTTCGTCAAGATGTTCTTGGGCGTCAACAGCACGTAATCGCCGGCAAACACCGGCAACTCGTAGGTGCCTCGACGCCACCGTTGCTGCTGGTAATCGAAGGTGACCTTTACAGGATGGAATGTCCGGCGATGCACAGGTGCGATATGGTTGCGCGCGAAGGTCTGCGTGTACTCCAGAAGAAAGTGCTTGATCAGGTTCGTTGTGAAATCGCTGAGGTGATCGCGGCCAACTCCATTACCGAGCAGACAAAGCTTCTCCAGATGGCTGCCGCGGGTTACGGTCTCTGCACCAAATCCCGCAAAAACGCGGTGCAGGTTTCGGTGCAACGCGTCTGCGAAGTCCCGTCCCAATCCACTGCCGCCGTTTCCTTGACGACTGAAACCGAGCCAGTTCTGCCTAACCTCTGGAAAGCGGAACCAGTGCTCATGTAAGCCAGGGGCTATTTTCTCGTTGGTGGTGGATACGTCACGCAAGAACTTTACGTACGTGATGATGCCTTCGTGAAGCGCTGTATACCGAGCATCGTCACTATCAAAAAGGAGGAATGGGTCAATGAAAAGCGGAAGGTCGTTGATGAGCGAGATATTGAAGGCCCCGTAGTCTTCCAGCGTATCGGGATCGACGCCAAAGAATTCTGTGAAGTAAATTCTGGCGGTGGGGGCCGTCTGGTTGTGCGCCGTCGTCACGCTACCGTACCTTCTGCAGTCGCGCCTATAGCGAATGACGTTGCTCGCACATTGCTTTGGGGCGTGAAGAGGCGCGCGAGCATTGCATCGAAGAGCGTGGCGGCTCCAATTGCGGCCTGGTCCTGTTGCGCGCGGATACTTTCAATAGCGCGCACGTGGGCAGCGAAGGCGCGTTGCGCCTCGACGGGTGGTACTAGAATCGCGACAGGATATATCCGCGATCCAGAGATCAGTGGTTGTGCCACCTGGCTGGCATATTGGTTAAGCCGTGCATGTCGCAGCGCCGTCAGCAAGTAATACGTGTCGAGGCGTTGATCGTGATCGGCGACGAAGAGCGCGTTATCTGTAATCCACGATGGTCCCCGTGTCAGGTGGACATTGCCACAATGCGCGCCGACGCGACCAATGACAATTCTGGCATCCCGAAACATCGCGACGCTGTGATGGCCGTTAATGCCATTCCCACCATAGACGGGAACCGTGCCGTTCGGGTCCATCTTGTTAGCTGGCAGAAAGTCGCCGCTCTTCACACGTAGCACATCGCGAAGAGTAGCAACCTCCCACCCTTTCGGATTCGTGGCGGGATCGCCGAACATGTCGACGAAAATCGCCGGGATCAGCGCGGCGGCCTTCTGCTGGGCCTGACGGCGCAGGCGGACGATGCCTTCGGCGCGGGAGAGCAGGTCGACGACGCGACGCTGCTCTGCCATTGGAGGGACAGGTACAGGAAACGCCTCAAGCTCCGACTTCCGGATGTTCTTGATGTTCGCTCCCGTACTCTGACGACTCCAGGTTCTGAAGACTTCCGAGCGCAGAAAGAGCGCCAACCAGTCTGGCAGGACACGATCCGGCTGGGGGCGGATCACGGCGCAGAAGGCACCGACACTACCCGGCCAGTCCCTCCGCAACGTAGCTGTCTTGCCAACAACCGATTGGCTGCCTGAAGACATGCAGATCGCGATGTCCCCAGCGCGCATGCGCTGCTCTGCGGCTACACGGCGGTCAGGAACCCAGACGAGGTCATCGTCGATCAGCAGGTCGGTATCGATGTTCCCTGCCCGAAGGATCGGAAGGTAGCCATCGCGTCCCTCGTCAAGGGCCTCTTCCTTGTCGAACGAGACCCCACGAATGACCTGGGCGAGCTCCTGCAGTTGAACGGCAGCAATCACGTCGCTTCACCCAGAACCGAACGTAGCGCCTCGACCTCTTCTGCGATCTCGGCCTCGATCGCCGCCAGCTCGGCCAGCAGTTCGCGCGGGTCCCGATGCGCTGCCTGCTCTTGGCTCATCGGCCGGTAGCGGCCGGCCGCCAGGTTGAAGTCGTTGGCCCGCAGCGCCGCGGTGTCGGCGAACCACCAGGGCGCCGTCCACTCGGCCTTGGGGTCGCGCTTGCCCCAGGCCAGCAGCCGGGCCTCGCGGTCGCGGTAGGCCGCGGCTAGGCCGGAAAGGTCGTCGGCCTCGATGGGCGTGTCGTGGTTGGCGTCCAGCTTGTAGCCGTCGTTGTCGGCGTGCAGAAACATCACGTGCTCGGTCTTGCCACCACGGCGGAAGAACAGCACCGAGGTCTTCACGCCCGAATACGGCTGGAAGACGCCGCCGGGCAGGCTCATCACCGCCTCGACGCGGTTGTTCTCGATGAGCTGGCGGCGCAGTTCCTTGTGCGCTCCAGTGGAGCCGAAGAGCACGCCCTCGGGCACGATGACGCCGCAGCGGCCACCAGGACGCAGGCTGTCCATCATGTACTTCAGGAATAGCAGCTCGGTGGCGGTGCTGGTGCCGATCTTCACGTCGTCGACGATGCGGTCCTTGTCCACACGCCCCGAGAACGGCGGGTTGGCCAGCACGACGTGGTAGCCCTCCTGGGGCAAGCCGAGCTCGGCTTTGCGCTCGCGGTCGTTGCTGGTGGTCAGCACGTTGCGCAGCAGCACGCGCACATTGGGCAGGCCGCGCAGCGTGAGGTTCATCGTAGCCAAGCGGATCATCTTCGGATCCACGTCGTTGCCGAAGAAGGTCTTGTTCTGGATGGCCGAGAGCTGCGCGCTGGACAGCTTGTCGCCCAGGCCGCGCGCCTGGGTCTTGCCGTCGATCTCCACTTGCTGGATGGCGCCCGGCGACGAGTTGGCCAGGCGCATGTGGTTGTAGGCGGCCACCAGAAAGCCGGCCGTGCCCGCGGCGGGGTCGTAGACGGTCTCGCCGACCTTGGGGTCGACCATCTCGACGATGGTGCGGATGACGTGGCGCGGGGTGCGGAACTGGCCCAGCTCGCCGGCCTGGCGGATCTGCCGCAGCACGTGCTCGAACAGGTCGCCCTTGGTGTCGGCGTCGGAGCGGTCCAGGCGCAGGCCATCGACCAGGGTCACGACCTGGGTCAGCACGGTGGGCTCGTCGATGACCAGCCGCGCGCCGTGCATGAAGTTGACGGCCGAGCCGCCGGCCACCTCGGTGAAGAACGGGAACACCTCGTCGCGCAGGAAGCGCACCAGCGGCTCGCCGGACATACCCGTGGCCCAGACCGACCAGCGGAAGCGGTCTTTTGGGATGGTGGTCTCGCCCTTGCTGGGCGCGTTGAGCGGGTTCTTCAGCGCCCAGTTGCCCGAGAACATGCTGGTGTACGGCTGCTTCAGCACCTTGGCGCGCGCCTGGTTCTCGGCGTCGATGCCCTCGACCAGGTAGAAGAAGAACAGGAAGGCCAGCTGCTCGGCATTGCTCACCGGGTCGGGGTAGCCGCCGCCAAACAGGTAGTTGCGGATCGCGTCGACATCGCGCCGCATGTCTGGAGTCAAAGGCATCGGTCGGTCTCGTGTCTCAGGTCAGGACGGCGCGCGCGGTTGCACGCCTTGGTCTGGTTGTGAAGGGTCAGCGTCGCCGAAGACTGCGGCGCTGAGCGACTCGAGGATGTCGTCGAGCGCCTCGGTACCACCGAACACGCGCAGCGCTTCGGGCAGACCGCCCATCAGCGTGAAAGGCGGAAAAGCGAAGCGCCCGGCGGTGAACTCGTCCCAGGTGTCGGCGTTGGCGCGGAGCTGGCTGCCCACGGTGCGCAGCCAGCGCTCCTGGTCGGGCGTGAGTTCCTCTTCGCGGCTGAGGAGCCAGGCCTCGAAGCGGGCGCCGACCTGTTCCTGCTGCTGCTCGGTGGCTTCGGGGAAGACCAGGTTGCCGTCTTCGTCCACCGTCACCCAGGCGCGGGTGTTGGGGTCGATGTGGTCGTCGACATCCAAGGACAGCAGCTTGCGGGGTTCACTGTACGGCCGGGGCTTGCGCTCCATGACGAGGCCACCCTCGCCTGCGGTTTCGTCGTCACCATGGTAGTCGGTCACGCCGACGAAGTCGAACATCGTGAAAACCGGCTTGCCCTTGGCCTTGCGGGTGCCGCGCCCCCGCATCTGCTGGTACAGGATGGTCGAACGGGTGAAGCGCGCGAAGACCAGGCTGACCACTTCGGGGCAGTCGAAGCCCGTGTCGAGCATGTTCACCGAGACCAGGATCTGCGGCAACGGCTCCTTCTTGAAACGCTTGATCTTGGTCATGCCGTCGACGGTGTCGTCGTCGCCCATGCCGGAGACGACATAGTCGGCGTAGCGCACCTCGGGCGAGGGTTTCTTGTCGGCAAAGGCCTGGTCGAACATGTTGGCCAGGGTCTCGGCGTGGCGCTTGGTGACGGCGAAGACGATCACCTTGCCCAGCAGCGGCTTGCGCAGCACGCCCTTGGCGTCGAGGTAGCCGTTGTCCATGACCTGGCGGAACTCGCGCACCATGGCCCGATTGCGTTCGGGGATGGTGATCTTGCGTTCGAGGGCCGCCGGGTCGATGGTGATGGTCTTGGCACAATCGAACATCTGTTCCAGCTCGGCCCGGGTGGTGGCGTCCATCGCCGACCAGTCGAGCTCGTCACGCGCGACCTCGAAGCCGCCTTCGGCCGCCGTCTTCACGGTCTTGGCCTTGTAGATCTGGTACGGCACCAGGAAGCCGTCGCGGATGGCGTCCTTCATCTTGTAGCTGAAAGTGGGCCGGTCGACCTCGAAGAAGCGCAGGGTGTCGCGGATGGCGAGCTTGTCGTCCTCGTCGCCGAAAGCCGACGGGTCAGCGATACAGGGGGTGGCCGTGAGGCCCACCTGCACGCCGTCAAAGTGCTTGAGCACGCCGCTCCACTTGCCGTAGATCGAGCGGTGGCACTCGTCCGAGATCACCAGGTCGAAGTAGCCGGCCGAGTACTCGTGGTAGATGTTCACCATGCTCTGCAGCGTGGTGATGGTGATGCGCTTTTCGTCCTGAAAGCGGCGGCCCGAGCGCAGCACGTAGGCCGGGAAGTCGCTCAGGTGTTCGGCGAAGGCGTCTTCGGTCTGCTTGGCCAGGGGGATGCGGTCGACGAGGAAGAGCACACGGGTGATCGCGCCGGCCTCGAACAGGCGCTTGATGAATGCGGCGGCCGTGCGGGTCTTTCCGGTGCCGGTGGCCATCTCGACCAGGAGCTTGCGGCGCCCGGCCTGGATCTCGCGGCACAGGGTGTCGATGCACTCGGTCTGGTAGTCGCGCTCGACGATGTGCTTGTCGATCTCAACCGACAGCAGGTCGCGCTTGACCTGGGCGGTGGCCGCGCGGCGCTCCAGGTCGGCCTGAGAGAAGAAGGTCTTGACCAGGCGCGGGAAGGCCTCGGTCTGCCATTGCCAGAAGCGGATCTCGTTGCCGTTGGCCAGGAAGATGTAGGGGACCTTGAGCTGGGCAGCGTAGGCCTTGGCCTGGTCTTCGGCTTCGGCCGGGTTGATGGCGGCCTTCTTGGCCTCGACGACGGCCAGAGAGCGGCCATTGCGGTCGCACAGCACATAGTCAGCCTTGGTGCGGTCGGGCAGCACGTACTCGAAGCGCACGGCGTTCGTGTTCGTGATCTCCCAGCCCTGGTCGCGGAGCTGGGCGTCGATCTTGACGCGCGAGAACGCTTCGTTGGTCATGCTCCCTGCCCTTCCCTGGCTTGGTTGTACTGGCTGTCGGCTACGGCTCGCGCAGGGCCTGGTGGACCGTGGCCAGCATCAGGCACAGGGTCATGGGCTTGATGGGCGACTCGATGAATCCGCGCGAGAGGTAGAAGCGCCGGGCCTGTTCCGAGATGGCGTGCACCAGCAGCGCGGTGACGCCGGCGATGTCGGCGGCCTGGATCGCGCGCCGGATGGCGTCGTTGAGCAGCGCGGTGCCGATGCCCTTCTGGTGGTGATTCTTGTGGATGGCCAGGCGGCCGAGGACGAGCACAGGGACCGGATCGGGCCGGTTGCGTTTCAGGGTGGACGGCGCTTCCGCGTGTCCGATGGCGCCGGCAGCCAGGCAGTAGTAGCCGATGACGACGTCCCCATCGCACACGACATAGGTGCGGGACGAGCCGTTGGCCTGGTTCTTGGCCGCACGGCGTTTGAGCCAGTCGTCCAGGGTCGGCTCGCCACTATCGAAGTCGGCGAGTTGGTGCCGTTCGGCCAGCGGTTGCGGCGCCGAGAGCATCGGCGCGGTCACTTCACACGTTGTCCGGTGGAGGCTTTGAATGAGGCCGGGGCGGCGGTGTCCCACGGTGCACGGGCCTTGAGGGTGCGGCGCAGGCGGTCGGTGGGCGCGGGCGGCCGGTCAAGCATGGCCTGGAAGGCGGCAAAGCTCTTCGCGTCGAGCGCGAAGTAGGTTTGGTCGAGCAGCACGTCCTCAGCCTGCCGACAGGCGGCTTCGAGCATGAAGTCCGAGCGGCTGCGGCCCAGGCGATCGGCAGCCTGGTCGATCAGGTCGCGTTGCCCCGCTTTGGCGCGGATGCTGATCGTGACGGGTTCTTGGGCTTTGGCCATGATGCACCTTTCACGTACTGCGTTTCTGATGTCAATATTGTACGTCACTTGTCCATACACTGCTCGACTAAATTTCCTCTTTCGCCTGTTTGGCCTGTTCCGCCGCCCGCCTGTCAATGATCGCCGTAATGGAGCCCGGGATGATCGGCGCAATAGAGCCAGCGGGAACCGGCGCAAACGGCATTTCGAACGGCCCCGCAGGATGGGCCGTTTTGATGATTCTTGCAAGGGCGGTTTTCGGGGTTTTTCGAGCTTGTTGGAGCCGGTGGTCAAGTCGCGTACCGCGGTGCGGCGGTGGGCCGGCCGCCAGGGCCGTACACCGCACGCTACTCTGCGCGGCGGGCCCGCCGCGCAGAGTAGCGGCATGACACCGATTCAACTCATCGCATTGTGCGCCCCGGCCGTCGCTCCGGTGACGATGGCCGCCCTCGTGCAGCAGGAAAGCGGCGGCAATCCGCTTGCCCTGCACGACAACACGACCGCAAAAACCTATCAGCCTCAATCCGCGCAGGCGGCCGCCACGCTGCTGCGCGAGCTCATCGGCCAGGGACATTCGGTCGACATCGGCTTGGCGCAGGTCAACAGCCGAAACCTGCCCGTGCTCGGGCTTGATCCGATCGCCGCCCTCGATCCATGCGAGAACCTGCGCGCCACCCAGAAAATCCTGCTCGAAGCCTGGCAACGCTCCGGATCCCTAGCCGCGGCGCTGGCTGTGTACAACACCGGAACGAGCGCCGGGAGGCGCGGCGCGGCCTATGCCGCTGCGGTCTACTCGCGCGCCGGCGCGGCGGTGCCGTCGATCGAGAACGGCCGCATGGCCAAGTGGGCGATCGGCGCCAGCCTGCGGCCCGTGCAACCCGTCATCACCTGGACTCCGCAGGCCAGCCCCCTGAAGCCAAACGCGGGGAATTTGGGCGGGCGCAGCTTGCCAACGCCAACGGAGAGGAAACCGTGATCCGCCGGCACACGTCATGTGCCGCGACTCCAACGTACTCACCGATTTCTATGCGACGACGCCTTGGCGCGAGGGAAATCCATCGACGCGGTCGAGATCGACCCCGAAAAATCCGCGATCGTCCAGCACTGGCCGGCCCTCCCCAACATAGAGGACGCCGCCCATGAATCCCCTCGAATGGACCGGCAGCCTCGCAGGCCTTCTCGGCTCGGCCTTGCTCGCCACGCATACGCGCGTCTCGCGGTACGGCTGGTTCGCGTACCTGATCGCGAATATCGCAATGGGGATATTCGCACTCGCCGGGCATCACTACGGCCTTCTCGTGCAGCAAATCGGCTTCACCGTCACTACCGTCTTCGGGATCTCCCGGGCATTTCAGTCACCCCACAATGACCTTCGCTGAATTGGAGCCTTGAAAGACATCTCCGTGCGCGCCTGTTTCCCTTGTCTTCCTGCTTTCGGGC
>JAPTVL010000020.1 GCA_028065725.1 Betaproteobacteria bacterium
CTGGTGCGTGCGACGCAAGCGGCGCTCTTCGCGGGCGACGCGGAAAGCGCGGCGATTCTGCACACTTTTTGTGCAGACAGCGCGACGGCAAACTCGCTACCATTCAGCGTCGCCATCGAATGAAAGCCCGCCGTGCGCATCACCGACTTCTCTCTTTCGCGCCTGCCACGCATCGAGTTCGGCTCGAATGCGCTCGCCAGACTGCCGGCCATCGCCCGCAACTATGGCACGCATGCCTTGCTGGTGACCGGCGCGGGTTCCTTGAAAGCGTCGCCCTTCTGGCCTGCCGCGACCAGCGGACTGAAGGCACAGGGCATGTCGTGGCTGCACCTCGCGATTCCGGGAGAGCCGTCTCCGCAGATGGTGGACGAGGCCGTTCGCGCCTTGCGCACCGAACCCGTCGACGTGGTGATCGGCATCGGCGGCGGCAGCGCGCTGGATGCCGCGAAGGCAATCGCCGGCCTGCTGAAGCCCGGCAATTCGGTGATGGATCATCTGGAGGGTGTGGGCCCGGAACTGTCCTATGCCGGCCCGGCGACGCCGTTCGTTGCGGTGCCGACCACCGCAGGCACCGGCTCGGAGGCGACCAAGAATGCGGTATTGAGCGTGCAGGGGGCGGACGGCTTCAAGAAATCCTTCCGCGACGAAAAACTGGTGGCCGAAGTCGCGCTGGTCGATCCGGATCTGCTGGCCACCTGCCCGCCCGCGGTGATTGCGGCCAACGGCATGGATGCGCTCACCCAGCTGCTGGAATCCTATGTGTCCAGCCGCGCCGCGACGCTCACTGATTCGCTCGCCTGGGGCGGCATGAAGGCTGCGCGCGACGGCCTGCTGGCTTTATATGCGGACGCGGGCGACGCGGCGGCGCGCGAACGCATGGCGTATGCGGCGCTGGTATCGGGGATCACGCTGGCGCAGGTCGGGCTCGGTTCGGTGCACGGACTGGCCGCCCCGCTGGGAGCGTTCTTTCCGATTCCCCACGGCGTCGCGTGCGGCACGCTGGTGGCGACCGCCACGCGCATCAATATCGAAACGCTGCGCATGCGCGCACCGGCGCATCCTGCGCTGGAAAAATACGCGCAGGTGGGTCGCCTGCTCAGCCGCCAGGGGCAGCTGGACCAGGCGGCCTCGCACGCCGTCCTGATCGATACGCTGGACGCCTGGACGCGCGACCTCGGGTTGCCGACGCTGGCGCATTATGGCGTCACGCCGGCCGACATACCGCGCATCGTCGCCCACAGCCGCGGCAGCAGCATGAAAACCAACCCGGTCCTGCTCGAAGACAGCGAAATCGCGGCCATCCTCTCGGCCCGCCTCTGAAGGCGGCTCGCTCAAGTCAGGCGGTACCCGTCCGCTATTTCTGCGACTCAACTTATCTGGAGCACCCCATGCCCGGCCTTGTGGTTTTTTTTATCGTGCTCGCCCTGATCGGCGTCTTCGTCATTTTCATCTTCAACCAGTTGGTGACGCTGAAGCACAACATCGGCAAGTCCTGGTCCAACATCGACGTTCTGCTCAAGCAGCGGCACGACGAACTGCCCAAGCTGGTCGAGACCTGCAAGCAGTACATGCAGTTCGAGCAGGAGACGCTGGAGAAGGTGATGCAGGCACGCAGCCAGGTGGCCAGCGCACGTGCTTCGCACGACATTCCCGCATTGGGGCAGGCCGAAAGCGCATTGAGGCTGGGGCTGGACAATCTGTTTGCAGTCGCCGAGGCCTATCCCGAGCTGAAGACCAGCGAGACCTTCCAGCACCTGCAGGCGCGCATCACCGGACTGGAAAATGCAATCGCCGATCGCCGCGAGTTCTACAACGATTCGGTCAACGTCAACAACGTTCGCGTCGAGCAGTTTCCCGATACCGTCGTCGCACGTCTGTTCGGCTTCCGCCAGTTTCCGCTGCTGCGCTTTGCCGCCGAAGAGAAGAAAGACGTCGATCTGAAGCAGCTTTTCAATCGCTGATGTTTCCCGCGCGCTGGGCGGCCGAATGGCGGCACGATTACGCCAATCTCGCGCTGGGCGGCGGCAACCTGCTGATCCTGCTGCTCGGCCTCAAGCTGCAGTCGCGCATAGGCTGGCAGATCAGCTTTGTTCTGGTCGGGCTGTCCAGCTTCTGGGCGTGGTACGCCAACCTCAAGCGTTTCCGGACGGTGGCGGACACGCCGACCTCGCGCATCTCCTCGGCGCCACAGGGCTATGTCGAACTCGTCGGGCGCGGCCAGCAGCCGCCTGGCGACCGCCTGGTCAGCCCGATTAGCGGGCTGCCCTGCCTGTGGTACCGCTACCGCGTCGAACGCAAGAACGGCGACCGCTGGGAATACGTCGAATCCGGGATATCGCACGACACCTTCGGCATCACTGACGGCAGCGGCCATGTGCTGATCGATCCCGAGGGCGCAGAAATTATGACTTCGCACAAGCAGGTTTCAAGCGCAGGCGGCTACCGCAAGACCGAGTGGACCCTGATAGAGGGCGAAACAATCTACGTCATCGGTGAGCACGTCACCCTGGGCGGGGCCAACGCAGTGCTCGACAAGAAAGCGGACCTCGCCACGCTGCTATCTGAATGGAAGACCGATAAGACCACCCTGCTGGCACGCTTTGACGCCGACCGCGACGGCGAAGTCAGCCTTGATGAATGGGAGCGTGCGCGTCGGGCCGCGTCCGACGAGGTGGACCGCACCCACCTCGACATCCGCCTGAAGGACGGTATCCACCTGATGCGCAAACCCGCGCATGGCCGCCCCTTCCTGATCGCCAACCGCGAGGTCACTGCACTGGTGCGGCATTTTCGTCTATGGAGTTGGGGGCATCTGGTGCTGATCATCACCGCACTATCGGGGCTGGCCTTCCTCGGTAGCGCGCTCTGAGCGGCGCTTGCCCTGCCCGGCTTGGCACCCTATAGTTGAGACACGGAGGACGCGCAATGAAACACCTCATACCCGAAACACCCGCCGACTACGATCACACCCGCATCATCGAGCGGCCGGATGGCTGTTACTGGATCGATGCCGAAACCGGTGAGGAATATGGACCCTTTGCCAGTCTGCTGGAAGCCATACAGGACATGGAATACAACGCCGACAGTGACTACGAGCCCGGCGAAACGGTGGAAGAAGCTGAGGAAGAGATTGGAATTTCCGACTGGATCGACCCCGAAACCGGCGATCCCGGGGAAGAGTCTCATCGTCCGGTGGAGTGACCCCGCCTAATCTGGCCGCGCCAATTGATTCAGCGCGGCGGCTTCTGCCGCACGCGCCTCGCACTCGAACACATTATCGCGATACGGATGGCCGCCGCGCAGCCAGGCGGCCAGCCCGGCCAGCGGATACAGGACCAGCAGCAACGCACCCCACCGCTCGAACTGCCTGACATGCGCGCGCTCGTGCACGCGGGTTGCGGTCAGCGCGTCGATCGATACGCCCAGTACCACATGCCCCAGCGTGATCGCCGCCACCGCGCCGCTGAAGGGAAACCCCCACTGCAATACCCGGGCCGGCCAGCCGCCGGCGGATTCAAGCACGCCATCCACCCGCTGCACCACCCCGCCGCTGCTGCGAGAGATGAGCACGACCAGCATGCCCAGCAGCGTCACAGGCAACGGCCACAGATAAAGCAGCCAGCGCCACATCAGCGGTCGAAAGCATCCGCAAACCAGCGTGCCTCATGCAAGCCTGCGCGCACAAAATGCCCACGCGCCCGCTCCAGTTGCGCCGCGGTTCCTGCCGCATAGACGTCGAAGCGATGCAGGTCCGGATAGTCAACGACAATGCTTGCCAGCAGGGGATCCAGATCATCGGTCGGCGCGTGCGGCACGTAATTGAAATTGTCCAGCGCATCGGTCCAGGCGCGGCAGAGATTGTCCTGGTAGTGCCCGGCTGCGTCAGCCAGCCAGTGCAGGTCCATCGACTCGGCGATTTCCAGCGACATGGCGTGCTGGATCAGGCTCTTGATCGGCGCGAAGCCAGCGCCGAAAGCGAGGAAGATCACCGGCCGCGGCGAGTCCTCGTCCAGCACGAATTCACCGAACGGCCCTTCCACTTCCACTGTGTCATTGGGTTTCAGCGTGGTGAAAAGGGTTTCGGCAAAGGCATCACCGGGCCGGCGCAGAATCTGCACCTCGATATGGCGGTCCTCGCATGGGCAGCTGGAAATCGCATAGCGCCCGCTCGCCCCATTGATGCCAAGCTGGATGCTCTGTCCACCGAGGAAGCGCAAACGCTGACTGCGAGGCGCAAGAATGTGCAGCGCGGCCATCTGTGAATTGAACACTTCGATCGATTTCACCCTGGCAGTGAGATGCTGCACCGGAATATCGCGCGCCTCAGCCACATTGGCCTCGATCACCACATCATGCACCGGTGCGTACGCGCACAGCAGGATCATGCCGGCGTCCTTTTCCGCCTGCTTCAGCACATAGTCGTGCGCGTGGATTTTTTTCACCTCGCCCGACACCACGCGGGCCTTGCACTCACCGCAATTACCATTGCTGCAGCCGTAGTTGAGGGACACGCCGTTGCGCAGCGCCGCTTCCAGCAGGGTATCGTTGCCTTCTACGAAGAACTCGTGGCCGCTGGGCTGGATGGTGACATGGGCCGACATGATTTTAAGTATCCTTTCCTGCGCAAGGACCGCTTGCGCCAGCACCGCGTCCGGGGGCGTTTCAGCCAGATTCCGCAGCAGAAATGCCCGCACCATATGCAACGCATGGTAGGTTTCGACGCTGGCATTTTCCTCGAGTTCGTCGATCTTTTCGTCCAGCCAGGTCATTACATTGCCGTAGTGCAGCAGCAAGGCCTTGGCCGCCGCGTAATCGTCGCCCAGCTCATTCAGCCGCGCCACCAGGACATCCTTGTCCGGCAGCGCCCGCTCCAGCACCCGCTTGGCAAACGCCTTGTCCTTGATTTCGGTGACCCGGCGGAACTCCGCGTCGTCGTCCCATTTCACCTCGGGAAACGCACGCAGCAACTCGTCGAGTTCGACCATGCCGTCGAAGGTCGCCAGCGTGCCGTTGCGGATCATTTCCTGCAGCGTATGGCGTGGCTGTCCGACCAGCTTGGCCACGCGGGAAAGCGGGAGTAAATGGCTCATGCTGGCATGGTACTCCGGGCGCCTGACAGACAGAATCGGTAATTCATCAGATTCTGAATCCCTGATTCAACCAAGCCCACACTTCTGCCAATACAATCCCGCCATGCCTGCAATTACCACCCGCTCCTGCCCTGCCGACACCCAAAACGCACTCGAACAGGCCGGCATTGCACCGACCTGGGCCCGGCTGTATGCCGCGCGCGGCGTCAGCCATCCCGAGCAGGTAGCGCACCGCCTGCCGCAGCTGCTGCCGCCCGCCGGCCTGCTGCACATCGAGCGCGCCGCCGCATTGCTGGCTGACGCCATCGCGGCAAACAAGCGCCTGCTCATCATCGCCGACTACGATGCTGACGGCGCCACCGCCTGCGCGGTCGGCGTGCGCGGTCTGCGCATGCACGGTGCGCAGGTCGATTTCATCGTTCCAAACCGGCTCGAACATGGCTACGGCCTCACCCCCGACATCGTCAAGCTCGCCGCTGAGCGACAGCCCGATCTGCTCGTCACCGTCGACAACGGCATCGCCGCGGTCGACGGCGTGGCGACGGCCAACGCACTCGGGATTCCAGTGCTTGTCACTGATCATCACCTTCCCGGCGATGTGTTGCCGGACGCCGCCTGCATCGTCAACCCGAACCAGCCTGGCTGCGGCTTCGCGTCGAAGAACCTGGCAGGGGTGGGGGTGATGTTTTACGTTCTGCTGGCTCTGCGCGCCGAACTGCGCCAGCGCGGGGTTTATGCCGACCAGGCCGAGCCGGATTTACGCGCCCTGCTCGATCTGGTCGCGCTCGGCACCGTCGCTGACGTGGTCAAACTCGACGCCAACAACCGCACCCTGGTTGCCCAAGGCTTGGCACGCATGCGCGCAGGCCGTGCCTGCGCCGGCATCAACGCGCTGTTCCGCGCCGCCGGACGTGACCCTGCACGCGCCACCGTGTTCGATCTCGGCTTCATGCTCGGCCCACGGCTCAACGCCGCCGGCCGCATCGACGACATGGCGCTCGGCATCGAATGCCTTCTGGCCAATGACCCTACCACCGCGCAGCAACTGGCGCAGCAACTCGACACACTCAACCGCTCCCGGCGCGATGTCGAGGGCGACATGCTGGAAGAAGCACTTGCCATCCTCGCCGCGTTCAACCCCAGCGACAACTACAGCCTCACCGCCTACCAGCCCGGCTGGCATATCGGCATCATTGGCATCCTCGCTTCACGGCTAAAGGACAAATTCCACCGTCCCACCATCGTGCTGGCACGAAGCGACAGCGGCGAACTCAAAGGCTCGGGGCGCTCCATCCCCGGCCTGCATTTGCGCGACGCGCTCGATCTGGTCGACAAACGCCATCCCGGCCTCATCCTCAAATTCGGTGGCCATGCGATGGCAGCCGGTCTTAGCCTCCCTGCCGGCCGCCACGACGAATTCAGCCAGGCGTTCGAGGCCGTAGTGCAAGAATTGATCGACCCCGCCGACCTCGAGGGCGTGATTGAAACCGACGGTGAGCTCGATGTCGCCGACCACCGCTACGAACTCGCGATCGAAATCGACCATGCAGTCTGGGGGCAAGGCTTCCCCGCTCCCCTGTTCACCGCCACCTTCGATGTCCTTACGCAGCGCGTCGTCGGCGAAAAACATCTGAAACTGAAGCTCGCGCGTGAGGGCGCTGCGTTTGAAGCCATGCGCTTCTTCCACCCCGACCCGCTGCCCGACCGCATCCGCGCCGTCTACGCCCTGATGACAAACGAATTCAATGGCCAGCAAAGCCTGCAACTGAAACTACAGCACTGGGAGCCAGCCGGCTGATTTTTCCTGCAGCCGGATCCTTGTTCGTCTAGGGACACGCATATCCCTCCGGATTCCCCTGCTGCCAGCGCCAGGCGTCGGCGCACATGCGGGGCAAATCGTATTCCGCACGCCAGCCCAATTCCCGCTCGGCCCGCGCCGGATCGGCCCAGCATTGCGCCACATCGCCGGCACGGCGCGCCACAATCCGATACGGGACTTTGCGCCCGCTGACCACCTCGAACGCACGCACCATGTCGAGCACGCTCACACCGCACCCGGTGCCCAGATTCCATGTCTGCACCCCGCCCAACTGCTGCAGTTTGTTCAATGCCGCCACATGCCCCCGCGCCAGGTCGACCACGTGGATGTAGTCGCGCACGCCAGTGCCGTCGGGCGTCGGGTAGTCGCCGCCGAACACATTGAGATGCGGCCGGCGCCCCACCGCCACCTGCGCCACATACGGCATCAGGTTGTTGGGGATGCCGCGCGGGTCTTCGCCGATCAGCCCCGATTCGTGCGCGCCCACCGGGTTGAAATAGCGCAGCAGCGCGATGTTCCAGCCCACATCCGAACGGGCGATGTCGCGCAGTATTTCCTCGATGAAGAGCTTGGAGCGGCCATAGGGATTGGTCGCCGACAGCGGAAAATCCTCATTGATCGGCACCCTGGCCGGGTCGCCATACACTGTGGCCGACGACGAAAATACCACCGACTTCACCCCGGCTGTCGCCATTTCTTCGAACAGCGCAATGCTGCCGGCGATGTTGTTGTCGTAGTACAGGAGCGGCTTTTCCACCGACTCACCCACTGCCTTCAGCCCGGCGAAATGCACCACTGCGTCGATCGCGTATCGGGCAAACACTGCACGCAGCGCCACGCGGTCGCGAATATCCCCCTGCACGAATTCCACCGGCTTGCCCGCAATCTGGGCCACCCGGTCCAGCGACTGCACGCTACTGTTCGACAGGTTGTCGAACACCACCACCTCGTGCCCCGTTGCCAGGCACTCCACTGCAGTGTGCGAGCCGATATAGCCGGCACCGCCAGTCAATAGAACCTTCAATGCAATCTCCCCGTATTGGCCTGGGGCATCCAGGAAAACCGACGCATGCGATTCATCCGTTGCTGGCGACGAAATCCGCATACGCGGCAGCCAGCCCGCGCTCCATGGGCGTACTTGCGCGCCATCCCATGGCATTCAGCCGCCCCACGTCCATCAGCTTCCTCGGTGTGCCGTCGGGCTTGCTGGCGTCGAACCCGATCCCGCCCTGATAGCCCACCACGCTCTTCACCGTTTCGGCCAGTTCGCGAATGGTGATGTCTTCCCCCACACCGATGTTCACCAGCGGTGCCAGGCCGTCGTTGCGGTCCTGCCCCAGGAGCGGCAAGAACTGCGCGTCGGGCAGGTTCATCAGGTAGACGCAGGCATCGGCCATGTCTTCGCTGTACATGAATTCGCGACGCGGCGTGCCGGTGCCCCAGATGGCGACGCTGGCGGCACCGGCGAGCCTGGCTTCGTGGAAGCGGCGGATCAGCGCGGGGATGACGTGGGAGTTCTCCGGGTGGTAGTTGTCGCCGGGACCATACAAATTGGTCGGCATCACCGCCAGGTACTGGGTGCCGTACTGCCGGTTGTAGCTCCAGCACATTTCGATGCCGGCGATCTTGGCGAGCGCATAGGGGCGGTTGGTGGGCTCGAGCGGGCCGGTGAGGAGGTGCTCTTCCTTCAGCGGCTGGGGGGCGAGCTTGGGGTAGATGCAGCTGGAGCCGAGGAACAGCAGGCGCCTGACCTGGTTCTGGTACGCGGCGTGGATGATGTGGGTCTGGATGGAGAGGTTGTCGCGGATGAATTCGGCAGGATATTCGTTGTTGGCATGGATGCCGCCGACCTTGGCCGCGGCAAGGAAGACGTAGTCGGGCTTTTCGGCGGCGAAGAAGGCCTCGACTGCGGCCTGGCTGGTGAGGTCGAGCTCGGCGTGGGTGCGGGTGAGAAGGTTCTCGTAGCCCTTCTCGCGCAGGTTGCGCATCAGCGCGGAGCCGACCAGGCCGCGGTGGCCGGCGACGTAGATCTTGGCGTGCGTGTCCATGGGCTTATTCGTGATAGTCCATGGCTTTGTAGCCATGTTTCTTGACCAGTTCGTCGCGCTCGGCGGCCTTCAGGTCTTCGCGCACCATCTCGGCAACGAGTTCGTCGAAGCTGGTCTTCGGCGTCCAGCCGAGCTTGTTCTTGGCCTTGCCGGGGTCGCCGAGGAGGGTTTCGACTTCGGTGGGGCGGAAGTAGCGCGGGTCGACGGCGACGATGCATTTGCCGTGGGCGTCATAGCCCTTCTCGTCGACGCCCTGGCCTTCCCAGCGGATGGCCATGCCGAGTTCCCTGGCGGCGGCGTCGACGAAGTCCCGGACGGAGTACTGGACGCCGGTGGCGATGACGAAGTCTTCGGGCGTTTCCTGCTGCAGCATCAGCCACTGCATTTCGACGTAGTCCCTGGCGTGGCCCCAGTCGCGGCGGGCCGACATGTTGCCGAGGAACAGACAGTCCTGCAGGCCGAGCTTGATGCGGGCGAGCGCGCGGGTGATCTTGCGGGTGACGAAGGTTTCGCCGCGCACCGGGCTTTCGTGGTTGAACAGGATGCCGTTGCAGGCGTACATGCCGTAGGCTTCGCGGTAGTTGACGGTGATCCAGTAGGCGTAGAGCTTGGCGACGGCGTAGGGGCTCCTGGGGTAGAAGGGGGTGGTCTCCTTCTGCGGGGTTTCCTGCACCAGGCCGAAGAGTTCGGAGGTGGACGCCTGGTAGAAGCGGGTTTTACGCTCGAGGCCGAGGATGCGGATGGCCTCCAAAATGCGCAGGGCGCCGAGGGCGTCGGAGTTGGCGGTGTATTCGGGTTCTTCGAAGCTGACGGCAACGTGGCTTTGCGCGGCGAGGTTGTAGATTTCGTCGGGCTGGACCTGCTGGATGATGCGGATAAGGCTGGAGCTGTCGGTCAAGTCGCCGTGGTGCAGGATGAAGCGGCGGCCTTTCTCGTGCGGATCCTGGTAGAGGTGGTCGATGCGGTCGGTGTTGAAGAGCGAGGTGCGGCGCTTGATGCCGTGCACTTCGTAGCCTTTGCCCAGCAGGAATTCGGCGAGGTAGGCGCCGTCCTGGCCGGTGACGCCGGTGATGAGGGCTTTCTTGGTCATGATGTAGTCGTTGTAATGGGTGGGCAGTCGAGTTGAACGGGACGACACATCAGCTGGCAGCGCCAGGATTGCCGATGATGCGCTGCCGGCTGTCGGGCGACATCGCCTTGAGCAGATCGCGCGTGAATGCATCCTGGTTTTGGTAGGCCTTGGCATCGTCAGTCTGAATGCTCGAAATCCGGAACAGCAGGCCATCGGGAATCTTTCCGCTAAGGCCATATTTAAGCTGCTGCAGCTTCCACTTCAGTCCGCTCACGGCGACGGTATCGCCCACGGTCGTCCAGTAGGTAATCGGCTCGATGCGCTGTCCTTGGCTGGCGACCAGACGCTTGACGGGAATGCTGCCCTCGTCTGTGGAAAAGGTGCTGATGGTGGGACTCTTGAGAATCTGAAATCCCTGGGCGGGGTAGCAGATTTCCGGCTTATGCACTGCCATGTTGTCGGACTGGTCCCCGCCATAGGCGATGGACAGCATGATGCGTTCACCCTTGGGATTGACGTAGGTGCGTGTGAGCGTCTGGTTGTAGATTTTGTTGATGAGCGCTTCCTGCTCGGGGTTGGCGATCAGCGGAGTGATCGTTTCGTCGATTTTCCAGTCGCCGAAGGTTTTTGGGATCAGCGTTTCCAGATCGACTTTGGGTCCAGCGTCCGCAACCTTGGCGGTGGGCTTGAGCGCCAGCGCCATGCCGGCGGCGGCAAACATGCAGAGGCCGATGACGAGGTGCTTGAAGCTGATGAGTTTCATAGGTTGCCCATCCTGATCAAAGTCGATTGCGTACGCATGACATCAGGCCTGCGCCCGCGCGCGGTCGTGGAAGAAAAATCCCAGCACTCCATCCAGCGCAAACAAAAACAGCAGGCCGATAACGAACAGCATGATGCCGGCAAAGCCATGCAGGAAACCCTGCCCGGCCTCGTCGCCCAGGTGGTAGGTGACCAGGATCAGCACCATAACGCGCACCACGTTGGCAGCGAACGCGATCGGCAGGATCGCGGCCATGATGATGAGGTTGCGCGCGAGGCTGGTGCGCTGCATCAGGTACAGATACAAAAGGCCCATGGCCGACAGGCTGAACATGGAGTGCAGGCCGGAGCAGGCGTCGGCCACCATCAGCTGGTATTGCCCGACGGTGAGGATGACGCCGCTGCGCGCGATGGGATAGCCAGCCGCGTACAGCACCTGTTCGGCGATGACCGAAATGTATTGCTTGAGCGGGCCGGTGGCGGCGTCGACCACGAAGCCCGGCAGCGGGATCATGAACAGCAGGAAGAACAAAGCAAACCACAGCGCACGGGCAGCTTTCGTTCCCA
Organism: Betaproteobacteria bacterium; assembly: GCA_028065725.1. Next base: position 11,359 of record JAPTVL010000020.1, read on the forward strand.
GCGTGACGAGCAGCGCGCCGAGGATGACTGGAATCTGCGAGCCGACTTCGAACAGCAGGATGTCCAGCGAGCGGCCCAGGGCGTAAGCCAGCAGGCCGACAACGAGCAGTACCCAGCCTGCCATCGTTTCGCCGCGCGCGGGCATCAGGGCAGGGGCATCGTTCGTGAAGACGGCACGCTGCTGCCAGATCAGATACAGGGTGACCACCAACACGATGGGGCCATGGGCGTAATCATCGGAATTCCACAGGCCATGCGCCAGCATCCAGTAGGTGGGCACGTACAGTGCCGCCAGACCGAGCACGACCGGCCACCAGATCTTGAGGGGCATCAGGGCGTCGAGCGCGGGGTGGCGCGGGGCGAGCGTGTTCATGCCTTAGTCCAGAACGACTGCACCGACCACTTGCGCGCCGGTGAAGGTGATTTTTTCCTTCAGCTCGGCCAGCGGATTCAGGCGGCTGACGTTGCGGCGGGTAGCGATCAGCATGCCGCCGACGCGCGCCGCGGCCAGCAGAAAATCCGAACTGAGCTGCGACGGCGCGGTGTCCAGCAGGATGATGTCGTAGCTGGTTTCCAGCCCGGACAGCAGCGCGCCGAAGGTGGGGCGCGCCAGCAGTTCGGCTGGGTTGGGCGGCGGTGAGCCGGCGGGCAGCACGGTCAGCGTCTGGAACGGCTTGATTGTGTGCACCTGCACCGAGGGAACGCGCTCGGCCAGGATGTCGGACAGCCCCGTGCCGTTGCCCAGGCGAAAGATTTCGTGCTGGCGCGGCTGCCGCATGTTGGCGTCGACGAGCAGCACCTTGCGGCCCATCTGCGCGAACAGCACGGCAAGGTTGGCGGCCAGG
>JAPTVL010000270.1 GCA_028065725.1 Betaproteobacteria bacterium
GCTACACTTATCCACAGCCCCACCTATGACGGGCGGCTAAAGCCCCTGGGTAAAATTCAACGCGCACAGCTGGGTAGTTTTAAACGCGCGCCGACAGGCCTGGCCCGACAGTTTTTGCCAGGCGCTGGTGGCGCGCGGCTACCGCGTGATCCGCTTCGACAACCGCGATTGCGGCCTCTCCGGCCGCGCGCCGGGAAAGAAGCGCGCCAACCTGCTGCTGGCCATGGCCGCCTCGGCGCTGGGCCTGCCGGTGCGCACGCCCTACACGCTGGAAGACATGGCCGGCGATGCGGTCGGCCTGATGGACCGACTTGGCATAGACCGCGCGCATATCGTCGGCGCCTCGATGGGCGGCATGATCGCCCAGGTGCTGGCGGCGAAGTTTCCGCAGCGCGTGCTGAGCCTGACCTCGATCATGTCGTCGTCGGGCAACCGCAAGGTCTCGAAGCCGAGCAGGAAGGCGCGCAAGGTGCTGCTGTCACGGCCCGCCGATCCGAAGAATCCCGACTCGGTGATCGAGCACCTGGTCGAGATGTTCGGCGTGATCGGCAGTCCCGGCTATCCGTCCAGCCGCGAAGAACTGCGCAGCCGCATCGGCCACAGCGTGCGCCGCGCCTACGAGCCGGCCGGTACCGCGCGCCAGCTGCTGGCCATCATCGCCTCCGGCGACCGGCGCAAGCTGCTGCGCACGATATCCGTGCCGACTCTGGTGCTCCACGGCGCCGACGACCCGCTGGTGCCGCTCGCCGCCGGTCGCGACACGGCGCAGAACATTCCGGGCGCAACATTGCAGGTGATCGAGGGCATGGGCCACGACTTTCCCGAGGCCCTGATGCCGCGCCTGGCGCAGGCCATCGCCGATCATTGCGAACGCAGCGGAGCTGCGGCCGACGCCGTTGCGTGAGGTTCGCGCAGGCTCGGTGAAGCTTGCGGCCGCAGGCCGAGCCGGTCCGCACGGGCCGGCATGTCTTGCGCCATGACAGGGTTATTTGATATTCATCAATACATCAGTCATCGAAAAGCGCATATTTATCCGGCATTCGAATCACCAAACCACGGATTTTCTTTATCAAGCCAAGTCGGCCGCCATCGGTCGACACTTGCAAGGAGATTGCCATGAACGAATCGACCAGAACAATCCTTGGTGCGACTGCTCTGGCGCTGGCAGGCGTTGTTTCCAGCGCAATGGCCCAGGCACCGCTAACGCAGAAGGCGGTTTGTGTTTTCGTCGGCGCGGGCGCTTTGGAGCCAATTGGCGACCGCGCAGGTCATGCATTGCGAGTTTCCCCTTACAGCTGTTTCGTCGAAAATGGGCCGATGGAGGGAGCCGTGATGACCGGTACCAACATTTTTGAATGGGATGGCGGTAAGGCCGTGATTTTGTCGGGAGATGGCGTGGGGCGCAAACCCGGATCGATAACATCCTTCAAGGTGACCGAAGGGGCAACGGCGTTGGCCATGGCTGATGGCAAAGTGACCGGGTTTACTGGGTCGGGCAAGGGAGTCGTAAATCTTGCATCGGGAAGTGCTGCCGCGCTGAAGGGGAAAACATACTCCTACACCGTTCGCTCCATAAGTCCCGTTCAGTTTGTCATAGAGACCACATACGACTAGCTTCAGCGTCGCAGGGCAAGCCGGCGTCCCGCCAACGCCGACTTTCCTGGCACGGCGCTAGCGGCCGCAAAGCGAAGCATCCGGCCTGTCAAGCCGGATGCCGCATGCCTCCAGCCCGGCGCTGATCTCCGGCGCACGGCGCGCCTCGCGAATCGCGCGAAACACGGCGCCAGCCTGCGGGTAGCTGCGCTGCATCATGCCCAGCCACTGCTTGAGTCGGCCGGGGGATTGCAGCGGCGTGACCTTGGCCTGCACCCGCATCCAGAATTCGGTGATCATCGCCTTGAGTTCTTCCCAATCGGCTTCGGTCGCGGATTCCTCGCCGCCGTCGCGGATGCGCCGCGCCAGCAGCGGGTCGGCCACGGCGCCGCGACCGAGCATGACGTTGGCACAACCGGTGGCAGCGCAGATCCTGCGGTAGTCGGCGACGGTCCACACCTCGCCGTTGGCGATGATGGGCAGCCTGAGCGCCTCGCGGATGCGCGCGATCCATTCCCAGCGCGCCAGCGGCCGGTAGCCGTCGGCCTTGGTGCGGGCATGCACACCAGTTCCTGCACGCCGCCGGCTTCGAGTGCCAGCGCGCAGTCCAGCGTACGGCCGGTGTCCTCGATGCCGAGGCGCATCTTGGCGGTGACCGGTATTGAAGTTGGCACGGCCGCGCGCACGGCGCTGGCGATGCGTTGCAGCAACTCGGGTTCGTCGAGCAGGGCCGCGCCGCCGCGATTGCGATTCACCAGCGGCGTCGGGCAGCCGAAATTCAGGTCGATGCCGTAGGGATTGAGCAGCGCCACATGGGCGGCGTTCGCCGCCAGCATGGCCGGGTCGGAGCCGAGCAACTGGACGCGCACCGGGGTGCCGCTGGCGGTGCGCGCGCCGTGCTTGAGTTCCGGACTGAGGCGCGTGTAGCAGGAGTGCGGCAGCAGCGTGGTGGTGACGCGAACGAACTCGGTGACGCACCAGTCGTAGCCGCCCGCCGAGGTCAGCACTGCGCGCAGTACGTCGTCGGCGAGGCCTTCCATCGGGGCGAGGACGAGTTTCATCGCCGTGTCGCCATCCGCAGCGGCGAGGAGAGCGTATTTTGCTCGACCGCCTTGCTGCGCAGGAGTTTCATCAGCGCCGACTTTCAGGCTGCCTTGATGGCTATCGTGCGCGACTTCTTAGCCTTGCCGACGACGTGCATTTCGCATTTCTTGCAGTCGAAGCGCAGGGTCAGTCTTTCCTTGCCGTTGACCAGGGTCATCGGCTCGGCATTCACCCCCGTGACCCAGCCCTTGGCTTCCTTCGGACAGAGGCTGTGGCTGTAGCGCAGGCAATGCTTGGTGATCATCAGCGAGACCTCGCCGGGCGTGGTGTCGGCCTCGTAGGCGTCGGCGATCAGCGCCACGCCGTGGCGTTTGTAGAAGGCGCGGGCCCGGCTGTTGAGTACGTTGGCGAGATAACTCAGCTCGCGCTCGGGGTAGGTTGCCGGTGGCGCCACCGGCGCGGCGCGCATCAGGCGCGGCCTTGCGGTTTCGCGCGCGGCGATGAGGTGTTCGACGGCATCGCGGCGCAGTGCATTGATCGCGGCGGCAGGCAGGAACCAGGCCTCGCCGAGCACGATCCGGACGTCGGTGGCCTTGAAGTCGGTGGCGCCGAGCTTGCCCAGGCTTTCGGCGATGGCGACCAGCGCGCGCTCCGGGTTCTTCGCCGGCTCCCTGGCATGCGCGATGGCGGCGCGGCCTTCGATGCCGTCTTCGTCCTGCAGCGTCAGGGCGAAGCCGTCGGCGGTTTCGCCGAGTTCAACGGTGACGCCGATGCGGCGCTCGGCGGATGGCTTTTCCAGCAGGCGCTCGAAAGCCTGGTCGCGGTTGCGGTGGATCTCGGTGCCTACTTTGAAACCTTCGGGATCGTCGGGCATCTCGTTGGGGAACAGGCGCTTGCCCTGCGCCACGTTGATGCGCAGGCCGGCGAGCTTTTTGCCGCGTGAGAGGTAGCTGATGCCGTCGCCGTTGGCGAAGTGCTCTTCGCTATCGACCTCGAACCAGTCGGGGCCGAGACGCGTCACCGTACCACTCGCCGCGCCGGCAAAATTTGGCGTGTCGAAGGCGGCGATGTCGGCGTTGCGGCCATTGACGAAGTAGTCGGTGGCGCCGCGGTTGAAAGTCTTCTCCGGGCGCGGCGTGAAGCTGTAGCTGCAATGGCCGGACGAAGCGCGCGAATACCGGTCCGGCGCGTCCTCGATGATGCGGTCGAGCAACTGCCGGTAATGCGCGGTGGTGTTCTTGACGTAGGCGACGTCCTTCAGCCGCCCCTCGATCTTGAACGAACGGATGCCGGCGTCGACCAGCGCGCGCAGGTTGGCGCTCTGGTCGTTGTCCTTCATCGACAGCAGGTGCTTGTCGAAGGCCACGATGCGGCCCTGTTTGTCTTCCAGGTTGTAGGGCAGGCGGCAGGCCTGCGAACATTCGCCGCGATTGGCGCTGCGTCCGGTGTGGGCGTGGCTGATGTAGCACTGGCCGGAGAAGGCCACGCAGAGCGCGCCGTGGATGAAGAATTCGAGGATGGGCGCTGCGCTCGCCGTGTCACCAGCGCCGACTCTTGCCCGGATCGCGCGGATCTCCGGCAGCGACAGTTCTCTTGCCAGCACCATTTGCGAAAAGCCGACGTCGGCGAGGAACTTCGCCCGCTCCGGCGTGCGGATGTCGGTCTGGGTCGAGGCATGCAACTGGAGCGGCGGCAGATCGGTTTCCAGCAGGCCCAGGTCCTGCACGATCAGGGCGTCGGCGCCGGCCGCGTACATCTGCCAGGCCAGGCGGCGCGCATCCTCGATCTCGTCGTCGCGCAGGATGGTGTTCAGCGTGATGAAAATCTTCGCGTGGAAGCGGTGGGCAAAGGCCGCCAGGCGCTCGATGTCCTGCACCGAGTTGCCGGCGCCGTAGCGTGCGCCGAAGGACGGCCCGCCGATATACACCGCGTCGGCGCCATGCCGGATCGCCTCGATGCCGATCTCGGCATTTTTGGCGGGGGCGAGCAGTTCGAGAGCGGAGGCGGTCGGGTTCACGGTTTTCGGGGCGGGCACGGGGCGCGGGGAGGGCAGGCGGCGCATTGTAGACCTTTCACCCGGAACGCGCGCCAGGCGCCGGCCGGTCGCAAATCGACGGCAGTGGCCTATGATTGGAATATTCAGTTCGATTGGGTCCAACTCGCCCGCAATGAATTCCTCTCGCCAGCTTTGGCTGGTCACGCTCCTGGCCCTGATACTGCAGGCTTGCGCCGGCACGCCGGTCGAACCGCCGAAGATCGAGCGCATCAGCGCCGAGCAGTTGGAGGCGCGCCTGCCGCAGCCGGCCGCCGTGCTGCCGCTGGAACAGATCGTACTGCTGGCGCGCCAGGGCTTCGCCGCCGAGGACCTGATCGCCCGCATCATCGCCTCGGGTTCGCGCTACCGCCTTTCGGCCAGCCAGATCGCCGAGCTGGCCAAGCAGGGCGTGCCGCTGGCGGTGCTCGATCACATGGTTGCCGCCGAACGCCGGCAGATCTTCGACGACATGGCCGCCGACGCCAACAATCGCGACCAGGCCTGCCGCGAACGCATCAACCAGGAAATCAGCTGGTGCCGCAACCAGATGACCGGCCCGATGTTCATGCCCGGGCCCTATCCGATGTTCAACTGCTTCCCGCTGACCCCGGGCTCGCCGTTCTGGCGCTGCCTGTGAGGCCCGCTTCGCCGAATACTTCAACGTTCCTGGATTCGACCATGACCCGATTGCTTTCCCTGCTTGCCCTCTGTTTCGCGACTTCCGCGCTGGCCGCGCCGCCGCCCGGCCATCCCTCGCCGGCCCAGGCCGCCGACCTGCTGATGCCGGACAAGCCGCCGGCGCCCGCCGAACTGCCGAACCAGGGCAAGGTGCTGTCCAGCATCGACGCCAACGACTTCACCTACATCGAGGTCGAGCGCGCCGGTGTCGTCGAGTGGATCGCCGCGTCGAGAATGGCGCTCAGGCCGGGCAGCACGATCCGCTACGAGGACGGCTCGGTGATGCACAACTTCTACAGCAAGCTGCTCAAGCGCACCTTCCCCAGCGTGATGTTCGTCGGCCACGTGGCGGTGATGGACAAGTAGGGCGGCTAGAAGCCCTGGATGCCGAACAGTCCATCCAGCCACCTGATCAGCGCTACGGCCAGCAACAGCCACAGCAATACGATCGCCGTCGCTGCCGCATAGCTCACCGGCCGGCCTGCGGCATGCGCGGCTTGCTGCCGTGCGGATTCGATCACCTCCGGCGGCGTCAGGCGCACCACCAGCGCCAGACCGAGCGGCACCAGCAGCAGGTCGTCGAGATAGCCGATCAGCGGGATGAAGTCGGGAATCAGGTCGATCGGACTCAGCGCATACGCCGCGACGAACAAGGCGAGCAGGCGCACCGGCCAGGGCGTGCGCGGATCGCGCGCGGCGAAATAGACGGTCAGCGTCTGCTGTTTGATCTGCTGCGCCCAGTGTTTGAGAGTCATGGTGCTTGGCTTCCGACAGGCCCGATACAACGAGGTATGCTTTGCGCAAGTCTATTCTCTTGAGTCGCGCTTCATGAGCAAGCATCGCATGGCCGGCATCGACCGCCGCCGCCTTTATCTGGCGGGCGGCCTCTGCGCGCTGGGTGTTGGTCTGGGCGTGGCGCGCCATGTCGTGACGCGGCCGCAGCCGCCGGCGGGGCATCCCCTGCCCGTCGATATCGGCAACCTGGCGCCAGGCAAACTGCTGACCGTGGATTGGCATGGCCGCTCGGTCTGGCTCCTGCGCCGCAGCGCTGACCAGATTGCAGGCTTGGCCGGCTACGAGAGCGAACTGATCGATCCGCTGTCGGCGCATTCGCTGCAGCCGCCGGCCTGCCGCAATGCCCATCGTTCGCTGCGTCCCGAACTGTTCGTCGCCATCGGCCAATGCACGCACCAGGGTTGCCCGCCGGCTATGCGCAGCGGCGCCGGCGGTCGCAGCGAATTCCTCTGCCCCTGCCACACCTCGAAGTTCGACCTGGCCGGCCGCGTGTTTCGCCTGGGACCGGCGCCGGCCAATCTGGTCATCCCCGATTATCGGTTCGACGGCGACAGCTAGGCGGCTCTGCTAATCTTGAAAGTTCTTGTTAAACCCGCTCAAGGAGCCATCGTGATTCGTTCCAGTCTTTTATTCGCCGCCGGGCTGGCCCTGGCCGGCAGTGCGCATGCCGACGCCTTCAAGCTTTCCAGCGCCGACATCAAGGCCAATGCGACGATTGCCGAGGAGCAGGTATTCGCCGGTTTCGGCTGTAGCGGCAAGAACGTTTCGCCGGCGCTGAAGTGGTCGGGTGCGCCCAGGGACACCAAGAGCTTTGCCCTGCTGGTGCACGACCCCGATGCACCGACCGGCGGCGCCGGCTGGTGGCACTGGGTGGTGGCCAACATTCCGGCGGATGCGGCGGAACTGCCCAAGGGCGCCGGCAATCCCGGCGGACCGCTGCCCAGGGGCGCAACGCAGATCAATACCGATTTCGGCGGCCCCGGCTGGGGCGGACCCTGCCCGCCGGTCGGCGACAAGCCGCATCGCTACCACTTCACGCTGCATGCACTGAAGGTGGACAAGCTCGATCTGCCGGCGGGAGCGTCGGCCTCGCTGGCCGGCTTCATGATCAATGCCAATTCCATCGGCAAGGCGACGCTGACCGGCAAGTACGGCCGCAAGAAGTAGGCGTTGCCAGGGCAGGCGCAACGTCTGCCGACCTTGCGCCCTAGCGGTCGGCTCGCTTTTCGAGAATCACCAGCGCGATGCCGCCGAGGATGGCCATCGACGCCAGCGCCAGGCGCAGCGTGATCGCTTCGCCGAGGAACAGGATGCCGCCCAGCGCGGCAATCACCGGCACGCTGAGCTGCACGGTGGCCGCCGTGGTGGCCTTGATCGCGGGCAGGGCGGTGTACCAGATGGCATAACCCAGGCCCGAGGCCAGCGCCCCCGAAGCCACCGCGTAGAGCAGGCCGGCGCCGTCGACGGAAGCCTTGCCCAGCATCAGGATGCTCAGCGCCGCGGCAATCGGCACGGCACGCAGGAAGTTTCCCGCCGTGACCCGGGTGGCGTCGCCGGCGCCGCGGCCGCGCAGCGAATAAATGCCCCAGGCCGCGCCGGCGCCCAGCATCAGGGCCGATCCGAACAGCGGCGGCGCCGACAGGCCGGGCAGCAGCAGGCCCACCAGGCCGCCGAGCGCCAGCACCAGGCCGACGGTCTGCGGCCGGCGCAGGCGCTCGCCGCGCCACAGGCCATGGCCGATCATGGTCGCCTGCACCGCGCCGAACAGCAACAGTGCGCCGGTTGCCGCGGGCAGGCTGATGTAGGCGAAGGAAAATCCGGCGGCATAGGCGAACAGTGTCAGCGCCGACAGCCAGTTGCCGGCGCCGCTGCGTGCGCCGCCCCGCAGCCGCACCACCAGCCACAGCATCACCGCGCCGGAAAGCAGGCGCAGCGTGGTGAAGCTGGCAGCATCGATCGCGGTATCCTTCAGCGCGATCCGGCACAGCAGGGAATTGCCGGCAAAGGCAATCATGGCCAGTGCGATCAGCGCAACGACGCGCAGGCGGGACATGATCGCGTCAGCGCGTGATTGGCTTGTAGCGGATGCGCTTCGGCTTGGCACCTTCTTCGCCCAGTCGCTTCTTCTTGTCTTCCTCGTACTCGTGGTAGTTGCCGGCGAAGAAGCTCCATTGCGATTCGCCTTCGCAGGCGAGGATGTGGGTGCAGATGCGATCGAGGAACCAGCGGTCGTGGCTGATGATCATGGCGCAGCCGGCGAATTCGAGCAGGGCGTCTTCGAGTGCGCGCAGGGTTTCGACGTCGAGGTCGTTCGAGGGTTCGTCGAGCAGCAGCACGTTGCCGCCGGCCATCAGCGTCTTCGCCAGATGGAGCCGCCCGCGCTCGCCGCCGGAAAGGTTGCCGACGTTCTTCTGCTGGTCGCCGCCCTTGAAGTTGAAGCGTCCGATGTAGGCGCGGCTGGCGATTTCCTGCTTGCCGATGGTGATGATGTCGGCGCCGTTGGCGAGTTCGTCGAACACCGTCTTGCTGCCGTCGAGGCAGTCGCGGCTCTGGTCGACGTAGGAAATCTTCACCGTCGGGCCGGTGACGATTTCGCCTGAATCGGGCTTGTCCTGCCCGGTCAGCATCTTGAACAGCGTCGATTTGCCGGCGCCGTTGGGGCCGATGATGCCGACGATGGCGCCGGGCGGCACGGTGAAGCTGAGCTTGTCGATCAGCAGGCGGTCGCCGAAGCCCTTGCTGACGTCATGGAACTCGATGACCTTGTCGCCGAGGCGGTCGGCGACGGGGATGAAGAGTTCGTGGGTCTCGTTGCGCTTCTGGTAATCGGTTTCCGACATTTCGTTGAAGCGCGCGAGGCGCGCCTTGCTCTTGGCCTGGCGCGCCTTGGGGTTGCTGCGCACCCATTCCAGTTCCTGCTTCATGGCCTTCATGTGCGCGTCGACCTGCTTGGCTTCAGTTTCGAGGCGCGCTTCCTTCTGCTCCAGCCATGACGAATAATTACCCTTCCACGGGATGCCATGGCCGCGGTCGAGTTCGAGGATCCACTCGGCGGCGTTGTCGAGGAAGTAGCGGTCGTGGGTCACCGCAACCACGGTGCCGGGGAAGCGGGTGAGGAACTGCTCGAGCCACTCGACCGATTCGGCGTCGAGGTGGTTGGTCGGCTCGTCCAGCAGCAGCATGTCGGGGCGCGACAGCAGCAGCTTGCACAACGCCACGCGCCTTTTTTCGCCGCCGGAGAGGTTCCTGATCGAGGCATCCCAGGCCGGCAGGCGCAGCGCGTCGGCGGCCAGATCGAGCTGGTGTTCTGTGTCGGCGCCCGAGGCGGCGATGATGGCTTCCAGGCGCGCCTGCTCTTCGGCCAGCTTGTCGAAGTCGGCGTTCTCTTCGGCGTAGGCGGCATACACGGCTTCGAGCTTGGCCTGGGCTTCCATGACCTCGCCCATGCCGGATTCGACTTCCTGGCGCACGGTCTTGGCCGGGTCGAGCTGCGGTTCCTGCGGCAGGTAGCCGATGGAAAGATTCGGCATCGGCGTCGCTTCGCCGATGATGTCCTTGTCGATGCCGGCCATGATGCGCAGCACGGTCGATTTGCCCGAGCCGTTGAGGCCGAGCAGGCCGATCTTGGCGCCGGGGAAGAAGCTGAGGGAGATGTCCTTGAGGATCTGGCGCTTCGGCGGCACGATCTTGCCGACGCGGTTCATGGTGAAGACGTATTGGGCCATGGTGCTTTTCTGTAGTTGATGGATTAGAAGCCGGTGAACAGGAAATCCAGCGCGGCGACGATTTCGTCGCGCTGGGGGGACAGGTTGGCAACCGGAGATTTCAGCAGAGCCCGGGGTATCGCGGCGAGGTCCTGGGTCAGCAGAATCAAGGCGGTTCCCTTGACGTTTACGCTCGGATTGAGGCGCATGATGGAAAGGCGATCGACGCTTTGAGGCTTCGCCAGTGGAGCGATGACGGTTGTCGGCAGATCGTCGAGCAGGCCGGTCTGCAGTTCCACGACATAGGGGCGCGACTTCGCGGTTCTCGCATCGCGATTGACATAGACGTCGAGGTGGGGCATCAGTCGTCGCCGCGCATGAAGTTGCGGTAACTGTCGGAAAGCAGTCCTTCACGCTCGACCAGGCGGCCGTAAGCGGCGAAGGCTTCCTTGTTCTGCTCCAGCCATTCGGCTTCGCGCTGCCGCTTGAGTTCGGCGGCGAGCGCGACTTCCAGCGTATGCGAGAGGTTGATCTTGCGCGCACGAGCTTCTTCGAGCAGGTCGGCGCGGACGGTCAGATTGGCGGCTTTTTTCGGCTGGACGCTCATGATGTTGGTCTCCTGTGTTGCTGATGCGCGTAATTTACGCGCATCGATAATGCGCGTCAATCGGTCGCTATGGTCAGGATCACCGTGCCCTCGACGACCTCCTGGCCGGCCTCGACGAACACCTCGACCACGCGCCCGGCGTGGGGTGACTGGATGTCGAGCGCGACCTTGCCGGTTTCGAGGACGATCACGTTGTCGTCGAACTGGACCATGTCGCCGGGCTGGACCAGCACTTCATCGACCGTGATGTCGCCCTGGGCGCAACTGCCGCAGGTTTCCCAGCACTCGGGATAGATCGGAATGCGGACCTCGACCAGCTTGCCCATCGTCGGCGTCAGAGATACTTCGCGACGAAGGCGCCGGTGCAGCCGGGCGGCAGCGCGATGCGCATCAGGTGGCCGCTGCCGGGCGCGACCGTGGCCGGCTCGCCCTCGCGGTCGTGCATGGCCTCGATGACGACATCGAGGTTGCCTTGCGGGCGGATGATCTCGATGCGGTCGCCAACCGCGAAATGGTTCTTCACCGCGATTTCGGCGCGGCCCTCGGCGTCGTAGCCGAGCACGTCGCCGACATACAGGCTGCGGCTGGATTCGGAGCTGCCGGAAAGGTAGTTCTGGTAGTCGCGGTCGGGGTGGCGATCGTAGAAGCCGGCGGTGTAGCCGCGATTGGCGAGGCCGTCGAGCTGGCCGATCAGCCGCGCGTCGAAGGGGCGCCCGGCAACGGCGTCATCGATCGCCCGACGATAGCTCTGGCAGGTGCGCGCGACGTAATAGGGCGACTTGGTGCGGCCCTCGATCTTCAGCGAATCGACGCCGATCTCGGCCAGCTTCGCCACGTATTCGATGGCGCGCAGGTCCTTCGAGTTGAGGATGTAGCTGCCGTGCCTGTCTTCCTCGATCGGCATGTATTCGCCGGGACGTTCCTTCTCTTCCAGCAGCCAGGTGGCACCGGGACGGCGCAGGGTGCTCGGTGCTCGTGCAACAGTCGGCGCTGGCGCCACGGCGGGCGCGACGTCGCCGCTGCCGTCTTCGACGCCTTCATGGACCTTGTAGTCCCAGCGGCAGGAGTTGGTGCAGCTGCCCTGGTTCGGGTCGCGGTGGTTGAAGTAGCCGGAGAGCAGGCAGCGCCCCGAGTAGGCGATGCACAGCGCGCCGTGCACGAAGACTTCGAGCTCCGTGTCCGGACATTCCTGGCGGATCTCCGCGACTTCGTCCAGCGACAGTTCGCGCGACAGGATTACGCGCGAGACCCCGGCGCTGCGCCAGAACTTGACGGCCGCGTGGTTCACCGTGTTGGCCTGCACCGAAAGGTGGATAGTCATCTCGGGCCAGCGCTCGCGGATCATCAGCATCAGCCCGGGGTCGGCCATGATCAGCGCGTCGGGCTGGAGCGCCATGACCGGCGCCATGTCCTCAAGATAAGTCTTGAGCTTGGCGTTGTGCGGCAGGATGTTGCTGACGAGATAGAACTTGCCGCCGCGCGCCTGGGTCTCGCGGATGCCGGTGGCGAGGTTCTCCAGCGTGCCGAAATCGTTGTTGCGCACGCGCAGGCTGTAGCGCGGCTGGCCGGCGTAGATCGCCGTGGCGCCGAAATCCAGCGCGGTGCGCGCCATCAGCAGCGAACCGGCCGGCGCCAGCAGCTCGGGAGTTTTCACCGCGCGGGAGCGCGCAGGTCGGCGCTGACGGTACCGGCCTGCAGCAGGTCCGCCTCGTGCGGCGGATCGCGGAAGTCCTCGGCCAGCGCGCCGGCCTCCCAGGCCTGCAGCGCCGGGTGGGCGAGCATGGTCTCAAGGTAGCCGGCGGCGGCACCGCTCACGGCGACGCCATAGGTGCGGAAGCGATAGACGACGGGCGCGAAGAAGGCATCGACGGCGGTGAAGTCGCGGCCGGCCAGGAAGGGCCCGCCGAAGCCCAGCAGGCCGTCGTTCCACAACTCATCGATGCGCGCGATGTCGGCCTCGATGGCGGTGGAGCGTTGCGTCACCGCGACGCGGACGCCGACATTCATGCCATGCCCGTTGCGCAGCGCGGCGAAGCCGGAATGCATTTCGGCGGCGGCGCAGCGCGCCCAGGCGCGGGCGGCAGCATTGGTCGGCCAGACGCCGGCATGGCGCTCGGCCAGGTATTCGACGATGGCCAGCGAATCCCAGACCACGGTAGTGCCGTCTTCGAGGCAGGGCACGCGGCCCGAGGGCGAGAAGCGGCGGAAATCCTCCGTGCCCAGGCGATGCAGGCGTTCGGCAAAGGGAATGTCCAGCGCGCGCAGCAAGGCCCACGGCCGCAGCGACCATGAGGAGTAGTTCTTGTTGGCGATGTGCAAGGTGTACATGCGGTCAGGCCCGGATGGTTTCGTCGAGCGTGATATCGACCATCAGATCATTGGAGATGCGCTCCAGTTCCCCGGTCAGCGCGCCGACGTCGAGGTCCGGCGCGGCGGTCAATTCGGCGGTGGCGTGGAACAGCACGGCGGCTGACATCGGTGCGCTCGAGGTGTGGGTGTCGAGGCTCTCGACATTGACCGCGTGGTGCGCCAGCACCTGCGACACCTCGCGCACGATGCCGATCCGGTCGTGGCCGACCAGCGCCAGCTTCAGCCGCCGTCCCTTCAGCGCCGACTTTTGCATGGCAGCCGATTCAACCGTTACTTTCAACCCGGCGAGCTGGCCGAGCGCATTACGCAGCGCATCGGTTTGCGCGGCATCGACGCTGACTTCGACGATGCCGGCGAACTTGCCGGCCAATTGCGCCATCGAGGATTCCAGCCAGTTGCCCTGATGGGCGCTGATTGCGGTCGAGAGTTCGCCGACCAGGCCGGGGCGGTCGTCGCCGATGACGGTAAGCACGAGATGGGTGGGCATGCGGGCTCCTGCGCAAGCTGACCGGGAAAGACCGCCAGCTTAACCGAGCATTGCCGGCTTGTGCTACTGGAGGGAAAGGAAAAAACGCTGCAGCGCCCTGGCCGGAAGGAGAGCCCGGCGCATCGGAGGTGGGAGGGGAAGGGGCTGCTGCAGCGAAGGGGAGCCTAAATCAGGATGCGGCGCCGGCGGCTGCCGGAACCGCTTTCGGGAACTCGGGCGCGGTGGCGCGCTGGGTCAGGGTCGGGGTGGCTGCTGCGGATTCCAGCGAGCGTATGTCGCCGGAAATCTCGCCGCCTTCCTCGATCAGGATCTTGCCGTAGCGGATGGTGCCGCTGACGCGTCCGGTGGCGTGGATGACGAGCTGGCTGCGGGCGGTGAGTTCGCCGTCGAAGCGACCATGGATTTCCGCGACATCGATGCCGACCTTGCCCGAGAACGAACCGTTTGCGGCAATGTTGATGACTCGGCTGTCCATTGTCGCTTCGACGCGGCCTTCGACCACCAACGTGTCGCAATCGAGGATCTCGGCGCCCTTGAGCTTGACGTCGGGACCGACCAGGAGGCGGTTTCCGGTAATGGCTTCGTTGCTCTTGGCGGGTTTCACCTCGGCCGCGGGCGTTGCCGGCGCGGCCGGAGGGCTGGTGTTCCAGCTGCTGCCGGAACCCTGGCTGGTTCCAGTCAGACGCGGGTCGCGGGTAATGACGTTGTCTTCACGTTTGCTGCTGAACAGATTCGGTTTGGTGAGCATGGACATGGATTCTCCTCGGGTCGATGGGTAGCGCTGGCTTTCGGTCGGCAAGCGTTACGCAAAGGCCAGCAGCAAGCACCGTGCCGGGTGTCTTTTATCCAATCAATACAGTGCGTGGCGCTCGGGATACGGGTACGGCTGGCGCCGATCTGTCGGGCTGTGGCGACAGGATTCCAGGCCGAATTGGCAAGCGTTTGTTTATCCAAAGAAAATCATGTCGCCGATGAGCGACGATGTGCGATTGGGTCTTCTTGCCCATTCCCGGGCATTCTGTCAGGCGGCTGATGAACAGCCGCAGAACAGGTTGCGGTCGCCGTACACGTCGTCGATGCGATTGACATAAGGCCAGAACTTGTTCTCGGCCACCCAGGGCAGCGGGAACACAGCCTGCTGGCGCGAGTAGGGCCGCGTCCACTCGCCGACCAGGTCGGCTTCGGTGTGCGGCGCCTGCTTCAAGGGGCTCCCGTCGAGCGTCCATGCGCCGTTCTCGATCTGGCGGATCTCGTCGCGGATGGCGATCATCGCGTCGCAGAAGCGGTCGAGCTCGGCCTTGTCCTCGCTTTCCGTCGGTTCCACCATCAGCGTGCCGGCCACCGGGAAGCTCACGGTCGGCGCGTGGAAGCCGTAGTCCATCAGGCGCTTGGCGATGTCGATTTCGGCGACGCCGGTGGCGGCCTTGATCGCGCGCACGTCGAGGATGCATTCGTGGGCGACGCGACCCTGGCTGCCGGTGTAGAGCACCGGGTAGTGGTCCTTGAGTTTCGCCGCGACGTAATTGGCGTTGAGGATGGCGATCTCGGTGGCGCGGGTGAGGCCCGTGCCGCCCATCATGGTGATGTACATCCAGGAGATCGGCAGGATCGAGGCCGAGCCCCAGGGCGCGGCCGAGACCGCATGCTGGCCGGCGTGCGGTCCGGGAACCTTCTGCACCGCGTGGTTGGCCATGTAGGGCGCGAGGTGGGCCTTGAGGCCGATCGGCCCCATGCCCGGTCCGCCGCCGCCGTGCGGAATGGCGAAGGTCTTGTGCAGGTTGATGTGTGAGACGTCGGCGCCGATGTCCGCCGGGCGGCAGAGGCCGACCTGGGCGTTGAGGTTGGCGCCATCCATGTACACCTGGCCGCCGTGGGCATGCACGATGGCGCAGATGTCGCGCACCGATTCCTCGAACACGCCGTGGGTCGACGGGTAGGTCAGCATCAGGCAGGAGAGGTTGGCCGCGTGCTGCGCGGCCTTGGCCTGCAGGTCGGCGACGTCCACATTGCCGCTGTCGTCGCAGGCCACGGCGACCACCTCGAGGCCGCACATCTGCGCCGTCGCCGGGTTGGTGCCGTGCGCCGATTTCGGGATCAGGCAGATGTTGCGCGCGCCTTCCCCTTTCGCCGCCTGGTAGCGGCGGATGGCGACCAGGCCGGCGTATTCGCCCTGCGCGCCGGAATTCGGCTGCATGCATACGGCATCGAAGCCGGTGATGGCCTTGAGCTGGTCTTCCAGCCCCGTGATCAGTTCCAGGTAACCCTGCGCCTGGTCCAGCGGGGCGAAGGGATGCATCTGCGCAAACTCGGGCCAGGACACCGGAATCATCTCGGCGGCGGCATTGAGCTTCATGGTGCAGGAGCCGAGCGGGATCATCGCATGATCCAGCGCCAGGTCGCGGTTCTGCAGGCGCTTGAGGTAGCGCAGCATGCCGTGCTCGGTGTGGTGGGTGTTGAACACCGGGTGCGCGAGGATCGGCTCGCGCCGTTGCAGCGTGACCGGAATCGCGCAGGGTCGGGCGGCGTCGAGCGCTTCGACGGGAGTCGTCTTGCCGAAGATATTCAGCAGCGCGGCGACGTCCTCGCGCGTGGCGGTCTCGTCGAGGCTGATGCCGATCGTCGTTTCATCGACCTGGCGCAGGTTGTAGCCGGCGGCAACCGCCGCCTGCAGGATTTTCGCCGTCTCGCCAGCGCCGACTGTTACTTCGAAGGTATCGAAGAAGTCGCGCCCGGTGACGCCCAGCGCGCCGGCCAGCAGAGCCGTCAGGCGATGGATGCGCCCGGCGATGGCGCGCAGGCCGACGGGGCCGTGCCACACCGCGTACATGCCGGCGATGTTGGCCAGCAGCACCTGCGAGGTGCAGATGTTGGAATTGGCCTTCTCGCGCCGGATGTGCTGCTCGCGCGTCTGCAGCGCCATGCGGTAGGCGGTCTTGCCGCGCGCATCCTTCGAGACGCCGATGATGCGTCCCGGCATCGAGCGCACGTGCGCTTCGCGTGTGGCGAAGAAGGCGGCGTGCGGACCGCCGAAACCCATCGGCACGCCGAAGCGCTGCGAGGAGCCGAGCGCGATGTCGGCGCCCATTTCGCCGGGGGCCTTGAGCAGCACCAGCGCCATCAGGTCGGAAGCCACGGCAACCACGCCGCCCTTGCCCTTGATCGTGGCGATCGCGGTGGTCAGGTCGGCGATTTTGCCGCGGGCATTGGGGTATTGCAGCAGGGCGCCGAACAGGTCGTCGCACCGCGCGGCTTCTTCGGGCTTGCCGAAGGCCAGTTCGAAACCGAAATACGCGGCACGCGTGCGGATCACGTCGATGGTCTGCGCGAAGGCCGCCTCGTCGACGAAGAAGACGTTGCCCTTGGATTTGGAAATGCGCCGCGCCATGGTCATCGCCTCGGCGGCGGCGGTGGCTTCGTCGAGCAGCGAGGCGTTGGCGATTTCCATACCGGTGAGGTCGACCACCATCTGCTGGTAGTTGAGCAGCGCCTCCAGCCGGCCCTGGGCGATCTCGGCCTGGTAAGGCGTATAGGCCGTGTACCAGCCGGGGTTCTCGAACAGGTTGCGCAGGATCACGGGTGGCGTGTGGGTGCCGTAGTAGCCCTGGCCGATCAGCGATTTCTTGACTGCGTTCTTCGCCGCGACGGCCTTCAGTGCAGCCAGCGCCGCATGTTCCGGCAGCGCCGGCGGCAGGTCGAGCGGGCGCTGCAGGCGGATGGTCGCCGGCACCGTCTCGGCAATCAGCGTACTCAGCGAGGCAGTGCCGATCGAGGCGAGCATGCTGGCAATGGCATGGTCATCGGGGCCGATGTGGCGGCCGATGAATTCGTCGCGGTGTTCGAGTTGGCTAAGCGGTATCGTCAGGTTCTCGGCGTGCATGGCGCTGGATCAGAGGGTGGCGGCGTAGGCGTCGGCAGCCAGCAGGCCGGCCATTTCGGTGGCGCACTGGTCGGCGGCGGCCGGCTTGATGCGGAACAGCCAGCTGGCATAGGCATCGGCGTTGACCGATTCCGGCGCATCGACGGCGGCCTGGTTGGCATCCACCACTTCGCCCGATACCGGCGAGTAGATGTCGGAGGCGGCCTTGACCGACTCGACCACCGCGCATTCCTCGCCGGCCTTGACCACGCGGCCGACCGCCGGCAGTTCGAGGAAGACGATGTCGCCGAGGGCTTCCTGGGCATGGTCGGTGATGCCGATGGTGACCGTGCCGTCGGCTTCGAGTCTGGCCCATTCGTGCGAGGCGGCATATTTCAGGTGGGCGGGGGTGTTCATGTGCAGGCTCCTCAGATCAGGGGGGTTCCGTTGCGGACAAATGTGGGTCTGACGACGCGCGCCTTGAGGCGCTTGTCGCGGATTTCGACTTCGACTTCGCTGCCGAGGGCGACGCCGAACGGCAGGCGCGCCAGCGCGATGGACTGGTTCAGGGTCGGCGAGAAGCTGCCGCTGGTGGTTTCGCCCGCGCCCTGCGGCGTGATGACTTTCTGGTGGGCGCGCAGCACGCCGCGATCCAGCAACAACAGGCCGGCGAACTGGTTGCGCGTCTGGCGCGCCGTTGCGCCCACCAGCGCCGACTTGCCGATGAATTCGCGCGCCGTATCGTTCAGGTCCACCGTCCATTTGAGGCCGGCCTCGTAGGGCGTGATGTTCTCGTCCATGTCCTGGCCGTAGAGATTCATGCCGGCCTCGAGCCGCAGCGTGTCGCGCGCGCCGAGGCCGCAGGGCTTGACGCCGGCTGCCAGCAGTGCGTCCCAGACGTTGGCCGCCGCTTCGGCCGGCACGGTGATCTCGAAGCCGTCCTCGCCGGTGTAGCCGGTGCGGGCGATCAGCCAGTCGCCGTGCGTCGACGAAAATTCGACGGCCTGGAAATTCTCCAGTGCTTCGGTGGCGGCACGGCTGTCGGGAAAGGCCGCCCAGAAGCGTTCGCGCGCACGAGGGCCCTGCACGGCAATCATCGCCACCGCATTGACGCCGGTGCGGCGGCGTTCGTGTGCATCGGGGCCCTGCAGGGCGATCATCGCCACCGCATCGTCGCTGACCTTGCGGCGGACCCTGAGCTCGGCCTGGAAGCCGGGCAGCTGCGCGCGCATCCAGGCGATGTCCTTGGCGGCAGTGCCGGCGTTCACCACGATGCGGTAGTGCTCGGGCGTGAAGAAATACACGATCAGGTCGTCGATCACGCCGCCGGTCTGGTCGAGCATGCAGGAATACAGCGCCTTGCCCGGCAGGGTCAGCTTCGCCACGTCGTTGGCCAGCAGGCGGCGCAGCCAGCGCGTGGCATCCGGGCCGACCAGGTCCAGCGCGCACATGTGGGAGACATCGAACATGCCCGCATCGCGCCGCACGACATGGTGTTCCTCGACTTGCGAGCCGTAATGGATGGGCATTTCCCAGCCGGCGAAATCGACCATTTTGGCGCCGGCGGCGAGGTGGGATTCGTAAAGCGGAGTACGTAGCGGCATGGCGGTCCTCGGACTGATGGCGGCAAGATGCACGACGGGATTCCGTCGCATCCCCATCTGTCCTTGGCGCCTGAGAGATTTACTCCGTCGGCGGGCAGCCCACGATGCTGCATGAGCTGCCGCTCTCCAGATTTGTGCTGCGTCGTCGGCCCTTTTGCCTGAGCGGTTCCTGGGGGTTGCGCCTTCGGCGGTGACGATGGAAAAGTGTCACTCTCTCCCGACGACCAGGCGGGATTATCCTATAAACGGCCTGATTGGGGGTGGCGGATGCGGCAGGCCGCCGGGCGCCTGCCTGCCGCATCCGCCCGTTGACCGGTTTGTCCTGCGGGTGAATTCACGGCGAGGAGTACTGCGATGAAGAACGAAGTGTTTTATCCGGAGCTGCAGTCGCAGCAGATGGACCAGTTCAATCAGAACAACTATTCCAATCTGCTGCTGGCGGAAGGCGACTCGTGGTTCGCCTGGGGCTACCTGAACCTGGCGCCCTCGCCGAGTGTCCTGACCGCGATGGACTTCGCGAGCCGCACCGCCACGCTTTGCTACGCCTACTCGGGCGATACCGTGGGCGACATGGCGCGCATCACGGGCAGCACCGGATTCCGTCTGGAGATGCGCAACCGCAGATTCAAGGCCATGCTGCTCAGCGGCGGCGGCAACGATCTCTTCGATGCCATACGCCTGGGCCACGTTCTCCGGCGCGCCGGCAGCAGCGCCGACCCGGCCGATCCGGATTCCTATGTGAACTGGCAGGCAGTCAATGACTTGACCGCCTACGTCAGCACGAACTACGCGGAAATCATTTCATGGCGCAGCCATGCCCTGTCCATGAACAAGACCACGCCCTATGTCTTCCATACCTACGACTGGCCGCTGCCGCGCCCGGCCAAGGCGCAGGTGATGGGCATGCCGGCGGTGGGCACCTGGCTCTACAAGCCGCTGGTCGATGTCGATGCGCTGCCGGGTTTGCGCCATGAAATCATCAAGCGTGTCGCCAACAAGGTCTTGGCGACAATTTCGAACCTTCATGATCCCGCGGCCGGAATCTACGTCGTCGATACGCGTGGTGCCACGACGCCGGCGCTTCCCGGAAGCACGGGAGACAGCAATGACTGGGCCAATGAAGTCCATCCGAATGAGTCGGGCTATGCCAAGGTCGCCCGGCTGATCCGTGCGCAGCTCGCGACCCTGGGCGTGAGTTGACCTGTGACGAATTTCGGGTCAGGGCGGGCGCTGGCGAAATTTTTGGCTCCGGCCGCCGCGCTTGATGCCGATGAAGCCGGCGTTGGCCTTTACTGAAGCCGCGCTTTGCTGTACTGTATGAAAAAACAGTCACGGGAGCAAGCGCATGGCCGACGATCTCACCCCTCGCCAGCAGGAGATTCTGGATTTCATCCGCAACAGCCTGGAAGTCTTCAGCGTGCCGCCGACGCGCGCCGAAATCGCCGGCGCCTTCGGCTTCGCCTCGCCCAATGCCGCCGAGGACCACCTCAGGGCGCTGGCGAAAAAGGGCGCGATCACGCTCGAGCCGGGTTCGGCGCGCGGCATCCGGCTGGTGGAACAGCTTGGCCTGCCGCTGATCGGCAGCGTCGCCGCAGGCAGTCCGCTGCTGGCCGTGGAAAACCGCCTGGGCAACATCCGCATCGATCCCGCGCTATTCACGCCGCATGCGGATTTCCTGCTGCGCGTGCGCGGCCTGTCGATGATCGAGGCCGGCATTCTCGATGGCGACCTGCTCGCCGTGCATCGCACCTCCGAAGCGTCCAACGGCCAGATCGTCATCGCTCGCCTGGGCGACGAAGTCACCGTGAAGCGCTTCAAGCGGCGCGGCACCATGGTCGAACTGATCGCCGAGAACCGCGATTTCGCGCCCATTCTGGTCAATACGCGCAAGGAGTCGCTGACCATCGAAGGCGTGGCCGTGGGTTTGATCCGCGGCGGCCATACCCTGTAGTCGAATCAGTGGCCCGGGGGCCTGGACGCCGGCCTCAGCGCGACAGAATCCACTGCGCCAGGTTGCTCAACTCTTTCGGGTCCTTGGTCTCGATGATCTTGTGATCTTCCTCGCTGCCGTCCTCGAGCTTGACCTTGGGGCCGGTGGTCATTTGCTTGATGGCCTCTTTCTCGTCGAGTTTCTTTTCCTTGTACTTGGCGGCGATCTTCTTGTACGACGGACCCTTCTTGGTCTTGTCGATGGCGTGACACTTGAAGCAGTCGTTCTTCTTGGCCAGCGCCTGGGCCGCGGCTTCGTCTACCGCGGCGTGTACCGGAGCCAGGGCGCCCAGGGCGAGCAACAGGGAAGCGGCGAACAGGATGGATGTGGTGGTTTCCATTGTTTGCGGCTCCAGCGGATCGGCTATCCAGCTGTATCAAATGATTTCACCGCGATAGGCCGCACGGATCCTCCGTCGATGCGGACAGGAAGGTGGAGAATGGCGCCATGGCAAATCGGATGATGAGCGGAATCGGGGGGCTGCGGCAGACCGGCGTGCCGGCGGCGCTAGTCGCGGCGCTGCTGTTTGGCGCCGGCACGCCGCTGGCCAAGCTGCTGCTGCACGATGTCGGCCCCTGGTTGCTGGCGGGCTTGCTGTATCTGGGCTCGGGTCTCGGCCTGCTGTTCTATCGCTGCTTGCGCCATGCGCCACGGGTGCGTCTGGCGCGGGGCGAAGCGCCCTGGCTGGCCGGTGCCATCCTCGTCGGCGGCGTGCTGGCGCCGGTCCTGCTGATGCTGGGGCTGGCCGCCATGCCGGCATCGGGGGCTTCCCTGCTGCTCAATGCCGAAGGGATGTTCACCGCGCTGCTGGCCTGGTTCGCCTTCAGGGAAAACGTCGATCGCCGCATCGCGCTGGGCATGGCCGCCATCGTCGCCGGCGCCCTGGTTTTGAGCTGGCCGGGCGAGGTCCGCTTCGCCGGCGGCTGGCCGACCCTGATGGTGCTGGGCGCCTGCCTGGCCTGGGCCATCGACAACAACCTGACGCGCAAGCTGGCGCTGACCGACGCGACCTGGCTGGCGTCGGTCAAGGGCCTCGCGGCCGGCACGGTCAATCTGGTGCTGGCCTTCCGGCTCGGCGCGAGCCTGCCGCCCCTGCTCAGCCTCGCCGCGGCCATGGCGCTGGGCTTCCTGGCCTATGGCGTCAGCCTGGCATTGTTTGTCGTCGGCCTGCGCCATCTGGGTACCGCGCGCACCGGCGCCTATTTTTCGGTGGCGCCCTTCTTCGGCGCGGCGCTGGCGGTCGCGCTGGGCGAGGCCGTGACGCTGCCGCTGGTGACCGCCGGCGCCCTGATGGCCGTCGGTGTCTGGCTGCATCTCACGGAGCGCCACGAGCATGCGCACGAACATCCCGCATTGAGTCACGAGCACTTGCACGCCCATGACGAACATCATCGGCACGGGCACGACTTTGCCTGGGATGGCACGGAACCCCACGTGCATTCGCACACGCATGCGCCATTGCGCCACGAACACGCGCATTTTCCCGACAGCCATCATCGGCATCCGCACTGAGCGCCGGCGTGCCAGGCAGAAGTCGGCGATGGCGCTACGGCGAACAGCCGGGCGGCAAGCGCTGCCGCCCGGTCCGCGCCACTAAAACTTGCAAGCGATGAAATTCGCTCCGCGCACGCCATATTTGCGGGCGATGT
The DNA here is from genome assembly GCA_028065725.1 of Betaproteobacteria bacterium. The sequence goes on from JAPTVL010000270.1 coordinate 22,413, forward strand.
TTTCCTTGCTCGTTCCGGCGAAGGAGTCGAAATACTCCGTTGCGGCGCACGCCTGGAATCCGGCGGCTTGCATCATCCCGATCATGCCTGCAGACTGCAGAGCACCGGCGATTCAGCCAACCCAGAGATCGATGTCGTTGCGCGCCTTCTCCGACAGGTCCTGGTCGATAACGATGTCGGCAAACTGGATCCAGCCGCCCGGTTTAAGTATCCGATACAGTTCCCTGAAGACAGCCGGCTTGTCGACCACCAGGTTGATGACGCCATTGGAAATCGCCAGGTCGACCGATGCATCCTCGACTGGCAGGTTCGTGATTTCGCCGAATGCGAAGGAAACCTGCGGCATCTGCGCCTGTCGGGCGGACGCCCGTGCAACCTCGAGCATCGCATCCGTCATGTCGACGCCAAGGACGCGTCCGTGCTTGCCGACACGACGCCCGGCCAGCAAACAATCCATGCCGGCGCCCGATCCAAGGTCGATGACGGATGCGCCAGGGGGAATTTCACGAACGCGGAACGGATTGCCGACGCCCGCAAACGACGCCGTCGAGCTGCCAGGCAGCGCTGCCAGCTCTTCGTCGTCATAGCCGAGCTGCCTGGCCGCGTATTCCGGTCCGCGATGAAAATGGAAATCGCCGGTCGGCGTTTCAGCCACCAGCGAGTAGGTACTGCGTATCTCGGACTTCAACCGCTCGCGGTCGAGCGTGATTTCGCAAAACTGTTCCATAACCATGTCCTCCAGTAAGTTATTGTCGTTCGGCGGCCGGTCCTGCCGACAAAAATAACTCTAGTATCGCGGGAGTGAAAGTCAAAGCTTCGCTCATCATCTAGGAGTCGGCGCCGGCAGCACGGTAACCCTCATGGCGATAGTGATAATGCCGGGGCAGGGTACGGCGATGATTCGTTCAGCGGCAACATTGCCATGCTGCTCCGTCGAACCTCCTTGAGGAAGCAGGTGATGAGCGGGTTGACCGTTTCCGGGTGCGTGAGCGGCGCCATGTGGCCGCCTTCGGCGATTCTCACGACCGACCAGCTCGGGCATTGCTCCGCGAACAGCTGCGCAATCTCGCGGCTGGCGCGCCGTGCGTCCGGCGAATAGGCCATCATCGATCTGGCTGGAATTCTGTCAAGCTCCTCGAGCGTGGTCTGGTCGCTGTCTACACAGTCCCATTCGTAATAGTTCGGACGCAGCAGCTGCATGTAGGCGCGCCGCCGGTCGGGGGGCATCGTGGCCCATCCGTCGTCGCCGATCCAGTACTCGATGAAGCGCTCGGCGACTGCTTCCCAGTGATCATTCTTGCCGTGGAGCTTGACGAAGTCGCGCAGGGCCGCGGCTTCGGCGTAGGCTTCGCGGCAGCCGTTCCGCGCCAGCAGGTGGAACAGGGTCGGCTCGAACAGAAACAGGTGCGATGCTCGCGTCCCGAGCAGGGTGGCGGCCTTGCAGGCCACGGAACCGCCGAAGGAATGGCCGACGATACGTACCGGACCGGAAATGTCGCGCAGCAGCGCGAGCACCAGCCCGGCCTGGTCGGCGATGGTCTGGGTGGCGTCCCCGTGCCAGGGCGAGGTTTCGCCATAGCCGAACAGGTTGAGCGCGAGGACGCGGAAATGCGGCTGCAGTTCCTGCGCCAGGCGCTTCCACTGGCGCTTGCCGCTCACCGAACTGTGGACCAGTACCACGGGATCGCCGTTGCCGGCGTCGCTGTAATCGATGCGAAATTTTCCATGTTGAAGGACAGGCATGTCGGCTCCCGAAAAGTCTCCGTACGCGACGGCACGGCGCCAGTGTGGCGCGCGCGGCGGCGGAAAATAATCCGGGAAACTACGGCATCGGCCGGCGGCGGCTACGGTAGGGGCTACCGTAGCGCGGCGGTTCAGGCGATCAGCCCGAGTTCCGTCGCGCGGCGCACGGCCTCGGCGCGCGTATGGCATTGCAAGGCCAGAAGCGCGTTGGCGACGTGCATTTCGACCGTGCGCGGGCTCAGGGATAGCTTGCGCGCGATCTGCTTGTCGGTCCGTCCCTGGCTGACTTCGCGCAGGATTTCGAGCTGGCGCGGTGTCAGCGGCGCGGCGGCTTTCCCGGGCGCGCCAAGCACGTCGAAGCGGGTTTGCGGGCGCGCCGCGGGCAGAAAGGCGCGCAGTTCGGCGAGGAACATCGGCCAGGCGGCCTCGGTTTCGAAGGGCAGATGGTTCCTGCTCGGCAGCGGCACGAAACGGGCATCGGGAATCAGCGAGGCGAGCAGGCTGCCTTCCGCGAAGGGGAAGCAGGGATCGTCCTTGGCATGGAACACCAGGGTCGGGCAGCGGACCCGCGGCGCCGCCTCGCGCAAATCGATTTCGAAGACTTCCTTCATGAAGCGCACGGCATTGGCGCCGGAGATGGTCAGGCGCTGGGCTTCGTCGACCGCGCGCTGCTGTTCCGCCGAGGCGTCGTGCAGCAACTGCGAGATGAACACCTGCCGGAACGACGAGCTGTCGGCGCCCCAGCCCAGTTCGGCGGCCTTGAGCATGGCCTGTGCCGCGTCGACCAGCTTGGGCGGCGGATCGCGCTTCAGCAGGCCGCGCGCGCAGCCGCCATAGAGCACGAGGTGGCTGACCCGGTCCGGATGGCGCGCCGCGTAGCCGACCGCGATGGCCGCCCCCTGGGACATGCCGAACAGGGGAAAACGGTCGACATCGAGGCTGGCGACGACGGCTTCGAGGTCCTCGATCCAAGCCTCCATGGAAATGCGCTCGACATCGCGGGCGGACAAGCCGCAGCCACGGGAGTCATAGCGGATGAGCATATTGTCGCGACTCAACTCGGCGACCCAGTGGCGGGTGAACAGGTTGTACGGATCCTTCTCGACGTGGGTCAGCCAGGTCGCCGCCTTGACCAGGGGCGGTCCTTCCCCGGTCGTCGCGACGGCAAGCCGCGTGCCGTCCTTGCTGGTACAGAATCGGATTTGCTGAGCTAGCTGACTCATGGTCATGGCGTCACCACCCGCTCGATTCGGTTCAGCCGGCGCCTGGGCAACAGCACCGCGTCGGCAGGAAAGAAGGCAAGGGCATCGCCGGAGTATCTCCGAGGCATGCCGGCGAAGTCAATCGGGCGTCCCGGTCCGGGGAACGGGTCAGGGCCGGGCGGCCTGCAGTCCGGCGCCGGGCCGACCCGCTGCGCGCCTGACTTCGCCCAGCGCACCCTTGATGCGCAGCAGGCTGCCGTCGAGCGCGGCTTGTCCCAGCCACCACTGGTAGTCGGGCGACTGGTGCGCGAGACCAAGACGCAGGTCGCGCAGATTTTCGTCGCGCAGGGTCGCCAGCAGCTTTTCGATCTGCGCGAGTTCCGCGCCGGGCGCTTCCTTGCGCGCCAGATCGACCAGCGCCTCGGCTTCGCGCCGCTTCATTTCGCCCAGCGCCAGTCCGCGCTGCGCGGCGGCGAACTGCTCGGCGACGTAGCGCGGCGAGTGGCAGGCGCCGCAGCCGGCCGTGGCCAGCTCGCGCGCCTCCTGGCGCGAGGTTTTCTTCGCATAGTGCCGCGGCGCCGGCGCCTTCGCTTCGAACGAGTGGCAAGCCGCGCAGTCCGGCGTGCGCCGGCGCTCGCGCCCGGCTTCGATGCGGGCGATGACGCCGTGTTTGGACAGCGCCCAGCTGCGTTCGGCGGCGCCGGCGTGGCAATTGACGCAGCTCTTGCCGGCCGCGGCGGGCAGGGCGATCAGCAGCAGCAGCCACAGCGCGCGGCGCATCAGTTGTGCTCCTTGTTGTGCACGGTGTATTCGCCGCCCAGCCACAGCGCCTTCGGATCGGGACGCGGGTCGCGCGCTTTGGCGCGCAATTGCGCGGCCTGCTCGGCGATCGACTTTTCGGCCTGCGCCAGCGCGGCGTGGCCTTGCTTCACCCGCTCCGGCGCGCCGTGCGCCGCGGCCTTGTAGCTGCCGAGGTTGGCGAAATACCACATCTCGAAATAGTCGCGCTCGATAGTCGAGACGTTGTAGAAGCTCGAGGCCTGGCCTTCGAAAAAGCCGATGCGTTCCTTGGGGAAGATTGCATCCATCCAGTCGGTCGGGTAGGGTGGACGCTCGCCGGCTGCAGGGTAGAGCGCCTTTTCGCTCCTCAGCGCGCGCAGCAGGCGTTCCGTGCGGTTGAGGCCCTGCCAGGCCTGGACGCGCTCGCGGTCCATTTCCGCCAGTTGCCGGCGCGAGAATTCCGCGTCGTGGCAATCGGTACAGACCTCGACCCAGCGCTCGCGCTTGACCTTGTTCTCGGCCGAGTTGGGATTGACTTGGCGCAGGCCGAATTGCCAGATCGACTTATCGGCCACCACGTGCCGGCCGTTCCTCATGTGGCAGTAGGCGCAGGTCGGCGTCGCGTAGTTGCCCTTCTTCAGCGGCTTGCTCCAGTCGGTGGTCGCTGCGTCGGCCAGGTAGCGCTTGCCGTGCGCCGAGGCATAGTAGGTTTCGTCGTCGGGATGCGGCGGGCCGCTGTGGCAGGTGGTGCAGGCCTCGGCGCGGCGCGCCTCGGCGGCGTCGAAGCGGTGGCGCGTGTGGCAGGAATCGCATTTGGTCGCCACCGAATGGCATTGCACGCAGGCCGTGGTCTCCGCCTTGGGCTTGTCCACGAAATGCTTGCTGTCGGTGGCGCGTTCCATGGCCAGCGCGTGGCTGGGAAAGCCATACTGTTTCTCGGACTGGAAGGCCTCGTGCTGCGCGCCGTGGCACCCGGCGCAGACCTGCGGTGTCGGCATGCGCAGGTTCTGGTGGTCGGCGCCATGGCAATCGGGACAGGCCACCGGCGCGCGGCTGGCCGGTTTGCTGTGGCGGCTGTCGCGCCAGTCGGCGACGATGCCCGGCGTCAGTGCCTCGTGGCAGGCGATGCACTCGGCGGCTGGATAGCTGCCTTCGACGGTCTTCGCCGGCTTATAGAATCGCTCCGGGTCCCAGTAGCCCTGCACCGGGTCGGGCTGCCATTCGCGTGAATACAGGCCGCTGCCGGCGCCGCCCTTGCTCCAGTCGACCCAGGCCATGCCCGCCGCAATGCCGGCCAGCGACAGCAGCACCGGGATCAGCAGCCAGCGCGGGCGCATCAGCGATCCTTGTTGTGGCGTTGAATTCCGCGCGCGATGCCGAGGCCGGCGAGCAGCAGAAAAGGCAGCAGCGTCAGGCCGGGCAAGGTCTCGTCGGTGCTGCAGACGAAATCGAAATTGACGGCATGGACATGCGCCCAGGCTGGCGTCGTCAGCATGGCGAGCAGGGGAGCAAGGCGCTTCATGTCGCCATCCTTGGCGCCAGCAGCGGCTGCGGCGCCGCGCGCCAGGCATGCCAGTCCTGCCAGGCGGCGAGGCGCCGTTGCGCCAGCACGGTGCGCGCGGCACGGCGGCCGGCGGCGGCGGCGGTGACGATCAGGTCCGGCCCATGCACGGCGTCGCCGCCGGCGAACACGCGCGGGTGCGAAGTGAGGCCGTGGAGATCGACCTTGATCGCGCCGTATTCGGTGACGACGCCGGCGGCTTCCAGCCAGCGGGGCGCTGCCGGCTGCTGGCCGAAGGCGAGGATCACCGCGTCGCAGGGCAGGCAGGCTTCGGTCGCCGTCTCGCCAGCGCCGACTTTGCAGCGCACACCGCGCACCGAGGCCTCGCCCTCGACGGCGAGCGGCGTGTGCTCGAAGAGGAAGCTGACGCCTTCCTCCAATGCCGCGACGCGCTCGTGCGGATTGGCGCGCAGCTTCTCGGCCGTGCCGCGATAGGCGATCGCCACGCGGGTTGCGCCATCGCGCAGCGCCGCTCGCGCGCAGTCCATCGCCGTGTCGCCGCCGCCCAGCACCAGCACGCGCTTGCCGGCGAGGCTGCCGCCGGTCGCGCCTTGTTCGCCCCGGTTGATGCGGGTCAGGTAGCTCAGCGCGTCATCGACGCCATACAGATCGCGTCCCGGCAGCGGCACGTCCCGCGCCTGGCGCGCGCCGAGGCCGAGGAAGATCGCCTCGTTGTCGTCGCGCAGCTTCAGGAAGCGCTCGGCATCGACCTCGACGCCGAGCTTGAAACGCACGCCGGCCTGCGCCATGAGGATGCGGCGCCGGTCCAGCGCGCGCTTGTCGAAGCGGAAGGGCGGCAGGCCGCTGGCCAGCATGCCGCCGATCTGCGTGTCGCGGTCGTAGACGGTCACGCTCCAGCCGGCGCGGTTCATCGCCTCGGCAAAGGACAGTCCCGCCGGGCCGGCGCCGATCACCGCGGCAGTCTTGTCCTGGTGTTTGGCCGGCGCCAGTTGCGGGCGCCAGCCGCGCGCCAGCGCCTCCTCGGTCACCGCGTGCTCGATGGCGCCGATCGCCACCGCCGCCTCGCCCTGCCGCACGCGGGCGCAGGCGCCTTCGCAGAGCCGGTCCTGCGGGCACAGCGCGCCGCAGAGTTCCGGCAGCGGGGAGGTAGCGGCCATGGTCTCGGCGGCGGCTTCGATCTTTCCTTTGGCGGTCAGCATCAGCCATTCCGGAATCCGGTTGTGCAGCGGGCAGGCCGTGCGGCAAGTAGGCTCGCCGCAGTCGAGGCAGCGCGTCGCCTGGGCCTGGATTTCGGCCAGCGGCAGGCGTTCGGCGCAGGCGTCGATGCGCGGCAGTTGCGGCGCGGCGACGCGGCGCAGCAGGTGCGTCGCGTCCTGGCGCAGCGCCGGGCGCAGGACGTTGCGGACGTCGCGGATCTCCAGCGCGTCGGTGGGGCAGGACACCACGCAGCGGGCGCAGCCCATGCAGTCTTCGAGGCCGGTGACGCGGCCGGCGGCCTTGCCCTGCTGCCACACCGGGATGCCCATGTCGCAGGCCTGCTCGCAACGGCCGCAGTCGATGCAGCGCTGCGGGTCCATCTTGACGTCGTAGAAGCCGGCGTGGTTGAGCAGGCCGAAGGTGGCGCCGAAGGGGCAGAGGAAGCGGCAGTAGGCGCGGTTGCCGACCAGCGGCGCGATGAAGAAAGTGCCGAAGTAGGTGGCGGCGACCAGACCGTAGAAGCCGCCGACGAAGGAGAGGGTCCAGGAGTTGGGCGGGTACTGCGTCACCACCAGCACGCCGACGTAATAGGCGAAGAAGATCCACTTGATGTGGCGCAGCTTCCAGGCCAGCTCGGAGCGCGGCGAGTTCTCGCGGAAGGGAAAACCCACCGTCTCGCGGATGCCGACGCAGGGGCAGCCGAAGCCGCAGATCACGCGCCGGCCGAAGAAGAACACCAGCGCCAGCACCAGGAAGAACGTCAGCGTGCCCGGCGTGTGCAGCGCGGGGAACACCGGCTGCGACCAGAGGTAGCCGACATGGGGTTCGAAGAAGGGATTCAGCCAGGGCACCAGCCACCACAGCCCGGTGACCACGCCGACCAGGATGATCAGGCGGCGCCGCGTGTAGGCGTTCTTCTCGGCGACGATGCGCCAGACGCCGAAGGCCAGGATGATTGCATACTCGGTGTAGCGGTTGAGCCAGATCGGGCTTTCGAACAGGAACAGCCAGGTCTCGTTGAGCCAGCCGACGAAGGCCAGCGTGAACGCCGCCAGCGACAGCAGCTTGACCGGCCAGCCGTAGCGCGAGGGCAGCGTGTCCTGCTCGCCCGCCGCGACGCGATGCGGTACGCGCGGGAAGCCGCCGACGGCCTCAAGCGTTGTCGAGGCCAAGGCTGCTTTCCGCGATGGCGTTGGCTTCCGTCGGATAGCCCAGCGCGCGCCAGGCCAGTATCCCGCCGCGCACCACGCGCAGGCCGGAAAAACCCTGCTTCGCCAGCAGGCATGCGGCCTGGCCGGAACGCACTTGGGTGCGGCAGATCAGCACCACGCCATCCTTGCGCCAGGCGTCCAGTTCGGCGATGCGCGCCGGCAGTTCGCCCAGCGGCAGGTTCAGCGCGCCGGGCACATGGCCGGTCTCGCCGTCGAAGTCCTTTGCGTCGCGCACGTCGACCACGGCGATGCCGCCTTCCACCTGCAAGGCGCGCAGCATTGTCGGGGTGATCATCAGGCCGGCCTTGAATTGGCGTACGAGGCGCGGCAGGAACATCAGCGCCGCGGCCACGGCCAGCGCCAGCAGGCCGTTGCGGATTGCGTCGGCATCGCCCGCCAGTGCCGCGCGCCCGGCATGGCCGAGCCAGGCATAAGCCAGCGCGCCGGGCAGCATGCACACGGCGGAGGCCAGCGCGTAAGCCGCGAGCGGAATGCGCGTCAGGCCCAAGGCGTAATTCACCGCGTTGAAGGGGAACAGCGGCACCAGGCGGACGAAGGCGACGAAGCGCCAGCCCTCGGCCTCGACGCCCTCGACGAGTTGCTTGAGCCAGCCGCCGGCACGCTGCGCCACCCAGTCGCCGGCAAGATGGCGGGCGACGAGGAAGGCCAGCACCGCGCCCAGCGTCGCGCCGGCGAGGCTGTAGAGCGCGCCGGGCAGGATGCCGAACAGCGCGCCGGCGGCCAGGGTCAGCACCGAGCCGGGCAGGAACAGCACGGTGCCGGCGGCATAGATGGCGATGAACAGGAGCGGCGCCCACCAGCCGGCTGCCGCCAGCCAGGCTTGCAAGGCGTCCTGCGAGAACTGTGCGCGGTTGGCGGAGGCCAACGCAAGGCCCGCCAGCAGGGCGACGGCAAGCAGCAGCCTAGCGGGCTTCATGGCCGGTCGCGTAGCCGTTGCCGTCATTGGTGAAGGGAATCGCCAGCATCCCGGTCAGGCTGACGCAGCGCGGATCGCCGGTGAGGCCGGCGACGCCGATCGCCATGGATTCCTGCGGCAGTCGCGCGGCGGCGCGGTAGGTGCCGAACAGCCGGTCCCACCAGGGCAGGTTGAAGCCGAAATTGCTGTTGGCTTCGGCGACCTCCATCGAGTGATGCACCCGGTGCATGTCGGGCGTCACCAGCAGCAGGCGCAAGCCGGCATCGACCCCGGCCGGCAGCCTGAGGTTGGCATGGTTGAACATCGCCGTGGCGTTGAGCAGTACCTCGAACACCAGCACGGCGGCCGCCGGCGCGCCGAGCACGGCGATCACGGAAAACTTGATCAGCATGGAGAGGATGATCTCGATCGGGTGGAAGCGCGCGCCGGTGGTGACGTCGAAATCCGGATCGGCATGATGCACCAGGTGCAGGCGCCACAGCGCGGGCACGGCGTGGAACATCACATGCTGCAGGTAAATGGCGAAATCCAGCGCGACCACGGCAAGGACCAGCGCCGCCCACTCCGGCAGTGCGAGGTTGTTGAGCAGGCCCCAGCCGCGCTGCGTTGCCAGCACGGCGAAAGCCACCGCGGCAAAAGGGAAGAGCAGGCGCACCAGCAGCGTGTTGAATACCACCAGGCCCAGGTTTGCGCTCCAGCGCTGCAGGCGCGCATGGAGCCGGACACGGCGCGGTGCCGCCGCCTCCCATGCCGCCATCAGGGCGAAGATGCCGAAGAAGGCGGCAAGCCGGATCGCCGGTTCGTTGGCCAGCGCAAATTCGTTGAATGACATCGCTACTCCTCTTGGCGTCTGCTGGTAATCATTCGTCGCATGATTACCAGCAGACCCTAAACTGGCGCTTGTGCCCGCGAGGGCCAATGCTTACAATTGCCTACAATTCAATTATTCAACTGAATGGTTGAATAATAAGGAGCGGCTCGGACGATGTCAACCGGAAACTTCAAGCAGGACATATATGCGCAACTGGCGCGCGTCGCCAGGGCGCTGGGCCACGCCAACCGGCTGGAACTGCTGGAATTCGTGGCGCAGGGGCCGCGCGGCGTCGACGAACTGGCGACCATGACCCACCTGTCCGTCGCCAATACCTCCAAGCATCTGCAGGAGCTGCGCCAGGCCGGCCTGGTGCGGGCGCGCAAGGAAGGCGTGCGGGTGTTCTACGAAGTCGCCGGAGCGGAAGTGGTCGACCTGCTCGGCGCGCTGTCCACCGTGGCCGAATCGCGTCTCGCCGAAGTCTCGCAACTGCTGCGCACCTACATCACGGCGCGCGACGATCTCGAACCGGTGCCGGCCGGGGAACTGCTCGAACGCGTGCGCCAGGGCCTGGTCACCGTGCTCGACGTGCGTCCGCCCGTGGAATACGCCGCCGGCCACGTGCCCGGCGCGATCAACATCGCTGCCGATGTCCTCAGCACCCATCTGCGCCGACTGCCCAAGGGGCGCGAGGTCATCGCCTACTGTCGCGGTCCCTACTGCCTGCTCTCGGTCGACGCCGTGGCGCTGCTGCGCGAGAAGGGCTACAAGGCGCGGCGCCTGGTGGATGGCTTTCCGGAATGGAAGGCCTCGGGTCTGCCGGTCGAGGCATGAGCCACAACACCGGCTGCAGACCTCACTTCGTTCGCTTGTGGTTCTGACGGGCGATCATTCTTCCGTCCCGATAGACACGCAATTCTCGCGGAGAAAAGGGAAGCCAGGAAGCTTCGCTGAGCGGTTCGGTGGCGATGATGATTCGTCGTCCGTCCGAATCGTCGATATCGAGCTGGTACAGTCGATCATGGCCGTAGGCAATCAGTTCCTGTCCATCGGAGAGCAGGAAATTGAACTTGCCCAGGATCGAGATCCGTTCCGACAGTGCTGCCAGGCGGTCGATCCATGCCGGCTGCAGCGGGTTCTCATAGGCTTTCGCAATCCCGCTCAGCAAATGGCAGAAGGCGTATTCCGAATCCGTTTCACCGTCCGGATGGCACAGCGTTCCGGTGCTTTGCCATTCGATGACCTCGGGCACCATGCCGTTGTGCGCAAAGACCCATTCGCGATTGCAGCAGGCATGGATGAAGGGATGGGTGTTGAGCATGCCCGGTATCGGAGGATGCCGCGCCTTGCGCACATGGGCGATGGCAAGCCGGGTCCGCAGTGCGCCGGCCAGGTCGGCGAACTGCGCGCTGCCGAAGCCCGGTTCGGCGGACTTGACCAGCGTCGCAACGCCCTCGTGCCACGAGGCAACGCCCCATCCATCCGGGTTGTCGGCGCTGCCGCCGCCGCGTGAACGGAACGGTGTCAGCCAGCGGCTCAGGCTCCGCTCCCGGTCGCCGCTAAAGCCGAGCAGTTCGCACATGTCGTTTTCCCTGGAATGAGGGTTTCACTGGATGAGTTGGCGCTTCCGCAATTCCGGCATCGGAATCGGATTGCCCCGCCGCTATGGCAGTGGGTGCCCGGGCTTTTGCGCAATGAGGGTGACGAAGGACTTGAGCGTCTGTCCCGGCGCCTCGAAATCGCGAAACCCCAGATGCCTGATCTCCCAGCCGGCGAAGCGGCGACGAAGTTCGTCGCGCGGCAACAGACAGTAACTGCCGGGCTGGAAGATGTCGAAATAAGTCGTGCCTTCGATCAGCGTGTTGATCACCGCGATGCCGCCCGGACGCACTCGTTCCTGCAGCATCGACACCGCGCGCAAGGTCGTCGCGCAGTCGAAGAACATCAGCACGCCAATCGAAACGACGCAGTCGAAATCGCCATCGATGCGGTAGTCGCGCAAATCGGCTTCGATCGCCTCGACCGGCAGCTTTGCCGCCGCGGCACGCTGGCGCAGGCAGTCGAATGCCGCCGGGCTGGCATCCAGCGTCAGCAGCGAACAGCCGCGTTCGGCGGCGGCCATAGCCAGGTTGCCGAGGCCGCAGCCGAAATCGAGCACCTGCCCCCTCAGATGCGGCAGAACCTCAAGTTCGAAGGGGTTCAGCTTGAAGTTGCGCTCGCCGATCTGCTGTCGGAATTGTCGCTCGAAGAACGCGATGCTGCGGTTCGTCGGGACGGACAGACCTTCGCCCATCATGCGCTCCTTGGCCCAAGTAATTCCCTGAGCTGGGAGACGATGGCCGGATCGTCGAATTCGCGGCCGCCCACGGCGCGCAACGCCAGCCGGCCCCGGCGGTCGACCACGAATGTGCTGGGCAGTCCCTTGACCTGCCAGCGCGCCATCGCCTTCGAATCGCGATCGAAAAGTATCGGGAAATCGACTGCGCCGGCAAAGGAAAACGCGGTCTCCGGGTCTTCGCCGACATTCACCGCCAGCACTTCGAAATCCGCGGGCTTGAAGAGCTTGCGTACCCGGCCCAGCGAGGGAAACTCCTTGCGGCAGGGCGGGCACCAGGTCGCCCAGAAATTCACCAGAACGACCTTGCCGCGATAATGGATGAGGTCGACCGGCTTGTCGTCCAGGTCCGGCAAGGCAAGCGTCGGCGCCGGCGGCACGCCGGGAACCGGCGACAAGGCGGCGCGCGGCTGGGCGCGGATCGAAAGCGGGAGCGCCAGCAGGGCCAGTGCAGCGAGAAAGCGGCGGCGCTCAGTTGCCAACTGAGTCACGGGCGCAGGAAAGTCGATCGACAACAATTTCATGGCGTCCCTTATCGTCATGGTAGCGGGCAATCAGGCTGAACTGGCCGGGCGGGCGCCGGGCCAGCGCGGCCATGCCCATGATCCAGTCGCCCGCCTCGAATTCCTGTTCGGGCGGAAACTGCGACCAGCGGAACGCCGTGCGCGCGGCAGCGGATACGCCGTGCCTTTCCCATGCCGCGTCCCACTCGGCCAGCGGCTGGAAACCGATCCCCTCCGCGGTCTGCCAATCGGCGAGACGAAACTGCAGAGCCGTCGGTCCGGCGTTGCGAAACTCGAACGACAGCACGCAGGCCTGCGCATATGGCGCAATCGCCGTCGGCGAAAAGCCGCGTGCGATGTAGAAGGCGCGGACCTGTTCTTGCGTCAGGGACGTTGCGCTCAATGTGACCTGCGCCTGGGCGGTGGCGGTCGAAAGCAACAGCAACGATATGGCAAGCATGGATGCAAATGAAAAGAAGCGCATGGCGAACCGTAGCATAGCCCCTGGGCTGTGAACCTCGATCACGGCGATTCAGCCTCGCGGGCACGACACCGGCAATCAGAACACCAGCACCTTGTCGGCCCACTGCGTCCACTGCGTCAGGATGTCCATGGTGCCGCGCCGGGCGCCTTCGATCAGGCGTTCCTCGGCGATGCCGCGCGCATCCATGCAGGTGCCGCAGGCCGAGACTTCCCCCCTGCGCCGGATCACGCTGCCCAGCATGTCGCCCAGGTTGTAGTAGCCCTGCGGCACTTTCTGGCCGGCTGCGGCGCAGGCGGCCGCATCGCCGAGCAGGAACACGCGGACGTCTTCCTCGGCGTTCAAAAGGGATCGGGCGAGGCGCAACGCGTTGTAGCTGCGTTCGGTACCGTAAGGCGGATCGTTGAGTATGAACAGATTCTTGGCCATGTCGTGCCTCCGATTTCGATGACGGGCTGTTGTCGTTCCGTCGGCTAACAATCTAATTATTATTGGAATAATAATTTTGAGATATGTCAACGATATAGACAATAGCCACATAATTTGACAGACAATCGCCAAAACATTAGATTGGTATCCATGAACAACCCGCGACGCATCAAAGATCTGCTCTACGAACAGGTGGCCCGCATCGGCAAGGCGGCGAGCAGCCCGAAGCGGTTGGAGCTGATCGAGTTGCTGTGCCAGGGCGAGAAGACCGTGGACGCACTGGCGCGCGAGGCGGCCATCAGTTTGAAGCTCGCCAGTGCACACCTGCGCGAACTGCGCGCCGCGAATCTGGTCGAGACCGAGAAGCAGGGCAAGTACGTGATCTACCGGATCGCCAACCGGCAGGTCGCCGATTTCTGGGTGACGATCCATGCGCTCGCGGAGGATCGCTTGGTGGAGCTGCGCCTGGTCATCGAGCAGATGGTCAGCCATCCCGGGGAACTGGCGCCGCAGGATCGCGACAGCCTGGTCCGGCTGGCGCGCAAGGGCGAGGTGGTGGTGCTCGACGTGAGGCCGGCCGACGAGTATCTCGCCGCACATCTGCCCTTTGCCCGCTCGATTCCGCTCGACGAGCTCAAGCAGCGGCTTGCCGAGTTGCCCCAGGGCAAGACGGTCGTCGCCTATTGTCGCGGGCCGTATTGCCTGATGGCGCGCGACGCCGTGGCACTGTTGCGCAAGAAGGGCTACGACGCGCTGCGGCTGCCGGAAGGCGTCGCCGAGTGGGGCATCGCGCCGGTGCGCTGAAACATCCCACCAAAGGGATACCGTCCGCCCCGCTGGGGCGGGCATAAAAACCGCCGGCAGGTCCGGCGGTATTGGCAATGTGCCAAGGGGAATTGCGGCCGGCGCAGTCGGCCGGGGCTTTGATCGAACCCTGCGTCACGCCGACGATGCCGCATGGTAAAACACGCAGCGCGACTCCATCCAGGAAACCATGACGCCCATCAGCTTCGCCGCCAGCGACGGCCACCGCCTCGCCGCCTACCGCTTCGACCCGCACGGCCAAGTCCGCGGCCAGGTCGTGATCGCCGCGGCGATGGCCGTGGCGCAGGCCTTCTATGCGCCGTTCGCGCGCTACCTGGCGCGGCGCGGTTACATTGCCTGGACCTTCGACTACCGCGGCATCGGCGAATCGCTGCACGGGCCGCGGCGCAAGCTCAAGGCCGATCTCGGCGACTGGCTGCACAAGGACTACGACGCCCTGCTGCAGATGATCGCCGCAGCGTCACCGAACGATCCGCTGTTCGTCGTCGGCCACAGCTTCGGCGGCCAGGTGGCGCCGCTGCTGCCCTCACGCGAGCGGCTCGCCGGCCTGGTCAACATCGCCGTCGGCAGCGGCGCGACGCGCCACCTGACGCCGCGCCTGAAGCGTTCGGCGCCGCTGATGTGGCACGTGCTGGCGCCGGCGCTGTGCCCGGTCTTCGGCTACTTTCCCGGCGCCCGCATCGGCGTCGTCGGCGACCTGCCGACCGGCGCGATGTTCCAGTGGCGGCGCTGGTGCCTGACTCCGGATTACCTATTGACCGGCGAACCGGGCGCCCGCGAAGCCTATGCCACGGCCGATTACCCGGTGCTGGCGCTGACTTTCGCCGACGACGAAATGCTGCTCGAGGAAGGCTCGCGCCTGCTGCACGGCGCCTATCGACGGCGCGCCGTGGATTACCGCTTGGTCGCTCCGGCGCAGCATGGTCTGCAGCGCATCGGCCACTTCGGCTTTTTCAAGCCGCAAAGCGAAACCGCGTTATGGCCGCTGGTAGCCGACTGGCTCGACCGTACCGCCGGCTGAAGGCCGGCCTCAGGAGTCGGCGCCGGCGCTACGGCGCATAGCCGTCATTGAGCGTCAGCATGAAGGCCACGATGTCGTCGATTTCCTGCTCGCTGAGCCTGAGCCGGCCGAGTTCCTCGCGGTTCACGTTGCGCGCCAGTTCGGGCCGCGGCCAGCAGCCGCGCTTGAGCGCCGCGGCTTCGGTGGTGTCGCCCTTGCAGGCGGGACGGACGTCGCGGTCGTTGTAGAAGGCCACCACGCCGCGCAGCGTCCTGAAATAGCCGTTGTGCATGTAGGGCGCGCTGCGCTCGATGTTGCGCAGGGTCGGCACCTTGAACTTGCCGTCCTCGCTGCGCTTGCCGACGAAGCCGCCGAGCCCCTTATCGACGAACTTCGCGCCCTGCGGATTGAGGCTGCGGTCGAGCGCGTAGAAGAGGTTATCGGGATTGCGCGGCACGCCGAGGTTGTCGTAGGTGAAATCGGTGAATAGCGGCAGGCCGCCGTCGGGCCTGCGCTGGCTGGGATGGCAGGCGGCGCAGTTGCCCTTCTTCTCGTCGTTGAAAAGGCGCAGGCCGCGCAGTTCCTGTGCCGTCAGCTTGGCCTTGCCCTGCAGCCAGGCATCGTGCTTCGAGGTGAAGGGGCTCAGTTCCGGGGTGCGCTCGAAAGCCGCGATCGCCGCCGTGATGCGCTCGAAGGCCGGGTCGACCTCGGCCAGCGCACCCGGGCCGAATACTTCTTCGAACTGCGCCGCATATGGGGCGCGGCGAACGGTTTCGACCACCGCGCGGCGGTCCGGGTTGGCCATTTCCAGGGCATCAAGCAAGGGCGCTTTGGCCTGCTCCTCCAGCGTCGCGGCGCGGCCGTCCCAGAACTGGCCGCCGACGTAATGCTGCTCCGCCTGATCGAAATGGAAGGCGGGAGAAAACGCCATGTACATCGCCGTAGGGGTGTTGCGGCTGCCGAAGCGGCGCGGATGCACGCCCTTCGAGGTCGGCCGGCTGCGATCCGCATCGGTGAAGGCCACCGCCGGATCGTGGCAGGTGGCGCAGGATTGGCCGGCCGGCTGCGACAACATGGGATCGAAGAACAGCAAGCGGCCGAGTTGCGCCTGACGCAGGTCCGCCGCGCTGGCGCTGGCGGCAAGTGCTGCGCAGAGCAGCAGCGCCGGCAGGGCGAAGCCGGCGCGTTTCATCGTCCTGCCATTGGCGGAGACAGCCGGTTCAATGCCATCCGCATCCCGGGGATCAGGGCCCCGTGGCGCCCCGATCGCGGTCGCGGAAGGAGCAGGTCGCGTCGGCGATGTGCCCCGGATAGTGCGCCTCAAAGGCGCGGCAGATCTCGGGCTTGAACAGCCATTGCCGCCCGGCGCTGGTGAACAGGCTGGCGTCGATCGGCGCCTCGCGCTGCTGATATACCTCGAAGATGCTGACGCCTTCGGGGGCGATGCCGATTTTTTGCAGATGTTCGATCAGGCCGCAAATGGTGTCCGAGAAGTAGGACTTGTACTCGTCGCTCTCCGCGAACATGGGTATCCTGGCTTCATAGGTGTAGGGCAGGCTGTCGTCGTATTTCGACTTCGGACCCAGCAGGGCGTCGCGCAGACTCATGGCGGATCTCCTTGCACGATGAGTGAAGCCGTCATGCTACTCCTTGGCGGGCCGTCCGAGCGTGGACCCCGGCTCCAGCGCCTGCCAGCGCGCCAGGTCGGCGGCGCTGTCGATGTCCCACAAGCGCGCCACCTCCTGCCAGCGCAAGCCCAGCGCGGCAAGGCGTTCGCGCGTTTGCGCCATCACCTCGGGCGTGCTCCAGGCGATGCCGGCGAACAGCCCGGGCGCGGGGCGGCGCAGGCCGACCAGGTAGTAGCCGCCGTCCTCGGTGGTGATGAATACCGCATTTGCCGAGTGCAGCGCTTGCGCCGCCTGGCGCAGGTGCTCCGGTTCGAGCGCCGGGCAGTCGCTGCCGATCAGCAGCAGCGGCTTGCCGCCGGCCGCGGCGAAAATATGCGCCATGCGCTGGCCGAGATCGGCCTCGGGCTGGGCGCGCAGTTCGATGCCGCAGCGCGCTTGCAGGGCGCGGAAAAAGCGCTGCCGCAGGTCGGGGGCGCACCACAGCGTGACCGGGCCGAGAGCGGCGGCACGCGCCGTGGCCAGCGTGCGCAGCGTCAACTGGCGGTGCAGGCGCGCCGCGCCCGCCGCGCCGAGTGCCGGAATCAGCCGGGTCTTGGCGTAGCCGGCCAGCGGCGCCTTGGCCATCACGGCGATTTCGATGGCTTCAGGAAGCACGCGGCCGGTATCCGTAACGCAGCGCCAGATGTTTGGGATCGGCACCGAAAAAGAAGGCGGCGCGCAGCCACCACATCAGCAGGATGGTGCGCAGCACGCCCTGCCGTTCCCAGCGCCGGCCATCGGTGACCACGATCCGGCGCAGGCAGGCCGGTGCTGCGCTGCGCTTCAGGGCCGATGACAGCGCAATGTCTTCCATCAGCGGCAGCTCGGGATAGCCGCCGAGGCGCTGGAACAACTCGCGGCGGACGAAGATCGCCTGGTCGCCGGTGGCGATGCCGGAGAGGCGCGAGCGCCAGTTCATCATGGCGGCGACCACGCGCAGCAGCGGGTGGCGGCCGGCGATGTGCACGTCGAAGCGGCCCCAGGCGGCGCCGGCGGCGACCGCGTCGAGCACGGCCGGTCGTGCATCGGCAGGCAGGGCGGTGTCGGCATGGAGGAACAGCAGCACCTCGCCACTGCTTGCCGCCGCCCCGGCGTTCATCTGCGCGGCGCGGCCGCGCGGTGCGGCCAGCACGCGGTCCGCGAGCGGCGCGGCCAGCGCGGCGGTGCCATCCATGCTGCCGCCATCGACCACCAGCAGTTCCACGCCCTGCGCGCGCAGGGCCTGCAACGCCTGCAGCCGAGCGACGATCTGCGGCGCTTCGTCGAGCACCGGCATGACGATGGAAAGTTGCGGCGCCGGCATCGGACTATCCGCGCCGCCAGGCATGGAAGCGCGCCACCCAGCGCAGCAGCCCCTCGGGAGCGTGCGCCTTCTTCCACACCCCGGCGGCGTACTTGTTGGCCTCGGCCAGGGTCGGGTAGATATGGATGGTGCCGAGCATCTGGTTGAGGCCGATGCCGTGCTTCATCGCCAGCACGTATTCGGCGATCAGGTCGGCGGCATGCTCGCCGACGATGGTCACGCCCAGGATGCGGTCCTTGCCCGGCACCGTCAGCACCTTGACGAAGCCATGCGCCTCGCCGTCGGCAATCGCCCGGTCGAGATCGTCGATGTCGTAGCGGCTGATTTCATAGGCGATGCCCTGCTCCTTTGCGTCGGTCTCGTTGAGGCCGACGCGCGCCACCTCCGGTTCGACGAAGGTTGCCCAGGGAATCACCGAATAGTCGGCCTTGAATTTCCTGAAAGGATCGAACAGCGCATTGACGGCTGCGTACCAGGCCTGGTGCGCGGCGGTGTGGGTAAATTGCCAGGGGCCGGCGACGTCGCCCGCGGCATAGATGTTCGGATAGTTGGTTTGCAGGAAGTCGTTGGTGTCCACCGTGCGGCCGGTGCTGATGCCGATCTCTTCCAGGCCGTAGCCCTTGAGCTTGGCGACGCGGCCGACGGCGACCAGCACGGCATCGAAGGGGATGCGCACCTCGCGTCCTTGGCATTCTGCGATCAGGATCTTCCCGCCGTTGTCGACGATGAACTGTTTGGCCTTGTGGTTCAGCAGCACGGCGATGCCTTCCTGGCGGAAGCGCGTGGCGACCAGCTCCGACACTTCCGGGTCTTCGCGGATCATCAGGCGCGGCAGCATTTCCACCTGCGTGACTGTGGCGCCGAAACGCGCGAAGGCCTGCGCCAGTTCGCAACCGATCGGCCCGCCGCCCAGCACCACCAGGCGGCGCGGCAGTTCGCGCAGGGCCCACACCGTGTCCGAGGTCAGATAACCCACCTCTTCGATGCCCGGAATCGGCGGCACGAAGGGCCGCGCCCCGGCGGCGATGACCATGCTGCGCGAGCTCAGGCGCTCGGTGGCGCCGTTGTTGCGCATGATTTCTACTTCCCAGGGCGAGACGATTTTCGCGCTGCCCTCGATCACCTCGACGCCGAGGCCGGTGTAGCGCTCGGCGGAATCGTGCGGCTCGACCTCGCGGATCACGCGTTGCACGCGCTCCATGACATCGGCGAACCGAAAGTCGGCGCTGGCGCCACGGCAACCAAACTCCTTCGCGCGCGACACATGCGCAAGAAATCTGGCCGAGCGGATCAGCGCCTTGGAGGGCACGCAGCCGGTGTTGAGGCAATCGCCGCCCAGCTTGTGCTTTTCGATCAGCGTTACCCTGGCCTTGACCGCGGCGGCGATGTAGGCCGTGACCAGGCCGGCGCTGCCGCCACCGATGACGACGAGGTTGCGGTCGAACTTCGCCGGCCGCGTCCAGCGCGCATGGACCTTGCGTGCCTTGATCGCATCGACGGTCTTCTTGGCGATCAGCGGGAAGATGCCGAGCAGCGTGAAGGAGGCGATCAGTCCCGGCGAGAGGATGGCGGACAGCGAGTCGATGGCCGCCAGTTGCGTCCCGGCATTCACATAGACCAGCGTGCCGGCCAGCATGCCGAGCTGGCTGACCCAGTAGAAGGTCGCGGTGCGCAGCGGCGTCAGCCCCATCAGCAGGTTGATCATGAAGAAGGGGAAGACCGGCACCAGGCGCAGGGTGAACAGGTAGAAGCCGCCTTCGCGCCGGATGCCGTCGTCGATGGCCTGCAGGCGCCGGCCGAAACGCGCGGCGACCCAGTCGCGCAGCAGGAAGCGCGAGGCAAGGAAGGCCAGCGTGGCGCCCAGGCTGGAGGCGAAGGAGACCAGCAGCGTGCCCCAGAGCAGGCCGAAGATCGCGCCGCCGGCCAGGGTCATCACCGTCGCGCCGGGCAGCGAGAGGGCGGTCACCGTCACGTAGATCGCAAGGAATATCCACGCCGCCAGCCAGGGATGGGCCAGGCGATAGCTCTCGATCGCCGCCTGCCGGTCCTTCAGCGCATCGAGATTGAACCAGCGGTCGAGGTCGAGCGCGAAATACAGGGCCACGACGATCGCGACGATGACAAGGACAAGCAGTTTGCGCAATGACAGGACGTTCTCCGGGAAAAGTTCGCCGACGATGCTGCAGATCGGTCTTGCTGTTGGTCGGCCGGTCGAGTAAAAGCTTGCAGCGGCGCCGGTGCGATGCTGGCTCGCGGTGCGGCGGGTGTCAGTCTGCCATAGCTGGCCGGGCGGACCGGGTTAGCAGCAGCCGCAGCTTTCCTCGCCGCCGCCCGTGCCGGCGCCCACGTTTGCGTTGAACGGCAGCGCCTTGCCGCAGCCCTCGAACAGTCCATAGTGGCGCGAGAAGTCGCCGATGAAATCGAAGTGCGGCGCCAGCCGGCTTTCCCTGAGCATGCGGTACGTGTTGCCGCAGACCGGGAACACGCGCCCGGCCTCGACGCGGTGGTGCTTGTCGAGGACGAAGGCTTGCGCATGCTGCGGGATGCTGCCGCGATAGACCACGGCCTGGCCGTAGTCCTCGCAATCGGCTTCCAGCCCGTCGAGCTTGAACAGGCGGTAGGTGGCCGAGTAAAAGTTCACACCGCCGGTGCGCGGCGCCAGCTCGGGATCGGTGACCGCCAGCGGCCGGTCCGCCACCAGGCGCGGATCGCGGAAGCCGGCCTGCCGCGCCAGGCCGAGGAAGTCGTTCCAGTACAGGGCGCCGCCCAGGCATTCGCCGTAGAGCACCGGGTCGTTCCTCACGGCCTCCGGCACGCGCCGGTCGGCATACATGTCGGAGAAGTAGAACTCGCCGCCGGGCTTGAGCAGGCGCTGCACGCCGCGCAGCACGGCCTCCTTGTCGGGCGAGAGGTTCACCACGCAATTTGAGACGATCACGTCGAAGCTGCCCGGCGCCAGGTCGAGTTCGTCGAGGCGCTCGATATAACCGTGCAGGAAACGCACGTTGCCATAGCCGAAGCGCTCGGCGTGCCAGGCCTGGTGACGGATGGCCACGGCCAGCTGCTCGTCGGTCATGTCCACGCCGACCACCTCGCCCGCCGCGCCGGCCAACTGCGCCAGCGCATACACGTCGCGCCCGGAACCGCTGCCGAGGTCGAGCACACGGCAGCCGTCGAGCAAAGGCGGCGCCACCAGGCCGCAGCCGTAGTAGCGTTCCAGCACCTCGGGGTGGATGCGCGCCAAGAGCGGCCTGAGCCAGCCCGGCACGCTGGAGGCGTCGCAGCAGGCGCTGGTCTTGAGGTCGGCGCTGCCGGCAAGCTGCTTGCCGTAGTAGTCTTTCACCAAGTCGTGCATGTCTGCTCCCTATTTGCCGCGCCAGATTTCCTCGACCCGCGCGTCGCGGCCGCAGGATTTGCGGTAGTAGTTGTAGCGGATCGGGTTCTTCTTGTAATAGTCCTGGTGGTAGTCCTCGGCCAGCCAGAAGGTCGAGGCCGGCGCCAGTTCGGTGTAGATCGTCATGAATTTTCCGCTTCTCAGCAGCGCCTCGCGGCTGGCCTCGGCGGTCTTGCGTTCGGCCTCGGTCTGCCAGTAGATGCCGCTGCGATACTGGGTGCCGACGTCGCAGAACTGCCGGTCCTTGACCGTCGGGTCGATATGGCGCCAGAAATACTCGACCAGCTGCGGATAGCTGACCTGCAGCGGATCGTAGATCACGCGCACCGCTTCGGTGTGGCCCGTGCCGCCCGCACTGACCTGCTCGTAGCTCGGGTTCGGCGTCCTGCCGGCGGTATAGCCGGATTCCACCTCGATCACGCCGGCGAGCTTTTCGAAATCCTTTTCGATGCACCAGAAGCAGCCGCCGGCGAAGATCGCCGTGGCGCGGCTCGGCGTCGCGTTGGGTACCGGCGGTGTTGCAGCATGTGCCGCCGTTGCCAGCAGCAGGCCGGCGAAGGCCAGCAGGTGGCGCGGGCTCATGTCCGCAGCGCCGGCAACGGCGCACCCTTGACGACGAAGGTCAGCGCCACGCCGTTGTTGCAGTAGCGCTTGCCGGTGGGCTTGGGACCGTCGTTGAAGACATGGCCCTGGTGCCCGCCGCAGCGCGAACAGTGGTACTCGGTGCGCGGATAGATCAGCTTGAAATCGGTCGAGGTGCCGACGGCGCCCGGCAGCGGCTGCCAGAAGCTGGGCCAGCCGGTACCGCTTTCGTATTTTTGTGCGGCATCGAACAGCGGCAGGCTGCAGGCGGCACAGATGAAGGTGCCGGGACGCTTTTCCGCATTCAGCGGGCTGCTGCCGGCCATTTCCGTGCCTTCCTCGAACAGCACCCGGTAGGCATCGGGCGCCAGCAGCTTCTTCCATTCGTCCTTGGCCTTGCTCAGCGGAAACCTGGTCGCGGCGCTGCCGATGCCGAAGGGCAGCACCGAGGCTGCCACCAATCCTGAAGTCCATGAAATCCAGTTGCGACGGTTCATATTGCTCTCCGGAGGTTGACTGGCGCCCTGGTGGCGGGCGCTCTGTGTTTTGTATCCCTGCTGCCTGCTGCTTGGTCGGGTTGCATCCCCGCTACCTTACAGATTGGATTGTATTTGTCTAAGTTCCCGAACTTGGGTCAAAATACCCGACAATTCCACAAAAAGCATAAGACATGGAGCTGGACCGCCAAAGCGAGCTGAATGCCCTGCGCCCGGACCTGCTGCGTTTTGCGCGCCTGCAACTGCGCGATGCCGGCGCGGCGGAGGACGCGGTGCAGGAAACCCTGCTGGCGGCGTTGAGCGGCAGCCACCGCTTCGAAAATCGTTCATCCTACAAGACCTGGCTGATTGCCATCCTGCGCAACAAGATCATCGACAGCTTGCGCAGCCGCAGCCGGGAAATTCCCGCGAGCTCGCTGGCGGCCGACGAGGCCGGCGACGAGCAGCTGGCCGATACCCTGTTCGACCGCCGCGGCCACTGGCAGGATACGGCGCGGCCGGCGCGCTGGGCCGATCCCGAGGCCTCGTTCGAACAGCAGCAGTTCTGGAAGGTGTTCGAGGCCTGCCTCGACCATCTGCCGGCAAAGACCGCGCGCGTGTTCATGATGCGCGAATTCCTCGGCTTCGAGACCGACGAGATCTGTAAGGAAGCCGGCATCAGTTCGTCCAATTGCTGGGTGGTGCTGCACCGCGCGCGACTGGCGCTGCGCACCTGTCTCGAGACCCACTGGTTCGCCGGAGCGGGAGCATGAGATGTTGAACTGCAGGCAGGCGACCGAACTGATGTCGCAGGAACAGGACCGCCCGCTGCGCCTGGACGAGCGCCTCGGCCTGCGCCTGCATGTCCTGGTCTGCACCGGCTGCAGCAATTACCGGCGCCAGATGGACGTGCTGCGCGCGGCCTGCCGCCGTTTCGGCAGCGGCGGTACGCCATGAGCACGCCAGCCGCCATCGCGGGTCCGACCGGTACCTGCGCCCGCTGCGGCGCGCCCTTCCGCTGCGGCATGGAGGCGGGCGACGCCGAGTGCTGGTGCGCCGGCATGCCGCCGCTGCTGCCGGTTCCCGCCGCGTCGGCGGCGGTCGGCTGTCTCTGCCCGGCCTGCCTGCAGGCGCGGCTGGAGCAGGCGCGGCAGGAACGGGCCTTGCCATGAGGCTGATCGACAAGATCCTGCTGGTCTCGGCCGGCATCCTGACCGTGCTGGTGATCGTGCTGACGGTGCTCTCGGCGCTGAGCTTCCGCGACTTCTCGCTGTATACCGCGGAGCGCCATGCGCGCTCGGTGGCGGAAACCATCAAGGTCGGTCTCACCGAGAGCATGATCAACGGCACCATCAACAAGCGCCAGCAGTTCCTCACCCGGCTCGCCACCGTGCCCGGGGTGAACCGGGTGCGGGTGGCGCGCGGTCCGGCGGTGATCAAGCAGTTCGGCTCCGGCCTGTCCAGCGAAGGCGCCAGCGATGACGACGTCAAGGCGGTGCTGGACACCGGCAAGGAAGTCTTCGAACTGATCGAGGTCAATGGCGACCTGATGTTCCATGCGGTGATTCCCTATGTCGCCAGCGACCAGGGCGTGCCCAACTGCCTGCAATGCCACGTCGTGAGCAACGGCACGGTGCTGGGCGCGGTGACGGTGGATATTTCGTTTTCCGAGGTGAGACGCCAGGGCATCGTCGCCGTGGTCCTGATCAGCCTGGCCGTGGTGGTCGCGGCGCTGGTCGCGCTGGCGCTGCTGCGGCGCATGATGAGTCCGCTGTCGGAGACCGCCAGCGCGGTGCAGCAGGTCTCGTCGCAGGCGGTGGGCGGCAATTTTGCCGGCCGTGTGCGGCGGCGCAGCAGCGACGAGGTGGGCGAGATTGCGCTGAACATCAACCGGCTCATGGAATTTCTCGAATCCGAGATCGGCACCATCCGCAACCGGGTCGGGCAATTGATGGGCCATCACTCGAACGAGGGCGGCAATCAGCTGCTGCACACCACCGAGCTGGTGGAAAGCCTGGTCGAGGCCTCGCATTTCAAGCAGGCCATCGAGGAGGATCAGACCAAGCTGGAAATCTATCAGCGCCTGGTGGACATGCTGAAGCTCAAATATGACATCAAGCGTTTTTCGATCTACGAGGTCGCCGCGAGCAAGAATCGCATGACGGCGATTTCGATCGACGGCGAGCCGGCCGCCACCTGCCGCTATTGCGATCCGCAGGTGATGGTCGATGCGAATTTCTGCCGCGCCCGCCGCACCGGGCATGAGGTGAATGCAGTGGGTTTTCAGGGGCTGTGCACCATGTTCCGCCCCGCCGCGGCGGGCGACACCCACATCTGCCTGCCGGTCAACCAGTCCGGCTCGGCCGGCTGCGTGGTGCAGATCGTCGCCAGCGCGGAGGAAGCCGAACTGACCAGCCTGATGATTCCCTTCGTCAGCGTCTACCTGCGCGAAGCCGGACCGGTGCTGGAGGCCAAGCGCCTGATGGAGCACCTGCGCGAGAATGCCTTGCGCGACCCGATGACCGGCCTCTACAACCGGCGCTTCCTCGAGGATTACGTCGGTGCCCTGATCAGCAGCAGCCAGCGGCGCAAGAGCCCGTTCACCGTGCTGATGCTCGACCTGGATTTCTTCAAGCAGGTGAACGACACGCACGGCCACGAGGCGGGCGACAAGGTGATCAAGACCCTGGCCGACCTGCTGATGCGCAATCTGCGCGGCTCGGACATGGCGGTGCGCTATGGCGGCGAGGAATTCCTGCTGGTGCTGACCGATACCGGAATCGATGCGGCGCTGAAGGTAGCCGAAAAGATCCGCGCCGAGGTCGAGGCGACCAAGATTCCTCTCTCCGGCGGCGTCCTGCAGAAGACCATATCGATAGGCGTCGCGGAATTTCCGACCGATGCCGATACCTTCTGGCAGGTGGTCAAGTACGCTGACGTGGCGCTGTACAAGGCCAAGGAACGCGGACGCAACCGCGTGGTGCGCTTTCTCCCCGAAATGTGGGAGTCCAACGGCAACTACTGAGGCAGCGCCGCGGCCGCCGGGTCTGCGAGGCTTGCGTTCGTCATGCCCCGCAGCTCGGTGCCGCGGCGGTATCGTGGCCCAGCGCGCCGCCGCAGCTCGAACCCTGGCCGGCGGTGCAGCCGTAGCAGTGTTCGGCGACGCGGATCGGCAGCTCGTCGAGCCCGGCGCCGGCGGCGCGCGTGATGTGCAGGCGGCCGCCGCCGGCATCGGCCAGCGCCAGGCCGAGCTGCTGGTTGAAGTCGCAGTCGTAGAGCCAGCCCTGCCAGTCGACGCTGATCAGGCTGCGGCACATCACCTGCGCCAGGTTGTCGTCGCGGTGCGCGGCGCGCAGCGTGTGCATGTAGGCGTTGAACCGCCCCTGCGAAATCAGCATGCTGCCGAAGCGCTGGATCGGCATGTTGGCCAGCGTGAACAGCTCGTTGAAGACGATGCCGTAGCTCTCGCCGAGATGCTTGCTGTAGGCCTCCTGCAGGGCGGCCTGGGGCGGCGGCAGGCTCGGCCCCTGCGGGTTGTACACCAGGTTCAGCACGAGACCGCTGCCGGCCTGGCCGTAGCCTAGCGCATTGAGCTGGCGCAGGCCGCGCAGGCTGGCGGCGAACACGCCCTTGCCGCGCTGGCGGTCGACGTTCTCTTCGAGGTAGCAGGGCAGCGAGGCGACGATCTCGACCCGGTGGCCGGCCAGGAAATCGGCCATGCCCCCGAAGCCCGGCTCGTCGAGGATGGTCAGGTTGCAGCGGTCGATCACGCGCAGGCCGCGCGCCCGCGCGGCGACCACCAGGCGGCGGAATTCCGGATTGAGTTCCGGTGCGCCGCCGGTGAGGTCGATGGTCTTGATGCCGGGGCTGGCGGCGATGAAGTCGAGCACGGCATCGATGGTTTCGGCCGTCATTGCCTCGGTGCGCTTGGGCCCGGCATTGACGTGGCAGTGCAGGCAGCTCTGATTGCAGCGGTAGCCGAGGTTGAGCTGCAGGGTTTCCACGGCGCGCCGGCGCAGGGCGGGGAAGTCGGTCTGGATCAGCAGGGGCAGGGTGGCATGCATGCGGTGTCTCCGGAGGGGTTCCGTATTCTGTCGGCCAGGCTGCCGATTGCTTACAGTCTGCCAGATTCGGGGCGCAGGCTGCCGGCCGCACAGGGCGTGTGAAACGCCGTCTTGAGGAATTCCTGCGCAGGTTTATAGTGGCACAATCTGCCTGACTGTTGACCGTGGAACCCCGATCATGGATCTCGCGCATCTGCCCCTCGACCTTGCCGGCCTGCTGGCCCTGGCGGCCGGGCTGGGCTGGGCTTCCGGCCTGCGCTTGTACACGACCCTGTTCGTGATCGGCCTGGCCGGCCGGCTGGGCTGGGTGGCGCTGCCGCCCGGGCTGCATCTGCTGGAACATCCGTGGGTGCTGGGTGCTGCCGGCATCATGCTGCTGGTCGAGTTTTTCGCCGACAAGATTCCGCTGCTGGATTCGGTCTGGGACACGCTGCATACCTTCATCCGCATTCCCGCCGGCGCGGCGCTGGCGGCGCTGGTGTTCGGGGGGCAGGGCGTGGAATGGCAGACCGCCATGGCGCTGCTCGGCGGCACGCTGGCGGCGGGCACGCACCTGACCAAGGCCGGCACGCGTGCGATGATCAATGCCTCGCCCGAGCCTTTCACCAACATTGCCACCTCCGTCGGCGAGGACGTCGTGGTGCTCACCGGGCTGTGGCTGATGTTCGCCCACCCGTGGGCGATGCTGGCCCTGCTGCTGTTGCTG
This sequence comes from Betaproteobacteria bacterium, assembly GCA_028065725.1. The sequence goes on from JAPTVL010000270.1 coordinate 49,581, forward strand.
GTGGTGGCCGCCGTCTGGCTGCTGCCCAAGCTGTGGCGCGGCATCGTCGGCCTGGTGCGCGGTTTTTCGCTGCCGCGGCCGACGGCGGGCAGCAGTTCCTGAACCCCGCGCGGCGCCGTGATCCGCTCCCGCGCCGCGCTCCCTCACCGTATCCCCAGCGCCGACTTCTGAATATTCCATGGAACACCGTATTGCCCGCCTCAAGCGCATCCGATTTCTGGCGCTGCTGCTGACCGCGCTGTCGCTGGCGATCCTGCTGGTCAGCGGCTATATCCGCCTCAACAGCGCCGGCCTCGGTTGCAGTCCGTGGCCTTATTGCTACGGCCAGGTGCTGGTCGGCGGCGAGTATGCGCACAGCGACACGGCGCGCATCCTGCACCGGCTGGTGGCGACGACGGCACTGCTGCTCGGCTTCGCGCTCGCCTGGCAAAGTCTGCGCCCGTATCCGATCCGGCCGCCGGCACGTTACGCCACGGCGCTGCTGGTGCTGATGATCCTGCTCACCGTGGTCGGCATCTGGAGTGCCGATCAGCACCGGATATGGGCCAGCTTCTTCAACATCCTGGGTGGCGCCGGCCTGGTACTGCTGTCGTGGCGCACCGTGCTTGCCGCCGGCGACGGCCATGCGCCGGCGCCGCGGCGTCCTCCCGCGGCCTTGCTGCATGCGGGGCTGGGCACGCTGGCGCTGACCATGGCGCTGGGTGCCCTGATCGGCGCGCGCTACGCGGCAGTGGCCTGCCCCATGCTGACCGCCTGCGGCGAGACTTCCTGGCCCGCCGCCGCCGGCTGGGGCGCGCTCAATCCCTTTGCCCGGGTTGCCGTTGCGGCATCGCTCGGCGACGAGGGTGGCGTGGCGCTGCACCTGCTGCACCGCTACTGCGCCGTCGCGACCCTGCTGCTGCTTGGCGTCGGCGGCCTGCGGGCGCTGGCGCAGCCGGCAGCGCGGGGCAGTGCGGTGCTGCTGCTGGCGCTGCTGCTGCTGCAGTTCGCGCTGGGCGTGCTGACCGTGCTGAGCGGGCTCAGTCTTGGCCTGGCGATCGCCCACAGCGTCTGCGCTTCGTTGCTGCTGGCGGCCGGCATGCAGCTGCTGATCCGGGTCAAGACCATCCCGGCATAGCGCGCCACCGTGGCTAATCGATGAAGCGCCGTCGTGGCGGCGCCGACTTTCCGGCAGCCGCCCTCAGACCCGCAGGATCTGCAGCAGCGGCGCGTTGCGCGCCACGTCGTCGCTGAAGCCGGAGACCAGCAGCACGCTGTGGCCGGTGCGGGTCAGATCGCAACTGCGTGCGACGCGCCGGGACAGGGTTTGCGAGTCGCGGTACTCGGCCTCGGTGCTGGTCATCGGCACGATGCCCCAGTTCAGCGCAAGGCGCCGGCACACGCTTTGGTTGGTCGACACCGCGATCAGCGGCGCGGTCGGTCGGTGCGAGCAGATCACGCGCGCGGTGGTGCCGCTGCGGGTCGGGATGATGATGCCCTGCAGCCTGAGGTCGTGCGCCAGCGCGGTCGCGGCATTGGCGACGCCGTCGCGCAGGTCGGGTTCCAGGTCGCCGGCCGGCTCGTCGCCGAGGAAGCTGCCCTGGCGCCACTGGTAGCCTTCCACTTCGCGCAGCACGCGGTCCATCATTTCCACCGCGCGCAGCGGGTACTTGCCGCTGGCGGTCTCGGCCGAGAGCATCACCGCATCGGCGCCGGTCAGCGCCGCGTTGGCCACGTCGCCCACCTCGGCCCGCGTCGGCCGCGAATGGTCGATCATCGATTCCAGCATCTGCGTCGCCACGATCACGGCGCGGTTGTGGCGCCGGCCGAGGCGGATCAGTTCGCGCTGGATCAGCGGCACCTGCTCGGCCGGCATCTCGATGCCGAGGTCGCCGCGCGCCACCATGATGGCATCGGACGCCTGGACGATGGCCTCGATGTTGTCCATCGCTTCCGGCGTCTCGATCTTGGCGATGATCGGCGTGTCGGCGCCGGCGCGGGCGATCAGGCGGCGCAGGCCGGCGACGTCCTTGGCGGTGCGGACGAAGGACAGCGCCAGGTAATCGACGCCGAGCTCGATGGCGAACTTGGCATCGGCGATGTCCTTCGGCGGCAGCGAGGAAGCCGAGACCTTCGAGTCCGGCAGGTTGATGCCCTTGTGGTCCTTGAGCAGGCCGCCGAAGATCACCTGGCAGCGCACGCGCTCGCCCTCGATCGCCAGCGCTTTCAGTTCCAGGTTGCCGTCGTCGAGCAGGATGCGGTGCCCCGGCTGCACGTCGCGCGCGATGGCCTTGTATTGCGAGGCGATCAGGCCCGGACCGCCCTTGTCCACGCGCGGATCGATGATCACCTCCTCGCCGGGCGTGAGCTTCAGCGGCCCTTCGGGAAATTTGCCGCAGCGTATCTTCGGCCCGCACAGGTCGGCGAAGATCGCCACGTGGCGGTCGAGCTTCCGCGCTGCGGCGCGGACCTCGGCATACACGGCGCGGTGCGCCTCGTGGGTGCCGTGCGACATGTTGAGCCGCACCACGTCGACCCCGGTTTTCAGCAAGTCCTCGATGACCTTGCGTTCGGAACTGGCCGGGCCCAGCGTGGCCACGATCTTGGTGCGGCGCCAGCGCAGCGCGATGCGGTTCTTCAGCAGCTCCATGATCGTAGCCTTTCCTGTCGGAGGGCAGATGCCCGATCGCTATGCTACGCGAGTCGGCGATTTCCTTGAAGTTTCATGCAGGTGCCGGCCTGGGCGCCGTGTCGCCGGCGCCGACTTTCGATTCCTTCAGCGCCGGCGCAGCAATGAAAAAGGGCGACGCCTGGTCCGCGCCGCCCCCCCTGCAGGTCCCTGCCGTGCGGCCTCAGCAGCCGGCGACGCACTTGCCGCCGCCGTCGAACTCCATGGTCTTGCCGGAAAGCGGCACATGGGCCGGCACCTTGACCGCCTTGAGGAATGTCTCGGTCCGGGTGCCCGGCAGCACCTTGCCACCCTTGGTGGCGACTTCGTTGACGTGCGACAGGATCACCGAATTGGGCCTGACCAGATCGTTGATCACGTAGGCCGCTTCGGTCGGGCCGGTGGTGAAGGTGTCGCCGATGTTCATCACCGTCAGCTTGGCCGCGTAATGGCCGCGCACCACCTTCTCCTGCTCGCCGGTGATGCCGGTGTCGCCCGAGAGATAGGCCACCAGGCCGTTGCTGAACTTCAGCACGTAGCCGGTCGCCTCGCCGACGTAGCCGGCGATGCCGGCGTCCTTCATGTGCTTGCCCAGGTCGCCGCCGATGAAGTCGGGATCGAGGCCGTTGCTGTGGATCGCCTGCACCGTGGCGATGGTCACGCCGCCGAGCTTCACGCTGGCGCCGAAGCGGGCCAGTACCGAGTTCTTCGGGTCGCCGCCGGCGGCCTTCAGCTTGTTGGCGAAGAAGGGCGGCATCTCGCTGCCGGTGACGATCCTGGCGTTCTTCGCCAGCGCGATGTTCACCACGTTCGAATTCGGCATGGCCGACACCGACATGTCGGGCTTGTCGCAGGCGCCGGAGTTGGGCGCCGCATTGTGCGAATTGCCGACGTGGTCGCCGTGCATGTGGCTGACCAGGATCACGTCGATCTTGCCCAGGCGCGGATCGTTCGCGCCGGCCACCGTGCGGCCTGGATCGTAGAGCAGGCGCGTGCCGTTCGGGTCCTCGAAGATCATGGCGCGGTCGAGCGGACACAACTCGCCCTCCTGGCCGCCGAGCGCAGTGATTTTCACGTTGGCGGCCAAGGCCGGCTGCGCCAGCGCCGCAGCCAGACAGCCGGCGGTCAGCGTCGCTGACAGCGAAGGAATTTTCATGGGTGTTCTCCTGTGGGGGCTGCTTGTTTTTGGAATGGGAAGCGCCAAAACGGTAGCACGATTTCGGCGTCACAGGATTCCCTGTATTGAATATGGGTATGCGCGGTGGCCGGCCGCCGCCGATCGCCGCCGGTCGGCACCGGCAGGCCGGTGATCTTCAGCTGCGCTTGTCCAGCGAATGGATGGCGCCGTGGATGGCGCGCTCGAATAGCGGCCGGTCGGGCGGCACGATGCGCACGGTCTGGTTCCTCAGGCGCACCGCCAGGGCTTCCGGGGTGATGGAAATGGCGCAGGCCGAGGCGCTGTTGGTGAACAGGAACATGGTCCGGCTCGGATTGATCCAGGTCAGGCGCTCGCGCCGGGTTTGTCCCGCCGTGATGAAATCGACCCAGTCGCCGCGCACCAGTTGTCTGACGCGGCGCAGGTTGGCGCGATCCGGCTTGTTGCTCGCGTCGAGTTCGTCGGCGCCTGACAGCGAGATGTCCTGCACGCGCACGCCGCGGTTGGTGGCATGGCTGACCTGCAGGGTCGGTGCAGTTCTGCGCACGTGCGGCTTTTCCTCCGGCGTCGACGTCGACTTGGCGGCGGGGATCTTCTGCTTTTCCGCGCGCAGCGCGGCCAGCTGCAGGTCGACCAGCGTGTCCATGAAGGTCTTGCGCTCATCGGGCGCGGCGCCGATCTCGTCGAAACCGGTGTTGAGCTTCTTCAGCAGCCCGGGCAGCCTGGAGGCATGCCGTCTTTGTTCCCCCGGATCGTGCTTCGGCATCACCGCCCAGATCAGCGCAACGGCGGTTTCCAGCGTCTCTTCGGTGGGCGGGCTGTTCTCCCCGAACTGCCAGATCCTTCCCTGCACCACGTCGCGCCAGTAGCTGCGCAGGAACTCTTCGATCTCGCGCGGCACCGTCGGCCCCAGCAGCCGCTCGATGCACTGGTTCGCCGCCCGTTGCGCGCGCTTCTGGGCGGCGCGGGTGAGACGGATTTCCTCCTCGCGGGCGTGCACCGCGGCGGCCAGCTCGCGGTCCTGCTGTTGCTCGATCTGCTCGCGCTCGGCGAGGAAGGCATCGAGCTCAGCGTTCGCGGCGTTGAACACGCCGAGGTCGCCGTCGTAAGTGGTGTGGACCTTGTCCACCAGCGCCGACAGCTTGATGTAAAAAGGGTCGTCGGCATTGACCACCTTGCCCCAGCGGATGGCGATGGTCGAGATGCTGTCGAGGAAGCGCCGCGCCGGGTGGTTGCGATCGGCGAAGAAGCGCTGGTTGGTCAGCGCCGCCTTCAGCACCGTGGCCTGCAGACGGGCCACCAGCGCCTTGATGCCTTCGGCGACGGTCGGGTCGGTGAAAATATGGTCGAACAGTTCGGCGACGATATCCAGCGAAACGGCATCCTGCACGCGCACGTCGCGCGCGGCGCCGCTGTCGCGCGCCATGCGCACGAGGTTGGCATGAGTACCGGCGGGGGCCAGCGGCGGCGCCAGCTGCAGCGTCTTCAGCGAGTCGAAGAGTTCCGCGCTGCTGCCGGACCCACCGGCGGCGCCGTCCTTGCTGCGCGCCTTCACCAGCCGGTCGAGGGCACTGGCCATCCTGGCCGATTCGGCAGCCAGCTCCTGGGGGTCGACCAGCGTCATCTCCCGGTAGCTTTGCTTGAG
>JAPTVL010000552.1 GCA_028065725.1 Betaproteobacteria bacterium
CGATCTATTCGCCAGCGCATCCACCGCCCGCTGCAGGTCGGTTGGCGACATCGCCGCGGGCAGCAGCAGGGGACCGCCGCGACCGTCGGGTTTCGAGTCGAAGGCCTTGAGTTCCTGGGGCTTGACCCCGGCCATGCCGGCCAGCCGTTCGCCGATGGTATCGAGACGCAGCAACTGGGCCTGCATTTCGCCCAGTTTGACCGCCATGGCATTGAGATTCCCGCGCACGAAATCCTTCGATCGCTGGGCTTCTTCGGCATTCACCGTACGCAGCAGGTCCTGCAGGAAGGGCAGACGGATTTCCGCCGCATGACGGACCGTGACGTAGGAAAACAGCGAGGACAAAACCACGACCGAGGCAAACATGGCAGCCGCAAACATCAAAACATGACGCCAGGTCAGCGTAATGCTTCTTGCGGTTGCCAGCCGGTCCGAGACGAGAATAATATGCATCCCTTCCCTCTCCCTTCAGTTTCGATTCAGTAGCGGATAATCGTCGTGTACCGAGCAACCCGACGCCAAACGGCACTGAATACCAATTTTCGATGACAGCACGCAGTCTCCAGGAACACCTTGCCTCCGGCGACAGCATGGCGCGGCTGGCAAGCCACGCCCAACGTCTGCTCCAACTCCAGGTACTTCTGCAAGCGGCTTTGCCGGAGGCGCTGCGGCCTCATGTCCGGGTAGCCAATTTCCGTCTGGGGAAACTTTTTATCCACGCCGCCAACGGCGCGGTCGCCGCGAAGATCCGTCAATTCGGACCCAGTCTCGCCAGCGATTTATCGAACAAGGAGGCGAAGGTTACCCAAATCGAGGTTCGAGTGCAAGCCCGAAACCCCTCCCCGCCCCGACCGCCACACGCAAGACCAGCTGTGCCTGGGTTAAAACAGAAGCAAGGACTTACCGCGCTGGCTCAGGACCTGCCGGATGAATCGCCGCTCAAGCAAGCGCTGGAGCGCCTGCTACGTGCCGTCAAAGAATGATCAGGCGCTCGGCAGCCATCAGAACCAGCACCGCCAGCGTGAAAATCAGAGCCCCGATGGCAACCCGGCCGGAGAGGACCAGGTAGCGACGGTCGCGGGTGATCAGCCAGGCGACGATGCCGCTGCCAATGGTAATCGCCGTGAGAATTCCAACGATCCTCAGCAGCAACATGGTTAACGCGAAATCCCTCGCCAAGCGCGCTGTGTGAGATTCGAGCGCAGCGAGCCAATCAGTAGCCTCCCCGCGAGGGGAGGATGGGAGGGGCGGGCCCATTTGCCAGCTTGAGGCATTGCGCCGCAAAGGTATTTCATGATGCGGGGTGGTGCATCGAAGCCATGAGCGTTAAGCCAGTTGCGGGTACAGCCGGGCAACGCTGGCCGGCGCTTCCTCGGCGCGCTGGAAACTGACCAGTTCCCAGGCGAAGGCATCCGCCAGCAGGGTGCGCAACAGCATGTTGTTCAGGGCGTGACCCGACTTGTGCGCGGAAAATGCGCCGAGCAGGGGGTGGCCAGCGAGGTAAAGGTCGCCGACCGCATCGAGGATCTTGTGCTTGACGAACTCATCGACGTAGCGCAGGCCGTCGCTGTTGAGTATCCGGTACTCGTCCATCACGATGGCGTTTTCGAGGCTGCCGCCCAGGGCCAGGCCCTGGTCGCGCAGGGATTCGACATCCTGCATGAAGCCGAAGGTGCGGGCGCGGGCCACTTCGCGCAGGTAGGACTGGTCGGCAAAATCGATGTGGGCGCGCGAAGCGGCGCGATCCATGGCCGGATGATTGAAGACGATCGAGAAGTCGAGGCTGAAGCCGTCGTAAGGCGACAACCTGGCCCATTTGTCGCCGTCTTTGACTTCGACGGCCTTCTTCACCCGCAGGAATTTCTTCGCTGCCTTCTGTTCCTCGATGCCGGCCGACTGCAGCAGGAAGACGAAGGGCGCGGCCGAACCATCCATGATCGGCAATTCGGCCGCATCTACATCCACGTAGATATTGTCGATGCCGAGTCCGGCCAGCGCCGACATCAGGTGCTCGACCGTGGCGACCTTGACCCCGTCCTGCTCCAGGCAGGACGCCAGCCGCGTATCGCCGACGCCGAACGGATCGGCCTTGAGGTCGACCGGCGGATTCAGGTCCACGCGGCGGAACACCACGCCGGTATTCGGCTGCGCCGGGCGCAGCGCGAGCGTCACCTTGACCCCGGAGTGGAGTCCCACGCCGGTGGCCTTGACGACTGATTTCAGGGTGCGCTGACGGAGCATCGGACAGAAATTCGAATGGAATTGTGCAGGGCGGCAATTTTACCACGCCGGCCCGCTCCGGCGGGAGGAGGCGCCCGCCGGGCCCGGGTTGCGGAAGCCGGAAATCAGTCCGACTGGCGGCGCAGAAAGGCAGGGATGTCGTACTTGTCCACCCCCGAGGCAGCCATGGCATCGGCCTGGGCATTGCGCGGCCCGCTGCGAGCGCTGCTGATAACGCTGGTGAGATCGACCTGGCCGATACCGACATCGAACACCTGCAGGTTGTCGGTTCCCGTGCGCAGGCCCGAGGCTTCGACCACGCGCATCGCCGGCTTGGATGCCTCGCGCGTCGCGACGATGCCCAGACCGGTCGCCACCACGGTCACCCGCAGCTGGTCTTCCATGCCTTCGTCGAACACGGTGCCGCAGATCACGGTCGCCTCGGGCGCGGTGTATTGGCGGATGGTCTTCATCACCTCCTTGTACTCCCTGAGTCCCAGAGTACTGCTGGCCGTGATGTTGACCAGCACGCCGCGCGCGCCGGACAGCTCGATGCCCTCGAGCAGCGGACTGGCCACCGCCTCTTCGGCGGCGACGCGGGCGCGATCGACGCCGGCGGCGACGGCCGAGCCCATCATGGCCTTGCCCATCTCGCCCATGACGGTGCGCACGTCTTCGAAGTCGACGTTGACCAGGCCCGGCACGTTGATGATCTCGGCGATGCCGCCCACCGCGTTGCGCAGCACGTTGTCGGCGGTCTTGAAGGCTTCCAGATAGCTGATCTCCTCGCCGAGCACTTCCTCGAGCTTTTCATTGAGGATCACGATCAGCGAATCGACGTGCTTGGCCAGCTCGGCCACGCCTTCCTCGGCCAGGCGCTTGCGCTTGCCTTCGTATTCGAAGGGCTTGGTCACCACGGCCACGGTCAGGATGCCGAGTTCGCGCGCGACCTCGGCAATCACCGGACCGGCACCGGTGCCGGTGCCGCCGCCCATGCCGGCGGTGATGAACACCATGTGCGCGCCGCGCAGCACATCGGCGATGCGTTCGCGGTCGAGCACGGCCAGTTCCCTGGCCTTTTCCGGCTTGCCGCCGGCGCCGAGGCCCGGACCGAGCTGCAACTTGACGTGGGCATTGCTCTTTTTCAGCGCCTGCGCGTCGGTATTGCAGCAGATGAATTCGACGCCGCCGACGCCCTCGCGGATCATGTGATCGACCGCATTGCCGCCCGCGCCGCCCACGCCGACGACCTTGATCACCGTCGAACTGGCCTCCGGCTCCGGGGTCCCTACTTCCTCAAGTTCAAACATGTTTGCCTCCTGAAAAGAACAACCACTTCAAAAATTACGGGTGAACCACGCCTTCATCCGCGCCAGAACCTGCCCGAAGCTTCTCGGGCTTTGCGCCTTCATGCCGCGCTGACGCTGCGCCACTCCCTCCAGCAACAAACCCATCGCCGTGGAGTAGCGCGGATTGCGCACGTAATCGCGCAAGTTGCCGTCGTAATGCGGCATCGCCAGCTTCACGGTGTTGTGAAAAATCTCCTCGCCCAGCTCGGCCATGCCCGGCATCTGCGCCGCGCCGCCGGTCAGCACGATGCCGGCGCGCAGCAGCCGCTCCTTGCCGCTGCGCTGCAGTTCCTCCTGCACCTTCTGGAAAATTTCCTCGACCCGCGGCTGGATGAAGCCGGCCAGGGTCTGGCGCGACAGCTGGGTCGAGGGGCGATCGCCGACGCCCGGCACCTCGATCATGTCCTCGGCATTGGCCAGCTGCTGCAGCGCGACGCCGTAGCGGATCTTGATGTCCTCGGCATCCTGGGTCGAGGTACGCAGCGCGATTGCGATGTCATTGGTCAGCTGGTCGCCGGCGATCGGGATTACCGCCGTGTGGCGGATCGCACCATGGACGAAGACCGCCACGTCGGTGGTGCCGCCGCCGATGTCCACCAGGCAGACGCCGACATCCTTTTCGTCGTCGGTCAGCACCGCATAGCCCGAGGCCAGCGGCTGTAGCACCAGATCCACCACTTCGAGGCCGCAGCGATGCACGCACTTGACGATGTTCTGTACCGCGGTCACCGCGCCGGTGACCAGATGCACCTTGACGTCGAGCCGTCGCGCATCCATGCCGATCGGTTCCTTGACGCCGTCCTGGCCATCGACGGTGAATTCCTGTACCAGCGTATGCAGGATCTGGTCGTCGGCCGAGATCGAGGTCGCATTAGCCGCCTCGATGGCGCGCTCGACATCGAACTGGGTGACCTCCTTGTCGCGCACCACGGCCATGCCGGTGGAATCCTTGCTCTTGATGTGGCTGCCGGCGATGCCGGTGTACACCTCGCGCACCTTGCAGCCGGCCATCATCTCGACTTCGGCAATCGCCTTCGAGATCGAGTTCACCGTGGCTTCGATGTTGATCACCATGCCGCGCTTGAGGCCGGTTGATTCCTGGGTGCCGAGGCCGAGCACGCCCAGCCTGCCTTCGGCATCCAGTTCGCCGACGATGGCGACGATCTTGGACGTGCCAATGTCGAGGCCGACGATCAGATCGCGTTTGATTTCCTTGCTCATCAGCTCTTGCTCGCCGCCAGGGCAAATCCATTGGGATAACGCATATCCACCACACCGATCTTTTCCAGTCGACCGCGGGCGGCGCTGCTGGCCGCCGGGTAATGGCTGGCGAAACGCTGCACCCGCTCCAGCAGCGGATGCCTGGCCTGCTCGCGGCCCAGTTCCAGCACCACGCCATTGTCGAGTTTGAGCTGCCAGGCATCGCGCGCCGAAAGATGCACGGTGACCGGCTGGCGTCCGGTGGTGGCAAGGGCCTCGCCGAACGCCCGGTAGCGTTCCAGAATCCGCGCTGCCGCGCCCTCGGGGCCGACGAACTGCGGCAAGGCCTCGTCCGTTGCGGCGACGAACACCTCGCCATCGGTGCTGACCAGCCGCGCCTCGCCATCCTGCGGCGTCCAGCGCGCGACGGCGCGATGCTCCTCCAGCTTCAGCTCCACGCCGTCCGGCCAGAGCCGCCGCAGAGATGCCGAACGCACCCAGGGCATGCGCTCGAAGGCGGCACGCGCCGTTTCCAGATTTGTCGTGAAGAAATTCCCGGACAGGGCTTTGCGCGCCGTATGTTCGATCTGCGCCCGCGACACCTGCTCCACCGGCGTCGCCACCACCAGTTGCCGCAGAGGAAATATCGGCAGGCGCTGCAAGGCCACGGCCGCCGCCCACACCAGCAGGACGCCGCCCGCCAGCAACAGCACGTCGGCCAGCAGATTGATCAGCATCGGCCGCTCCCAGAAGCCGTCGCCGCCGTTGCGCTCCAGCCGACCATTGGCTTTCGAGTTCACACGTGGCTTAGCCATGGCGGGCCTCTGCCAACAATTTGAGCACCAGTTGCGGGAACGGGATGCCGGCCGCGCGCGCCGCCATCGGCACCAGCGAATGGTCGGTCATGCCGGGCGAAGTGTTGGCTTCCAGGCAATAGCAGCGCCCGGCGGCATCCAGCATGAAATCCATGCGCCCCCAGCCGCGGCCACCGAGCACGGCGAAGGCGCGCAGAGCCAGCTCGCGCATCTCGGTTTCGCGCACCTCGCCCAGGCCGCTGGGAATCCGGTACTCGGTGTCGTCGCGCAGGTACTTGGCCTCGTAGTCGTAGAACTCGGTCGCCGGCACGATGCGGATCACCGGCAAGGCCTGTCCGGCGAGGATGCCGACGGTGAATTCGCCACCGCCGAGAAATTTTTCGGCGATCACGCAGGAATCGTAGCGCGCCGCCAGCTCGTAGGCGGCGCGCAAGCCGCCGGCCTGCTTGACCTTGCTGATGCCGATGCTGGAGCCCTCGTTGGCCGGCTTGACGAACAGCGGCAAGCCCAGGCGCGCCTCGACCGCAGCGAAGTCGGCGGCAGCGTCGAGCACGACGTAATCCGGCACCGGCAGGCCGCTGGCCTGCCAGACCAGCTTGGTGCGCCACTTGTCCATCGCCAGCGCGGAGGCCAGCACGCCGCTGCCGGTGTAGGGAATGCCCAGCAGGTCGAGCGCGCCCTGCAGCGTGCCGTCTTCGCCGCCGCGGCCATGCAGCGCGATGAACACGCGCTGAAAACCTTCCGCATGCAGCGCTTCGAGCGCCTTGTCCTGCGGATCGAAACTATGCGCGTCGACGCCGGACGCACGCAATGCGGCCAGCACCGCGGCACCGCTTTTCAGCGAGACCTCGCGCTCGGCCGACTGGCCGCCCATCATCACCGCCACCTTGCCGAAATCCATCAAACTCCTTCTCCGTGCTGACCCGACTGACCACTGTGCACGCCGACGATGCGCACCTCGCGCACCAGAGCGACACCAAACTTTTCCGCCACTTCCGCCTGAATCCGGCCGATTAGCATTTCTATCGCACTCGCTGTCGCTTCGCCTTCCCGATTAACGATGAAATTCGCATGCTTTTCGGAAACCTGCGCGCCGCCTATCTGTGTGCCCTTGAGCCCGGCCGCTTCGATCAGGCGCGCGGCATGATCGCCCGGCGGATTCCTGAACACCGAACCGGCATTCGGCAAAGCCAGCGGCTGCGTCGCCACGCGCCGTTCCAGCAGATCCTTCATGCGCTCGCGCGCCGCCTCGGCATCCCCCGGCGGAAAGCGAAACCAGGCGGCGGCGAAGATCTCGTCGGTGGCACTCTTGAGCCCGGCATGGCGATAGCCGATGGCGAAATCTTCCGGGCCGCGCAGCACCTGTTCGCCGCTGCGGTTCAGCATCAGCACCTTCTCCACGTAGCGCCAGGTCTCGCCGCCGTGGCAGCCGGCGTTCATGGTCAGCGCACCGCCCACGGTGCCGGGGATGCCGGCGAGGAATTCGGCTTCGGCACAGCCCTGCTTGCCGACGAAGCGCGCCAGCTTGGGCGAGGCGACGCCGGCCTCGGCGTAGAAGCTGCCATCCGGCTCGCGGCGCAGGGTGTTCAAGGCGCCGTGGGTGAAGATCGCGGTACCGTCGAAACCGCCATCGCGCACCAGCAGGTTGCTGCCCAGACCGACCAACAGCAGCGGTTCGTCGTGGCGCACACTGCCCAGAAACGCGGCCAGGTCGGCCAGGTCGGCCGGAAAGAATGCCCGCGCCACGGGACCGCCGGCACGCCAGGACACATGCCCCGCCATCGGCTCGTGTTCGCGCAGGACACCGCGCAGGATCTCAGCCATCGGTCAGCCTCCCCGGCACGCTGCCGATCGAGCCGGCGCCCATGGTGATCACCACATCGCCGTCCTGCACCGCGCCGAGGATGGCCGCGGGCATGTCCGCGATGTCCTCGACGAACACCGGTTCGACCTTGCCCGCGACGCGCACCGCGCGCGCCAGGGTGCGGCCGTCGGCGGCGACGATCGGCGCCTCACCGGCGGCATACACCTCGCCCAGCAGCAGGGCATCGACCCCGCACAGCACCTTGACGAAGTCCTCGAAGCAGTCGCGCGTGCGCGTGTAGCGATGCGGCTGGAAGGCCAGCACCAGGCGCCGACCGGGAAACGCGCCACGCGCCGCGGCCAGCGTGGCGGCCATCTCGACCGGATGGTGGCCGTAGTCGTCGACCAAAGTAAATGCTCCGCCGACCGGGCAGGCAATCTCGCCATAGCGCTGGAAGCGGCGGCCGACGCCGCCGAAATCGGCCAGGGCCTTGATGATCGCCGTGTCGCCAACGCCGACTTCCGTCGCCACGGCGATCGCCGCCAGGGCATTCAGCACGTTGTGGCAGCCCGGCAGATTGAGCACGATCGGCAACCGCGTGACGCCGCCATTGGTGCGCACGCAGGTGAAACGCATGGTGCCGCCGTCGGCCACCACGTCCTCGGCGCGGAAGTTGGTATCGCTGTCGATGCCGTAGGTGACGATCTGCTTGGTCACGCGCGGAATGATCTCGCGCACGTTGGCGTCGTCACCGCAGACCACGGCCACGCCGTAGAACGGCAGACGGTGCAGGAAATCGACGAAGGCCTGTTTCAAGCGGCCGAAATCGTGGCCGTAGGTTTCCATGTGGTCGGCGTCGATGTTGGTCACCACCGACACCACCGGCGAGAGGAACAGGAAGGAAGCATCCGACTCGTCGGCCTCGGCCACCAGGAATTCGCCGTCGCCCAGTTTCGCGTTGGCGCCGGCCGAGTTCAGGCGACCGCCGATGACGAAGGTCGGATCGAAACCGCCCTCGGCCAGGCAGCTCGCGACCAGGCTCGTCGTCGTGGTCTTGCCGTGGGTGCCGGCAATCGCGATACCCTGCTTGATGCGCATCAGCTCTGCCAGCATCTGCGCGCGCGGCACCACCGGCAGGCGCCGCTCGCGCGCCATGACCACTTCCGGATTGTCTTCACGCACCGCAGTGGATACCACCACCGCATCGGCGGTGGCAACGTTCTGCGCGCTGTGGCCGATCGCGATGCGTATGCCCTGCGCCGCCAGGCGCCGCGTCGTCGCGCTGTCGCCCAGATCGGACCCGCTGACTTCGTAACCCTGGTTGGCCAGCACCTCGGCGATGCCCGACATGCCCGAACCGCCAATACCGACGAAGTGGATGCGCTTGACTTTGTGTTTCATGCTTTGGCCCCCTTTTGGGCTAATTCGGCACAGGCTTGTGCCACGCTCGCCGTGGCTTCGGGTCGCGCCATCTCGCGGGCCTTCTCTGCCATTTGCGCCAGCTGGTCGCGCGACAGATTGCGAATTTCGGCCAGCCGCTGCGGCGTCAGTTGATCCTGCGGCAGCAGGATCGCCGCGCCGGCTGTGCTGAGAAAGCGCGCATTGGCCGTCTGGTGATCGTCCACTGCGTGCGGGTAGGGCACCAGCAGGCTGGCGACGCCGGCGGCGGCGAGCTCCGCCACTGTCAAGGCTCCTGCGCGACAGATCACCAAGTCGGCCCAATCGTAGGCTCCGGCCATGTCCTTGATGAAGGCCACGCAATCGGCCTTGACGCCGGCCGCTTGGTAGAGGCCGGTCAGCTTCGGCAAGTGCTTTTCGCCGGCCTGGTGCACCACCTGCGGTCGCTCATCCTCGGCCATCAACGCCAGCGCCTGCGGCATGGCTTCGTTGAGAGCCTGCGCGCCGAGGCTGCCGCCCACCACCAGCACCCGCAGCGGACCGTCGTGCTGCGCATAGCGCAGAGTCGGCGCCGGCAACGCGGCGATTTCCGGGCGCACCGGATTGCCCACCCAGTCAGCCTTCCCGAGCACCTCGGGAAAGCCGGTCAGGACCCGGTCAGCAATGCCGGCCAGCACCTTGTTGGCCAGGCCGGCGACCGAATTCTGTTCGTGCAGCAGCAATGGAATGCCGCGCAGCGAGGCCATCATGCCGCCCGGAAAACTCACATAGCCGCCCATGCCCAGCACCACGTCGGGACGGATGCGCGCAAGCTGCGACCAGGCCTGGCTGAAGCCGCGCAGCAGGTTGAAGGGCAGCAGCAGCTTGCGCAGCAGGCCCTTGCCGCGCAGCGCGGTGAAATGCACCCAGGCCATCTCGTAGCCGCAGCCGACGGTCAGCTTCGCTTCCATGCCATCCGGATTGCCCATCCAGGCGATTCGCCAGCCCTGCTCCCGCAGGTGCTCGGCCACCGCCAGCCCGGGCATGATGTGCCCGCCCGTGCCGCCAGCCATGACGAGCAGGGTTTTGGTCACGGCTGCTGACCCCGCATCATCTGCCTGTTCTGGCTACGGCCGGCGCTGCGCGCCTTAACCTTCGCTGCGCTCAGGTTAGCCTGCGCCGAAACCGTCAGCATTGGCGCTCTCATACTTGCTGACCTCTCATGAGCTGACGGTTTTCCCAGTCGACGCGCAGCAGAATTCCCAAGGCAAGGCAATTGGCGACGATGCCTGAGCCGCCGAAACTCATCAGCGGCAGGGTCAGGCCCTTGGTCGGCAGCAGGCCCATGTTCACGCCCATGTTGATGAAGCCCTGCACCCCGAGCCAGATGCCGATGCCTTGCGCCACCAGGCCGGCATGCACGCGGCCGAGCACCAGGGCCTGGCGACCGATGGCGAAGGAACGCTGCACCAGCAGGGCGAACAGGCCGACCACGAAGCAGACGCCGACGAAGCCGAGTTCCTCGGCGATCACCGCCAGCAGGAAATCGGTGTGCGCCTCGGGCAGGTAGAACAGCTTTTCGACGCTGGCGCCGAGGCCGACGCCGAACCACTCGCCGCGACCGAAGGCGATCAGCGCGTGCGACAGCTGGTAGCCCTTGCCGTAGGCATCCTGCCAGGGATCCATGAAGCCGAAGATGCGTTCGCGCCGGTAGGGCGAAACCCAGATCATGATCACGAAGCTGACCGCCAGCACCACCACCAGGATGCCGAACACCCGCGCATTGATGCCGCCGAGAAACAGGATGCCGGTGGCGATGCAGAGGATCACCACCAGTGCGCCGAAGTCCGGCTCGCGCAACAGCAGGGCCCCGACCAGCACCATGACCAGCGCCATCGGCCCGAAGCCGCGCAGGAAGCTGCCCATGTCGTCGAGCTTGCGCGAGGTGTAGTCGGCGGCGTAGAGCACGGCGAACAGCTTCATCAGCTCCGAGGGCTGCAGGTTGATCGGGCCGAGGCCGATCCAGCGCTGGGCGCCGTTGACCGAACGCCCGATGCCCGGAATCAGCACCAGCAACAGCAGCACGAAGCCGGTGACGAACAGCCAGGGCGCCGCCTGCTGCCACAGGCGCAAGGGAATCTGGAAGGCGATCACGCCGGCGACCATGCCGATGGTCAGGAATACCGTGTGACGAAACAGGAAATAGGTGGACTGGTTGCCGGTGAAGCGGCTGCCCTCGGCCATCGCGATCGAGGACGAATACACCATCACCAGGCCCAGCAGCAGCAGGCCGAGCGCCGGCCACAGCAGCAGGCCGTCGAGCTCGGCGGGCGCCCGCTGCGCCGGCAGGGCGTAGGCGCGAGTCATTTCATCGCCTCAAGACCGCGCACGGCGGCGACGAAAACCTGGGCGCGGTGTTCGTAGTTGCGGAACATGTCGAAACTGGCGCAGGCCGGCGACAGCAGTACCGCATCGCCCGCCCGGGCCAGCGCGCGGGCACGACGCACCGCGTCGGCCATGTCGCCGGCGCTCTCGATAATGACGCCGGTGCCGGCAAGCACCGCGCCGATCACCGGACCGTCGCGGCCGATCAGCACGACAGCGCGCGCATGGCGCGCAACGGCATCACGCAAGGGCGAGAAATCCTGCTGCTTTCCATCCCCGCCAAGGATGACAACTGATTTGCGGCCGACACCCCCGCCCAGGCCTGCGAGTGCCGCCACGGTGGCGCCGACGTTGGTGCCCTTGGAATCGTCGTACCAGGTCACGCCGTCCAGCTCGGCAACTTTCTCGACCCGGTGCGGCAGGCCGCGGAAGCTGCGCAGGGCCGGCAGCAGGGTCTCGACATCGAAGCCGATGCTGGCGCACAGGGCCAGTGCCGCCATCGCATTGGCGGCGTTGTGCAGGCCGGCCAGCGGCAGCTCGGCCAGCGGCAGCAGGAAATTCCGGCCCTGCACCAGCCAGGTTTCACCCTGATGCTGGCGCAGGCCGAAATCTTCCTCGGCAGCCGGCGCGTCAACGCCAAAACTGAAGATTTGCCTGTCGGGCAGGATCATGCGGCAGACGCGCGCATCGTTGCGATTCAGCACCTGGACTGCGGGCGCTCCCGCGGCGCTCTGGAATATCCTGGCCTTGGCCGAGGCGTATTCGTCGAGGTCGATGTAGCGATCGAGGTGATCGTCGGAAATGTTCAGCACCGTCGCCGCCGCCGGATTCAGCGTCTCGGTGGTTTCGAGCTGGAAGCTGGAGAGTTCGAGCACCCAGATCTCGGGCAGGGCCTGGGCATCCTGCGCAGCCATCAGGGCGGTCAGCGCGGCCGGCGAGATGTTGCCGGCGACGCCGACGGTCTTGCCCGTCGCGCGCAGCAGGTGGCCGGTGAGCGCCGTGGTGGTGGTCTTGCCGTTGGTACCGGTGATCGCCAGCACGGTCGCGCCACCCAGATCGCGCACGCCCTGGGCGAACAATTCGATTTCGCCGACCACCGGAATGCCGGCGGCGCGGGCATGGATCACCACCATCAGCCCGCCCGAGAGGCCCGGCGACAGCACCAGCAGATCGATGCCGCCGAGCAGCGCCTTGTCGAATTCGCCGGCGATGAATTCGAGCCGGGAGTCGGCACCGGCCGTATTTTCCACTGAGCGGCGATTCAGCTCGTCCAGATAGGGTGGCGAGGTCCGCGTATCGGCAACGCGCACTCGCGCACCCTGGCGCAGGCACCAGAGCGCCGAAGCCAGCCCCGATTCGCCGAGGCCAAGCACGAGTACGTGTCGATGCTGCAGCTTCATCGTATCTTCAGCGTCGACAGGCCGAACAGCACCAGCAGGATGGTGATGATCCAGAAGCGCACCACGACCTGCGTTTCCTTCCACCCGGTCTGCTCGAAATGATGATGCAGCGGCGCCATGCGCAGGATGCGGCGCCCCTCGCCATAGCGCTTCTTGGTGTACTTGAAGTAGCCGACCTGCAGCATCACCGAGAGGGTTTCGGCGACGAACACGCCGCCCATGATGAACAGCACGATTTCCTGCCGCGCCACGATCGCCACCGCGCCCAGCGCCGCACCCAGCGCCAGGGCGCCGACGTCGCCCATGAACACTTCGGCCGGATAGGCGTTGAACCACAGGAAGCCAAGGCCGGCACCGGCCAGCGCGCCGCAGAACACTGTCAGTTCGCCGGCACCGGGGATGTAGGGCAGCAACAGGTATTTCGAGAACACCGAATTGCCGGCGACGTAGGCGAAGATGCCGAGCGCGGCGCCGACCAGCACCGTCGGCATGATGGCCAGGCCGTCGAGGCCGTCGGTCAGGTTCACCGCGTTGCTGCTGCCGACGATCACCAGATAGCTCAGCAGGATGAAGCCGAACATGCCGAGCGGATAGCTGACGCTTTTGAAGAAGGGCACGATCAGCGCGGTCTGCTGCGGCAGTTCGAGGGTGAAGCCGGAGGAGATCCACTGGAACACCAGCTCGACCACCTTTTCGTTGTTCGGCGCCGAAATCGAGAATGCCAGATAGATCGCCGCGACCAGCCCCACCGCCGACTGCCAGAAGAACTTGGCGCGTGCCGACAGGCCGTCGGGATTGCGGTAGACCACCTTGCGCCAGTCGTCCACCCAGCCCACGGCGCCGAAGCCCAGGGTGACGATCAGCACGATCCAGATGAAGCGGTTCGACAGGTCCGCCCACAGCAGCGTGGATATGCCAAGCGATATCAGGATCAGCGCGCCGCCCATGGTCGGCGTGCCGGCCTTGATCAGGTGCGTCTGCGGCCCGTCGCTGCGCACCGACTGGCCGATCTTCTTGGCCGCCAGCCAGCGGATCACGGCCGGACCGAAGAGGAAGGAAATCGCCAGCGCGGTCATGGTCGCCAGTACGGCGCGCAGGGTGATGTAGCCGAACACATTGAAGCCGCGGAAGTCCTTGGCCAGCCACTGCGCGAGCTCAAGCAGCATTTGAATTCCCTTCGTCCATAATTGCCGCGACCACGCGCTCCATGCGCATGAAGCGCGAGCCCTTGACCAGCACCGTGGTCTGCGCATCGAGTTCGCCGAGCAACGCCTTGATCAGGTCCTCGACGCGCGGAAAATGCTGGCTGCCGTCGCCAAAGTTGGCCGCGGCGGCGACCGACAGTTCGCCCAGGCAGAGCAGGCGGTCGATGCCGTGGCTCTTGGCATAGCCGCCGATCTCGTCATGGAACTGGCCGGCGGCGGCACCGGCTTCGCCCATGTCGCCCATGACCAGGATGCGTTTGCCGGGTACCGAGGCCAGCACATCGACCGCGGCGCGCATCGAATCCGGATTGGCGTTGTAGCTGTCATCGACCACCAGCGCGCCGTTGCGCCCGCTGCGCCGCTGCAGGCGACCCTGGACGCCAGCAAAGCGCTCCAGACCCTGCTTGACCGCTGCGGCGGAAGCGCCGGCGGCCAGCGTCGCCGCTGCCGCGGCACAGGCATTGCGCGCATTGTGGCTGCCCGGCACGGCCAGCGTCACCGAGATCGCGCCCTGCGGCGTGGCCAGTTGCAACTCACCGCCCAGGCCATGCGCAGTGAAGCGGCCGTATACATCTGCCGGCCGATCGAGGCCAAAACTCACTTGCCGCCGTTCGCGTGACAGTTCGCGCCAGATCTCGACCTGCGCATCGTCGGCATTGAACACGGCGACGCCATCCGCCGCCAGACCGGCGAAGATTTCGCCCTTGGCCAGCGCGACGTCCCGCACCGAGCCCAGACCTTCGAGATGGGCGCGCTGCGCGTTGTTCACCAGCGCCACCGTCGGCGCCGCGAGTCGCGTCAGGTAGTCGATTTCGCCCGCATGGTTCATGCCCATCTCGATCACCGCGGCGCGGTGCGCGGCGTGCAGGCGCAGCAGGGTCAGCGGCAGGCCGACGTCGTTGTTGAGGTTGCCGGCGGTGGCCAGCACGCAATCGGGCGCATTGCCGAATTGCGCGCGCAGGATCGCCGCGCACATTTCCTTGACCGTGGTCTTGCCGTTGCTGCCGGTGATGCCCAGTAGCGGAATCGAAAAGCACCCGCGCCAGTGCGCCGCCAGCGCGCCCAGCGCGAGCCGGGTATCGGTCACGGCGATCAGCGGCAGTTCGGGACGGGCCGCGGCGAATTCGCGACTCACCAGCGCACCCGCCGCGCCGCGTGTGAGGACGTCCTTGACATAGGCGTGGCCGTCGAACTTGTCGCCCTTGAGCGCGACGAACAGTTCGCCGGCGGCGATGCTGCGCGAATCGGTGGATACGCCGCTGAAGCCGGCATCGGCGCCTTGCGCCTGCGCGCCGATGGCCTGGGCCGCTTCGTGCAGGCTCATCATCGCCGTGCCACCAGCGCCGACTTTGCGGCATCGAGGTCGGAAAACGGCAGGCGCACGCCGGCAATCTCCTGATACGGCTCGTGGCCCTTGCCGGCGAGCAGGATCACGTCGCGCGCATCGGCCGCGGCCACCGCATCGGCGATGGCCCGCGCCCGGTCGTACTCGACCTGCGGCGGGCGCTGCATGCCGCCGAGGATGTGGTCGATGATGGCGCGCGCATCTTCGCCGCGCGGGTTGTCGCTGGTCACTACCACGCGATCGGCCAGCGCTTCGGCCACCGCCCCCATCTGCGGCCGCTTGCCGGGATCGCGCTCGCCGCCGCAGCCGAACACGCAGGTCAGCTTGCCGCCGCGCGCCACCGCGGTTTCGCGCAGGACGCCGAGGGCTTTTTCCAGCGCGTCGGGCGTGTGCGCGTAATCCACCACGATCAGCGGCGCGTGGCTGCCGCCGAGCGCCTGCATGCGTCCGGGCGGCGGCCGGATGGCGCGCAGCGCCACGGCGATATCCTGCAGCCGCTCGCCGCGCGTCAGCAGCGCGCCGATCACGGCGAGCAGGTTCGAGGCATTGAAGCGCCCCACCACGGGCGCGGCGAAATGCACACCATGCAGATCGAACTCGATCCCGGAAGCCGCCATGTGCAGGTTTCCCGCGCGCAGCATCTGATCGACGCCGGCATCGTCCGCATCGCCCAGCGCATAGCCGATGACACGTACCCGTGATTTTAGTTTTGCGGCCAGTTCGACCCCGGCCGGATCGTCGAGATTGAGCACCGCGGCAGCCAGGCCGGGCCGCAGGAACAGCATCTCCTTGGCCGCGGCATAGGCCGCCATGCTGTGGTGATATTCGAGATGGTCGCGCGTCAGGTTGGTGAATACCGCGACGTCGAAGACGGCACCATTGATCCGGCCCTGGTCGAGCCCGATCGAGGACACCTCCATGGCGCAGGCAGCCGCACCCTGCGCGACGTATCCGGCCAGCGCCGCATGCAGGGTGATTGCATCCGGCGTGGTGTTGGGGCTCTCATCCAGTGCATCGACAAAGCCGTTGCCCAGGGTGCCGATCACCGCGCAGCGATGCTGCAGGACATTCATCGCCTGGGCGATCCATTGCGATACCGAGGTCTTGCCGTTGGTGCCGGTGATGCCGGCGAGCCACAAGTGTTCGGAAGGACGGCCATAAACCAAGTGGGCAATCTCGCCGGAAAGCGCGGCGAGACCCTCGACTTCCAGCATCGGCGTAGCGCCAACGCCGACTTTTGCCGTGCTGCCCGTGCCCCTCTCGGCAATCACCGCCGCCGCCCCCCTGGCCACCGCCTGCGCGATGAAGTCGCGGCCATCGACGTGGGCGCCGGGGAAGGCGACGAAGACGTCGCCCGGCTGCACCCGGCGCGAATCGGCAGTCAGGCGCGTCGTCGCGACACCATGCCGCCAAAGTTGTTCAAGGATCTCCATCGCCGTCGTCACATCTCTTCCCTGACCGGCTCGGCGCTGGTCATCAGCAGGGGCGGCTTGCGCGGTGCGTCGGGGGCAACGCCGAGGGCGCGCAGGCTGCCGGCCATGATCCGGGCGAAGGCCGGCGCCGCGACGTCGCCGCCGAAGTGCTTGCCGTTGGACGGCTCGTCGATCATCACGGCGACGATCAAGCGCGGCTCGGAGGCCGGAGCGAAGCCGACGAAGGAGGCCACGTATTTGTCGGCATAGGCGCCACCTTCCAGCTTGTGCGAGGTGCCGGTCTTGCCGGCCACGCGATAGCCGGGAATCTGCGCCCGGGGTGCGGTGCCGCCCGGCTGCACCGCCAATTCCAGCATGGCGCGCACGGCGCGCGCGGTTTCCGCCGAGAACACCCGTTTGCCGGCGAGCGGCGGCGCATCGAGCTTCGCCAGGGACAGCGGCACCAGGTCGCCGTCACGGGCGAAGACCTGGTAGGCGTGCGCCAGCTGGATCAGGGTCACCGCAATGCCATGGCCATAGGACATGGTGGCCTGCTCGATCGGCCGCCAGGTCTTGGCCGGGCGCAGGCGGCCGCCGACCTCGCCGGGAAAGCCGACCTTGAGCGGCGTGCCGAAGCCGACGCTGTCGAACATGGTCCACATGTCTTCGGCCTTCATCGACAAGGCAAGCTTGGCGGAACCGATGTTCGACGATTTCTGGATCACCTGCGCCACGGTCAGCACGCCATGCATGTGCGCGTCGTGGATCGTTGCCGTACCGATAGTCATCTTTCCCGGCGCGGTCTGGATCGGCGTGTCGGCGCGCACCTTGCCCTGTTCCAGCGCCAGCGCTGCGGTGAAGGGCTTCAGCGTCGACCCGGGTTCGAAACTGTCGGTCAGCGCGCGGTTGCGCAACTGGGCACCGGCCAGCCTGACCCGATTGTTCGGGTTGTAGGTCGGCAGATTGGCCAGGGCCAGCACTTCGCCGCTGCGGGCGTCGAGCACCACCACGCCGCCAGCCTTGGCGCGGTTCTCTTCCAGGGCCTGCTTGAGATGGCTGTAGGCCAGGTACTGCAGCTTGGAATCGACGGCGAGAACGATGTCCTTGCCCTCCACCGGCGGGCGGATGCTCTCCACGTCCTCGACCACGCTGCCGCGGCGATCCTTGATCACCCGGCGTGAACCGGGCTTGCCGGTCAACTGGCCGTTGAACGCCAGCTCGATGCCCTCCTGGCCGACGTCCTCGGCGCCGGTAAAGCCCAGCACATGGGCCATGACTTCGCCGGCCGGGTAGTAGCGGCGGTATTCGTCCTTCTGGTGAATACCGGGCAGATTCAGCGCCGAAACCCGTTGCGCCTGCTCCGGCGGCAGCCGACGCTTGACGTAGACGAATTCGCCCTCGGCAGCCAGTTTGCGATTGATTTCGCGGACATCCATATCGAGCAGGGCGGCCAGGTTGCGCGACTGCGCCGGCGCCAGCTGCGCATCCTCGGGAATCGCCCAGATCGAGCGCACCGGCGTGGATACCGCGAGCACGTCGCCGTGACGGTCAGTAATGCGGCCGCGCGTGGCGGAAATGTCGATTACGCGCTCGAAGCGGGCGCGCCCCTTGTCGCCGAGAAACTCGTTCTTGAAACCCTGCAGGTAGAGCGAACGGCCGATCAATGCGGCGAAACAGCCCAGCAGCAGCGCCAGCACCATGCGCTGGCGCCATAGCGGCAGGCGCTCGGAGAGCAGCGGGCTTCTGGAAAACTTGATCGGCTTCATCGGCGGCTCACTGCGTCGGCGCCGCGTCGACGGAAATGACCTGTCCCGGCGCGGGCTGCTTCATGCCCAGCTTGTCGCGCGCCAGCTTCTCGACCCGGACATGGGCCGCCACGGTGCTTTGTTCCAGCTGCAGCTGGCCGAATTCCACGTCGAGATCGCGCATGTGCTTTTGTACTGCCTCGAGTTCGCTGAACAGCTTGCGCGCACGATGGTTGGCGGCCACCACCGACAGGGCGCTGGCCAGTACGATCAGGATCAGGATGAAATTCAGGCGCGCCATCTATACGTCCCCACCCCCCCGCCGGCGGGCGGGGGTGACGGATGTTCGCCGCTGCGCGGCTCCGGGTTTTTGACTGGCCCTGTCTTGGGGCGGCCCGGCGACAGGGCCGAGCTTCTCTGCCACGCGCAGCACAGCACTACGACAGCGCGGATTGGCGGAAATTTCAGCATCCGAAGGAAAAATCGCCTTGCCCACCAGCTTCGCCACGGGCTGCGGCAGATCGACGGCGCGCAAGGGCACGCCCTTGGGCGGCTGCGGCGGATGCGCGGCGTCGCGCAGAAAACGTTTGGCGATGCGGTCCTCCAGCGAATGGAAACAGATCACGGCCAGGCGCCCTCCCGGCAGCAGGCGTTCAAGCGCCCGCGGCAGGACTAGCGACAGTTCCTCAAGCTCCCGATTGACGTGAATCCGTAGAGCCTGAAAAGTCCGCGTCGCCGGGTGCTGGCCCGGTTCACGCGTGCGGACGACTTGCGCCACGAGCGTGGCAAGCTGTCCTGTCCTTGAAATACCGTGCTCGCCCCGAGCAGCAACAAGCGCCTTTGCAATCGCATGAGCAAACCGTTCTTCGCCATAGTCTCTGACCACCCTTTCTATTTCCGATTGCGATGCCCGCGCCAGAAACTCGGCGGCGGTCTCCCCCTGCGTCGTATCCATGCGCATGTCCAGCGGCGCATCGAAACGAAAACTCATGCCCCGTTCCGGCGTGTTCAACTGCGGCGACGACACGCCGATGTCCAGCAGCACCCCATCCACCTGCCCCACGCCGAGCCGGTCCAGCACCGCATCGAACTCGCTGAAGGCCGCATGCGCCAGCTGGAAGCGCGGATCCGACAGGCTTGTCCCGGCGGCGATCGCGGCCGGATCGCGATCCAGCGCGATCAAGCGGCCGGTCGGTCCGAGCGCGGAAAGAATCGCCCGGCTGTGCCCGCCGCGACCGAAGGTGGCATCGACATAGATTCCGTTCGACTGGATCGCCAGCCCCGCGACCGCCTCGGCCAGCAGAACGCTGACATGGGTGTCGGCGCTCACAACGCAAGATTTTCCAGGCCCGGGGGCAGGAGCTTGTCGCCCACTGCGAAGATCGCCTCCTGCTGCGCCTTCCAGCCGGCGGCCGACCAGATTTCGAAATGGCGTCCCTGGCCCACCAGCCAGATCTCCTTTTCCAGCCCGGCGTATTGGCGCAGGGAGGGCGAGATCAGCAGGCGTCTGGCGCCATCGAGTTCGACGTCTTCGGCAAAGCCCACCAGCAGACGCCGCACCATGGCGGATTCGACCTGCAGGCTGGGTGCCGCCAGGATCTGGGCGCGGATCGGCTCCCAGGCGGGCTGCGGATAGAGCAGCAGACAGCGATGGGGGTGGGCGGTCACGACCAGACGGCCTTCGCCGGCCGCCAGCAAGGCATCGCGGTGCCTTGCCGGAACCGCCATCCGGCCCTTGGCATCGAGATTCAGCGCCGCCGCACCTTGGAACATCGGTTCTCCCCCGGGTGGGATATGAGCCGACATCCGGCCAGAATTTCCCACTACCTCCCATAAGAACCCACTTTATGACACTTTTTGACGCCGGTCAAGAATCATTCGCTTTTTCTCCAAGTGCAACAAGGGCTTAGACGCGCAATCGAAGATTTTTCTTTTAATAAATACTTAAATAAAACAATAGAGATACGAAGCAAACCGAATGTGCTTTATCAGGAGTTTTGTTGACGGAAGGATTCGGCCCGGCCGCCCGATCGAAGGGACAGCCAGGGCCCCGGCGATTTGCCTTGGCCACGACCCATTAACGGAGGGGGGAATTCCCCGCCGCCGGCTGCCGGCAGCGGATGGCGTTCAAGCCGCTCGGACACCCATTTTTTCGCCGAGGCGGATCGACCGCTGCGGCGCCCACTCCGGATTGAAGCTCAGGGTATTTTTGGGAAACAGCATGACCACGGTCGAGCCGAGCAGGAAACGGCCGATTTCCTCGCCCTGGCGATAGCGCAGCTCCTGGTCCTCGTAACGCCATTCGCGCAGATGCCCGGGACGCGGCGGATTGACCACGCCATGCCACACCGTCGCCATGCTGCCGACGATGGTGGCGCCGACCAGCACCAGCACGAAGGGCCCCTGCTCGCCAGCGAAAACGCAGACCACGCGCTCGTTGCGGGCGAACAGCCCCGGCACGCCGCGCGCCGTGACCGGGTTCACCGAAAACAGGTCGCCCGGCACGTGGATCATGCGCAGCAGACGGCCAGCACAGGGCATGTGGATGCGGTGGTAGTCCTTCGGGCTCAGATACAGCGTGGCGAAGCTGCCTTCTTCGAACTGCGCCGCCAGCGCGGCATCGCCGCCGAGCAGCGCGGCGGTCGAATAGTCGTGCCCCTTGGCCTGGAAGATGCGGTCGCGATCTATGGCGCCGAACTGGCTGATTGCACCGTCCACCGGACAGATGAATTCGGCGTCGGCCAGCGGCCGCACGTCGGGTTTCAACGGCCGCGTGAAGAATTCGTTGAAGCTCGCGTAGCAAGCGATGTCCGGATTCGCCGCCTCGGCCATATTGACCCCGTAGCGGCCGACGAACCAGCGGATCACCGCCGTGGTCAGGCCGCCGGCACGCGCGCCGGCGAACTTGCCGGCCAGCGCGGTGAGCGCCTGCTTGGGCAGCAGATACTGGAGCACGACGGCCAGACGCTCGGACACGATGGCAAGGAAAGGGACGAAGCCGCGAATTATACGGGCGGCGCCCGCTCCGACTGCCGGCGCCTTACTGCCGCTTCAACAGCAGCGTCAGCATCGGCGGCGTGATCAGCGTGGTCAGGATCACCATCATGACGACCACCGAGAACATCGCCTCGTTCATGACGCCGAGCTGCTTGCCGACCATCGCGAAAATCAGGCCGACCTCACCGCGCGGCACCATGCCCCAGCCCACCAGCCATTTGCCTGACGGTCCGGCCGCAAGGCCGGCCGCGAGCTTGCCGACAATCGCGGCCACCGTGACGCCAGCGCCGACTCCCAGCACCGCCGGGTCGGCCAGCGTCTTCAGATCGACCTGCATGCCGGTGAGGACGAAGAACACCGGCACGAAGAAATAACCGATCGGCTCGATCATGTGCTCGTGCTGGTGGCCGCCGTGCTTCTTCAGGATCGGTCGCAGGCGTTCGGCCAGGCCGGGATCGCCCGCCGGCAGCAGCGGCTCGATCTCGCGCACGATGGCCGGGCGGTCGAAGTCGCGCAGGAACACCGGTTCGAACAGCAGGCCGGCAGCGAAGGCGCCGATGATCGGCGCCAGGCCGATGGCATGCGCCAGCCAGGCGAGGAACAGCCCCGTGGCCAGCACCTGGGCGAACAACATCGAGGGACCGGCATCCAACTGTGCCAGCCAGCGGCTGGAATGCGGCGCGATCAGACGCCCGATCCAGATCGAGCCGGCGAGGAAGATCACCGCCTGGGCGATGATGCCGCCGACCTGCATGACGCTGACCGAGCCGGCCTGCACCAGGCTGGAGACCACGGCGAGAATCACCAGCCCCAGCACATCGTCGATCACCGCGGCGCCGAGCACGATGCGCGCCGCCGGCGTATCGAGCTTGCCCAGATCGCGGAAGACCCGCCCGGTAATGCCGACCGAGGTCGCTGACAGCGTCGCGCCGAGGAACAGGTAGGCGTTGTCCGAGAGCCCCGGCAGCAGCCACGGCCCAACCACCCAGGCGCCCAGCACGAAGGGCACGACGATGCCGACCGAGCCCACGGCAAAGGCGCGTGGGCCAACCTTGACCAGGTCGGCCAGCCGCGTTTCGAGGCCGATCTGCAGCAGCAGCACGATCACGCCGAGTTCGGCGATGAAAGCCACCGCCGGATCGCGGGCGATCGACTCGAAACCGCCGAAACCCAGCAGGGTCAGGTTGCCCAGCAGCACGCCGAGCAGCAGTTCGCCCAGCACCGCGGGAAAACCCAGCTTCTGCGCCAGCGGCGCGAACAACCGGGCGGACATCAGGATCAGCGCCAGCCAGAGCAGGTTGGCGCCAACCACGCCGGAGCCTGCCGCCCACACCGGCGCGGCGGCGAACAGCAAAACAAAAGCCCCCGCCAAGCGCGGGGGCCTTTGCGGCCGTTCAGGCAAGGGCAGGCTCACCGGCCCTGCGCGGACAGCGCAGCAATGCGCTCTTCCATGCTCGGATGGCTGGCGAACAGCGCCATCAGGCCACGGCCGCCGGCGATGCCGGAACTGGCCAGGCTCTTCGGCAGCGGCTCGACGGCCATGCCGCCCAGGCGCTGCAGCGCAGCGATCATCGGCCGCGGCGAGCCCATCAGGCCGGCAGCACCGGCGTCGGCGCGGTATTCGCGCTGGCGCGAGAACCAGGCGACGATGACGCTGGCCAGCACGCCGAACAGGATGTCGCAGACGATCACCGTAATCGTGTAGCCGATGCCGGGACCGGAGGACTGGCTGTCGCCGCGGCGCAGGAAGCTGTCGACCAGATAGCCGACGACGCGCGACAGGAAGATGACGAAGGTATTGACCACGCCCTGGATCAGGGTCAGCGTTACCATGTCGCCGTTGGCGACGTGGCTGACTTCGTGCGCCAGCACGGCCTCGACTTCCTCCTTGCTCATGCTCTGCAACAAGCCGGTGGAAACGGCGACCAGCGAATTGTTCTTGCTCGGCCCGGTGGCGAAGGCATTCGGCGCGCCTTCGTAGATGGCGACTTCGGGCATCGCGATGCCGGCCTTCCCGGCCTGCTTGCGCACGGTCTCGACCAGCCAGAACTCGGTCGAGGTCGACGGGCTGTCGATGATGCGGGCGCCGGTCGACCACTTGGCCATCATCTTCGACATGGCCAGTGAAATGAAGGCACCGCCGAAGCCCATGATGCCGGCGAAGGCGAGCAGCATGCCCATATCCAGGCCATTGGCGTGAAGGAAACGGTTCACCCCCAGCACGCTGGCGGCGATCGACAGCACCAGCATCACGGCAAGGTTGGTGACCAGAAACAATACGATGCGTTTCATTGCGGTTCTCCAGTGAAAACGTGAACGGCGTCGGTGCCACACCTGCGCACACGCAGGCTTAGATGCTGCGGATCACGAAAAATTCAAGAGCCATCTCATCCAGCGTGGCGCACGCCCCGGATAGGGTCTGCGGCTACTGGTAGCCCGGCGATCCGATTGCCGGTGCGAGAGCAGAAGTCGGCGCCGGCGCCACGGCGGCAGCGCCCTTGTTCAGCGGCTGCGGATGCCAGCCAAGCACCACCACCATGGTGAGGAAGGCGACGACATAGGCCAGCGCCACATGCCAGCCGTGGCGCAGCCAGTTGCCGACCGACTTGGCTTCCGGATACATGTTGGACAAGGCAACGCCGGCCGAGGAGCCGAACCAGATCATGGAGCCGCCATAGCCGACCGCGAAGGCGAGGAAACCCCAGTCGTAGCCGTCCTGGCGAATCGCCAGGGCGGTCAGCGGAATATTGTCGAACACCGCGGAAATGAAGCCGAGGCCGAAGGCCGTCTGCCACGAGGCCGCCGGCAGTTTCTCGACCGGCATCATCGAGGCGGTCAGCACCAGAAACAACAGGAAGCAGGTGCCCTTGAGGGATTCGCCGAGCACTTCCCAGTCGTGGCGACGCACCGGAATCGTCACCAGAATGGCGGCCCAGACGGCAACCCCGATGAAGGGAAAGCTGTCGGATATCTCGGGCATCCTGGTGTTGACCGTGATATTCGTGACCATGGCAAAGACGAGAATCAGCGCGACGATGAAGATGCGTCCCCAGTCGACGTGTGTGTGCTCATGAACGTGACTCAGGATCGGCGAGTAGGCATGCTGCTGCTTGGCGGCGAAGTAGCCCGAGATGCCGAGCGCGATGGCCGAAGGAAGAATAGCCTCGAACACCTGCCCTGGACGCACGCCGGCGATCCACATCATGGTGGTCGTGGTATCGCCGACCACCGAAAAGGCGCCGCCGGCATTGGAGGCCGCGACGATGGCGGCCAGATAGCCGACATGCACCTTGGCCTTGAACAGCTTGTGCGCCATGGCGCCGCCGATCAGGGCGGCCGCGATGTTGTCGAGGAAGCTCGAGATCACCCAGACCATCGCCAGCAGCACGAAGGCGCCCTTCCATTCCCGGGGCAGGAACTTGGGCAGGATTTCCGGCACCCGGCTTTTTTCGAAATGCCGCGCCAGGATGGCGAAGCCCATCAGCAGGCAGAACAGGTTGGCCAGCGTCACCCATTCGTGGCCCAGGTGGCCGGCGAAACCCGCGATCCCGGGGCCGGTCTTGAATCCGGTCGTGACGATCTTGTACAAGGCGACCGCGGTAGCGCCCGTCAGCGCGACATAGAAGGTCTGGTTGTGGAACAGCGCAACGCCAAGCAGGGTCAGTGCGAACAGAATGAACTCGATGGGAATACCGAACATGGTGGCTTGGCTCCGGGCAGGTTCGGCGCATTATAGTGAAGCCGCAGAACGGCATGGGTCGTGTTTATGAAGCGGTAGTCAAACCGGGCGGCCCGCCACCGCCGCCCGCTACCCGCGGGCCTTGGCTGCCGCGCTCCGATCGGGCCGGCGGTTCCGGAGCCCGGGCACCGTAGCGCCGGCGCCGACTATCTCGGATGAATCGATTTAGCTGCTGATTTCCGCCGCTACGCCGGTATCATTCAGTGCCTATGTATCAGCACCTGTTCGTGATCCTGCTGCTGCTGACCGCCGCCGTTGCTGCGGTCGCAGTGGTCCGCCGGCTCAAGCTGCCCTCGATGCTCGCCTACCTGGCGATCGGCATCGTATTGGGTCCGCACGGGATGGCCCTGCTGACCGAGAATGCCGAAGTGGAGGGCTTCGCCGAGTTCGGCGTGGTCTTCCTGATGTTCACCATCGGCCTCGAATTCAGCCTGAAGCGCCTGCAGGCGATGCGCACGCTGGTGTTCGGCTTCGGCCCGGCGCAGATGGCGCTGACCGCCGTGGGTACCGGCCTGGTGACTGCGCTGGCCTATGACCAGAGCTGGCGCAGCGGCATCGCGGTAGGCCTGGCGGTGGCGATGTCGTCGACCGCCATCGTCGCCAAGATGCTCTCCGACAGCTTCGAACTCCATTCGCGTTCCGGACGGCAGACCATGGGCGTGCTGTTGTTCCAGGATCTTGCCGTGGCGCCCTGCCTGATCCTTTTGCCGGCGCTGGCGGCTTCCGGCGATGACCTGTGGCGCTCGCTGGCCGTGGCCGCGGCGCAGATGGTCGCCGTGCTGGCGCTGCTGATCTGGGTCGGGCAAAAGCTGATGGGGCGCATCTTCGATGCCGCGGCGAAAGTCCGTTCGAACGAACTGCTGGTGCTGACCACGCTGTGGATCGTCGTCGGCCTCTCCTTCGTCACCGCCCACAGCGGGCTGTCGCTGGCGCTCGGCGCCTTCGTCGGCGGCATGCTGATCTCGGAAACCGTCTATCGCCATCATGTCGAGGCCGACATCCGGCCCTTTCGCGACATCCTGCTCGGCCTGTTCTTCGTTACCGTCGGCATGCTGCTGGACATCCAGTACGTGCTGGCCAATGCCCACAAACTGGCGCTGGCGGTTGTGCTGCTGATCGGCGGCAAGGCGCTGGTGATGCTGATCATCACGCGGGTGGCAAAAACGCCCCTGGCCGCCAGCCTGCGCACCTCGGCGCAACTGGCCCAGGGCGGCGAATTCGGCCTGGTGCTGATCGAACTGGCGCGCCAGCTGCAGCTGATCGGCACCAGCGCCTTCCAGATCACGCTGTCGGCGATGCTGGTGTCGATGTTCATCGCACCCTTCCTGATCGCCCGCGCGGCGCGGCTTTCCGGTGACATGGGGCGCGGCAACTGGGCGCACAAGGCGACGGCGATCCACAACATCGCCGTGCATAGCCTCGATCTCGGCGAACATGTGGTGCTCTGCGGCTATGGCCGCACCGGGCAGCGCATTGCGGAATTCCTCAGCATCGAGGACATCCCCTTCATCGCTCTCGACGTCGATCCGCAGCGCATTGCCGAGGCCGGCGCGCACGGCATCAACGTCGTCTTCGGCAACGCCGACCGGCGCGAGGTGCTGCAGGCGGCGGGTATCGCCCGCGCCCGCGCCGTGGTGATCACCTACCCGGATGCGCATTCGGCCGAGCGCGTGGTGCGCATCGTGCGCGCCACCCAGCCGGCAATTCCGATCGTGGTGCGCACCACCGACGACAAGGATGTCGCCCGCCTCAAGGCCGCTGGCGCCACCGAGGTGATTCCCGAAGTGCTCGAGAGCAGCCTGCTGATCGCCGCCGAAACCCTGGTCCAGGCCGGCATCCCGATGAAGAACGCGATCCAGCACGTGCGCGCGGTGCGCGCCGAGCGCTATGCCTCGCTGCGGGATTTCTACACGGCGCCGAAGAAGTAGCGCCGCCATGGTGCAGCCGGCAATTTATGCCTGCCGGCATAAATGATATACATCAATCCAATTGCGCCGAGAGGGCCTTAAGATGCTGCCCCGGCATCCCTTCTATTACCAAAGCGATAGCTTGTCAGACAACCCGATCTCATGTCCGATTCCCCCGTCCTGGAAACCCGCAACAGCGTAACCGTCACACAACAGGACCTGCTCGACAAGATCATCCAGAGCTCGCCGGTACCGATCTTCGTCATCGACCGCGAACACCGCGTGACGCACTGGAACCGCGCCTGCGAAGTGGTGCTGCACTATCCGGCGGAAAAAATGATCGGTAGCCATGACCAATGGCGCCCCTTCTACCCCCAGTGCCGCCCGGTCATGGCCGACTTGGTCGTGTCGCGGGACATCGATGCCGTGGCGACCTTCTACGAAGGCAAGTACCGCCATTCGACGCTGATTCCGGGATCCTACGAGGCCGAGGACTTCTTTCCGCACATGGGGCCCGGCGGCACCTGGCTGTATTTCACGGCAGCGCCCCTGTTCGATGCCGCCGGCGAACTGATCGGTGCCATCGAGACGCTGCAGGACATCACCCGGCGCAAGCGTGCCGACGAGGCCCTGCTGCAGGAACACGAAAAGCAGCGCGCCATCATCGAGCACTTTCCCTGCGGCATCACGCTGATCGACGAAAACCTGCGCGTGACCCGCTACAACGAACAGTTCCGCCGCCTGGTCGGGCTGCCCGACGAGATCTTCGCCGACGGCACACCGAATCTGCAGACCATCCTGCGCACCGTCGCCGACCGCGGCGAACTGGGCGCCGGCGACACCGATGCCCAGTTCGCCGCCGCGATGGAGCGCATCAACCAGCGCCAGCCCTACCGCATCGAACACCAGCGCGCGGACGGCACGATACTCGAGATCCAGCGCTCGCCGCTGCCGGACGGCGGCTTCGTCACCTCCTACACCGACATCACCGAGCGCAAGCGCATCATGGCGCGCATGGTCTCGCTGCTCGACGAGCAGCGCCTGATTTTCGACAACGCCCACGTCGGCATCGCCCTGATCCGCAATCGGGTCATCCTCAACTGCAACCGCCGCGTCGCCGAGATATTCGGCTTCGCTCGCCCCGAACAATTATTCGGCAAAAATATCAGCGCGATCTTCCCGTCGCATGAGGACTGGCTGGCCGAAGGCGAACTGGCCTATCGCGAATTGCCGGAGCGCGGCCATTGCGACCGCGAGATTCGCCACCGACGCCAGGATGGCGAATTCATCTGGTACGAAGTTTCGGGCCGGCCGCTCGACCCCGACGCGCCTGAAGACGGATCGATCTGGGTGTATACCGACATCACCGAGCGCAAGCGCCACGAGGCGGAACTGCACCTGGCCGACACGGTGTTCGCCAATACCCTCGAAGCCCTGATGATCACCGACAAGTCCGGCGTGATCGTCCGCGTCAACCATGCCTTCACCGAAATCACCGGCTACAGTCCGGAGGAAGTCATCGGCCAGAACCCGCGCATCATGAAGTCGGGGCGCCATAGCGCGGAGTTCTACGGCAAGATGTGGCAGACGGTCCTTGAACAGGGTTCCTGGGAAGGCGAGGTCTGGGACCGGCGCAAGAACGGCGAGGTCTATCCGAAGTGGCTGACCATCACCGCCACCCGCGACGGACAGGGGAGCGTCAAGAATTTCGTCGGCTGCTTCTCGGATATCTCGCTGCGCAAGGCGACCGAGGAGAGGATCCAGTATCTTGCCCACCACGACCCGCTGACCGGCCTGCCCAACCAACTGCTGCTGCGCGACCGCTTCGACCAGATGCGTGACCTGCACAAGCGTTCGGGCAAGCGCATGGCTTTCATCTACCTCGATCTCGACCATTTCAAGCGCATCAACGACTCGCTCGGCCACCCGGTCGGCGATGGGCTGCTGATCGCCACGGCAGGCCGGCTGCAGACCTGCCTGCGGGATTCCGATACGCTGAGCCGTCAGGGCGGCGACGAGTTCATTCTGCTGCTCGGCGAAGTCGACGGCCCGGAAGCCGTGGCGCGGATTGCCGACAAGATACAGGCCAGCCTGACCCATCCGTTCGACGTCGACGCGCATAGCCTGACCACCTCGGCCTCGCTCGGGATTGCGCTCTCGCCGGACGATGGCACCAACTTCGACACCCTGATGCAGAAAGCCGACATGGCGATGTATCACGCCAAGGAATCCGGCCGGCAGGCCTTCAGCTTTTTTTCGGCTGAGATGAACCAGCGCGCGACGCACCGACTCAACCTGACCAATCGCCTGCGCCACGCCATCGAGCGGCAGGAACTGGCGCTGACCTACCAGCCCCAGGTGTATGCCGATTCGCGGCACATCTTCGGGGCCGAAGCCTTGCTGCGCTGGACCTGCAGGGATGGCAGGAGGATCTCGCCTGCCGAGTTCATTCCGGTTGCGGAAGAATCGGGACTGATCGTTCCCGTCGGCGAATGGGTGCTGACGGAAGCCTGCCGCCAGGCCAGACGCTGGCGAGATGGCGGCAAGGACTGGAAAATAGCCGTCAATGTGTCGGGCATCCAGGTGTTCCGCACCGATCTGGTCGACCTGGTGCGACGCCACACGCGCGATGCCGGGATCTCCCCGCAGCAAATCGAGATCGAACTCACCGAATCCACGCTGATGGAAGACAGCGACACCTTGCGCGAGATCATCGCGGACCTGAAGGCGATCGGCTCCTCGGTCGCGATCGACGATTTCGGTACCGGCTATTCGAGCCTGTCCTACCTGACGCGCTTCAGCGTCGACAAGCTCAAGATCGACCGCTCCTTCATCGCCGACATGAATCGGGAGAGCGCCGGCGACGCTTTGTCCCAGGCCGTCATCGGCATCGCGCGCTCGCTGAAACTGCGCGTGATCGCCGAGGGCGTGGAAACCCTGGAACAACTCGACTCGGTGCGGCGCTACGGCTGCAACGAGATTCAGGGCAATTATTTCAGCCGACCGCTGACGGCGGGCGAGTTCGAGAAGTTCGCCAAGGAACACCGGACTCACTGACCGGGCGAGCCCTGCGTTTGGTGCGGGGGCCTCGCTTCATTGCATAATCGGGCGATGACAGTTCAATCGCCAACGACACCGCCATCCGCCCCAGCATGGCACGCCATCCCCGTGGACGATGCGTTGGCGCACCATGGCGTCGATGCCAGCAACGGTCTGGCAGAGGACGAAGCCGCCGCACGCCTGGCGCGGCACGGCCCCAACCGGCCCCGCAGCGTGCCGGGCCGCAGCGCGCTGTCGCGCTTCGGCGCCCAGTTCACCCAGCCGCTGGTACTGGTGCTGATCGCCGCGGGCATCGTCACCGGCGCACTCGGCGAGTGGGTCGACACCTCCGTCATCCTCGGCGTGGTGATCGTCAACGCCATCATCGGCTTCATCCAGGAAGGCAAGGCCGAACAGGCGCTGGCGGCGCTGGCGCGCGCCGTCGCCACCGAAGTCACCGTCCTGCGCGGCGGCCGGCGCCGGCGCATGGATGCGGCGCACCTGGTACCGGGCGACGTGGTCTGGCTGGTCGCCGGCGACAAGGTGCCGGCCGACCTGCGCATCCTTTCCGGCAAGCAGCTGCGTACCATCGAAGCCGCGCTGACCGGCGAGGCGGCGCCGATCGACAAGCGTCACGAGCCGCTGCCCGAGGACACGGCGCTGGCCGACCGGCGCAACATGGCCTATGCCGGCACCACCGTCGTCGCCGGCCAGGGCCACGGCCTGATCATTGCCACCGCCGACGCCACCGAAACCGGGCGCATCGCCGGGCTGATCGCCGCCGCACCGGAAATGGCCACGCCGCTGACCCGAAAAATGGGCGAGTTCGCCGGCCTGCTGCTCTGGATCATCCTCGGCCTCGCCGCACTGACCTTTGCCATCGGCGTCTGGCGCGGTGAAGCCTGGGGCGAGATGCTGATGGCTGCCGTGGCGCTGGCCGTCGGCGCCATCCCGGAGGGCCTGCCGGCAGCGATGACCATCACCCTCGCCATCGGCGTCAGCCGCATGGCCAAACGCCGCGCCATCATCCGCCACCTGCCGGCCGTGGAAGCGCTGGGCAGCACCACGGTGATCTGCTCGGACAAGACCGGCACGCTGACCGAGAACGCGATGACCGTCACCGAGCTGTGGGCCGGCGGCACCGGCGTCACGGTGGAAGGCCACGGCTATGCGCCGGAGGGCGCCCTGAGCGGCGAGCCCGGCCCGGCATTGCGCGAAACGCTGATCGCCGGCGCGCTGTGCAACGACGCCACGCTGGTGTTCGAAAGTCGGCGCTGGCAGCACGCCGGCGACCCCACCGAAGTTGCCCTGCTGGTCGCGGCGCGCAAGAGCGGCCTCGACGAAACCACGCTGCGCTACCTGTATCCGCGTTGCGACGAACTGCCCTTCGATTCCATGCGCCAGACCATGGCCACGCTGCACGAGGTGGAAGGGCAGCCGATGCTTTATGCCAAGGGCGCCATCGAGAAAATCCTGCCGGCCTGCGACCGGCTGCTGACCGCCGACGGCCACGAAGTTGCGCTGGACGCCGCCGGCCGCGAGCTGATCGCCGCGGCAGCCGCCGGCATGGCCGCGCGCGGCTTGCGCGTACTGGCCATGGCGCGGCGCCAGGCTGCTGCCGGCAACGAACTGACGGACCAGGCGCTCGAATCCGGCCTGGTCTTTCTCGGCCTCGCCGCCATGATGGACCCGCCGCGCAGGCAGGCGATCGCCGCGGTGCGCACCTGTCATGCCGCCGGCATCAAGGTGAAGATGATCACCGGCGACCATGCCGCCACGGCGCAGGCGATCGCCGCACAGATCGGCATCGTCCCGGATGGCAGGCCCGCCACGGTGCTGACGGGACGCGATCTGGCGCGGCTCGACGACGTGGCGCTGCAGGCCGCGGCCGGCCGCGTCGATGTCTTCGCCCGGGTCGAACCCGAGCAGAAGCTGCGCCTGGTGCGCGCGCTGCAGGCGCAAGGCGAGGTGGTGGCGATGACCGGCGACGGCGTCAATGACGCGCCGGCGCTGAAGCAGGCCGACATCGGCATCGCCATGGGCCAGGGCGGTACCGACGTGGCCAAGGAGGCGGCGGCGATGGTGCTGACCGACGACAACTTCGCCACCATCGAGGCGGCGGTGGAAGAAGGGCGCGGCATCTACGACAACCTGGTGAAGTTCATCACCTGGACCCTGCCCACCAATTTCGGCGAAGGCCTGGTGATCCTCGCCGCCATCGTCGCCGGGGTCACGCTGCCGATCACGCCGCTGCAGATTCTCTGGATCAACATGACCACCGCGGTATTGCTCGGCCTGCCGCTGGCCTTCGAACCCGCCGAGCGCGGCATCATGCACCGACCGCCGCGGCCGCCGGCGGCGCCGGTGCTGGATGGCGTGCTGATTGGGCGCATCCTGCTGGTCGGCGTGCTGATGTTGGCCGGCGCCTTCGGCATGTTCCTGCTGGCGCTGGATCGCGGCCAGTCCATGGCCGAGGCGCGCACCATCGCCATGAACGTGTTTGTCGCAATCGAATTCGTCTACCTGTTCAACTGCCGCTCGCTGCGCCTGCCGATCACCGCCGTCGCCACGTTTTCGAATCCCTGGGTGTGGGCCGGCGCCGGCCTGCAACTGGTGCTGCAGCTGGCAATCACCTACTGGGCGCCGCTCAACGCGGCCTTCGCCACCGCCCCGATCGACGCCCGCGCCTGGAGCGAGATCGCTGCCATCGCATTGATGGCGATGCTGATCATCGAGTTCGAGAAGCGCCTGCGGCGCTGACTACTTCCAGAGCTCCAGCTTCTCGCCGCCCTGCTTCATGCGCTCGGCCTTGTGCTGCAGGAAGCGCTGGAACTCCGGCTCCTTCCTGTAGGCACCGCTGGCAACGTATTCGAAGGATGAGGTGAAGTGGAAGGGTCGCACGTAGGCTTCGAGACGAAACACTTCCTTGCCCCGTTCATCGAAGAACACCACGCTCGGCGTGTAGCTGATTTTGAGTTCCCTGCCCCAGGCCTCGGCCGTCGTGCTGCGCCCGTCGGGCGTGGTCAGAGTCTCGCGGCCCGCCAAAGACAGGCGCGCCACATCCAGCCTGGCGATCGCCGCCAGGGTCTTGTCGCGCTTGAAGCCTTCCTGGTGCAACTCGTCGCAGGGCGCGCAGTGACGCGTCTCGAACAGCACTGCCAGCGGCTTGCTGCCCTTCTTGCGCGCCAGGTTGAGCGGCGGCTTCATGAAGAAGGGCTGGTCGTGCAGCGTGGCACTGGCGCCGGTTTGCGGCACGGCCTGCATGTGCTCGGCAAACGAACGCTTACCCTCCAGACGCTGCGCCGCGTAGTCGAGCGCTGCCGAGAAGCGATGCGGCGGGTAATAGCCGTTGATGCGGGCGATGATGCTGCCCTTCTCGTCGAGCAGCAGCAGCGTCGGCGTGAATTGCACCTTGAGGAATTTGGCGAATTCCTTTTCGCTGCGTACCTTGCCGTCGAACCAGGTCACCTCGCGATCGCCGAACAGGTTGAAGGCGATCGGCACGAAATGCTTCGCCACCTTGTCCGCGATGGCCTTCTGCGTGAAGCTGGTCTGCATCAGCTCCTTGCAATAGGGGCAGCCCACCTGGCCGAAGTAGAGCAGCAGGCGCTTGCCCGATTTCGCGCCCTGGGCCGCATCATCGGGCAGTTCGAGCAGGGTGTCGACGAAGACCGGCGGCAGGATTTCATCGCCGATCTGTGCAAGAGTCGGCGCCGGCGCCACGGCGAAGAACAACGCGACAACGGCCAGCAGGCGTCGCATCTCAAGCCTCGACGATGACCAGATGCACACGGTAGGGCCCATGCGCGCCGAGCACGATGGTCTGCTCGATGTCGCCGGTGCGCGACGGGCCGGAAATGAAATTCACCGCACGCGGCAGTGCGCCGAGTTCCTTGCGCGCCAGATCCCAGGCATCTTCCATGTAGGGCAGGATGCGCGCGGCATGCACGATCGCGATGTGGGTTTCCGGCAGCAGGCTGACCGCGGCCGGCGTTACGGGCGAGGAGCACATCATCAGCGTGCCGGTCTCGGCCACGGCGCAGAAACAGCCGGTGATGCCGACCAGATCGGCATCACGCGCGCCGCGCGCCTCGACCGCAAGGCCGGCGGCGGCCCAGTCCAGATGCGCCAGCGCCGGCTGGGCGACGGCGGTTTTTGGCAGACTCATCGCCGTCAGGTAGCGCGCGATCGCGGCGGGAGCATCGGTCTCCTGGGCCACGATGTCCACCGTGCTCGATTGCACTTCCGACTTGATGCGGAAGCGCTCGAGCAGAGCCTTGGGATCGGTATCCATGGCAGGCTTCGGCCCTTGATGGCCCTGCGACAGGGCGGCAGCCATGAGCTCGCGCCCGGCGGCGGCATTGCCGGCATTGCGCTGCAGGCCGGCACGCACGCGGCCGAGGATGTCTTCGCGGGAACTCATGTCGACTCCTTTGCCGATTTCTGTCGTGCCGCGTAAAGCTCGCGGAAAGTCTTGCCCTGCGGCGCCGGAAAGTCGCGCCCCAGCGTCCATTCCGGCGCCGTGGGCAGCACGCGGATGCGGTTGGCATCGCCCGCCAGCCACTTCAGGTAACGCGCGCCGAAGCTTGCACCCAGCGCGTAAAGCCTGGGCTGTTGCGCCACCCAGGCCCACAGGCGCAAACCGATGCGTTCGGTGAGCGAGCGCAGGCCGCGCTCGGTCTGCTTTTCGCGCAGCTTGCGCAACAGGTCGGGCAGCGGAATCTTCACCGGGCAGACGACGCCGCACTGGTTGCACAGCGTCGCCGCATGCGGCAGATCGATCGAGTTCTCGATCCCGGCATACAGCGGTGTCAGCACCGAGCCCATCGGCCCCGGATAGACCCAACCGTAGGCATGGCCGCCGATAGTCTGATACACGGGGCAATGGTTCATGCAGGCGCCGCAACGGATGCAGCGCAGCATCTCATGGAACTCGCCGCCGACCACGTCGGCACGGCCGCTGTCCACCAGCACGAAGTAGAGATGCTCGGGGCCGTCATGCTCTTCCGGCTTCTTGACCCCGGTCAGGATCGAGAAGTAATTGGAGATCGACTGCCCGGTGGCCGAACGCGGCAGCAGGCGCATCAGGGTCGACAGGTCTTCCAGGGTCGGGATCACCTTTTCGATACCGGTGATGACGACATGTACCTTGGGTAGGGTCGTCACCATGCGGCCATTGCCCTCGTTGGTGACCAGTGCCACCGAACCGGTCTCGGCAACCAGGAAGTTGCCGCCCGAGAGGCCCATTTCGGCGCTCAGGAAATGGCCGCGCAGCACTTCGCGGGCTTCCCTCGTCAGCGCCGGGATTTCGGTCTTGCGCGGCGTGCCATGGACCTTGTGGAACAGGTCGGCGACGTCGTCGAGGCTCTTGTGCACCGCCGGCGCGATGATGTGGCTGGGCGGCTCGTTGTTGTCGACCTGCAGGATGTACTCGCCGAGATCGGTCTCCACCGGCTGGATGCCGGCGGCTTCCAGCGCCTGGTTGAGCCCGGCTTCTTCGGACAGCATCGACTTCGACTTGGTGACCTTTTTCACGCCGTGCTTTTTGGCGATTTCAATCACCAGGCGGCACACTTCCGCCCCATCCTTGGCCCACAGCACCGTGGCCCCGGTGTCCTGCGCCTTCTGCTCGAAACGTTCCAGCCAGAGGTCGAGATTGTCGATGACCTTGTTGCGGATCGCCGCCGCCGCCTCACGCGTGCCCTCGAAATCATCGAGATCCCTAAGCGCCTCGGCGCGCTTGGTGACGAATTTGCCCTTGGCGTTCTTCAGGTTGCCCTGCAGCACCACGTTGGCCAACGAACCCGCGGCGTTGGCCTTGAAGCGCATGGACTTGATTTCCATTACGCGTCTCCCGCCAGGATTTCCGCCACGTGCAGCACCCTGGTGTTCTCGTCGCCCATGCGCCGCAGCTTGCCTTCGATGTTCAGCAGGCAGCCGAGGTCGCCGC
Organism: Betaproteobacteria bacterium; assembly: GCA_028065725.1. The sequence goes on from JAPTVL010000552.1 coordinate 35,890, forward strand.
CGACCACGGCCTTGGCGCCGCTGGCCAGCACGTTGTCGCACTTGCGCTCGGCAATCGCTGCCGACACCTCGCCGAACTTGACCGAGAAGGTGCCGCCGAAGCCGCAGCATTCCTCGCAGCCGTTCATTTCCTTGAGTTCGACGCCTTTCATGCTGGCCAGCAGCGCGCGCGGCTGTTGCTTGATGCCCATGCTGCGCAGGCCGGTGCAGGAATCGTGATAGGTGATGCTGCCCTCGTAGTCGCCCGGTACGCTGTCGACCTTCAGTACCGTGACCAGGAAATCGGTCAGCTCATAGGTGCGGCTGGCCAACGCCGTGGCGCGGTCGCGCCACTCGGGCTCCGCGGCGAGCAGGGTCGGGTACTCGGTGCGGATGTGGTCGCCGCAGGAACCGGAAGGCGCCACGACGTAATCGAAGCCCTCGAACTCGGCGATGGTCTTTTTCGCCAGCGCCACGGCACCCGGCGCATCGCCCGAATTCCACGCCGGCTGGCCGCAGCAGGTCTGGGTCTCCGGCACGATCACCTCGCAACCGGCGGCTTCCAGCAGTTTCAGGGTGGCAAAGCCGATGCGCGGGCGCATCAGGTCCACCAGACAGGTGACGAACAGTCCTACGCGCTTGTTTGCCAAAGCCTTGCTCCGTATGTCGTTGTTATGTATCGCCGATGGCCGGCGATGGCTTTTGCTATAGTATCCGAAGTCCCCTTCCCGAGAAGAGATTGCCGTGCCGACACCCCGCACGGATGCCGCGCCGGAAGCCCGCAGCGGCATCCAGGTCATCGAGCGCATGATGAAACTGCTCGACGTCCTTTCCTATCATCCCGATCCGGTCAGCCTCAAGCAGCTGGCGCTGGAAACCGGCTTGCATCCGTCGACCGCGCACCGCATCCTGGCCGCCATGGCCACCTCCGGCTTCGTCGAACGTGCCGATCCGGGCACCTACCGGCTCGGCATCCGCCTGCTGGAACTCGGCAACGTGGTCAAGTCGCGCATCAGCATCGGCCAGGCAGCGATGCCGCTGATGCAGCGCCTGCACCAGCAACTCGGCGAAAGTGTCAATCTCGGTGTGCGCCAGGGCGACGAAATCGTCTATGTCGAGCGCACCTCCAGCGGCCGCTCGTCGGTCCGCGTGGTACATCTGGTCGGCGCTAGGGCGCCGCTGCATGTCACCGCCGTGGGCAAGCTCTACCTGGCCGAGGACGGCCCGCAGAAGCTGCGCGAATACGTCAAGCGCACCGGGCTGCCCGGCTATACGCCGACCTCGCTGACCACGCTGGCGGCGCTGGAACGCGAGGTCGACCGGGCACGGCGCCACGGCGTCGCCTTCGACAACGAGGAAATCGAGCAGGGCCTGCGCTGCATCGCGGCGCCGGTGCGCGACGATACCGGCGAACTGGTCGCCGGCCTTTCGGTGTCGGCTCCGGCCGAGCGCCACAGCCCGGACTGGGCCGCGCTCGTCAAGGAAACCGCCGACGCCATTTCCCTGGCGATTGGCTACACCCCGCCGACCGAACGCCAATAATTTGACCTGCCGCTCCTCTCTCTATATACTGCACGGTTCTTTGCGTCATCCCATTGGAGTCTCCATCATGTATGCGGTCATAAAAACCGGTGGCAAGCAGTATCGCGTCGCCGCCGGCGAAAAACTCAAAATAGAACAGATACCGGCTGATGTAGGCACTGAAATCACTCTCGACCAGGTGCTCATGGTCGGCGAGGGCGAATCGGTCAAGATCGGTTCCCCCGTGCTCGCCGGTGCCACCGTCACCGCGAAAGTGATCGCTCAGGGCCGTCATCCCAAGGTCACCATTTTCAAGATGCGCCGTCGCAAGCACTACCAGAAGCACCAGGGCCATCGCCAGAACTTCACCGAAATCGAGATCAGCGGCATTGCCGCCTGAGCCCGACGAGAGCACCAGGAGCTAAAACATGGCACATAAAAAAGCAGGCGGCAGTTCCCGCAACGGCCGCGACTCGGAATCGAAACGCCTGGGCGTCAAAAGCTACGGTGGCGAGCTGATTTCGGCCGGCAGCATCATCGTGCGTCAGCGCGGCACCGAGTTCCATCCCGGCGACAACGTCGGCATGGGCAAGGACCACACGCTGTTCGCCAAGATCGAAGGCACGGTGCAGTTCGCCGTCAAGGGTCCGGCCAAGCGCCGCGTGGTCAGCATCGTTCCGGCGGCCGCCTAAGCAGCTGATCCTTCCGCGCCGAAAGCCCTATCGGCTCGATAGGGCTTTCGCGTTTCTGGCCCCGGTAAATCCATGAAATTCTTCGACGAAGCGCGCATAGAAGTCCTTGCCGGCGATGGCGGCAATGGCGCCGTCTCGTTTCGCCGCGAGAAATACATTCCGCTCGGCGGGCCGGACGGCGGCGACGGCGGCAAGGGTGCCAGCATCTGGGTCACTGCCGACCGCAATCTCAATACGCTGATCGACTTCCGCTACACCCGCGTCTTCCGCGGCCAGAAGGGCGAGAACGGCCACGGCTCGGACCGCTACGGCAAGGGTGGGGAAGACCTGGAACTGCGCATGCCCGTAGGCACCGTGATCACCGACAGCCTGACCGGCGAAGTCATCGCCGACCTGGATGTCGACGGCAAACGCGTGCTGATTGCCAAGGGCGGCATCGGCGGCCTGGGCAACTCGCACTTCAAGTCGAGCACCAACCGTGCGCCGCGCCAGAACACGCCGGGACAGGAAGGCGAAAAGCGCGAGTTGAAGCTGGAACTCAAGGTGCTGGCCGACGTCGGTCTGCTCGGCCTGCCCAACGCCGGCAAGTCCACCTTCATCCGCGCCGTATCGGCAGCCAAGCCCAAGGTCGCGGATTATCCCTTCACCACGCTGTACCCGAATCTGGGCGTGGTCCGCGTCGATGACAACCGCAGCTTCGTCATCGCCGACATTCCGGGCCTGATCGAGGGCGCGGCGGAAGGCGCCGGGCTCGGCCATCGCTTCCTCAAGCACCTGCAGCGCACCGGCCTGCTGCTGCATCTGGTGGACATTTCACCCTTCGATCCCGATGCCGATCCGGCCCGAGACGCCAAGGCGATCCTCAGGGAACTGAAGAAATTCGACCCGGCCCTGCACAAGAAGCCGCGCTGGCTGCTGATCAACAAGATCGACCTGGTGCCGGAAAATGAGCGTGAGGCACGGGTTGCCGCGCTGGTGAAAAGCTACAAGCCGAAGAAGCATTTCGTGGTGTCCGCCATTTCGGGCGAAGGCTGCCGCGAAGTCTGTTACGCGGTGATGGATCATCTGGAACAATTGCGGATCGCTCATGAGAAGGCAGATAGCTGAGGCGAAGCGCCTGGTCGTCAAGGTCGGCAGCGCGCTGGTCACCGACGGCGGCCAGGGCCTGTCCCACGATTTCATCGCCGAATGCGCGCGCCAGATCGCCGCGCTGCACGCCGACGGACGCCAGGTGTTGCTGGTCTCGTCCGGCGCCATCGCCGCCGGCATGCAGCGCCTGGGCTGGAGCACGCGGCCGCACGCCATGCACGACCTGCAGGCCGCCGCCGCGGTGGGCCAGATGGGCCTGGCACAGGCTTACGAAACCACCTTCCTCGACCACGGCCTGAAAGCCGCGCAGATCCTGCTGACCCACGAAGACCTGGCCGATCGCACGCGCTACCTGAATGCCCGCTCGACCCTGCAGACCCTGCTCGACCTCGGCGTGGTACCGATCATCAACGAAAACGACACCGTGGTCACCGACGAGATCAAGTTCGGCGACAACGACACACTGGGGGCGCTGGTGGCCAATCTGGTCGAAGCCGAAGCGCTGATCATCCTCACCGACCAGAAAGGCCTCTACAGCGCCGATCCGCGCCTGGACCCGGCCGCCACCCTGATCAGCGAAGGCCGCGCCGACGACCGCCGCTTCGAAGCCATGGCCGGCGGCGCCGGTTCGGGAATTTCCAAGGGCGGCATGATCACCAAGATCCGCGCCGCCCAGCGCGCCGCCCGCAGCGGCGCCCATACCCTGATCGTCAGCGGCCGCGAGACCGATTCGCTGCTGTCCGCCACGCGCGGCGAAACTATCGGCACCCTGCTCTACGCCGTCGAGTCGCCGCTGGCGGCGCGCAAGCAGTGGCTGGCCGACCACCTGCAGCTGGCCGGGGCATTGAAACTCGATGCCGGCGCAGTGCAGGCGCTGGGCGATGGCCGCAGTCTGCTCGCGGTCGGCGTGGCGCGGGTCGAGGGTGAATTCGAGCGCGGGGCGGCCGTCGCCTGCCACGCCCCCGATGGCCGCGAAATCGCCCGCGGCCTGATCAATTATTCAAGCTCCGAAGCCCGCCGCATCGCCGGCCACGGCACCCATGACATCGAGGGCCTGCTCGGCTACATCGACAGCGCGGAACTGATCCACCGGGATAATCTGGTCCTGCTCTGACGCTGCGGGCTATCCGGAACTCAGCCCACCAGCCGCATGCCGCAGTGCCGGGCTGCGTCGCGATCGAATGTTGCCGTGTAGTCGCATCCTGCTTCCTTCGCAAACCGCTCGATCAGGCAATCTGCAAAATCGGCCTCGCCTTCCTTGAACAGACGCAATGCCTGCCACACGGTATCGGCATGCGCCACAACGATTTCCTTGGTCCGTAGCAGGGTCGCCAGCACCTCGCAGAGCTCAGCTTTGGTCAGCGCGTAGCAATCTGTCAACACCCACACCAGTTCCACTACCGACACGACGCCAACGTAGCCGCGCGTATCCGCAGTCAGCGACTCGATCAAATCCGTTGCCATGGGTGACTGCTTTGGATCATCCTGTGCGATGTAACGAACGAGGACGTTGGTATCCAAACCAATCATCGCGCCTTTGCCCCGCGAGAAGCGATCGCCGCATTCATCGCCGAAATAGTTACCGGCGAAGCTGGCTTGCGCACCAGCCCCTTTAACGCCGTTACCGACTGGGTAGCTGCCACGAGTTCAAAACGTCCGGGCTCGACCTGGACGAACTCCACCCGGTCTCCCGTCTCGACGCCGAGCGCAGCCCGGACAATGGCGGGGATCGTGATCTGACCTTTGCTGGTCATGGTTGCGGTCGACATTGGCCCACTCCTTTTCAATTTCCTTACTTTACTGCAAGGAGCTGCAAAGTTCAAGCCTGGAGAGTCGGCGCTGGCGGGACGGCGGGAAACCCGGAAAAGCCGGCCTACCTCAGTCTGCCCCCTATCGTCAACCGGGGACAGACCACGGTTTTTAGTTCAGGCCTCGAACAGATTCCCCGACTCTGGTGCCACTGCCTTGCGCGGTCGCCCCGATTTCCCCGGCAGCGCCCGCCGGCCAAGCGTCGCCGCCACGTCCGCCGCAAAGCGTTCGTTGCCCAGCACGAAATTGCCATTGGTCGCCCGCCGAATCTCATCCACCAAGCCCAGTTCCAACTCTTGGCGGAACAGTTCCCGATAGGCTGCTTGCCGGCTGGCCGCATCGCGCCCAAGCCCCTCGTAGAGGATATGCGGCCTGACCAGCACGTCATCCTCACCCTGTCCGTTCGCCCGATAACTCGACCAGGGATATTCGCCTGGATGTCCGACCATTCCTGCGCGCACTGGATTCAGTTCGATATAGCGCTGGCAAGCCAGCAGATAGTTCTCCTCTTGAATCAGGCACGAGCGGAAGCGGCCCTCCCATAGAGTACCGCTGCGCCGATACGCGCGATTGACATGCTGCACGTAACGCTGTCCCAGCGCCTTCATCAACGCGCCAGGCGATTCCGCACGACCCGCCGACACCAGCAGGTGGACATGGTTGGTCATCAGCACATAGGCATGGATATGGCAGCCGATCTTGGCAGCGTATTCGGCCAGCCAGTCGAGATAGAACCGGTAGTCCTCATCAGTGAAAAAACACGCCTGACGGTTATTGCCGCGCTGAATCAAGTGAAGGGGAGCGCCTGGCAGGGTCAGGCGCGCACGGCGCGGCATAGGAGGCTCCGTCAGAGAAAGAGGGAGCAAAGACTGGTAGAAACCGTGTCCCCTATTACCTTCTTCTGTTACGCGGGGGAGTGAGTCTTGAGCCAGTCTTTCAGGGCCGCATCCACGCGAGTTTGCCAACCGTCGCCGCTGGCCCGGAACTGCTCCACCACCTCACGCGACAGGCGGATGGTAATGCGCTCTTTGGTGACAGCGGCCGAAGGACGGCCTCGCTTGATGAAGGGCTTAACGGCCTCCCACTCGGCATCGGTCAGCGGAATCGCATCCGGGTCGGTCCGGGCGGCCGCAGTGATGGCCGCATCCTCTTTAGCGGTGGGACGAATCAAGGTACGCGACATAGCGGTCAAACTCCCTCTGATTGGCTTTGCGCAGGCTAATGATGCGCCGCCCATCGGCGCGATCCACGAAAGCTACGAAAAACACCCGATTCACCAGAACAGCCAGCGCGGACTTGCGCACCTCGCGATAATTCTTGCGGGAATCCACCCATATTAGCGCCGTATCCCATTCCAGCCGGGAGGCCTCGACCAGCGAGACGCCATGCTTGGCAATGTTCGCGCTGTCCTTGGTGGTGTCGAATGTGATTTCCACGTGATTTATTGTATGCACATAAATAAAGGGCGTCAAGGGCTTTATGCATACAGACAAAAGCTAACTGCCTCTTATATCAGCACTGAAACCGTGGTCTGTCCCCGATTATCCGTCAGTGGTCTGTCCCCTATTGCAACTACTTAACTGCCGAACGCAGCAAAAAAAAACGGCCACCCGAAGGTGGCCGCTTGCGCTGCTGAACTTTCGTTCGGATCGACTGGCGTCGATTAGAACGAGTGGTTCATGTTGAGCGACAGCTGGGACACGTCCGCGCCGGCAAAAGCAGCCGTGCTCGTGCCACCGTTGGCGCCGATGCCGAACAGGTCGTACGTGGCATTGCGCTTGTTGTCGAGCTTGGTGTAAGCCACGCCGACATTGGTGCGCTTGGACAGCGAGTGACCGAAGGCCAGGGTGTAGGCGCTGGCGCCGGTGTCGGTCGCGCCGGCGGCCAGCGAGCCGCTCAGGTTGTTGGCACGGGCGTAGGTGAAGGCAACCTGGTTGGCACCGAAGGTGTAGGAAATCGGCAGCAGCCAAGCGGTGCGGGAAACATCGCCCAGAGTCGTTTCGGCCTTGGACTTGTTCCAGCCCAGACCGACAGCCACGCCCATCGGGAAGGTGTAGCCGAACTGCAGCGTATCGCCGCGCTGATCGGCGGTGGCAGGAGTGGCACCCTTGCCGCCTTCGTTGGTGGCACGCCAGTAGCTGTAGCCGGCCTTGATCGGGCCGTTGGCATAGTTCAGGGCTACGTTTTGCGCGCTGCCCTTGCCTGGATCGTTGGCGCCAGCGAGGCGAACACCGGTACCCTCGGTAGCGCGGAAGGAGGTGGAGGCCGCGATGCGGGCGCTGAAGCCGGACATGTTCGGGCTGTCATACACGATCACGTTCGGCGTGCGGGTCGCGTTGGCGATGGAATTGCCGGCGATTTGCGAGAAAATGCCGTTGCCCAGAATGTTCTGCAGGGTGTAGGCCTTGTAGGACTCGAGCGCGCTGCCGTAGTGCAGGTCTTGACGACCCATGGCGACGCGGCCCCAGTTGCCGCCGAGGTGGATGTTGGTGTTGCCGGATGCGGCGAAGCCGCCGAGATCGCCGCCGAAGCGGGTGTCGATGTTGAAGCCGGCGTACATGCCGCCGCCCAGGTCTTCGCGGCCGCTGAACACCAGCATCGAGGACTGGTCGGAAACACGGTTTTCAGCCGAGGCGTCGAAGCCGGCCGGAACGCTGCTCAGCTTGTACTGCTCGAGCGACATGCGGACCAGACCGGAAACGGTGACGTTGGTCTGGGCGAAGGCGCCGCCGGAAACCAGGCCAGCAACAGCCAGAGCGATAAGTTTCTTTTGCATTTATTTCTCCAAAGAGAGTTGGTTATTAACAGTTTGCAATGACACCACGTGGTCGGTCACTGCTCACTGCCACTGCCCGATATCGGGAAGCTGGGAACATTCTGCCTTCGGGGGCGGCCATGGACAATTGCGAAGGGGTTTTTGACCGCACCAAAGGCCTATTTTGTGGTTTTCTCACCACAGCCACCGCCGACCTGCCGGCGCCGACTTTCGACGTCCGTTTTTCCGAGGCCACGCCGGCAAAATCGGCAGGGGGGTCAAAGCTTCAGTCTGAGCTTTTTGCGTTGCGCCTCGGGCTGCGCAGCACTCCGCACCGTCGCGGAGTTGTGCTCCGCATTGTTCGTCGCGATCAACTTACGGCAGGACTCGTCCCTACCACAGTGGGCCTTGCCGGGCGCACCCAACAAAAAAGCCCTCGATCGAGGGCTTTTCCCGTAGAAACAACGGGCAATCAGGCCGGTGTAAGTTCCAGCCGCTTCTCGATACGCTCGAGTCGGTCGCCTTGCTTGTCCATCCGAATCTGGATGATGGCGAAGTCGCCGTGGACGTTGGCAATGCCCTTCTCGGCGAGGGTTAAGCGCTCGTCAAGGGAGGTCAAGCGCATTTTGATCTCGCTCGTATCGTCTTTCACCTGGGCGAGTTCGGTGCGGAGCGCGCGTAAATGTTCAAGGACTAGGTTTTCAACATTTTCGATCATGGGCTGACTCTCCTTGGCACCAAGTGTAGCGTAACTCATTGAGCGACGCTGATAAATTGACGTTCAATAACACTCGCCACGCTATCGTTACTATCGTTATAGTATTACCCCATTACTATTGGTGGAGTATAGACGTGACTTCCATTTCTCGTTTGACCTCAAAATTTCAGGCGACCATCCCTGCCGCGGTCCGCGCCGCACTTGGCATCAAGCAAGGCGATGCGATTGCTTTCGAGGTTGAAAACGGATTGGTGCGCCTCACCCGTGCTACCCCACGCGACATCGCGTTTGCGCATGCCGTGGAAGGCACCTTGAGCGAGTGGGATTCCGCGGCGGACGACGAGGCCTACCGTGGCTTATGAATGCTTCGACGTCGTGGTGGTGCCATTCCCTTTCACCGACTCCGCGGCAAGCAAGAGAAGGCCTGCGCTGGTGCTGTCAAACGAAAAAGTTTTCAATCTCCCCGCCGGCCATGGCGTGATGGCCATGATTACCACTGCGGGGAATGCCGCCTGGCCGCTCGACGTGGCGATCTCCGATGGCAATGCCGCCGGCCTCACGGCGGCATCGCTGGTGCGAATGAAACTGTTCACGCTGGACAATCGCTACATTCTGCGACGCCTGGGGCGGCTCTCGGCCTCCGACCGCAAGGCGGTGGAAATAGCGCTGAAGCAATTGCTGGCGTAGCCGCCCCCATGGCAGTTTCGTGAAATAGACGGGCACATTGGCGCAGGCTACGTATTACGGTAGCCGCTTGGGCCATTGACTCGTGTAACATTATTCAGTACGATTTGTATCACATTTTCCACGCATTGCTGTAATTCAACATGACTGCATTTTCGCTGCGGCTACCTGAAAATCTGATGAAAGAAATAGATGCCAAGGCCAAGGTCTTGCATCTTCCCCGCTCGGAGTATGTCCGCCTCGCCATCAGTCGCATGAACCGGGACGTGGCTACCGAAGAGCGGCGGAAGCGGCTGCAGTCGGTGTCAAAGCGCGTGCGTGACGAGAGCATGAGGATATGCGCCGAATTCGATACCATCGAGTATGGACGCGGCAAAGCCAAGTAACGGGGAAGTTTGGCTTGCCAACCTGAATCCCGGTCGTGGTACCGAGCCGGGGAAAATGCGCCCCGTTCTCGTGGTACAAGGGCAAGCGCTACTGGATGCAAACCATCCATCCACGCTTATCGTGCCGTTGACAACGAATTTGGTGAATGATGCCGAACCGCTCCGTCTCCGTATTCATGCGCGGGAACGGCTCGAACATGATTCCGATTTGCTGATAGACCAGTTGCGCGCAATCGACAACCGGCGGTTATCGGCAGACCCATTGGCCCGGCTATCCGCGACCGACATGCGTACGGTCCATCGGGCGATAGTCGAGGTTCTGGAAATTCCTGAGGAATAATATCCGCAAGCCGCCATTGTCTGGCGCCTTGCTTCATCGTCGGCGTGGCGCCGCGATGGGCGCGCCGACCGGCGAACAACCTTAGCGACGGCCGACCGAAGCCGGCCTGCCCCACTCAATACGTGTAGAAGCCGCGCCCCGTCTTGCGCCCCAGATAGCCGGCGGCGACCATTTCCTTGAGCAGCGGCGCCGGGCGGTACTTGGAGTCGTTGAAGCCCTCGTAGAAGACCATCATCACCGCCAGCATGGTGTCCAGCCCGATCATGTCGGCCAGGGCCAGCGGGCCGATCGGATGGTTGCAGCCCAGCTTCATGCCGGCGTCGATTTCCTCGGCCGAGGCCAGGCCTTCGGCGTAGACGAAGATCGCCTCGTTGATCATCGGGCAGAGAATGCGATTGACCACGAAACCGGGGTTGTTCTTGACCGTGATCGGCGTCTTGCCCAGCGCCTTGGCCAGCACTTCTACCCGGGCGTGCGTTGCATCGGAAGTCTGCAGGCCGCGAATCAGCTCGACCAGCGCCATCATCGGCACCGGGTTGAAGAAATGCATGCCGATGAAGCGGTCGGCCCGCCCGGTGGCGGCGGCGAGCTGGGTGATCGAGATCGACGAGGTGTTGCTGGCGATGATGGTGTCGGCGCCGATCACGGCTTCGACGTCCTTGAGGATGCGCAGCTTCAGGCCTTCGTTCTCGGTCGCTGCCTCGATCACGATGTCGGCAGCCTTCAGGTCGGCCATCTGCGTCGTCGCCTTGATGCGCGCCATCGCCGCCGCCTTCTGCTCGGCCGTCATCTTTTCCTTCTTGACCAGCCGGTCGAGGCTGCCGGAAATCGTGGCGACACCCTTCTGCACGGCGGCCTCGTTGATGTCCAGCATCACGGCGGCGATGCCGGCGACCGCGCAGGCCTGCGCGATGCCGTTGCCCATGGTTCCGGCACCGATGATGCCGACAGTCTTGATAGTCATTTGCCGCTTCTCCTTCTGATTCGTGAAATAAGCGCGAAGCCCGCGCCGGTGTCGCCGTCGAGGCCGGCTTGATGCCGCCAGCCGATGGCCATCGCGCATTATCGCAGCGACGGAAGGGCTCAAGCAGCCCTTTGCCGGATTTTCAGCGCGAACCCTGGTGCGCGCAGACCCGGTTGCGGCCGGTGCGCTTGGCCTCGTAGAGCGCGCTGTCGGCCTGGCCCAGCAGCATGTCGATGTTGGCGCCGCCGCCGGCCAGCGTGGTCACCCCGATCGACAGCGTGAAGTGCAGCGGCAGACCGTGCTCCAACGCCACCTCGGTGCCGGCAACAGCCAGGCGCAGGCGTTCGGCGACATCGAGCGCCTGCGCGGCGTCGGTCTGCGGCAGGATCACAGCGAATTCCTCGCCGCCGATGCGGCCGACGCTGTCAATCTCGCGCAGCGTCTCGCGGCACAGATTGCCCAGCTGCTGCAACACCAGGTCCCCGGTCTGGTGGCCGTAGGTATCGTTAACGCCTTTGAAGTGGTCGATGTCCATCATGAACAGCGACAAGGCGCCGCCGTAGCGGATTGCGCGCGCCAGTTCCTGCTCCGCCAGCGCCATGAAATGCCGCCGGTTGGCGAGGCCGGTCAGCGCGTCGATCTGGGACAGGCGCTCCAGTTCCTGCAGGGCTTTCTTGCGCGCGCTGATGTCGCGCGTGACGCCGAGCAGGCCGGTGATCCTTCCGTCGGCGTCGCGCATCGGCACCGCATGCGTATCGAGCCAGCGGCGGCGGCCCTTGAGTCCGATGATCTCGAACTCCAGCGATCCCGCCTCGCCCCGCCCGATTTTTTCGTTGAGGGCGTTGAAGGTGGCCTTGTGTTCGGGCACCACCAGATCGACCACTTTTGCACCCAACACCTGCTGCTCCGACTCGGCTTCGATCATGTCAAGGCCGGCGCGATTCATCTGCTGCAGCGTTCCGTCGGGCGCCAGCATTTTCACGCATTCGGGCTCGGCGTCGATGATCGCCTTGAGTTTCGCTTCGCTTTCGGCCAGCGCCAGCTCGATCCGCTTGAACTGGCTGATGTCCGACACCATGACGAAAAAGCCCTTGACCCGGTCGCCGTCGAGGTCGGGAACATAGTGAACCCAGGCATGCCCGGTACTGCCGTCGGCCCTGGTCAGCGTGCACTCGAAATCCTGCCGCTCGCCGCGCAGGGCGGCGCGGATACGGGGTTCGCTCTTGCCGAAGAGCTCATCCCCCATCAGGTCCTGGAAGCGGACGTCGCGCATCTGCTCGGCTGTCTTGCCATACCATTCCAGATAGGCGCTGTTGGCGAAGGCGCAACGCAAGTCGCTGGTCCAGTAAGCCACCATGCCGGGGATATTGTCGGCGACCGTCTTCATGAAGCGTTCGCTGGCCTGCAGCATCCTGGTCGCTTCCGCCTCCTGCCGGACGAATTCGCGCAATCGCCGCTGGTAGGCATGGAGCCCGAGGACAAAGACCAGTGCGCTCAGGGCAAACCAGACCGCCTTCACACGCAGATCGCGTTCCCAGCTGGCGTAGATATCGCCCACCCGGCGCGACACCGCGACGCCCAGCGGCTTGTCCATGTTCAAATCGGCCGGCTGAACGGTGTATTGGGCGATCATGCGCTCCTCGCCCGTGGCTGCCAGGACGCCGGCGAAAACGCTGGACGCCTGCCCGCTGTCACGATGGCGCCGGAAGAACGAACTTGGCTGATCGAGGTTCCTGCCGACCGGCACCGCCTGCTCCCGCGGGGCATGCACAAACACGATGCCATCGCCATGAAGCAGGGATGCCGCCATGTCCTGCGCATAGCGCACGGAATCGAGCAGGGGATCGAAGTATTTCGGATCCAGCGTGGCCGTGACGACTCCCGCGAACTCCCCGCGGGGACCGGGAACCATTCGCGTGACGTTGATGGCGAATACCCCGAGGGCGGTACGGAACGGCGGCGAGACGAACAAGATATCGGGGTTCGGCTGTCGTTGCGGCGCCGTGAAATAGTCGCGCCGGCTGAAGTCGAGCTTGTTGTCGAACAGTTCCGGCCGGCTGGTCGCCAGGATTCTGCCGCCCGTTCCGAGCACGCTGATGGTACGCACGCTGGGCATGGCTTCGACCAGCGTCGCCAGGCGTTCGTTGAATTTGGCGCCGTCCGGTGCGGCCATCGCTTCCTTGCGCAGATCGGCCAATACCCGGTTGACCGACACCAGGTTCTGCTCGACGTTCTCCTCGATGACCCGGGCTATCGCCAGCAGCCGTTCCTGTTCGCGCCTTTCGACGCGGCCATGTTCCTGGTACAGATCGAAGCCGACCGCAATTCCCAGCACCGACAGGGCCGCGAGCAAAATAAGCCACTGGACCAGAAATGGATCGTGTCGGCGGTGCGGCGAATTCATTTGTCGGCGTCTGGCGGATGGACGAAACGAAACCGGCCAGATCGCCGGGTCCGCACTTTCCATAAGCTCCCGTGGGTGAGACCCGGGAGCGGATAGCGCATTCTGCCCCAAAGACAGCGGCATGGATAAGCAATTCGGGAGGAAATCGGTGCCACCCCCCGGGGTGACGGCGGCATCAGTTCGCTTCGATAGCCGGTTTCCATGGCGCCGGGGCCTTCGGCTTGCGACGCTTCGCCCGCCTCAAGGAACGTGGGGCATCCTGCACAGATTGCCCGCCGGGAAGGCCGTGATGCCCTCGGCCAGCGGCCACGACGGCTCGCTGCCATGGCAAACGACATACAGGTGATCGAGCTTCAACACCTCGCGGGCCGAGCGCATGGATGGCGTGACGGCCGGCGAGCGGGTCAGCTTGACCTCGAAACCGATGCGTTCCGTCCCGCGCAGGATCAGCAGATCGAGTTCGCTGCCGGTATGCACGCCCCAGAACCAGGCACCATCGCGCCCGACGCCGGAACGACGAGCCAGTTCGAGGACGATCAGCCCCTCCCAGGAGGCGCCGCACTTGGGATGGGCAAGCAGGGCCTCCTGGCTGCCGATGCCGAGCAGGCTGTGCAGCAGCCCGGTATCGGCGATGTAGACCTTGGGTGCCTTGATCTCGCGCTTGCCGACATTGGCATGCCACGGCCGCAGGCGGCGAACCAGGAAGGTACCCTCCAGCACATCCAGCCAGCGCGACACGGTCTTGTCGGTGACGCCCATGGCGCGCGCCAGTTCGCTGCCATTCCAGGTTTGCCCGTGGTAATGGGCGAGCATGGTCCAGAAGCGGCGCATGGTCGCCGCCGGCAGGGCAAACCCGAGCTGGGCCAGGTCGCGCTCGAGATAGGTCCGGATCAGCGCGGCGCGCCATTCGCTGCTGGCCGCATCGCTCGCCGCCAGCAGCGCGCGCGGAAAGCCGCCGCGCAGCCAGCGCGCGTCGATGTCGCCGGCGGCAATCTCGTCCAGGCCAAAGCCTTCGAGTTCGTGAAAACCGATGCGGCCGGCCAGCGACTCGGCGGATTGGCGCATCAGTTCCGGCGACGCGCTGCCGAGGATCAGGAAGCGCGCCGGGCAATCGGGTCGATCCGCCAGCACCCGCAGCAGCGGAAACAGGTCCGGGCGCCACTGGATTTCGTCGAGCACCACCAGGCCGCGCAGCGGACGCAGGGCGAACGACGGGTCGGCCAGTCGCGCCAGATGGTCCGGGTCTTCCAGATCGAACAGCGTGGACGGGCCGTCCCAGACGGCGGCCAAAGCCCGCGCCAGCGTGGTCTTGCCCACCTGGCGCGGGCCGAGCAGAGCCACCACGGGAAAGTCGGCGAGCCGGCGGCGCAGGCGGTCGAGATGCGAGGAACGGGAATCCATGCCCGGATGTTACCATGAATATTCGGAGTAACACTCCGATATTTCATGCCTTGTTCGTGACGCCGCAAAGCCCGCCCGCCGTCCCGCCGGCGCCGTCCGCAAGGGATGCCGTCTCCGGCTCAGCCGGAGACATAACTTTCCGCTACATGCTGCGCCGATACTGCCCGCCTACCTCGTAGAGCGCGTTGCTGATCTGGCCCAGCGAACAATGGCGCACGGCATCCATCATCACGGCGAAGACGTTGCCGTTGTCGATTACCGCCTGCTTGAGCCTGGCGATGGCCTCCGGTGCCTGTTTCGCATTGCGCTTCTGAAAATCCGCCAGGCGCCTGAGCTGCGACTGCTTTTCGTCCTCGGTCGAGCGCGCCAGTTCGATTTCGCTGGCGACACCCGAGCCGTGCGGGTTGAGGAAGGTATTGACACCGATGATGGGGTAGGAGCCGTCGTGCTTCTTGTGCTCGTAGTGCATCGACTCTTCCTGGATCTTGCCGCGCTGGTAGCCGGTTTCCATGGCGCCGAGCACGCCGCCCCTTGAGGCGATGGCCTCGAATTCCTTGAGCACCGCCTCCTCGACCAGGTCGGTCAGTTCCTCGATGATGAAGGCGCCCTGGTTCGGGTTCTCGTTCTTGGCCACGCCCCACTCACGGTTGATGATGAGCTGGATCGCCATGGCGCGGCGCACGCTCTCCTCGGTCGGCGTGGTGATCGCCTCGTCGTAGGCATTGGTGTGGAGTGAGTTGCAGTTGTCGTAGATGGCGATCAGGGCCTGCAGCGTGGTGCGGATGTCGTTGAAGTCCATCTCCTGCGCGTGCAGGCTGCGGCCGGAAGTCTGGATGTGGTATTTCAACTTCTGCGAACGCTCGTTGGCGCCGTACTTGTTCTTCATCGCCACGGCCCAGATGCGGCGCGCGACGCGGCCGATCACCGAGTATTCCGGGTCCATGCCGTTGCTGAAGAAGAAGCTCAGGTTGGGTGCGAAATCGTCGATGTGCATGCCGCGCGCGAGGTAGGTCTCGACGTAGGTGAAGCCGTTGGCCAGCGTGAATGCCAATTGGGAAATCGGATTCGCGCCGGCCTCGGCGATGTGGTAGCCGGAGATCGACACCGAATAGAAGTTGCGGATCTGGTTATGCACGAAAAACTCGGCGATGTCGCCCATCATCTTCAGCGCGAACTCGGTACTGAAAATGCAGGTGTTCTGGCCCTGGTCTTCCTTGAGGATGTCGGCCTGCACCGTGCCGCGCACCGATGACAGCGTCCATTCGCGGATCTTCTCGGCCTCGTCCTCGGTGGCGTCGCGGCCGTTCTGCTCGCGGAACTTGTCGATCTGCTGGTCGACGGCGGCATTGAGGAACATGGCCAGGATCATCGGCGCCGGGCCGTTGATGGTCATCGACACCGAGGTCGCCGGATCGCACAGGTCGAAGCCGGAATACAGCACCTTGAGGTCGTCCAGAGTGGCGATCGAGACGCCGGAATTGCCGATTTTGCCGTAGATGTCGGGGCGCGGATCGGGGTCGCAGCCGTAGAGCGTAACCGAGTCGAAGGCGGTGGACAGGCGCTTGGCCGGCATGCCCTCGGAAACCTTGAGGAAGCGCTTGTTGGTGCGGAAGGCGTCGCCCTCGCCGGCGAACATGCGCGTCGGGTCCTCGTTCTCGCGCTTGAAGGCGAACACGCCGGCGGTGTAGGGGAAGGAACCGGGCACGTTCTCGCGCATCAGGAACTTGAGCAGTTCGCCCTCGTCCTCGAAGCGCGGCAGCGCCACCTTGCGGATCTTGGTGCCGGAGAGCGTTTCGTGCACCAGGCCGGTGCGGATTTCCTTGTCGCGGATCTTGACCACGTACTCGTCGCCGGCATAGGCCTTCTTCATGTCCGGCCACATCGCCAGCAGCTTGCGCGCGTGCGGCGTGAGCTGGCCGTCTTTCCAGGCGATGAGTTCGTCGAAATCGCCCGCCTTCTTGTTGCAAGCCTCGAAGATGGCCTTGGCAGTCTTCAGCGACTGCCGCTCGCGCGCCAGCGTTGCCTGCTCGCCGATGTGCCGGTGATAGCCGCGCAGCGTGTCGGCAATCTCGGCCAGGTAGCGCACACGGTCGGCGGGAACGATGGCCCTGCCGGCCGACGAAGCCTTGACATCGACCGCCGGCAGGCGGCTCTTGGCTAACTTCAGCCCGCGCTCCACGAGGCGTGGCACCAGCGCCTGGTACAGCGCGGTGATGCCGTCGTCGTTGAAGCGCGCCGCCATGGTGCCGAACACCGGCATCGCCTCGGGCTTCTCGCCGAACTTTTCGCGGTTGCGCTGGTACTGCTTGCGCACGTCGCGCAGCGCGTCGGAGGCCCCGCGCCGGTCGAACTTGTTGATCGCGACGAAGTCGGCGAAGTCGAGCATGTCGATCTTCTCCAGCTGCGAGGCGGCGCCGAACTCCGGCGTCATGACATACAGCGAAACATCCACCAGCGGCACGATCGCCGCGTCGCCCTGGCCGATGCCCGAGGTCTCGACCACGATCAGGTCGAAGCCGGCCACCTTGCAGGCCGCGATCACGTCGGGCAGCGCCTTGGAGATTTCCGAGCCGGTGTCGCGTGTCGCCAGCGAACGCATGTAGATGTTTGGATGGCCGATCGCGTTCATGCGGATGCGGTCGCCCAGCAACGCGCCGCCGGTGCGTTTGCGCGAAGGGTCGATGGAAATCACCGCAATCTTCTGGCTGTCGTCCTGGTCGAGGCGGAAGCGGCGGATCAGTTCGTCGGTCAGCGAGGACTTGCCGGCGCCGCCGGTGCCGGTAATTCCCAGGGTGGGAACCGCGGTCGGCGCCGACGAAAGTGTGGCGGCCTTGTCGTGCAGCGCCTTCTTCGCCTTCTCCGGCCAGGCGCCGTTTTCCAGCGCGGTGATGATCTGCGCCAGGTTGCGCAGGCGTTCGGCGCGGTCGGCGACTTCCAGCGCCTTGAGCTCCTGCGGCGCGCGCTTGCTGATATCGAGGTCGCAGCGCATCACCATGTCGTTGATCATGCCCTGCAGGCCCATCTTCTGGCCGTCCTCGACCGAATACAGGTGAGCCACGCCGTAGTCGTGCAGTTCCTTCATCTCGGCCGGCACGATGACGCCACCGCCGCCGCCGAAGACCTGGATGTTCTCGCCGCCGCGTTGCCTGAGCAGATCGATCATGTACTTGAAGAATTCGACGTGGCCGCCCTGGTAGGACGACACGGCGATGCCCTGCGCATCTTCCTGCAGCGCCGCATTGACGATTTCGTCCACCGAACGGTTGTGGCCAAGATGGATCACCTCGGCGCCGGTGGCCTGCAGGATGCGGCGCATGATGTTGATCGAGGCGTCATGGCCGTCGAACAGCGAAGTGGCGGTGACGAAGCGCACCTTGTGCCTGGGCTTGTAGGGCACGAGTTTCGCGGCGATGCTCAGATCGGTCATGGCGACGGCTCCAGGATGGGCGGCAGAGCTTGCATCATAGGCAATGGGCGATGGCGCCGCCATGACACAAAACGACGATAACTATGCATAATATGCCATTATGTCCAAAGTCGCCACCTCCGCCCGCAGGCCTGCCGGAAGCCCATCGACCGTCGCCATGGGCTTTGTCAGCGGTATCCTGTCTGGGGTTTCGCGCGCCGGGCTGACGGCCGAGACCCTGCTCGACCGTGCAGGAATTGCCACCCATCTGCTGCATGATCGCAGCGCCCGCATCCCGGTCGCGCGCTACGCCGCGCTGTATCGCCTGATCAACGAAAGCCTCGACGATGAGGGCTTTGCGTTGTTTTCGCGCCCCCTGCGCCGCGGCAGCTTCGAGTTCCTCTGCCGCGCCGCGCTCTCCGCAGGCACGCTGGAACAGGCCCTGGAACGCATCGCGCGCTTCCTGCATCTGGTACTCGACGACCTCGAAATGGAACTGGAAACCAGCGGACACGCCGCGGTGATCGTCATCAGCGAGGAACAGTCGCTGCCGGTCGGCGCCGCCGGACGCGTGTTCGCCCACGAATGGCTGCTGCGCATGATCCACGGCCTGGCAGCCTGGCTGGTGGCGCACCCGCTGCCGCTCGACGAAGTCTGCTTCCCCTATCCGCC
>JAPTVL010000109.1 GCA_028065725.1 Betaproteobacteria bacterium
GCTGACGCGCGTGGCGCTGCGGCGGGGGTCGCTGGTGGTGAACTCGTCGCAGGGCGGCGGCAGCAAGGATACGTGGATCGTGCAGGGCGTCTGCTGATGCTGGCCCGCGTCGCCGAGAGCCTGTACTGGATGGCGCGTTATCTCGAACGCGCCGAGGACACTGCGCGCCTCATCAACGCCACCACCATGATGCTGATGGACATGCCGCGCGGCGCCAGCTTCGGCTGGGAGGATCTGCTGAAAGTGGTGGGCCTCGACGAAGCCTTCCACACGCTGTACGACGAGGCGAGCGAGACTGCGGTGATGAGCTTTCTGATCCAGGACGAGCGCAATCCGTCGTCGATCTTCACCTGCGTGCGCCATGCGCGCGAGAACACCCGTACCTTCCGCGAAGTGCTGCCGCGCGAATCGTGGGAGTGGGTCAACGAACTGTATCTATACGCCAGCACGCACATGACCCAGGCGCTCGACCGGCGCAAGCGCTTCGAAGTGCTGACCGAGATCATCCGGCGACGCCAGGCCGTTGTCGGCCTGCTCGCCGGCACCATGAGCCGCGACGAAGCCTTCCAGTTCATGCGGCTGGGACGCAATGTGGAGCGCGCCGACATGACGACCCGCGTGCTCGACGTCAGCTACGCCATCAACTTGCCGTTCCAGGACAGCCAGTATCACGACCTCATCTGGATGAGCGTGCTGCAGGCCCTGTCGGCGCACCAGATGTACCGTCGTCATGTGGGCGTTCATGCCAAGGGGTACAAGGTGCTGGCCTTCCTGCTCAACGACGTGATGTTCCCGCGCAGCGTGCGCCACTGCCTGCACGAAATCCAGTTTGCCCTGGATGAGCTGCCGGGCGCCGAGCCGATGCGGAGTCTGCAGGGCATGCTCAACCAGGTGGACCGCGCCGATTTCCGCCGGCTTGCCGATCACGGTCTGCATGAATTCTGCGACGACATCCAGGCCCGGCTGGCCGACTTCAACGCAGTCATCGGCCAGACCTGTTTCCGTGCGGCACATCCGCAAAAAATGACTCAAACCCAGTTCAGCCTCGTGTGAACCCATGACTTCATCACTTGGTTTTGCCCGCGCCGGAGACAAACTGAACTCGCCCGCTTTCGAGGACTATCTCGGCCAGCTGCTGGAAGAGCGCGACCGCATCGGGCTCACCGACTGCATCCGCCAGATCGACGCGCTGATGATCACCGTCGAGCCTGCGCATTCGCTCGCCTACGTCGCCGAGCTGTGCGTGATGACGCCGTATCACTACCTCGTCACGCTCGAATCGGAATCGCACTTCACCCACATCCTGCGCATCGACATGCGCGCGCCCGACATCCTGGTGCGCGAGGTGAAGGATCCCAACGTGCGCGGCATCTTCCGCAGCCTCAACGAGGTCTATCCCATCGGTGCGGTCAAGCCCAACTCGCGCTACATGGGCGAGGTGCTGCGCGTCACCGACCCGCACGCCGTGGTCGACATGCAGAAGGCACGCGACATCCGCTTCTTCAACCAGGACCAGATCCGCAAGCTCGAACTGCCGGGCAACCTGGCCGTGGTCAAGCCCAGCCCCTACACCCACAACATCGTCGCCTACTGGGAGCGCCCCGAGGCGGATATCCGCGTCTATGCACTCGGCTGGAGCAGCATCCGCGAAGACATGCAGGTCGCCTACGAAGGTGCCAAGACGACGCAGAAGAAACTCGGCATCGACGCGCTGCTGCTGCCGATCGACCATCTGGCCACCCGCATCTACAGCCAGAACCGCGAAGCCGCGATCCTCGAATACCTCACCCTGTCGAGCTACTACTACTGGGGTTCGTACGACATCTCCGACCAGAATTCCTCGACCAACGTCACCAAGAGCGTGCACATCGAAAACGAGCTCGAATGCCCGGCCAAGGTCTTCACCGCCGCCAACCACCCGTATTTCATGAACCACCTGCTGATCGAGTCGCCCACCGAAGCCTTCGTGCGCAATTTCGGCCCGCGCCTGCACCACATCGCCGTGGCGGTGAAGGATGGCGAGACGGCCGGTCTGGCCAATATCGACTTCGTCGTGCAGTCCTTGCGCGACTGCGGGCAGAAATTCCTGCTCGACGTCATCGGCTCGAAGGAAGCGGGCCTCAAGCAGATATTCTCCAGCGCGTCGGAGTACTCCTCGCTCATCGTCGAATACGTCCAGCGCTTCGGCGGATTCCAGGGGTTTTTCACCAAGGACAACGTCGCCGAACTGACCCACGCTGCGGGCGTGGAGGAAAGCCTGAAAGCCTTGCAGCAAAATGCACAGGCGTAGTCATACCAATGGATTTTTATGCGCAGACACCTCAAGCCGGTGTGCTTGTTGCCGATTAATCAGTAGTTAATTAATTACTCATAATGCGGAGAAAAACGATGGATCGCGAAACCCTGAACGAGATGGTGAAACTGAAATTCGGCGCCCGCAAAGCGGGCGGGCCGGAAATCGATCTGGTGAAACTGGCGGCGGATGCCGTCTACGCCGATGCAACATTGAGCGCAGTCGAAAACCTGCCCGACGAATCGCTGGTGTTGCTGGCGATGACCCTGCGCGATAAGTTCGGTTTGCTCGCGGCGCAACCCGTGGCCCCCCCCGCTCCAGCCACCCCGGCAGCCGAAGCCAAGCCGGCAGCCGAAGCCAAGCCGGCATCACGCTACATTCTTGGCGCAAGGAGTTAAGCATGCAGCATGCTGAAACAAACGTTGTCAGTCTGCACAGGAAGGAAAAGAAATCGGCTGTGGAGAATGCGTCGGCAGAAGAGCATGCCCAACAGATGATCGGCCTGTCGCAGGGCATGCTCAAGGAGGTTGTCGAGGCCCTCGACAAGATCAAGCGGGTCAATCGAACCATCCATATCCTGTCCATGAATGCCCGCGTGGAAGCGGCGCGCGCGGGTGAAGCCGGGCGCGGCTTCGCCGTCGTTGCCGAGCACCTTTCCGGGCTGGCCGCTTCGACGGAACAGACGGCCCAGAACATCGAGGACACCTCCAAGTCGATCACAGGCGAGCTGAATGTCGTGGCCGAACGCCTGTCGAAAGACGTCACGGATAACCGGATGTGCGATCTGGCGCTGAACGCCATTGACCTGATCGACCGCAATCTCTACGAACGCAGCTGCGACGTGCGCTGGTGGGCGACGGATTCGGCGCTGGTCGAGGCCGCGAAGGATCCGAGCCCGGACAATCTGCGTTATGTCAGCCAGCGCCTGGGTCAGATTCTCGATTCCTACACCGTCTATTTTGACCTGGTGCTGGCCAATCTCGACGGCCGGGTGATTGCCAACGGGCGGCCACAGCAGTGGCCGCAGGCACGGGGCGCGAATGCGGCCGGTAGCGAATGGTTCAAGCGCGCGCTGGCGACGCGCAGCGGCACCCAGTTCGGATTCGAGTCCGTGCATTCCAGCGCGCTGGTGTCCGGCCAGAACGCCCTGGTGTATTCCTGCGTGGTGCGCGAACGTGGCGCGGTCCACGGCAAACCGCTCGGCGTGCTCGGCATCGTCTTCAATTGGGATGCGCTGGGGCAGGAAACCCTGAAGCGCATCCCGTTATCGAGCCGGGAGGCGAGCGTTACGCGTGCCGTCCTTGCCGATGACAGCGGGCGCGTGCTGGCCGATTCGGATCCGCGGCGCATCGGTGAGTCGATTGCGTTCGACGGCAGGGATGTCTTGTTTTCCAAAGCGCGTGGGGCGACGACTGCGCGCATCGGCGGGAGCATGTGGCGGATAGCCCATGCGAGTTCGCCTGGATTCGAGACCTATGCAACCGGCTGGCACAGCCTGCTGCTGCGGAAAGCCGATGCCTAAGCGTCGAACGGCGGACGAATGTCGTCAGCCCGCATATGTCTGCAGGACAGCCGGCAAGCGTGAATGACGAGGCGTGTGCCTGGTTTGCGCGACTTGTTGGTGCTCAGATCAGGCATGGCACGTGTGCCCGTGTCATCGATCCCCAGGCGCCGCTCGTCAAGCCAACTCAGTCACCCATACGCCCACATCGAGATTCGCTCCCGGCGGTCCGACAAACGAACCTGCGACCGGGGGCACGGACTCGGGCAGCCTGGCCACCGCGACGGCGATATGACTGCTTCCCACGACTTCACCGAGGGTGGGGTCGAATCCCTTCCAGCCTGCGCCAGGCAGAAACACTTCGGCCCAGGCATGGGTCGCACCGAAGTTGACCGTTGAAGGCGGCGCGTGCAGGTAGCCGCTTACAAAACGCGCGGCGAAGCCCAGGCGTCGCGCTGCTTCCATGAACAGATACGCGGAGTCGCGGCAGGATCCGGTGCCGCGTGCCAGCGTGTCTGCTGCGGCCTGAACTCCGGGTTCCTCGCGCAGCCGATAGGTCAGCGTCTTCTGGATGCGGACGCACAGACGCTGCAACAGGGCATAGGTCTGAATTCGTTCGCCCGGCTGCCAAACGGTCTCAAGCCATGCGGTCAGCGGATCCTGGTCCGGGTGCGCGGCGGCGAGCATGTAGGGCGAGAGCAGCATACGGTCGTCTGCTCGATGGGAAAACGGATAGTAAGTCGCATCGTCGGCCATCAGAAAGTCGAGGGGAGCCTGGTTGAATTGCTGAATGATGACCTTGCTCTCGATCAGGAGCTGGCGGGTGACCGAATCGAACGTCGCTGTCGCGACGGAATTGTCCTCCGCGTCGCGATGCCAGCGCAGGGTGGCCGGAGGCGTGATTTCCAGGCTCGACGATTCGATGCGCAGTTCATGGCCCTCTCTTGGCCGGAGTCGCAGCGTGTGGGGTTCGAGCCGCACCGGCCCGGAAAAGTTGTAGTAGGTGCGATGAAGAATATTAAAGCGCTGCATGTCTCATTTCGCCCGCCCACGCCATGGCGCCATGTCTGGGCCGGACGCGGCCCTTTGCGATGGGATTCAGCTTATACCCTTGTCTGCCAGGTTCGGGGAACTGTCGCATAAGGCGGCGCCAATCGGATCCGTGACGACGTTACGGACTACGCACGGATCAGGCCCGGCCCTGGCTTTTGACCGACGCCACCGGAATCCTGTCGAGCATCCTGGGCAATTGGACACGGTACGGAAGGCTTTGCGTCAGGCTACACATGCAAGGTGTCAATTTCGCTGTAGGCGTTTTTCAGCCACAGTTTGACGCGCGTTGCCTTTCCAGAATTCCCAGCGCAGGGGCGTCGCTGCGCTGGGTGGCAGACCAGAAGCTGCTGCTGTGGCTGTCGATCTTGATCATCGCGGTTTCGTGCAGGCGCCTGATGTTGATGATGCGGGCGTGCAATTCCAGCGCCCGCTGTTTTTCGCCAGAGGCGTCCAGCAGGTCGAAGTTGTCGCCGCGGATACGGTTCTGCACCAGCACATAGTTCAGGCGCGATTCGAAGCGGTCCAGCAGCTTCTTCAGCAGGTCGACGGAATCGCGGCCCGAATCCATCACGTGCCAATAGGTGATCGCCAGTCCCAGTTCGCTCGACAACTCCAGCAGATCGGAATCGTCCATCCATTGCGTCAGCGCATCCTGCGTCTGCGCGGCCAGGTCGACGAGGATGCTGCGGTCGGGATCGGCCGCCGCGGCTTCGACGATGGCGTCGAGGATTTCGGAGCGATCCACGACGACAGGTGACGCGTAGCCGGCATAAAAGCGCATCAGCGTGCCGTGCGATTTGTCGGTGTCGAAGCCGAGGAAGGAACGTTCGTGATCGATCAGGTACTGCGCGAGGATGCGCGCGACCAGCGATTTGCCGCCCCCGCCTTTCTCGCCGCCGATAAAGTGGATGTGGGGCATGTGATTTTCCGTTGTGGTGAGGCGTTAGCGCCGACGCAAGTCGAGCGTGTGCGGGAATTCGCCTGCCGGTTCTTCCGGTGGGGGCGCCATCGGCCCCGGCGGCGTACCGCCGGGGAAGAAGCGGGCGAGCGGGGCGATCCACGGCGGAGGGGTGAAGCTGCCTGCGGTGTGGCCCCAGTCCTGGAAGCGGATGTGGCGGCGCGCTTCGCCTTCCACTGCGTTGACCGGGAAGCGGTGGTAGCTGCGTCCGCCGGGGTGGACCACGCGGTAGGTGCAGCCGCCGATGACACGGCCGTTCCAGGTGTCGATCAGATCGAATACCAGCGGCGAATGAATGCCGATGGTGGGGTGCAAGGCCGACGGCGGCTGCCACGCCCGATAGCGCACGCCGGCGACCGCTTCGCCGTGCACGCCGGTCGGCGCCAACGGCACGCGGCGGCCGTTGCACGCGAGCACATAGCGGCTGTCGGTGAGGCCATTCACCTTCACTTGCAGGCGCTCTACCGATGAATCGACATAGCGCGCGGTGCCGAGGCTGGTCGATTCCTCGCCCAGCACATGCCAGGGTTCGATCGCGGTCCGTAGCTCGATCGAAATATCGCCTACCTGCAGGGTGCCATAGCGCGGGAAGCGGAATTCGAGGAAGGGCCTGTACCAATCGAGCTGGAACGGGAAACCGGCGGCGTCGAGGTCGTCGATCACGTCCTTGAGATCCGTCCACAGATAGTGCGGCAGCATGTGGCGGTCGTGCAGCAGCGTACCCCAGCGCACCAGCGGCTTGCGGTAGGGCTGCGCCCAGAAGCGCGCAACCAGCGCGCGCAGCAACAGCATCTGCGCCAGGCTCATGCGCGCGTGCGGCGGCATTTCGAAGGCGCGGAATTCGAGCAGTCCCAGCCGCCCCGGCGTCGAGTCGGGCGAATACAGCTTGTCGATGCAGAACTCCGAGCGATGGGTGTTGCCGGTGAGGTCGGTCAGCAGGTTGCGCAGCAGGCGGTCGACCAGCCAGGGCTGCGGCGTCTCGCCGGCGGGCATTTGCTGGAAGGCGATTTCGAGTTCGTACAGACGCTCCGGCCGCCCTTCGTCGACGCGCGGTGCCTGGCTGGTGGGGCCGATGAAAAGGCCCGAAAACAGATACGACAGCGACGGGTGGTGCTGCCAGTAGGTGATGAGGCTGGCGAGCAGGTCGGGGCGGCGCAGGAAGGGGCTGTCGGCGGGCGTCGCACCGCCGAGCGTCACATGGTTGCCGCCGCCGGTGCCGGCGTGGCGGCCGTCGAGCATGAATTTCTCGGCGGCCAGCCGCGACAGCCGTGCTTCGTCGTAAATCATTGTGGTGGTGTCCACCAGTTGCTGCCAGCTGTGTGCCGGGTGGATGTTGACCTCGATGACGCCGGGGTCGGGGGTGACCATGAGCTTTTCGATGCGGCTGTCGCCGGGTGGGGTGTAGCCTTCGATTGTCACCGGCATCTTCAGCAGGGCGGCGGTGGATTCGATGGCTGCCAGCAGGTCAAGGTACTGCTCCAGCGTGGTAGCGGGCGGTATGAACACGTGCAGGCCGCCGCCGCGCGCCTCGATGCACAGCGCGGTGTGCGGAACCTCCACGGTTTTCTGCGTGGTCGGTGTCTGCGGATGAATCTCGGGATGGGCGGACGCGGGATCGAGGTGGAGGCTGTAGCGCGCCGCGACTTCGCCGTGAAAATTCGCCAGCGGCGGCTGCAGCGCGAACGGGTCGGCCTCCACCCACGGTTCGCGCGCGTCCTCTGCCACCCACGGTAGCGAGGCCAGCGGCAGGCGCAGCCCCATCGGCGAATCGCCCGGGGTGAGATAGAGCCGGTCGCGGCGGAATACCCAGGGCGCGCTGTGCCAGCGCTGTTCGTGCATGCGCCAGGCCAGCGGCAGCACGTAGCCGGTCGGCGTGTTGAGTCCGCGCGACAGCTTGTTGGCGAGGTCGCAGCGCAGCACCGGATCGCCGAGATCGGCACGCGCCGGATCGAGGTTGGGCGGAAGTTCGGCTTCCTGCTGCAGCGCGGCGAGCGCGTCTTCGTAAGCCGGCTGCGCATAGCGCGCAGCGAGCCCGAGGTGCTGCGCCAGGGTGGCGGCAAAGCGCTGGGCGTCACCGACGCTGTGGCCATAATCCCAGTCGGCCTCGGCCAGCAGCGCGTCGTCCTTCCATACCGGCACGCCGTCGCGCCGCCAGTACAGGCCCAGCGCCCAGCGCGGCAGCGGTTCGCCCGGATACCACTTGCCCTGGCCGGTATGCAGCAGCGCCCCGGCCGGCAGTTTTTGCTTCAGCCGCCGCACCAGCACCTCGGCGCGCTCGCGCTTGTGCGTTCCCAGTGCGTCGATGTTCCATTCCGGTGCATCCATGTCGTCGATGGAGACGAAGGTGGGCTCGCCGCCGTGGGTCAGGCGCACGTCCATCGCCTGCAGTTTCTCGTCGACAGCGCGCCCGAGCGCCAGCATCGTCTGCCACGCTTCGTCGCTGTAGGGCAGCGTTACCCGCGGGTCTTCGCGGATGCGGGTGACGGTGTTGGAGAATTCGAACTCGACCTCGCACGGGTCGGTCATGCCGTCTATCGGCGCGGCGGACGACGGCTGTGGCGTGCAGGCCAGCGGAATGTGGCCTTCGCCGGCGAACAGGCCTGAGGTGGGGTCGAGCCCGATCCAGCCGGCACCCGGCAGATAGACTTCGGCCCAGGCGTGCAGGTCGGTGAAGTCGGCCTCCGGCCCGGACGGGCCGTCGAGGGATTTTTCGTCGGCCGTGAGCTGCACCAGATAGCCCGACACGAAGCGCGCCGCCAGCTCCAGATGACGCAGAATCTGCACCAGCAGCCAGGCCGTGTCGCGGCAGGAGCCGAGCGCCTTCTCCAGCGTCTCCTCGCAGCTTTGGATACCCGGCTCCATGCGTACGGTGTAGGCGATATCGCGCTGCAGGCGCTGATTGAGCGCGACCAGAAAGTCGTTGCTGTGCGCGCGTTCGCGCGGCACCGTGGCCAGCCATGCGGCGAGCCGCGCGCCTGCCGGCTCGGTTTCAAGGTAGGGCGCGAGCTCGCGTTTCAGCGCCGCATCGTAGTCGAACGGCCAGTACTCTGCGCTGTCCTCGATGAAGTAATCGAAGGGGTTGATCACCGTGAGGTCGGCGATCACCTCGACGTCGACCGAGAACTCGCGCGTCGCCTCGGGGAACACCAGCCGCGCCAGGTAATTGCCGAACGGATCCTGCTGCCAGTTGATGAAATGCTTCTCCGGCGCGATCTTCAGCGTGTAGGCGAGGATGGGCGTGCGCGAATGCGGCGCCGGACGCAGCCGCACCACGTGCGGGCTCAGGGTCACGCGGCGGTCGAACCTGTAGACGGTGGTGTGGCGAAGCGCGACGTGGATGCTCATGGCAACAGACAGGGTGGGGGCTGTCTGTTACAAGCAAGGGATGAGCCAAGAGGGTGGGGCAGGATTCAGGGGATGGGCGGCACTGGGCGGGGCACTCCGGGCCTCCTTGTTTATCCCTGCATCTGCCCGCTCGTATTGCTCGCCACCACCTGCAGCGGCTGCGGCTGGTTTTCCCATTCGAAGGGCGGCAGGTTGTTCAGCGCCTGGCGCAGGCCTTCGTTCCAGGCATCGCCCAGCGCACGGTAATAGGGATGGTCTTCGGAAAACAGCAGGCGGCGGCCGCCGTCGAGCGCGTTGGCAGAATAGATCAGCAGTTCGACCGGCGGGCCGACGGTGAGGTTGGAGCGGATGGTCGAGTTGATCGATACCAGTGCGCAGCGGGCGGCCTGTTCGAGCGGGGTGTCGGGGCGGATGACGCGGTCGAGGATGGGCTTGCCGTACTTGGTCTCTCCGATCTGCAAAAACGGATGCGCAGCCGATTCGTGGATGTGGTTGCCCTGCGGGTAGATCATGTAAATTTCGGGTGTCTGCCCGGCGATCTGGCCGCCGAAGATGAAGGTGGCCTCGAAGTTGGTGGTGGCGGTGTCGCGCGCGGCCTGGGTGCGCTGTATGTCGGCCGAGATCGAACCGACGTAATCGACCGCGTCGCTCATCGACGCGATGGTGCTCAGGCATGGCAGGTTGCCGAGCTGGCAGTCGTCGCGCAGCCGCTTCACCACGGCCTGCGTGGTGGCGAGATTGCCGGCGGCCAGCAGCACGAACATGCGGTTTCCAGGCTGCACGAAGGTGTGCAGCTTGGAATAGGTGCTGACGTGATCGATCCCCGCGTTGGTGAGCGAGTCGGACGCAAAAACCAGTCCGCTGTCGGTCTTGATGGCAACGCAGTAAGTCATGTCGTGGGGGAAGTTCTTCAGTCGGTCTTCATCGTGCCTGTTTTTGGTTTTTGACTCAAGAGCAATTGTTCTGCGCGTGCCCCAAGGTACACGTACAGGCCCAGTCCGATAAGCAGGCCGACTGCGGCCAGCATCACCCATACGCCGTCCATGACGTGCTCGCCGTCGCCGACGGCGGATTTGAACATCAGCAGCAGGCCCTCGATCGACACCGCGATCAGGATCGCCGCCATGAAGCGCGTGATGGTGCGGCGAGTCGAACTGTGGCGATACACGTCCTTGTGCATCAGCACTTCTTCTTCGAGGATGGTTTTGCCGAGATCGAAGACTGCCAGCCCCAGCGTCAGGAAAATGATCACGCCAAAGGGTTTCAGATGCAGGTCGGCGGCGGCCTCGGCGGAACCGAATATTTCGGCCAGTTCCTTCAATGCTGCATAGCCCAGCAGCAGCACCACCGCGAACAGTCCAGCGACGATGACGCTGTATACACTCTTGAAAAACGGCACGAAGCGCTTGCGCGAGGCATCGCCCATCAGGAAAGCCACGGCTTCGGCGAGGTCGATGTCCAGCACCAGATAACCGGTGTCCTGTCCGCCGCTTTGATTGGGGTGGGCTATACGGACGATGGCGGTGATGCAAAGCAGGCCGCTGGCGTTGGAGAGATATGGCGCGGTGATCGCCACGCCGTCCGGCCGGTCGTATGCCAGCACGAAATACGGGCGCTGGGCGCGGCTGGCCCCCAGTCCCTGTCCACCGGCCGGGTGTCCCTTGCGCACCGGCAGGTTGGGCGTGAGCTGCACGCCGGCGGCATCCAGCAAATAAAGCAGATCGATGAAAGGGTAATGGCGACCGGCGCAGCGCACTGCCTGCCCGCGCGCGCCCGCATCGTCGAACAGCGCGGGGCTGGCGATGCCGGTGACGATGGACCCGATCAACTCATCCAGCGCGTGACGGTATTCTTCATAGCGTTCGATGACGGCAAGCGTGCTGGGACTCGCCATGCGTGGATCAGGCCGCCTCTTTCGGCCGCATTTGGCGGCTGTACAGGAATTCCAGCACCCGGCTGCGCAGGTCGTGGTAGTGCGGATCGTGCGCCAGCGCCAGACGGTCGCGCGGACGCGCCAAGTCGACGCTGAGAATCTCGCCGATGGTGGCGGCCGGACCATTGGTCATCATCACGATGCGGTCGGACAGCAGCACTGCTTCGTCGACGTCGTGGGTGACCATGATGACCGTGCTCTTGGTTGTAGCGACGATCTTCATCAGTTCGTCCTGCAGGTGGGCGCGGGTCAGGGCGTCCAGTGCGCCGAAGGGCTCGTCCATCAGCAGCACTTTCGGCTCCATCGCCAGCGCGCGCGCGATGCCGACGCGCTGCTTCATGCCGCCGGAGATTTCGCCCGGCAGCTTGGCCGCGGCGTGGGTCAGCCCCACCAGTTCCAGCGCGGCCTGGGTGCGTGCCTTCAGCTGTTTTTTCGATTCGCTGCCGCCGAAGACTTTTTCCACCGCAAGGTAGACATTCTCGAATGCGGTGAGCCAGGGCAGCAGTGAATGGTTCTGGAACACCACCCCGCGTTCCGGCCCCGGCCCATTGATCTCCTTGTTGGCAAGCAGCAGTACGCCGCCGGTGGCGTCGAGCAGACCGGCCACCAGGTTGAGCAGCGTCGACTTGCCGCAGCCGGAATGGCCGATCAGTGCGATGAACTCGCCCTGATCGACATGGAGATTGATGTCGGTGAGCGCGGTGAACTTGCCTTTTTTGGTGCTGAACACCATGCCGGCGTTCTCGATCTGGACGTAGCTTTGCATGTTTGACTCCCAATCAATCGTAGCTGAAACGTTTCGCAATCAGCATCAGCAGCTGTTCGAGCAGCAGTCCGACGATGCCGACGACGAAGATGGCGATGATGAT
>JAPTVL010000068.1 GCA_028065725.1 Betaproteobacteria bacterium
ACGCCGCGCTCGTAGGCCTGGTGGTAGGGACGCGCGCCGACGAAACTGGGCAGGAAACTGTGGTGGATGTTGACGATCCGCCCCGGGTAGGCGCGGCACAGCTCGGGGGAGAGGATCTGCATGTAGCGCGCCAGCACCATGGTGTCGCCGCGCACCGACTCGAACAGGCGCTGCACCTCGGCGTAGGCGGCGCTCTTGTTGTCCGGCGTCACCGGCACGTGGTGGAACGGGATGCCGTGCCATTCGACGAAGCCGCGGAAGGTCTCGTGGTTGGAGATCACGCAGGGAATCTCGATGTCCAGCTCCTTCGACTGCCAGCGCGCCAGCAGGTCGTACAGGCAATGCTCCTGCTTCGATACCAGGATCACCACCCGTTTCCTCGCCGCCGAATCGCTGATGCGCCAGTCCATGCCGTACTCGCTGGCAATCGGCGCGAACTTCTCCTTCAGCGTGGCGAGGTCGAAAGGCAGCGAGTCGGCGAGGATTTCCTGGCGCATGAAAAAGCGCTTCGCCGGTTCGTCGGCATGATGGCTGGCCTCGACGATCCAGCCCTGATGCTGTGCGATCAGCCCGCTCACGGCAGCGACGATGCCGACCCGGTCGGGGCAGGACAGCGTCAGGGTGTAGCGGCGGGCGGCGAGCATCGTGTTTTCCCACAAAGAAACATTTGTTCACATGATGCATCACACGATTAACTCAGGTCAACTATTTTTCTTTTCATGAATCTTTTTGCCCATGCCATAATCCCCCCATGAGCACTACGCCCGCCCCCCTCGACCCGGAAGCGCCGGAAGCGGCGACCGGCACGCTGGAACGCTATCTCGGCAACGCCATCCGCGACCTGCGCCAGCGCCACGGCCTCACCATCGCCGAAGTCGCCGATCGCGCCGGCATCAGCCGCGGCATGCTGTCCAAGATCGAGAACGCGCAGACCGCGACCAGCCTCGACGCCCTCCACCGCCTGGCGCAGGCGCTCGGCGTCTCGCTGTCCACCCTGTTCCGCAACTACGACGTGCCCGAAGGCAGCGCCCAGCTGGTGAAGAAGGGGGAAGGCATGGAAGTCGTGCGGCGCGGCACCAAACGCGGCCACACCTATCACCTGCTGGCGCACGAGCAGGGCCCGACCAAGCTGTTCGAGCCCTTCCTCATCACCATCGATTCGCCGGACGCGACCTTCCCGGTGTTCGAGCATCCCGGCACCGAGTTCCTCTACATGCTGGAGGGGCGCATGGAATACCGCCACGGCCAGCACACCTATCTGCTGACGCCGGGCGACGCGCTGACTTTCCGCGGCGAGGTGCCGCACGGCCCGGAAAAGCTGATCGAGCTGCCGATCCGCTTCCTTGCCACCCTCGTCTACCCCACCCCGGTCGAGACATGAAGAACGTGACGATCACCCCGGCCAGCGAGGCCGACATTCCCGAGCTGATCGAACTGCTCGGCGTGCTGTTTTCCATCGAACAGGACTTCACGCCCGACATCGACAAGCAGCGTCGCGGCCTCGCCGCGCTGCTCGCCTCGTCCGCCGGCCACATCGCAATCGCGCGCGATCAGGCCTCGCGTGCCGTCGGCATGGGGACGGGGCAACTGGTGATCTCCACTGCGGAAGGCGCGCCTTCGGCCTGGATCGAGGACGTGGTGGTACACGAAGACTGGCGCGGCCGCGGTCTCGGCCGTGCACTGCTCGACGCCGTGCTGGCCTGGGCACGCAGTCAGGGCGCCGTCAGAGCGCAGCTGCTCGTCGACCTCGACAACGCACCGGCGCTCGCCTTCTACGACCGGCTGGGGTGGCGACCCACGCGGCTGGGCGCGCGGCGGCTGATGCTGGACACGCAATAATCCGGCCGCACACCTCTCCTGCAACGGCCCGGCAGCGCGAATGCACTTGTGAAGCGGCGGATCGGGCACGCATAATGGCCGCGCTGAAAAATCAGCATCGTCATTTCAACGGGGAGAATCAATCAACATGAACGGAAAAACACTGGCCCTCGCATGCTGCGTGGCCATGGCCGGCCTGTCGGGCTGCGCCCTCACCACCGAGCAGGTCGAGATCGGCTACGTCCAGCAGGCCGGCGTCGCCAAAATCGCGGGCGCCGAGAACGTGGCCGTGAACGTGCGGGTCACCGACCAGCGGCTCGACCGCAGCAAGGTCAGCAGCAAGAAGAACGGCTACGGCATGGAGATGGCCCCCATCACCGCCGCCGAGGATGTCGCCGTCACCGTGCGCCGCGCCATCGAGAAGGAGCTTCAGGCGCGCGGCTTCCAGCCCGGTTCGGACGCGGCACGGGTCGATATCGCCGCCGACATCACCCGCTTCTACAACGATCACAAGATGGGCTTCTTCGCCGGCGACGCCGTGGCCGACCTCAACCTGTCGGTCAGCGTGAAATCGAAGAACGGCGCCCTGCTGTACTCGAAGCAGATCGTCGCCCAGGGCATGGAGAAGAACACCCAGCTCGCAAGCGGCAACAACGCCAGGATGGCGATGGAGCGGGACCTCGAAGGCGGCATGAAAATGCTGTTCGAGGATCAGGCCTTCCTATCCGCCCTGCTCCACAGCCCGGCCGCGGCATCCGCCTCGAAATAAGCCTCGACGCATCGAGGACGAAATAGCGCGCCATTGGCGCGCTATTTTTTTCCGGTTTTCCCGAAAGGCCGCGCGGGACACGGCTGCCCGCGACTCACGCCGGCGGTGTCAGCAGGTCGCTGTCGTCCTTGAGGTCGATGCCGGTCAGCTGGAGACGCAGCGCGGCCCGGCACAAATAGGCGAGCTTATGGG
This sequence comes from Betaproteobacteria bacterium, assembly GCA_028065725.1. The sequence goes on from JAPTVL010000068.1 coordinate 2,780, forward strand.
CCGCCATAGGATAGGCCAGGCCCTCCGGCCGCACGTTGGAAATGCAGTTGCGCTCGCTGTCCATGCGCCCCTGGCGCGGTGCGAACGTGAGATAAACGCCCAGGCTGGCAGGCGAGCTCAGCCCGGGCCGCTCGCCGATCAGCACCGCGACCAGCCGGGCGCGCAAGGCCTCGCCGACTGCGTCGCCGACCGCGACCCGTCCCTGCTCGACCAGCACCACCGGCGTATTCGCCCAGTCGGTGTCGAAGCACGCGCGGAAAGCCGCAAGCAGGGGTTGCGCGTGTTGCTGCACGGCGGAGGACGACAGGCCGTCGGCCACGACGATCGCCAATTCCGCCGCCGCGCGCCGGGTGCGCAACGCCGCCCCGTCCGCTTCCAGCAGGCGGCGTCCCAGGTCCGGACGCAACAGATAGGTCTGGCGGTCGGGTGCCTGGCTATGCGCACGCAGCACCGGCCAACCGTCCCCCTGCAGTTCACGCTGCAGCGCGTCGAAATCGAGCGGCCGATGTACCGCATCGCGCGCCTGGGCATGGGCCAGCCCAAGGCGCAGCACCTCGCCGGTGGGCAAGCTGGATCCCACCCGGCCGAGGGCGATGCGGGCCGCGGTGTGGCGCCGCAGGGATTCCCACGGATTGTCTTGCACCAGGGGCACGGGAGAGGGCGGCGACGGTTTTGTCGTCATGCCGCGCGCAGGATGGGCAATTCGCGCAACAGGCTGTGCTCGCGCCCCACCTCGCGCAGCCGGCCATGCGTATCGGCAATGCCCATGCGCGTCAGCCAGGCGTCGAATTCGGGCGCCCGTTTCAGGCCCAGCAGGGTGCGCAGATAGAGCGCATCGTGAAAGGACGTGCTCTGGTAGTTGAGCATGATGTCGTCGGCACCCGGAATGCCCATGATGAAGTTCAGCCCGGCATTGGCGAGCAGGGTCATGAGGGTATCCATGTCGTCCTGGTCGGCCTCGGCGTGGTTGGTGTAACACACGTCGCAGCCCATGGGCACGCCCAGCAGCTTGCCGCAGAAGTGGTCCTCCAGGCCGGCACGGATGATCTGCTTGCCGTCGTACAGGTACTCCGGGCCGATGAAGCCGACCACGGTGTTGGTGAGCAAGGGCCGGAACTCGCGCGCCACCGCATAGGCCCGCGCTTCGCACGTCTGCTGATCGACGCCGTGGTGGGCGCCGGCCGAGAGCGCGCTGCCCTGGCCGGTCTCGAAATACATCACGTTGTCGCCCAGCGCGCCGCGCTTGAGCGACAGCGCCGCCTCGTGCGCCTCGCGCAGCAGGGCGAGCGAGACGCCGAAGCTCGAATTGGCCTGCTCGGTACCGGCGATCGACTGGAACACGAGATCGATGGGCGCCCCCTGCTCGATCGCCTGGATCTGGCTGGTGACATGCGTGAGCACGCAACTCTGCATCGGGATGTCGAAGCGCGCGCGCACTTCGTCCAGCATCTGCCACAGGGCATGCATCGCGCCCAGCGAGTCGCTCGCCGGGTTGATGCCGACCACCGCGTCGCCCGCGCCGTACAACAGCCCGTCGAGCAGGCTGGCGGCGATGCCGCGCAGGTCGTCGGTGGGGTGGTTGGGCTGCAGGCGTACGGCGAGGTGGCCGGGCAGGCCGATGGTGTTGCGGAAGCGGGTCACCACACGGCACTTGCGGGCCACCAGGATCAGGTCCTGGTTGCGCATCAGCTTGCTCACCGCCGCCGCCATCTCGGGCGTGATGCCCGGCGCCAGCGCGGCCAGCGCGGCGCTGTCGGTGCTGTCGAGCAGCAGCCAGTTGCGGAAATCGCCGACCGTCAGGTGGCTGACCGGGGCGAAGGCCGCCGCATCGTGGCGATCGACGATCAGGCGCGTGACCTCGTCCGTTTCGTAGGGAATCAGCGCCTCGTCGAGGAAAGTGCGCAACGGCAGGTCGGCGAGCACCATGCGCGCCGCCATGCGTTCCTCGTAGCTGCCCGCCCCCAGGCCAGCGAGGTAATCGCCCGAACGGGCCGGGCTGGCCTTGGCCATGACTTCGCGCAGGTCGGCGAAGACATGGCCGTTCATGCCGACGGTGCTGCGGTAAGCCATGGTTCAGCCCGAGCCCGGGATCAGGCTCCCTCCAGCAGGGTGTCTTCCGGCGCCGCGGCGCGCTGGTGTGCGGTGAAGTAGAAGTAGCCGTAGCCGACGGCCATGAAACCGACGAACACCAGGCCGATCACGGCGTTGAACCAGGCCATCGCAATCAGGCAGACGACCGCCAGCACCAGGGCGACGGCAGGCACCACCGGATAGCCGGGCGCCATGAACGGGCGCTCCATCAGGGGTGCGCTGCGGCGCAGCTTGAACAGGCTCAGCATGCTCATGATGTACATGACGATGGCGCCGAACACCGCCATGGTGATCATCGCGGCGGTGAGACTCATGCCCTGCAGGTTGATCAGACCGTCGCTGTAGATGGCGGCGATGCCGATCAGGCCACCGGCGACGATCGCCCGGTGCGGGGTCTGGAAACGCGGATGCAGCTTGGCCAGATAGGCGGGCAGGTAGCCGGCCCGGGCGAGCGCGAAGAACTGGCGCGAGTAGCCGAGGATGATGCCGTGGAAACTCGCCACCAGACCGAACAGGCCGATCCACACCAGCATGTGCAGCCATCCGGAACGCTCGCCGACGACCGCCTTCATGGCCTGCGGCAGCGGGTCGTTGATGTTGGACAGCGCCTTCCAGTCGCCCACGCCGCCGGCGAAGATCATCACACCGAAGGCCAGCACCAGCAGGGTGAGGATGCCGCTGATGTAGGCGACGGGAATGGTGCGCCGAGGATCCTTCGCCTCCTCGGCCGCCATCGCCGCGCCCTCGATGGCCAGGAAGAACCAGATCGCGAAGGGGATCGCCGCGAAGATGCCGGCCAGCGCCGCGCCGCTGAACTGGTCCTGTCCGGCCCAGCCGTTGAGCACGAAATTGCTGACGCTGAACCCCGGCGTCACCACCCCCATGAACACCAGCAGTTCGATCACCGCGAGCACGGTGACGATCAGCTCGAAAGTCGCAGCGATACGGACCCCCAGAATATTGAGCCCCATGAAGACGATGTAGGCCCCCACGGCCGCGGTCTTCGGATCGAGCGCCGGGAATTGCACATTGAGATAGGCGCCGATGGCCAAAGCGATGGCCGGTGGCGCAAACACGAATTCGATCAGCGTCGCCAGCCCGGCGATCAGCCCGCCTGCCGGGCCAAAGGCGCGGTGACTGTACGCGAAGGGGCCGCCGGCATGGGGAATGGCGGCAGTGAGTTCGGTGTAGCTGAAAATGAATGCGGCATACATGGTCGCCACGAGGAGGGTGGTCACCAGGAAGCCCAGCGTGCCCGCAGCGCCCCAACCATAGCTCCAGCCGAAGTATTCACCGGAAATCACCAGACCGACTGCGATGCCCCAAAGATGCAGGGGGCCCAAACTGGACTTCAACTTCGTGCTCATACCTGGCTCCTCGTTGAAAAATCAGGAGCTCCACAGCAAGAAGCCTGCCATCACGCCATCCCGCGCAATCGACCGGTTTACGCGGGATGGCGTCCGGGAACGGAACAGACTATGCGCCACACTTGTGCACAACTCGGGCGCGTGCGGCCGCTTTGGTGCGACGTCGCATCGACGCGTTTTCTCGGGGAATCACTGCAGCCCATGGCCGGCTTATGGCACCTATAGTTCAAGCTCGAAGGAAGGGATCGCCATTGCCGCCCCCACCCACAATCCGATCAGATGCTTCGCCATGCTTGTCTTGAGCATGGGCATGGCGTGCGCTGCGGAAAGGAACACGATCATGAAACTGAGCTCGAGCACATTCGCCCACCATGCCGACATCCCCAGCCTCCACACCTGCGAAGGCCGCGACCAGTCACCGCCGCTGGCGTGGTCCGGCGTACCGGCCGGCACCCAAAGCCTGGCGCTGATCGTCGACGACCCCGACGCCCCCGATCCGGCCGCGCCGAAGATGACCTGGGTGCACTGGGTGCTCTACAACCTCCCTCCCGACACCACCGGCCTCCCTGCCGGCGTGGCCCGTGCCGATCTGCCGCCCGGCACACGCGAAGGCCTCAACGATTGGCAGCGCGAAGGCTACGGCGGCCCCTGCCCGCCCATCGGCCGCCATCGCTATGTTCACAAGTTGTACGCGCTCGACACCGTCCTGCCGGTTCTCCAGCCGGCGACCAAGGCCGTGCTGGAAAAGGCGATGCAGGGGCATATCCTGGTGCAGGGGGAGTTGGTGGGGTATTACAAGAAGAAAGAATAAAGGCGTGTGCGGCGCAGTAGTCCGATTACAGATGGTTCTGAACTGACAGTCTCAAGCGGCCAGAAGCGGAAGATCAAGAAGATCAGCGCCAGTGGCATTAGCCGCGCGCAAAGGCTCGGCTGGTTTCGGCCAATTACGGTCGGTCATCCTCCCTCTCGGTTACGATCGGCTCCCGACTTGAGCGCTGGCACCGGGAGAAACCGTGGTACGTCCCCTATTACGCCCTATTACGCGCGTCGAGGAGATGCTCGCCCAGTTGAGCTGCGCCGGCGTTCCGAGTTGTGATCAGCTGCGCAGATCAGTTAATGGCCTTGGCCGCGACCGCAGCTGCTGACTCGTTCCAGGTCCGAATGCGCTTGAGCAGATCGGGCTCGATGCGGTCTAGAAAGTCCACGAGCCTCAAACGATCAAACAAAAGACCTGCATAGCTGACGAGACCCCCCCAATGGTTAGGACAGGTTGATTCGGATACGCAGAAGGCGCGAACAGGTACCACGAGGAAGGTGCGATGCTTCATCCACCGTCTGATGAAGGCATCGGGCTGAAGCTGTGTCGTGTGCTCCCTCCAGTTGGATCCGGTCTTGCATTGACAGAAGATGATCAGCTTCCCTCCACGCTTGTCTGAGAACGGAATCCATGCCGCTGAATCAAGCCGGTCGTCGTTGGCATTGACCGGACCAGGATCCAAGGCCTCGAAGCCGCCACCTTCTCCGAGGGCTCCACAGAGCGCGTCGACCTTGTCGCGGAACGTGCCTCCGATCGCCGTGCCGAAGACCACGGACTGTGCGCGGTTATAGCCGAGATAGCAGCGAAGCACGGCAGCCGATATCTCCTCCAGAAGACCGGTGCCATCGATGTCCGCTTGCACCTTGTCGGCCGTCATGTTGAGCCGCGTGCTAAGTAGCAAGTAGCGGTAAACGACAGCGCGTTCAGAAAAGTCGCTGGGATCGTGCCGCAGAACCGTCCCTTTCAGGTCCAGCGCGAAGGGGTAGCCTCCAACGCATGATTTGCTGCGACGATCAATTTCTATCATCACGTCGTCCAACGCGTCTGCGTTGATGTCGTCCTCGTCGTTCACGCCCTCGTTGTACTCGTTGTCGCCGGTACGGCCCAAGTAGGCAAGGATCTCGCGTGCCGACACTGAATCGTTCTGCCACGCCATGAGTTCGGCGAAGTCCGCGAGTTCGTGTACGTCTGCCCGAGGAGACGGGAGTGCAGGAAGCTTAAACATGGCTACTCAGCGATACGGGGCTTTTTTTGGTTGGGGTTCGCCTTTCGTTCCATCTCGGTGTAGAGATCATCGGCCATGTTTGCGATAGATCCTGCGATCTTCAGCAGCTCGTGAGAGTTGTCGTACCCGGAAGAGAGTGCAGCCCGAGCAGTAGTCAGCTCACGCTTTGCCGCCAACAGCGCCTCCTCGAAGACCGACGTCGCGGGTCGAGAAATCTCGTACGACTTGTTCAGGTCCTCACCAGCTCGCAAGGCCGCAATAGCCTCACGATTCGCCACGACTGCATTTAGCATCCGCAGGTGCGGGTTCTGCGTCTCAACCACAGGTGGGAGATTCTGCGAGCGATCGCCATAGAGCCAAACGCAGAGCTCTTTCAGTTCCTTGAGCTTCTCCTTCGGCACAGGAGACACGGTCTCCTTCTCCTTTGGCGCAACGCTCAGGAAGTTGCTGATGCCTTCGTAGTCCAGGCCAGTGTATAGGTGCGAAAACGCCAGTCGAGTTCTGAAGACGTTCTCTCGGTTGTACACGCCCTCGCGCTCAGCCTGCTCGAGGACCATCAGGCCGCGATACAGACGTTGAACTGTGTTATGTCGGTCACCGATCTGGTTGGCGATATCAGCCAAGGGGATGCCAAACGTCTTGTGGACGGTGACAATGTAGGAAGCCTTCGCGTAGCTACTCCATTTCGCCGGCCCGTTGACATGCTTGAACCCAAGGAAACGCCAAGCATCTTCCCGCGTCGAGAAGATCGTTGGAACGGTTTCAAGGTCCGCGCGCGCCTCTTTAGAAAGCGCGGGGACGGCCCATCCGAGTTCCTTGTTCTTGTCGCCCCCCAGCAGCACCTTCACGGCTGCCAGGCGCCGGTTCCCCTCGATGACGATGTTCCTACCGTCTTCTTTGGCGACGATCAAAGCCTCATGGGGGAAGAATCCGCTCGCGGAAATGGATTGGACCAACTCTCGGACATCCATCGCCTCCCAAAGGATTTTGAGTATTTCGTCCTCGGGCGTGGCCTTAGTAATCCCGTACTCTGCTAAGCGTGGGTTCTCGTAATCAAAGTGCAAATCCGAGACTTTGGTCAGAACTACGTTGAGAGCTTTGTTCACGCTATGTTCCTTGGGGTGATCTCTTTGAACTCGAATTTTCTGGCGCCGATTCTCATCGTTCGGGGCAGACGCATTCGATGCGGCGCAATGACCAATTCATTGGTCGCTCGCTTCTCCTGAAGCGAGTAGTTGATCGGCAACAGCGCAATCTGCTGATTCTTGTACAGGCGCCTCACGAGCTCGGCGTCATCATAGGACATCACCCAAGGCAGGATCTTCTGCTGGGCCATGTACATCGAGATTTCCCCATGATCGTCAGGCTCGTAGGCGTTGAGATATAGACGCTGGCCTTTCTCGACATAGGGCGGATCCAGATACACGAACGCGCTCTTGCGCCCATTGCCACTCGGCAGTTTCTCCTTCAAGAACACGACTGCATCCAAGTTGCTAACATCGATCTGCTCGCGCAGCTTGCCGATCTCGAGTACGCGTTCAGCAAGAGCAGGCTTGGTGAAGCGAACGTCCAACCGCCATTCACCGGCTTGCTCGTATCCGCCAATCGGGCCACTGTTGAGAACGCCAGATCGGTTGCAGCGGTTCATGTAGAAGGCCGCGAAGCCAACGTCCCTCATCTCCTTGCCATCGGGAGAGAGGCATGTCTCACGCAGTCCCTTCCACTCCTGCAAGTCAAGCTTCGCGGTCATGATCCTATCGACGAACCACTCAGGCTCATCGAGGACGGTCCGCCAGAACGAGTAGATTCGGAAATCGGCGTCGTTGATGGAGATACGTCGCACAACCCCATCGGCAAGCAGCGCCAGGGCAGCGCCCGCCCCGCCTGCATATGGCTCGAAGTAATCAACTCCGCGGATGCCATTGAGGTCCAGGACGTCGGTGAGGAAGGGGGCAAGCCCGGCCTTGCCGCCGGGATACCTGAGTGGGCTGAGCAACTTCATATGCTTGTCTCACCCGATTTAAAGGCAGGCGACACCGAGCGACCAAGCGTGCTATCTGCGTCTCGCATGCCAAGTTCAACAAGTCGCCGAACGGCTTCTGGCCGCGTGGGAAGGTCGGGCTGCGCCTTTCTCCAGAGGTCGACCGCCTCTAGCAGGTCAGGCTGAAAGCGCGTGCCAACAAGCGTGCCAGTGGTTGTGGCGCGCGGTTTACGTTCAGGTGGCTTTGATGTTTTCACGTTAACACGATACCACACGAGGGGATCGCACCGTGCTCTGCGGAAGCTTGTTGCTTAAAGTTAGCCAGTCGCGGCATGAGCAGCGCGTTGAAGGCGGATGTTGTACCGGGCTCAGAAAGCTTACAAATAGTCCCTTTTCTGTGTGTAAGCTGGCGTTTGAGACCTCCCACTGAGAGTCCGCAACCGCTGCTTAGCAGACGGTCAAGGCATCAGATTCACCGTCAGCTCAGGTCGACATTGAGACGGTTCACCGCGTCCCGCTCGAACCTCCGCTTAGGGTCGCTTTCAGTCATTTCGCAACCAGCCACGCCCGCCATCCCCCGAACGCCGTAATATCCTTCGCATCGGCCACCCCGATGCCTTCGCAGATGAACCCGTTCACCACCGATCCATCGGCCAGTTCCAGCTTGCCGATACCGAGCGGCGCGGGGATGCCGGCGACGAAGGAGCCGAACTGGCTGGCGGGCATTTCCCAGACTTCGCAGGCGATGGATGCGCCGCCCGTTTCCACCTTGATCAGGCCGGGGCGCTTGCCGTCGGGCAGGGCGTAGAAGCGGTAGGTGGGCGCGGTCTGCGTCGCACTCACCAAACGTGCGTTGCGCTCGGTGAGCTGATGATTGAGCGGCAGGCCGGAGAGGTGGGCGCCGACGACGGCGACGCGGACCTGGCCGTCCGCCAACAGGTTCAGTTTCCCGGCCGGCGGCAGCGGGTGCTCGGTGGCACCCAGCTTGCCGCCCAGCGCCTGCTGCATTTTGGACGCCAGGTGCAGCAGCGGACCGTCCTGGTGCGGCGGCGCAATCAGCGTCACGCCGAACGGCAGGCCGTCGTTCTGGAACCCGGCCGGCACGGCGGTGGCGGCCAGATCGAGCAGGTTCATGAAGTTGGTGTAATGGCCGAGGTTGGCGTTGAGGCGGATGGGGTCGGCCTGCATTTCTTCAATGCGATAGATCGTGCCGGCGGTGGGAGTGAGCATGACGTCGATGTCGTTCCACACCGCGTCGCACACGCGCTTGTATGCGCGCAGCTTGTAGAGATGGGCGAAGGTGTCGGCGGCGCCGATGTCGCGGCCGCCGGCGATGATTTCGCGCACCGGCGGAAAGACTTTCTCGGGCTGCGTGTCGAAGAAATCGCGGATGGCGAGATAGCGCTCGGCGACCCAGGGGCCGCCGTAGAGCAGGCGCGCGGTGTCGAGGAAGGGCGCGAGGTCGATTGCCACCGGCGTGCCGCCGAGTGATTTCATCCTGGCCACCGCTTCGCCGAACAGTCGCTCCGCCTCGGCGTTGCCGAAAAACTCCAGGTCCTTCTGCATCGGCACGCCGAAGCGGAAGCCGGCCGCGCGGCCGAAGTCGAAACCGTGCGGCGCCAGCGGGCGCGAGTATTCGTCGGCGGCATCGAAGCCGGCGGCGACCGCCAGCA
>JAPTVL010000420.1 GCA_028065725.1 Betaproteobacteria bacterium
GCCTCTCGGCAGAGCAATGCCCTTCTCCGTCTGAGCAAAGCCGAGCAGCTTACTGAGCATGTAAAGCTCTTTGCGGACAGTGCTCTCCTTTACTGGCGGCCGATCTTCATTTCCTTTCAACCGGTCATCGCGATACTTGGCAACAAGCTTTTGATCGATGGCTGTCAGACTGTAAGCTCCCAGTGCCTCATCAAGACGATCAAGCTGAAAGCGCCATGCCTCCTTTTCATCTTCTCTGACCCGGTAATGGTGGGGAGCAAATTCGGTTTTGAAGTCCTTGATCAAGTCGCCAAGCGTTGCACGCTCAGCCGCGCTCGTACTGGTAAACAGCCCTCGGCGCATATCGGTCTCTACCGATTGAGCCCAAGCTTGAGCCTCAGTCTTTGTCGGGAAGGTGCGGCTCTCGTCTGGATATCCCTTCCGACGAATGATCGCCTGCCAGTAACCGCTAGCACGCTGCCGAATCGTTGCCATTGCCGCCCTCAAGTGTGACCAAAGTGTGACCGTAATTCATTTTGGCCACATGATAACGCCCTGAAAGCCTCTTGGTTACTGCGTTTTATTGAGATAAAATCTCCCGCCTGGAAAGCGTGTTTAGGATAATATCCTAACGAGGGTTCGAATCCCTCCCTCTCCGCCACACACCCAGCAACCACGCGTCTTCCGGCGCGTTTTGCAGTCTTCGCCGGTCACAGGGTACGAATCGAATTTCCCCTGACGTCGAGCCAGACGCATTCCCCGTTCTTGCGCTTCATGTTCAGGATCGCCGAGCGTGGCAGCCCGGCGATATGGCGCGTGATGACGTCCATCACCCAGCCATGCGTAATCACCAGGACGCGCTTGCCGGCATTCGGCTTGCCGACGGCGACGATCCCGTCGAGCACGCGATCCGCGAATTCATCCATTGACTCGCCCTGCTCGAAATGCGTCGCCGGATTGCGTTTGAGTATCTGCTGCAGCAATATCGGGTTCAATTCAGCCAGTTCCGCCTTGGGAATACCCTGTATGGCGCCGAAATTGCGCTCCTTCAGGCCCTCGATCGACTCCGGAGGGTCGAGCCGCAGCGAACGGGCGATGATCTCGGCGGTCTCCCGGGAGCGCATCAGGGGACTGGTATAGACTTTCGCGAAGCCGACCGTGGAAAAGGTGGCCACCAGCTCATAGGCCTGGCGACGGCCCTTGTCGTTGATTTCGACGTCCATCCATCCCTGCAGGATGCCGGCGATGTTCCAGTCAGTTTCGCCGTGCCGCGCGACGCAGACGTACGCAGGCGCATTCGCGGACTTCATCGGTGCAGCGCGGAGGCGCAGGTCTAAAAATACCAGCGCGTCACCATCTCCGCCACGCAGGCGGGCTTTTCGCCACCTTCTATTTCGATCGTCGCCTTCCAGACGATCTGTGCGCCACCGGGAATCCCTTCCAGTTCGGCAAGGACGAAGCTCGCACGCACCCGGCTGCCGACTTTCACCGGCGCGGCGAAGCGCACGCGGTTGAGGCCGTAATTCACCGCCAGCTTGCTGCCTTCCACCGCAATGCACTCTCCAGCGAACTTGGCCAGCAGGGACAGCGTCAGATAGCCGTGCGCGATCGGCCCGCCAAACGGCGATTCGCGCCTGGCCCGTTCCACATCGACATGTATCCATTGCTCGTCGCCAGTAACCTTGGCGAAGGCATTCACGCGTTCCTGGTCGATCAGCAGCCAGTCGCTGACGCCGATCTCCTGCCCGAGACGAGACTTGGCATCCGCAATGCCGGCAAAACGCGTTGATTTCATGAGCTCCCCTTGAATGGCCCGCCCGGCAGGACTCGAACCTGCTACCCCCGGCTTAGAAGGCCGGTGCTCTATCCAGATGAGCTACGGGCGGCTGCGCGGCAAGCGCGATGGGCGAGTTTAGCGCAGGACGGAACAAACGGTGCCGGGCGGGGCATAATTGCATTCGTTACCGGCTTCTACCAGTTGATTTCCATGGCCAACGAACAGACTTACTGTTACCACTGCCGCACCCATCATCCGCGCGACGAAATGCGCCTGATCGTCACCAAGACCGGCAAGCGCTGGCGTTGCATCCGCAGCATCCAGGCCACCCAGCAGGGTCCGGAGGCGCGCGAAGCCTATGGCCGCCAGATCTCCGAGATCAACAAGGCCGAATCCAAGAGCCGGGCCCAGCGGCTGAACAATCTCCTGCAGGAAAAATAGGCGGCATGAAATCGGGCAATCCGGGCAAGCTCGACCGCATCGTCGCCGATGCGCGCCGCTATGCCGAGACCCGCGAGCATGGCTACCGCGAACAGGCCCTGAAAATCTACCCCTGGATCTGCGGCCGTTGCGCCCGCGAATTCACGCGCGCCAACCTGCGCGAACTGACCGTGCATCACCGCGATCACAACCATCAGAACAACCCGCCCGACGGCAGCAACTGGGAGTTGCTCTGCCTCTACTGCCACGACAACGAGCATCAGCGGCAACTGGAAGCGGCGGCAGGAAGTTCAGAAGTCGGCGCTGGCGGCACGGCGGCTACCCACTCGCCGTTTGCCAATTTGAAGTCGATGCTGGGAAGCAAGAGCTAGGGACAATGGCATTCATCACCGCCCTGAAATGCCATTGAGTTGACCTGGCGGAATGTGGTTTGCGCTCAATGCATTGCCGCCTCCGTTCACAGGAGACGGGAAAGGGAGCGGAATCACATAGTTCTCAATCCTTTCTCGTGGCCTCGGTCTCCACCCCAAAAACCTTGCCGGATGCCGTAGCCGACCCCGGCGGACTCTGTCGATCGAGCCAGTCGAGCACCTGCCTGGCCTGGACTACACCGCTGCCTTCCGCCTGAACGAGCAAAGTGCGCGCCCTTGCCGGATCCTTCCGCTCGCCGACCCCGATGGCCCAGAGTCTGCCCGCATTGAACTGGGCCGGACCCAACCCGCGTGCCGCGGCATTTTCGTACCAGCGTAGAGCCTCGTCCAGATTCCGGTCAGTGCCGCGGCCCATTTCGTAAATCTCGCCCAGGTTGTTCTGCGCATCGGCATCACCGTGTTCTGCTGCCAGTTTGTAAAGGCGGGTGGCCCTGGGCGCATCGACCGGCCCTCCCTCGCCGTCCATCAGCAGGTAGGCGAACAATGTCTGCGAACGCGTCCGGCCCTGGCTGGCTGATTGCGCCAGCCAGGAGCGGGCACAAACATAGTCCCTCTCAATGGCGCCGAACTCACCGAGACACCTGCGCCCCATCCATTCCTGTGCTGTCGCGTGCCCTCTCTCGGCCGCACGGTGCATTTCCACCCAGGCCTTGCCGGGCGAAACCTCCATCAGGCACTGGGCGGCGTACCAGCCGGCCGGCGCCAGTTGCTCCGCCGCCGCAAGAAATGCGGCACAGGACTTTTCCGCATCCTTCGGCAACAGAATGCCGCGCCCCAAGAGATAGCCGGTTGCCTGGCTGGCTTTCAAATCACCTTTTTGCGCCATTTTCTGCACTCGCCAACCGACGTCATGCAAGTCCCTGCCCAGGCTTCGCGCCAGACGCCGGGATTTCTCCGTATCCCCCACCGATTCGGCAACCAGCAGCCAGTCAATGAGTACCAGCGCCGCGTGCGCCAGGCGCTCTCTGGCCTCGATATCGTCCGGCTTGACGGCCACGCTCCGGCGCGCGGCCGCCACTTCCGCGGCCAGCGCCGCTTCGTCGGCAATAACGACAACCGAGGGTTTTGGGGAACCGGCAGCAAGGCTTGCTCTGGTCGCTTTGATTTGTGGTTTGGCTTTGGCTCTCGCTTTAGCCTTGGTTTTGGCCTTCGCCGCCGTTTTGGACCTGGCCTTGGTAGCAACTTTAGCCTTGGCGGTGACCTTGACGCCTGCTTTTGTCTTGGTCTCGGCCTTGGACGGTGACGGTGTGGCCGCTTGGGCGGGCATCAGCGCCAGACTGAACAGCAGCAGGATACAAACCAGCTTCCCGCTCGACATCATGCCAGGCCGGAGCCATACCACGCCGACAGCGGGGAAATCAGATATCGCGCAAGCGCCTGCAGGTGCAGCGACTTTCCCGGTACGACAACATATGCACCCCAATGTCCGAATAATGAAAATGACATAACCGTTTCAGGGCTTCCGTTGCGCCCGGCGGCAATGGCGGTCTCGCCACGCAGGAGCGAAAGGCCGGCCTTGCCCGCGACGACCTGATTCACCGAACAATCCACCTTGAGCAAGACATGGTGCATATGCTGCCAGCCTGCATGAAACGCCCTCTTTCTTTGCGACAGACGCAGCAGCATGACGCTGCCCATGTCTCGCAGCGGCACCGCGAGAATCCAAACGGCCGTAATCGGGCGGATCACCGATATCGATAACCCTGCCGCTGACGAAACGAGACCGAAAAAGGGTTCCGGTCTTGCGACGGAAACCCTTGGGGATCAGTTGGTCGGGGTGGAGGGATTCGAACTCTCGACATCTTGCTCCCAAAGCAAGCGCGCTACCGGGCTGCGCCACACCCCGAACAAGGTAATTTTACCGAAGGCGCTCCATGACGGTCAATCGAATACCTTGATGGGGACGACAAATACCCGACTTGCGATCAGCCCCCGTTTCGTTTATAAAGCCGGTTCTCCGAAATTACGGAATCCCTGCAATGGCTGAAGATCTGCTGCACAAGAAGCAATTCCCGCCCTACGTCCCGAAGAAGGGCGAGGACTACATGAGCACGAAGCAACTCGCCCACTTCCGCGACATCCTGGCCTCACTCAAGGATGAATTGAGCGAGGATATCGAACGTACCGTGCACACCATGCAGGACGAAGCCACGGTGTTCGCCGATCCGAACGATCGCGCCAGTCAGGAGTCCGACATTGCGCTGGAGCTGCGCAATCGCGACCGCGAGCGCAAGCTGATCAAGAAAATTGACGAGTCGATTGCCCGCATCGAAGGCGGCGAATACGGCTATTGCGATTCCTGCGGCGTCGAGATCGGCCTGAAGCGACTGGAAGCACGCCCTACGGCAACCCTGTGCATCGACTGCAAGACGCTGGAAGAGCACCGCGAAAAACAGGTTGGGAAGTAGTTCCAGCCTGTTTTCGGCGCAGGCTAACGTGAGCGCAGCGAACGTCAAGCGTAGCGGCCGAAGCCAAAAGCAGGTCGGCAAGTAATTCGCCGGCGCAAAAAAAGGACGCCGTGGCGTCCTTTTTTGTCGCCGACAAAACCCGCCGTTACTGGGCGGTACTGGCAGGCGCAGCGGCTTCCGCGGCGATGGCCTTCATCGACAGGCGGACACGGCCCTTGTCGTCGGTCTCGATGACCTTGACCTTCACGATCTGGCCTTCCTTGAGGTAATCGGCCACCGCGTTCACGCGCTCGCTGGCGATCTGCGAAATATGCAGCAGACCGTCCTTGCCCGGCAGCAGGCTGACGATGGCGCCAAAATCAAGCAGGCGCAGCACCGTGCCTTCATAGATGCGACCGACTTCGACTTCGGCGGTAATGTCCTCGATGCGCTTCTTGGCGACCTGCGCGGCGTCGGCATTGACCGACGAAATGGTGATCGAGCCGTCGTCCTCGATATCGATGACGCAACCGGTTTCCTCGGTCAGCGCACGGATCACGGCGCCGCCCTTGCCGATCACATCGCGAATCTTTTCCGGATTGATCTTGATATGGATCATGCGCGGCGCGAAGGTGGAAACCTCCTCGCGGTGGCCCGACATGGAATTCTTCATCTTGTCCAGAATCAGCAAACGCGCTTCCTTGGCCTGGGCCAGCGCGACCTGCATGATTTCCTTGGTGATGCCCTGGATCTTGATGTCCATCTGCAACGCGGTGATACCGTCTTCGGTACCTGCCACCTTGAAGTCCATGTCGCCGAGGTGATCCTCGTCGCCGAGGATGTCGGTCAACACGGCGAAGCGGCCGCCGTCCTTGATCAGGCCCATGGCGATGCCGGCGACCGGCGCCTTGAGCGGAACGCCCGCATCCATCAGCGCCAGCGAGCCGCCGCAGACAGAAGCCATCGAGGACGAGCCGTTGGACTCGGTGATTTCGGAAACGACGCGCATCGAGTAGCCGAATTCCTCGGACGAAGGCAGCACGGCGAGCAGTGCACGCTTGGCGAGGCGGCCATGGCCGATTTCGCGGCGCTTCGGCGTGCCGACGCGGCCGGTTTCGCCCGTGGCGTAGGGAGGCATGTTGTAGTGGAGCATGAAGCGATCACGATATTCGCCCTGCAGCGCATCGATGATCTGCTCGTCGCGGCCGGTACCCAGCGTGGCGACGACCAGCGCCTGGGTCTCGCCGCGGGTGAACAGTGCGGAACCATGGGTGCGCGGCAGAACGCCGTTGCGGATCACGATCGGACGCACGGTACGCGTGTCGCGACCGTCGATGCGCGGCTCGCCGTTGAGAATCTGGTTGCGCACGATCTTGGCTTCCAGTTCGAACACGGTGTTGCCGACCAGATTGGAATCCGGGGGATTCTCGACGCCTTCAGTCAGGGCAGCAATGGTCTTCTTGGTGATTTCGCGGGTCTTCTGGGTACGCGCCTGCTTGCTGGTGATGCGATAGGCCTCACGCAGGTCGGCCTCGGCCAGTTCGGCGACGCGGGCGATCAGCGGCTCGTTCTTGGCCGGTGCCTGCCAGTCCCATTCCGGCTTTCCGGCGGCTTCGACCAGTTCGTTGATGGCCTTGATCGCAGCCTGCATCTGGTCGTGACCGAATACGACTGCGCCCAGCATGATTTCTTCGGAGAGACGTTTGGCTTCGGACTCGACCATCAGCACGGCACCCGCGGTACCGGCTACCACCAGGTCAAGCTGGGTGTTTTGCAATTGAGTCTTGGTCGGACACAGCACATACTTGCCGTCGATGTAGCCGACGCGTGCGGCGCCGATCGGACCGCTGAACGGAATGCCGGAAATCGACATGGCGGCCGATGCCCCCAGCATCGCCGGAATATCCGGGTCGATTTCGGGATTGCACGACATTACGGTACAAACCACCTGCACCTCGTTGTAGAAGGCGTCGGGAAACAGCGGACGCAACGGACGATCGATCAGGCGCGAGGTCAGGATTTCCTTTTCCGAAGGACGGCCTTCACGCTTGAAAAAGCCGCCGGGGATTCGGCCTGCGGCATAGGCCCGCTCCTGATAATCGACGGTCAGGGGAAAGAAATCCTGGCCCGGCTTGGCGTTCAGGGCGCCGACCACGGTGGCCAGCACAACGGTGTCATCCATGGTAACGAGAACCGCACCACCAGCCTGGCGGGCAATTTCGGCGGTTTCGAGGGTGACCGTGTGGTCACCATAGGCAAAGCTCTTCTTGATCGGATTCAGCACGACAATTCCTTTCGGCAATAAATAAAAGCCGGTACAGCCATCACGGCTGTACCGGCCTGTTCAGCAAGCCTGCGCAGTATCTGGCGCAAAGCGCATCGCGCGTTGGGGATGACCCGAAACGGCGCTTGGTAAAAAATTACTTGCGCAGACCAAGACGCTCGATCAGCGAACGATAGCCGTCCGCATTCTTGCGCTTGAGGTAATCCAGCAGCTTGCGGCGCTGGCTGACCATCATCAGCAGGCCGCGACGTGAGTGATGATCCTTGGTATGTGCCTTGAAATGACCCGTCAGGTCGTTGATGCGCGCCGTAAGCAGCGCCACCTGGACTTCGGGAGAGCCGGTGTCACCCTGCGCACGCTGGTAGTCGGTGACGATCTTGGCTTTGTCGATAGTGGAAATGGCCATTGTGGTTTCCTTGCTGATCCTGTGATATTGGGCTCTTGGAGAACCATGGATTATAGCGTCTCGAATGCAGTCTGATCAAGGGCCAAGCGCGAATTCTACGCTCAGCCCCCGGCAACCAGCCGCTGCGGCAGCAACCAGCCGTCCGCTTGCTGCCGACCGACGCCAATGAAGTGTTGCTCGCTGTCATACACCCGCAGCCGCGCACCCTCCTCGGCGGACCAGCGCACCGCCTGTCCGTGCCGCAGCCGGGCCGATTCTGCGGCATCCAGCCGCGCTTCGGCCAGATCGGCCAACAGGGCATCAGGAGGCAGCAGCAAGGCATCCCGCGCTTCGACCGCGAGTTCTTCGAGCATGGCGAGCGTATGCGCTTGGGCGATATCGAGCGCGCCGATGCCGGTGCGGCGCAAGGCGGCCAGATGCGCGCCACAGCCCAAGCGCTCGCCGATGTCGGCGGCAAGGGTGCGCACATAGGTTCCCTTGCTGCAACGGACTTCAAAATCGAAGCGGTCATTGGACAGGCCATCGTCGCCATTGACCAGATGCAGTTGGTGGATGCTGATCCGGCGCGCCACCCGCTCCACTTCGATCCCGGCACGGGCGTATTCATAGAGGGGCTTGCCATCCCGCTTCAGTGCCGAATACATCGGTGGCACTTGCTCGATCTGGCCGACGAAGGCAGCCAGCGTCAGGTCGATCTGCTCTCGGCTGACGGCCACCGGACGGCGTTCCAGTTCGGCACCTTCGGCATCGGCGGTTTCAGTGGTAACGCCGAGTTGTACCGTCGCCAGGTAGCGCTTGTCGGCTTCGAGCAACTCGCCGGAGAATTTGGTCGCCTCGCCGAAGCACAGCGGCAGCAGACCGGTAGCCAGGGGATCCAGGGTTCCGGTATGGCCTGCCTTTTCGGCACTGTAGAGCCGGCGCGCCGCCTGCAACGCGTGATTCGACGACAGCCCGAGAGGCTTGTCCAGCAGCAGTACGCCGTTTAGCCGACGGCGTGGAGGCTTGCGCGGCGCGCTCACTCCTCGTTCGGCTTCTGGTCCGATTCGACTGCCTCGTCGATCAGCTTCGACAGACGGGCACCCTCCTGCACCGAGGGATCGAACACGAAATGCAGTTCCGGAACATGATGAATGCGTACCCGGCGCCCCAGTTCGCGACGCAGAAAACTGGCTGAGTGCTTGAGTCCTTCGTCGATCAGTTGATTGGCCGCCGGATCCGCCAGCGAGGTATAGAACACCTTGGCATGCGCATAGTCCGGAGTGACCTCGACTGCGGTCAACGTGACCAGCGTCAGCTTGGGCGCAATGCGCAAGTCCTTGATGTGAAAACGCAGCAGATCCGCCAGTTCGCGGCGGATCTGTTCGTTGACGCGGTCGGAACGCGCATAGCCGTGAGCCGAGCCGCGCTTGGTGGCCATCGCGGATCAGTTCAGGCTGCGGGCGATTTCCTGGACCTCGAACACCTCGAGTTGATCGCCTTCGTTGATGTCATTGAAGTTCTTGAGGCCCAAGCCGCACTCAAAGCCTTCCTTGACCTCGCGGACGTCGTCCTTGAAACGCTTGAGGGAATCCAGTTCCCCGGTGTGCACCACCGTGTTGTTGCGCAGCAGCCGCACCGAGGCGTTGCGCCGGACCACTCCGGACAACACCATGCAACCAGCCACCGCACCGATGCGGGAAATCCGGAACACCTGGCGAATCTCGACCAGGCCGATGACGACTTCCCGCTTCTCCGGCGCCAGCATGCCGGACAGGGCGGCCTTCACCTCATCCACCGCGGCGTAGATGATGTTGTAGTAGCGGATATCGACCCCGAGGCTCTCGGCCGCCTTGCGCGCACCGACGTCGGCACGGGTATTGAAGCCGATCACCACCGCCTTCGAGGCAGCGGCCAGATTGATGTCGGATTCGCTGATGCCGCCGACACCGGCATGAATCACCGTGACCTTGACCTCGGCGGTGGACAGCTTGTTCAGGGACTGCACCAGGGCTTCCTGCGAACCCTGCACGTCGGCCTTGATGATCAGCGGCAAGGTTCTGATTTCGCCTTCGGCCATCTGCTCGAACATGTTCTCGAGCTTGGCGGCCTGTTGCTTGGCCAGCTTGACGTCGCGGAACTTGCCCTGGCGGAACAAGGCAATTTCGCGGGCCTTGCGTTCGTCGAGAATGACCATGACTTCGTCGCCGGCAGCCGGCACGTCGGTGAGGCCCTGAATTTCCACTGGAATCGAGGGACCGGCGGCGTCGATCGACTTGCCGTTCTCGTCGATCATGGCACGCACTCGTCCGAATACCGCGCCCGCCAGCAGCACGTCACCGCGGCGCAAGGTACCGGACAGCACCAGAATGGTCGCCACGGGGCCCTTGCCCTTGTCCAGGCGCGCTTCGATCACGAGGCCCTTGGCCGGCGAATCCACCGGCGCCACCAGTTCCAGCACCTCGGCTTGCAGCAGCACCTGCTCCAGCAAGTCGTCGATGCCCTGTCCGGTCTTGGCCGAGACGCCGACGAAAGGCGAATCGCCGCCGTATTCTTCAGGCACCACGCCTTCTGCAACCAGTTCCTGCTTGACCCGATCCAGATTGGCATCGGGTTTGTCGATCTTGGTCACCGCCACGATCAACGGCACATTGGCGGCCTTGGCATGATGAATGGCTTCCTTGGTCTGCGGCATGACGCCATCGTCGGCAGCGACGACCAGGATCACCAGGTCGGTCGCCTTGGCACCGCGTGCGCGCATGGCCGTGAAGGCCTCGTGGCCCGGGGTGTCGAGGAAGGTGATCATGCCGCGCGGCGTTTCGACGTGATAGGCGCCGATGTGCTGCGTGATGCCGCCGGCCTCGCCATGTGCCACGCGACTCTTGCGGATGTAGTCGAGCAGAGAGGTCTTGCCGTGGTCGACGTGACCCATGACCGTGACCACCGGCGCGCGCGGCAATTGCACCGCATCCTTGTGCTCGCCTTCATCGGCGAGAAAGGCATCCGGATCGTCGAGCTTGGCGGCGAAGGCCTTGTGCCCCATTTCCTCGACCAGGATCATTGCAGTTTCCTGATCGAGCACCTGGTTGATCGTCACCATGGAACCCATCTTCATCAGGGTCTTGATGACTTCCGTGGCCTTGACGGTCATCTTGTGCGCGAGGTCGGCAACGGAGATGGTTTCCGGCACATGCACTTCGCGCACGATGGCCTCGACCGGTTGCTGCGGCTGAATTTCTTCGGCATGGCCGTGACGGCCATGGCGGCCGCCGCCCTTGGAGCCGCGCCAGCCCGAGGTGCCCGCGTCACCGCGGGTCTTGATCGCACGCCGCTTGGCGGCATCGTCCTTCCAGGCATCCTTCTTGGCCGGTTTGGCCTTGCCGTCTTCCGGCTTTGCCGCCGGCTTGTGGATGGTGCCGGAAACGCCAGCGGCGGCAGCGGCCTCCTTGGCCTTCTTCGCCTCTGCAGCGGCCAATGCCGCCTGCTGCTCGGCGAGGCGGGCCTCGGCTTCGGCACGGGCCCTGGCTTCGCGTTCGTTCTTTTCCTTGAACTCCGCCGCCTGGATCGCGGAAAGCTTGCCTTGACGTTTCGATTCGGCTTCACGCAGGGCGCGCTGCGCCGGATCGATCACCGACCTCGGCGCGACCACCGGAGCTGCGTCACTCGCCGGCGCTTCGCCCGCTGCAGCTTCCGCCACGGGTTCCTCGGCGACCGGCGCCACCACCACTTCGGGAACGGAAGCCGGTTCCGGCGCAACCACCACCGCAACGGGTTCGGACACGACTTCTTCGACCGGAGCTTCAACCGCCGCCTCGGCGGCAGCGGCCTCGGCCGCCAGTTCGCTGGCATCGCGCTTGACGAACACCCGCTTCTTGCGCACCTCGACCTGGATCGTGCGCGCCTTGCCGGTGGAATCGGAGGCGCGGATTTCGCTGGTCTGCTTGCGAGTCAGGGTGATCTTGGCCTTGGGGGCCGTGTCACCGTGCGCCTTTCGCAAATAGTCAAGCAGGCGCGTCTTGTCCTGTTCCGACAGCGTGTCGTTGGAGGCCTGTTTGCTGACACCGGCCTTGGCCAGTTGTTCGAGCAGGGCAGGCGCCGGCATTTTCAGCTCGGTAGCGAATTGCGAAACTGTCATCAAAGCCATGCCGCACCTCTCATTCTTCTTCGGCGAACCAGTGGGCACGCGCAACAGTGATCAGCGCCGTCGCCCGCTCGGCATCGATGCCGGTCATTTCCATCAACTCGTCGGTCGCCAGGTCCGCCAGTCCATCGCGGTCGGTAACGCCGTTCTTTGCCAGCTTGGCAGCCAGCGGCTTGTCCATACCCTCGAGCGACAGCAGATCATCGGCAACCTTTTCCATCTGCTCTTCGTCGACGATGGCTTCGGTCAGCAACACGTTGCGCGCACGTTCGCGCAACTCGGTGACCGTGGCTTCGTCGAACGCCTCAATTTCAAGCATTTCCGCCAGCGGAACGTAGGCGATTTCCTCGAGCGTCGAGAAACCTTCCTCGATCAGGATATTGGCGACTTCTTCGTCGACGTCGAGCTTTTCGATGAACAGGGCGCGAATCGTGCCATGTTCGGTCTCGGAGCGCTTCTGCGACTCCTCGATGGTCATCAGGTTGATAGTCCAGCCGGTCAGCTCCGACGCCAGACGCACGTTCTGCCCGCCGCGACCGATGGCGATCGCGAGGTTGTCTTCATCGACCACGACATCCATCGCGTGCTTCTCTTCGTCAACCACGATGCTCTGCACCTCGGCCGGCGCCAGCGCGCCGATCACGAACTGTGCCGGATCCGCCGACCAGAGGATGATATCCACGCGTTCGCCGGACAGTTCGTTGGTCACGGCGGTGACGCGCGAACCGCGCATGCCGACGCAGGTGCCGATCGGATCGACGCGCGGATCGTTCGACTTGACCGCAATCTTGGCGCGCATGCCGGCATCGCGTGCCGCGGCCTTGATTTCGAGCAGGCCGTCCTCGATTTCAGGCACTTCCAGTTCGAACAGCTTCATGATGAATTCGGGGGCGGTGCGCGACAGGATCAGTTGCGGACCCCGCGCCTGGCGATCGACCTTCGCCAGCCAGGCACGCACGCGGTCGCCGGGACGCAGGTTTTCCTTGGGGATCATCTGGTCGCGCGGCAACAGGGCTTCGATGCGGCCGGCCTCGATGATGGCACTGCCACGCTCCATGCGCTTGACGGTGCCGCTGACGAGGAATTCCTTGCGATCGAGGAAATCGTTGAGCAGCTGCTCACGCTCGGCGTCGCGGATTTTCTGCAGGATCACCTGCTTCGCTGCCTGGGCACCGATGCGGCCGAAATCGATAGGTTCAAGGCCTTCCTCGATATAGTCGTCGAGCACGATGTCGGGCAACTGCTGCTGGGCGGCCGTGAGGCCGATCTGCTGCTCGGGATTCTCGACCATGTCGTCGGGAACCACCAGCCAGCGGCGGAAGGACTCGTACTCGCCCGTTTCGCGATCGATGTCCACACGGACATCTGCTTCGTCGTTGGTGCGTTTCTTTGTCGCGGACGCCAACGCCAACTCAAGGGCGCCAAAGACGATGTCCCGCGGGACATTCTTTTCGCGGGCCAGCGCATCGACCAGCAACAGCAATTCACGGCTCATGTGAGTCCTCCAGCATTAATCAGAACTTCGGCACCAAGCGTGCACGATCGACATTCTCGAGCGCGAACCGATGCTGTGTTTCATTCACCCGCAGGCAGACCATCTCCACTCCGCCCTCTTCCTGCAACCCTTCCAGCACACCACTGAAGTTGCGCTGGTTGCCCAGTGGAACGCGCAACTTGAGCTGAACTTCCTGCCCGGCGAAGCGTCGATAGTCAGCCGGCTTGACCAACGGACGATCGAGTCCGGGAGAGGAAACTTCGAGCCGGTCGTAATCGATGTTCTCGACCATGAACACGCGGCTGAGCTGATTGCTCACGTCGGCACAGTCCTGCACGCTGATGCCGCTCTTGTCCGCCTGTGTATTTTCCGGCCGGTCGATGAAGACGCGCAGCAGCCGAGCGCGCGGACTGGTCTCGAATTCAACCAGTTCATAGCCCAAACCTGTCACAGTCGTCTCAATCAAATCAAGCAGTTGCATACAAACTCACAAACACATCGCACAAATAGAAAATGGGCCAAAAAGCCCATCTCCCAAGAACGGCACCAACCAAAACCAAAAGATTATAGCAGAGGGCTCATTTCCTTGCCAAATCAATTCGATCGCCGTCATCGCCGGCGTCGAATTCACCACCATCGTCAAACCCACCGGATTCAGCGGAAAACCCGCCACGCGGGGTGGTCTTCAGGTCCGGCGGCAGCAGTTTCAGCAGCGCCTGGACCTCGCCTGGCTCCAGATCGCGGCACTGGCCGCGCTTGAGGCGCGGCGAGAGGTGCACCGGCCCGTAGCGCACGCGCATCAACCGACTGACCATCAGGCCGACCGCCTCGAACATGCGCCGCACTTCGCGATTGCGCCCTTCGTTCAAAATCACCCGATACCAGCGATTGGTTCCCTCGCCGCCGGCTTCGGCTATCAGGCTGAAACTGGCCAGACCGTCTTCGAGTTGCACGCCCTGGCGCAGGTGTTCCAGCATTTCCGGGGTTGCCTCGCCCAGCACGCGCACGGCGTATTCGCGCTCGATTTCGTAGCGCGGATGCATCATGCGGTTGGCCAGGCTGCCGTCGTTGGTGAACAACAGCAGGCCGCAGGAATTGAAATCCAGGCGGCCGATGGAGATCCAGCGCCCGCTCTTGAGCCGCGGCAGTTTGGCAAACACGCTGGGACGGCCATCGGGATCGTCGCGGGAAACAATTTCGCCCTCGGGCTTGTGGTAGACCAGCACGCGCGGCAAGCGTGACTGGAACTTGAGTTGCACCAGCTTGCCGTTCACGCGGATCTTGTCCTCGGGACCGACGCGCTGTCCGATGTGGGCCGGCGAACCATTGACGCTGACCCGCCCGGCGGCGATCCATTCTTCGAGTTCGCGCCGCGAGCCGAAACCGGCATCGGCCAGGGCCTTTTGCAGCTTGGGCGGATCGATGACGGCGGGTTCGTGACGGCGCTTGCCCTGACTCGGCGCCACCGGGCCGCCCGCGGGGCGGCGCGCATCGGCCTTGGGCCGCACCGGCCCTTGCGGCGGCCGGAACGGACTAGCCTTGCGCGGAGCCTTGTGGGGCAGCGGGGTCCGCTTCCCCTTCGGCGAGGAGGAGTTGTCCGTCGGCGGGTTCGCCGGGCTCGGCGGAAGCTGCGATGCCCGGCGCCTGCTCCGGGGAGGCTTCGGCGAGTGCGGATTGTCCAAGGTCGATCACCCTTTCAATTTCAGTCAATGGCGGCAGTTCGGTGAGACTGCGCAAGCCGAGGTCATCGAGGAACTTTCGTGTGGTTGCATACAGCGCCGGCCGGCCCGGTGCATCGCGGTGGCCCACGGCATCGATCCAGCCACGCCCTTCAAGCGTCTTCAGGATATTGGGCGACACCGCCACACCCCGAATGTCTTCTATGTCGCCGCGTGTTACCGGCTGGCGATAGGCGATGATCGCCAGCGTTTCCATGACCGCCCGCGAATACTTCGGCGGCTTGTCGTTCTTCAGCCGGTCGATGTAGGACTGGTATTCCGGACGCGTCTGAAAGCGCCAGCCCGAGGCCAGCTGTACCAGCTCGGCGCCGCGGTTCGACCAGTCGCGGCGCAGATCGTCGAGCAGTGTACGCCAGGTATCGTCGTCGAACTCCTGGTCGAACAGCTTTTTCAGTTCGGACAGTGGCAGCGGCTCGCTGGCCACCAGCAGCGCCGTCTCCAGTACACGCTTGTAGTCTTCGGGTTTATACAGCGGCAGCATCGGGCAGCTTCACATAAATGGGCGCCATGGCCTCGTTCTGGGTAATCTCGATCAGGGATTCGCGGGCAAGTTCCAGCATGGCCAGAAAGCTCACCACCAAGCCCTGGGCACCGAGCGTCAGGTCGAACAACTGGTCGAACACCACATAACCGCGGCCCTGCAGGCGCCGCAGGATGATGCTCATGTGCTCGCGCACGGACAACTCCTCGCGATGGATCTTGTGATGCTGATGGATTCGCGCCTGCTTCATCAGCGACAGCCACGCCACCTGCAGGTCATGCAGGCTGACTTCGGGCTGGCGCTCGACCACCTTGTCGGCGATCCACACCGTGATCCATTCGTAGTCGCGCCCGGCTTGCGGCATTTCGTCGAGCTTCGCCGCCGAAGCCTTCATGCGCTCGTACTCGATCAGGCGGCGTACCAGCTCGGCACGCGGATCTTCCGGCTCGCCGTTTTCCGCCTTGGGCGGACGCGGCAGCAGCATGCGCGACTTGATCTCGATCAGCATCGCCGCCATCAGCAGGTATTCGGCGGCCAGTTCCAGGTTGCCCTTGCGCATCGCCTCGACGTACACCAGGTACTGCGCCGTGAGCGGCGCCATCGGGATGTCGAGCACGCTGATGTTGGCGCGGCGGATCAGGTAGAGCAGCAGGTCGAGCGGGCCTTCGAAGGAATCGAGGATGATCTCCAGCGCATCCGGCGGGATGTACAGGTCGCGCGGCATCTCGGCCATCACTTCGCCATAGACTTTCGGCAAGTGATGCTCGAGCGCCTCGCCCGGCGCAGGAGTCGGCGCTGGCGCTACGGCGAACTGGGCAGCCAACTGGGCGACGGCAGGCGCGCCCGGCTGATCCGGATGGACGTTGTCGATCACGAGTAATCGAGTCCGATCGCTTCGCGCACGTCGCGCATGGTGTCCTGGGCCAGCTTGCGCGCCCGTTCGCAGCCGTCGGCGATGATGTTCTTGACCAGTTGCGGGTCTTCCTCGTACATCCTGGCCCGCTCGCGCATCGGCTCCTGCTCGCGCAGCACGCCCTCGATCACCGGCTGCTTGCACTCGATGCAGCCGATTCCGGCCGAGCGGCAACCGGTCTGGACCCAGCTGCGGACGTCATCGCTGGAGTAAATCAGGTGGAACTGCCACACCGGGCACTTGTCGGGATCGCCGGGATCGGTGCGCCGCACGCGCGCCGGATCGGTCTGCATGGTACGGATCTTCTTGCCGACCGTCTCGGTGTCCTCGCGCAGCATGATGGTGTTGCCGTAGGACTTCGACATCTTCTGGCCGTCCAGGCCGGGCATGCGCGAGGCATGGGTCAGCAAGGCATCGGGTTCGACCAGAATCATCTTGCGCGTGCCTTCCAGCCAGCCGAACAGCCGCTCGCGATCGCCAAGGGAGAGGCTTTGCGCCTCGTTCAGCAAACTGTGGGCCTGTTCCAGTGCCTCGCCCTCACCCTTTTCCTGGTAGCGCGTGCGCAACTCGTCATAGAGCTTGGCGCGCTTGCTGCCGAGCTTCTTGACTGCCTCGCGCGCCTTGTCTTCGAAGCCCGGCTCGCGGCCATACAGATGATTGAAGCGGCGTGCGATCTCGCGCGTAAATTCGACGTGAGGCACCTGGTCGTCACCCACCGGCACGCGATTGGCACGATAAATCAGGATATCGGCCGCCTGCAGCAGCGGATAGCCGAGAAAGCCATAGGTGGTCAGGTCCTTGTGCGACAGCTTCTCCTGCTGATCCTTGTAGGTTGGCACGCGTTCCAGCCAGCCCAGCGGCGTCATCATCGACAGCAGCAGGTGCAGTTCGGCGTGCTCCGGCACCTTGGACTGGATGAAAATGGTCGCCTGCGACGGATCGACGCCGGCGGCCAGCCAGTCGATGACCATGTCGGTGGCATTGCCGGTGATGGTACCCGGCTCGTCGTAGGCCGTGGTCAGCGCATGCCAGTCAGCGACAAAAAACAGGCAGGGGTACTCGTGCTGGAGCTTGATCCAGTTGGCGAGCACGCCGTGATAGTGGCCGAGGTGGAGGCGTCCCGTGGGACGCATGCCGGACAGGACTTTTTCTGCGTACATGTCAAAAACCGAAAAGAGTTCGAATCAGGGTGTTGAACACCCGCAACAGGGGCCGCAGGATCGTATCCAGCACCCCCAGAAACAGCAGCGCCAGCAGGATCGGGAATCCATAAGGTTCCAGCTTCGCAAATTTCCAGGCGGCACCCGACGGCAGCAGGCTCACCGCAATACGCCCGCCGTCCAGTGGCGGCAGCGGCAGCAAGTTCAGCACCATCAGGACGCCATTGATGCTGATGCCGACCCGCGCCATTTCCTTCAGTGCCTCCGCATACATCATGTCCGGACTGCCGACCGCCAGTTTCAGTACCAGTGCCCAGCCCAGCGCCATCGCCAGGTTCGCCCCCGGCCCGGCGGCGGCGACCCAGAGCATGTCCTGCTTGGGATGCCGCAGGTTGCCAAAGTTAACCGGCACCGGCTTGGCCCAGCCGAACAGCAGGCCGCCCGCCGAAATCAGCAGGATCAGCGCCGGCACCAGCAGAGTCCCCACCATGTCGATATGCCGCAGCGGATTCAGGCTGATGCGTCCCATCTGCCAGGCCGTCGGATCGCCGAAATGCCGCGCCGCATAGCCATGGGCCGCCTCGTGCAGCGTGATGGCAAAGATGATCGGCAGGGCGGAAATCGCCAGCGTCTGGATGAAATTCATGGGAGGGGCCGATTTTAGCAGACGGCGTCATTCGAACCCGAAGGGCGCCAGGGGTCCCTGGCCGGCCCGTACCAGTTCCGGCTGGGCGCTGGTCAGGTTGATCACCGTGGTCATCGCCGTGCCGCATTGACCGGCATCGATTACCAGATCCAGCAGCTTTTCCAGATGCTCGCGGATCTGCTCGGCATCCGCCAGCGGCGCCTCGAAACCGGGCAGGATCAGGGTCGAGGTCAGCAGCGGTTCGTCCAGTTCTTCCAGCAGCGCCAGAGCCAGGGGATGATTCGGCACGCGCAGCCCGATGGTCTTGCGCTTGGGATGCAGCAGGCGGCGCGGCAGCTCCCTGGTGCCTTCCAGGATGAAGGTATAGCTGCCGGGCGTGGTGGCCTTGAGCAGGCGATACTGGCTGTTGTCCACACGGGCATAGGTGGCGATCTCGGACAGGTCGCGCACCATCAGGGTGAAGTGATGGCGTTCATCGACGCCGCGGATGCGGCGGATCCGGTCCAGCAGCGGCGCATAACCCGCGACGCCGGCCAGCGAGTAGGCCGCGTCGGTGGGCAGCGCGATGAGTCCGCCGCTCTTGGCGATCTCCGCAGCCTGCTTGATCAGACGCGGTTGCGGGTGCTCGGGATGAATGTGGAATAGCTGGGCCATGCCGGAAACCGAGGACGGAAGACGAAGCGCGGAATTTTAACGGCCCTTTGCGCCGCCGGCATGAATGTCTTCAGGTCGCGGCAATCAGAGCTGCGACCACACCGGCGTCAGATCGGCAGGCAGGTCGGGCATTTTGCCCAGGTCGATCCAACTTTCGCCGGGGCCGTGGAAGTCCGAGGCGCGCGATGCGAGAAAGCCGAACTCGCGGGCGATGCGCGAGAACTCGCGCACCTCGTCGTCCTTGTGCGCACCCGAGAGCACCTCGATACCGCGCCCGCCGAGCTCCTTGAAGGCGCCGAACAATTCGTGCCGCTCGGTGCGCGACAGGCGGTAGCGGCCGGGATGGGCGATCACGCCGATGCCGCCGGCGCCGACGATCCAGCCCAATGCATCCTCCAGCGAGGCCCAGGAATGTTCGACGTAGCCAGGCTTGCCCTTGGCCAGCCAATGATCGAATACCGATTTGACGTCCCTGGCATGTCCCTGCTCGACGATGTAGCGGGCGAAATGCGCACGGCTGATCAGCGCCGGATTGCCGACGTGGCGCAAGGCACCCTCATAGGCGCCATGGATGCCCGCCTTGTCGAGTTCCGCCGCCATGCGTCCGGCGCGGGCGTCACGACCACTGCGCACCTGGCGCAAGCCCTCCACCAGCGCCGGATTCGCCGGATCGATGGCGAGGCCGACGATATGCACGGTCTGGTCGTCACCCCAGGAAATCGACACTTCGACGCCATCGACGAAGCGCAGGCCGACTTCGTCCGCTGCCGCGCGCGCCTCGGCCAGTCCGCCCAGTTCGTCGTGGTCGGTCAGGGCCAGCAGTTCGACGCCGTTGCCGTGGGCGCGCCGCACCAGGTCGGCCGGTGCCAGCAGCCCGTCGGAAACGGTCGAATGACAGTGGAGATCGGCATTGAGCGGTTTCATGCGCTGAAGAATTCCTCGATCAGTTGTGCCACCTGCTGCGGCTGGTCGTGATGCAGGTTGTGTCCGCAGTCATCCAGCATCACCTCGCGCACCTCGCGAAAGCAGGCGATCCGGCTACGGTACTCCTCCGAGTCGATGGCGAACAGCTGCTTGAAAATGGCGGAGTCGGCTGCGGTGACCCACAGCACCGGCGCCGTCACCTGGCGCCAGATCGCCTTCGCCTCTTCGACGCGGTAGATCGTCGGATTGACCCAGCGATGGAAGGGGTCCGCGGCCAGATGTATCCCGCCCGCGCCGTCGTCCTCGCCCATGCATTGAGCAAGGAACCGGGCCTTTTCGTCGGACAGGCGCGGGTTTTCCTTCTGCAGCCGGGCGGCGAACGCCGACCGATCGGGATAGGAACGGAAACTCGGCGTATCGCGCAGCTGGTCCAGCCAGTTGGCGTAGCGTTCGGGAGCCTCGTCCGGCGCGTAGCGGCGCAGGCCCAACCCTTCGAGGTTGATCAGCTGCGCCACTCGTGCCGGGCGAACCCCCGCATAGAGGCAGGCGGCATTGCCGCCCAGGCTATGCCCGACCAGGCGCACCGGCGCCTGCGGCGAATAGTGCAAGAGCAAGGCGTCGAGATCGGCCATGTAGTCGGGAAACCAATAGACGTCATTGTTCCATTCGGACAGGCCAAAGCCGCGCCAGTCGGGCGCGACGATACGCCAGTCCCTGGCCAGGGCATCGACCACGAATTGCCAGGAGGCCGACACATCGCACCAGCCGTGCAGCAGCACCAGCATGGGTGCCGTCTCGGGGCCCCAAAGGCGCACATGCAGGCGGCGGCCGCGAATGTCGAGGAATTGCGATTCGGAGGCTTTCATCCGGGCATTCTAGTTCAGCGCAAGCGCGCCCGTCGCAGCACCGACTCCAGCCATCAATCGGGAATGACCGCCGTTGCCTCGATCTCGACCCGGGCCGCGTCTTCCATCAGGCCGGCGACCTGTACCGCGGTCATGGCCGGGAAATTGCGGCCGATCACTTCACGGTAGGCGCGGCCGAGCACCGGGTACGACGCCAGGTATTCACGCTTGTCGATCACGTACCAGGTCATGCGGATGATGTGCTCGGGCTTGCCGCCGGCCTCGGCCAGCACCGCGACGATGTTCTGCAGCGCCTGCTTGGCCTGCTCGGCAAAATCGCTGCTGTGAAAGCGGCACTGGCTGTCCCAGCCGACCTGACCGCCGACCACCACGGTGCGGCCGCGCGCCGCAATGCCGTTCGAATAACCCTTGGGCGCAGCCCAGCCGGCGGGCTGCAGGATTTCGACATCCGGGCGCGGTGCAAGCTGAAGCGTGCGCATGTCAGGCGACCAGCGCGAGCTGGGCCGCGCGCTCCAGGTTGCGTTCGAGCTGGACCTTGCCGCCCTGGTAGGGCTTGGGCCAGAACACGTCCCTGACGCCCTGCTCGGCCGCGGCATGCAGCGTCCAGGCCGGATCGGCGAGGTGCGGACGAGCCAGCGCACAGAGATCGGCGCGACCGGCGGCGATGATGGTATTGACGTGGTCGGCCTCGAAGATGTTGCCCACCGCAATGGTCGGCACGTCGAGCTCGTTGCGGATCTGGTCGGAGAACGGCACCTGGAACATGCGGCCGTAGACCGGCGCTTCGTCCTTGCTGACCTGGCCCGACGAGACATGGATGATGTCGGCGCCAGCGGCCTTGAAGCGTTTGGCGACCTCGACCGCAGCGTCGGGCGTGAGGCCGCCGGGTACCCAGTCGTGGGCCGAGATGCGCACCGACATCGGCTTCTCCGCCGGCCAGACCTCGCGCATGGCCGTGAACACTTCCAGCGGATAGCGGCAGCGGTTCTCCAGGCTGCCGCCGTAGTCATCCGCGCGCTGATTGGTCAGCGGCGAGATGAAGGAGGACATCAGGTAGCCGTGGGCGGCGTGAAACTCGATCATGTCAAAGTCGGCGCTGGCGGCACGGCGCGTCGCGGCGACAAACTCGGCCTTGACCCGATCCATGTCGGCGCGTGTCATCTCGCGCGGAGTTTGCGAGGTGCCGGCGATATAGGGCAGCGGCGAAGGCGCGATCAGCGGCCAGTTGCCGGTGTCGAGCGGCTGGTCGATGCCGTCCCACGCCAGCCTGGTCGAACCCTTGCGCCCGGCGTGGCCGATCTGCAGCGCCATCTTGGCCTGACTGTTGGCATGGACGAAACCGACAATGCGCTTCCAGGCCGCGGTCTGCGCGTCGTTCCAGATGCCGGCACAGCCCGGCGTGATGCGCGCATCGGCGGCGACGCAGCTCATTTCGGTGATCACCAGCGCCGCGCCGCCCAGACCGCGCGCCGTGTAGTGCTGGAAATGGAAGTCGCCGGGCATGCCGTCGATCGCCGAATAGGTACACATCGGCGACACCACGACGCGATTGCCCAGCGTCATGTTGCGCAACTTGAAGGGGGTGAACATCGGCGGCACCGGCACCGCACCAGGCGGCGTCGCCGCGCCGCAGCGCGCGGCGAACCAGCGGTCGAAATCCTCCATGTAGCCCGGGTCGCGCAGCTTCTGGTTGGCATGGCCGACGCGCTGGCTGCCGGTCAGCACGGCGAAGGCGAACTGTTCCGGTTCCATATGCACGTAGCGATCGACGTGCTCGAACCAGGTCATGCGGTTGCGCGCCGCGCTCTGCAACTTGAGCGCCTCGATCTCGCGCTCGGACTGGTAGCGGGCCAGACGTGTCGGCACGTCGCCGTCGGTGCTGTTCAGCACATTGACCAACGCACGCGCGTCTTCCATCGCCAGCTTGGTGCCGGAGCCGATGGTGAAATGCGCCGTGTGCGCCGCATCGCCGAGCAGCACGATGTTGTCCTTGAACCAGCGCTCGCAGAGCACGCGGTTGAACTTGAGCCACACCGCCGAGCCGCGCAGATGCCGCGCGTTCGAAATCAGGCGCGCGCCGTCGAGCATGTCGGCGAACAGTTCCTCGCAGAAGGCGATCGACTGGTCCGGCTCCATCTTGTCGATGCCGGCCCTGAGCCAGGTTTCTTCGGGTGTCTCGACGATGAAGGTGGCCCACTCCTCGTTGAACTGGTAGGCATGCAGGTTGAACCAGCCCCATTGCGTTTCCTTGAAGCCGAAGGTGAAGGCGTTGAGCTTCTTCTTGGTGCCGAGCCAGATGAAGCGGCATTTGCGCACGTCGACGCGCGGATTGAAATGGCTCTCGTACTTGCTGCGCGTGGTCGAATTGACGCCGTCGGCGCCGATCACCAGGTCGTAGTCGCGCGAATAGTCGTCCGGATCGCGGAATTCAGTCTCGAACAGCAGCTTGACGCCAAGCTCCCTGGCGCGCGCCTGGAATATCTGCAGCAGCTTGAGACGGCCGATGCCGCAGAAGCCATGGCCGCCGGACACGATGCGGCGATCCTTGAAGAAGACATCGACGTCATCCCAATGGTGGAAGTTGCGCTCGATTTCGGCCACTACCTTGGGATCGTCCTGGCGAAAGCCGTCCATGGTCTTGTCGGAAAACACGATGCCCCAGCCGAAAGTGCTGTCGGCCTGATTGCGCTCGATTACGGTGATGTCGCTGGCCGGGTTGGCCTGTTTCATCAGGATCGAAAAATACAGACCTGCAGGGCCGCCGCCCAGACATACGATACGCATTGCAATCTCCTTGTTTGACAACATTACCCGCGTTTGTTTTATTTTAGGTCTAAAGTATTTTTTCTGTCAAGGGTTACTGCAGTGGCTTCTGCGACACGGCTCGCGCGACAGTCTCCGGCAGCGAATTTCGATCGAATACAATAGCGCCTCAGCGTTTTCTCCTCTGCCTGCATCTTCCTGCGCCAGCTCCGAACTTAAATGAAAACCCTACTCGTCACCGGCGGCGCCGGCTTCATCGGCTCGGCGCTGGTGCGCCTGCTGATCGCCGAAAGCGATTACCGCGTAATCAATATCGACAAGCTGACCTATGCCGGCAATCTGGAGTCCCTGGCCGATCTGGCGGACCACCCGCGCCATGTCTTCAGCCGCACCGACATCTGCGACCGCGCCGCGCTGGACAGCCTGTTCGTCGATTATCACCCCTGCGGCGTGATCCATCTGGCGGCCGAATCGCATGTCGACCGCTCGATCCACGGTCCCGGCGACTTCATCGCGACCAACATCCACGGTACCTACACCCTGCTCGAAGCGGCGCGCGCCTACTGGTCGCTGCTCGAACCCGAGGCCAAGGCCGGCTTCCGTTTCCATCACGTCTCGACCGACGAGGTGTTCGGCTCGCTGGGCGACAGCGGCCTCTTCGTCGAATCCAGTCCCTACCAGCCGAATTCGCCCTACTCGGCGTCGAAAGCCGCCTCCGACCACCTGGTGCGCGCCTGGCACCATACCTACGGCATGGCAACCGTCATCACCAACTGCTCGAACAACTACGGCCCCTGCCAGTTTCCCGAAAAGCTGATTCCGCTGATGATCCACAACGCCGTGTCGGACAAGCCGCTGCCGATCTACGGCAAGGGTGACAACGTGCGCGACTGGCTTTACGTCGATGACCACGCCCGCGCCCTGCGCCTGGTGTTCGAACAGGGCCTTCCCGGCGAGACCTACAACATCGGCGGCCACAACGAGAAGACCAACCTCGAGGTGGTCGACACCCTGTGCGCCCTGCTCGACGAATTGAAGCCGCGCGTCGACGGCAAACGCTACCGCGAACAGAAGATATCGGTGGCCGACCGTCCCGGCCACGACCAGCGCTATGCCATCGATGCCGGCAAGATCCAGCGCGAACTGGGCTGGACACCGCAGGAGACCTTCGAATCCGGCATGCGGAAGACCGTGCAGTGGTACCTAGACCACGCCGACTGGGTCGCGCATGTCGTCTCCGGCGAATACCGGCAATGGATGGAGCGCAATTACGGAGACCGCACATGACCAGCAACAGGAGTACGCGAGGCATCATCCTCGCCGGCGGCTCCGGCACCCGGCTGCATCCGGTCACCCTGGCCGTGTCCAAGCAGTTGCTGCCGATCTACGACAAGCCGATGATCTACTACCCGCTGACCACGCTGATGCTGGCCGGCATCCGCGAGATCCTGCTGATCTCGACGCCGGCGGACACGCCGCGCTTCGAGCAGCTGCTGGGCGACGGCGCGCAATGGGGCATCAGCATAACGTACGCGGTGCAACCCAGCCCGGACGGCTTGGCGCAGGCCTTCATCATCGGCCGCGATTTTGTCGGCAACCACCCCTCGGCACTGGTGCTGGGCGACAACCTGTTCTACGGCCACGACTTCGCGACGCAGTTGCAGGGGGCGGAGAAAGTCGGCGCTGGCGCCACGGTGTTCGCCTATGCGGTGAGCGATCCGGAACGCTACGGCGTGGTCGAGTTCGATGCAAGGGGACGCGCCATCAGCATCGAGGAAAAGCCCAAGGCGCCGAAGTCGCGCTATGCCGTGACCGGACTGTACTTCTACGACCAGCAGGTCTGCGAGCTCGCGGCCAATCTGAAACCGTCGGCGCGCGGCGAACTGGAAATCACCGACCTCAACCGCATCTACCTCGAACAAGGCCAGCTCAAGGTCGAAATCATGGGCCGCGGCATGGCCTGGCTCGACACCGGTACCCACGAATCGCTGCTCGAAGCCGGCCAGTTCATCGAGGTCATCGAAAAGCGTCAGGGCCTCAAGGTCGCCTGCCCGGAGGAAGTGGCCTGGCGGCAGAAATGGATCAGCGACGCGCAGCTCGCGCAGTTGGCCGCGCCGCTGGCCAAAAGCCAGTATGGCCAGTATCTGCAGCACCTGCTGACGCATGAGGTACGCGGATGAGGGCAATTCCAACCGTGATTCCGGAGGTACTGCTGCTGGAGCCGAAGGTGTTCGGCGACGCGCGTGGCTACTTCTATGAAAGCTGGAACAGGCGGACCTTTGCCGAACTCGGCATCCCGGCCGACTTCGTGCAGGACAATCACTCGAAGTCGCAGAAGAATGTACTGCGCGGCCTGCATTACCAGATCGAACACGCCCAGGGCAAGCTGGTTCGGGTCACGGCCGGCTCCGTCTATGACGTGGCCGTAGACCTGCGCCGCTCCTCGCCCACGTTCGGCCAGTGGGTCGGCTTCACCTTGTCGGCCGAGGACAAGCGCATGGCCTGGATCCCGCCCGGCTTCGCCCACGGTTTCTGCGTCACCTCGGAATCCGCCGAGTTCCTTTACAAGACCACCGACTACTGGAGCCCGGCGCACGAGCGCACGCTGCTGTGGAACGACCCGCAACTGGCGATTCCCTGGCCGCTCTCCGGCAAGCCCCTGCTGGCGGCCAAGGATGTCGCCGGGCTACCTCTCGCCCAGGCCGCAACCTTCGCATGAAGATCCTGCTCACCGGCTGCGGCGGCCAGCTCGGCCGCGAGCTCAAGCGTTCGCTGGCCAGCCTCGGCGAAGTGATTGCCTGCGACCGGCAGCGGCTCGACCTGACCCAAGCCGATGCGCTGCGCAAGACGGTGCACGCGATGGCGCCCACGGTAATCGTCAACGCTGCCGCCTACACCGCCGTGGACCAGGCCGAAGCCGAACCCGCCGCGGCCGATGCGATCAATGGCGCGGCGCCCGGCATTCTGGCCGAAGAGGCCCGGCAGCTCGGTGCGCTACTGATCCACTTTTCGAGCGACTACGTGTTCGACGGCAGCAAGGCCACGCCCTACACCGAGATCGACGTCCCCGCACCGCTGTCCGCCTATGGCCGCAGCAAGCTGGCCGGCGAGCAGGCGATCGCCGCCTCGGGTGCCCGCCACCTGATTTTTCGCACCAGCTGGGTGTATGGCCTGCATGGCGCGAACTTCATGAAGACCATGCTGCGCCTGGGCAGAGAACGCGACGAATTGCGTGTGGTTGGCGACCAGATCGGCGCACCGACCTGGACCCGCCACCTGGCCGACATCACCGCGCTGGTGCTTGCCCGCCGCGACCGGCCGAACGGTTTGTATCACCTCGCCGCCGCCGGCGAGACCAGCTGGCATGGTTATGCCGAAGCGATCTTCGCCGAAGCCGAGCGCAACGGCCTGATCGGAAAATCGCCCGTGGTGCACCGTATCGCCAGCGCCGACTATCCGCTGCCCGCAGCGCGCCCGGCCAACTCGCGGCTGGACTGCGCCCGCTTCCGCCGCGACTTCAAGCTGAACCTGCCCGACTGGCGCATCGGCCTCGCCGACTGCCTGGCCGACGCACACTTCTGAACGTTAACAATAGAAAAGAAACATGGCTGTCACCTCCACCTACGACGAATCCTCCTTCCGCGTCCTCAAGGGACTGGAGCCGGTGCGCGAGCGCCCCGGCATGTATACCCGCACCGACTCGCCGGCCCACATCATCCAGGAAGTCATCGACAACTCGGCCGACGAAGCGCTCGGCGGACACGCGAAAAACCTCCACGTGCTGCTGCATCTGGACGGCTCGATCACGGTCACCGACGACGGCCGCGGCATTCCGGTCGGCCTGCATCCCGACGAGAAAATTCCGGTGGTGGTGCTGGCCTTCACCCGGCTGCATGCCGGCGGCAAATTCGACAAGAGCACCGGCAACTCGGCCTATGCCTTTTCCGGCGGCCTGCACGGCGTCGGCGTCGCGGTCACCAACGCACTATCCACCCGCGTCTCGGTCGAAGTGCGGCGCGAAGGAAAGATCTGGGCCATCGAATTTTCCGGCGGCGGCGAGAAGGTCGGGCCCCTGCTGGACATGGGCAGCTGCGGCCGCCAGAGCGGCACCCGCGTGCGCGTCTGGCCCGACCCGAAATATTTCGACGTACCGAAAGTGCCGCCGGCCGAACTGGAACGCCTGCTGCGCTCCAAGGCCGTGCTGCTGCCCGGGGTCAAGGTGCGGCTCGACATCGAGCAGGCCGACGGCAGCGTCCAGTCCAAGACCTGGAGCTACCCCACCGGGCTCGCCGGCTACCTGACGGAACAGGCCGGCAATGCCGAAGCCGTCGCCCCGCTCTACGCCGCCGAGAAATATGCCGATGCCGACCATGCCGATTTCGCGCCCGGCGAGGGCGCCGCCTGGGCCATCGGCTGGCATGTCGATGCCGTGGCCTCCGAATCCTTCGTCAATCTGATTCCGACCGTGGCCGGCGGCACCCATGAATCCGGCCTGCGCGCCGGCGCCTTCGAGGCGGTCAAGTCCTTCATCGAGCACCGCGCGCTCTTGCCGCGCGGCGTCAAGTTGCAGCAGGACGATGTCTGCAGCCGCATGGCCTTCGTGCTCTCGGCGCGCATCCTCGATCCGCAGTTCCAGGGCCAGGTCAAGGAAAAGCTCAACTCGCGCGAGGCGGTCAAGCTGGTCGCCAGCATGATTCGCGACCCCTTCGAGATCTGGCTCAACCAGCATGTCGAGGCCGGCAAGGCGATCGCCGAACTGTCGATCAGGCAGGCCCTGGCGCGGCAGAAGAACGCGCAGAAGGTCGAGAAACGCAAGCAGTCCGGCGTCGCCGTGCTGCCGGGCAAGCTCTCGGATTGCGAATCGACCGACGTCGCCGAGAACGAACTGTTCCTGGTCGAGGGCGATTCCGCCGGCGGCTCGGCCAAGATGGCGCGCAACAAGGAAACCCAGGCCATCCTGCCGCTGCGCGGCAAAGTGCTCAACTCCTGGGAAGTCGAGGCCGGGCGCCTGTTCGCCAACAACGAGATCCACGACATCGCGGTGGCGCTGGGCATCGATCCGCACACGGCGGACGCCACGCCCGATCTGTCCAACCTGCGCTACGGCAAGGTCATCGTCATGTCCGACGCCGACGTCGATGGCGCCCACATCCAGACCCTGCTGCTGACCCTGTTCTATCGCCACTTCCCGGCCCTGATCCGCAACGGCCACATTTTCATCGCGCAGCCGCCGCTGTACCGCATCGACGTCCCGGCCTCGGGCAAGAAGCGCCCGGCGCGCCGCCTGTATGCGCTGGACGAAGGCGAACTGGTCGCCATCCGGGATCGCCTGGTCAAGGAAGGCATCCGTGAGGACGCGGTCGAAGTCGGCCGCTTCAAGGGCCTCGGCGAAATGAATCCCGACCAGTTGCGCGAAACCGCGATGGCGCTAGCGACACGGCGCGTGCTGCCGGTGGTCGATCTGCCCGCCGCCCATGAACTGACCTCGAAACTTTTCAACCTGCTGATGGGCAAGGGCGAAGCCTCCTCGCGCCGCGCCTGGATGGAAGAAAAGGGCCACCTGATCGAAGCCGATATCTGATCTGCCGGCTCTGGACAAATCATGAACAACGACACCCCCGACCTGTTTGACCAACCCGCCGACGCCGAGGCCGCGCCGGCCAACCCGCCGCCCCCCGCCGTACCGCCAGCGCCGACTCTTGAAATGGGCGACGGCAGTTCGCTGCCGCTGGCCGCCTATGCCGAGCGCGCCTATCTGGCCTATGCCATGAGCGTGGTGCGGGCGCGCGCCCTGCCGCAGGTCGAGGACGGCCTGAAGCCGGTGCAGCGCCGCATCCTGCACGCGATGAACGAGATGCGCCTGGCCGCCAGCGCCAAGCACGTCAAGAGCGCGCGCGTAGTCGGCGACGTGATCGGCAAGTACCACCCGCACGGCGACACCAGCGTCTATGACGCCATGGTGCGCGTGGCACAGGACTTCACGCTGCGCTACCCGCTGGTCGATGGCCAGGGCAACTTCGGCTCGCGCGACGGCGACGGCGCCGCGGCGATGCGCTACACCGAATGCCGCCTGACGCCCTTCGCCGACCTGCTGCTGGGCGAGATCGATCGCGGCACGGTGGATTTCATCGCCAACTACGACGGTTCGATGACCGAGCCGCAACTGATGCCGGCGCGCCTGCCGATCGTGCTGCTCAACGGCGCCTCGGGCATCGCGGTCGGCATGGCCACCGAGATTCCGCCGCACAACCTGCGCGAAGTCGCTGAAGCCGCACGCCTCTTGATCAAGAAGCCGGAAGCCGTGCTCGAAGAGGTTCTGGCAGTCATGCCGGGACCGGACTTTCCCGGCGGCGGCCAGCTCATCTCGACCCCGGCCGACATCCGCGACGCCTACGCCAACGGCCGCGGCTCGCTGCGCATGCGCGCCCGCTGGCGTATCGAGGAGCTGGCACGCGGCCAGTGGCGCGTCATCGTCTACGAATTGCCGCACGGCGTGTCGGTGGCGCAGGTACTGTCCGAGATCGAGGGCCTGACCAACCCGCAACCGCGCGCCGGAAAAAAGGACGTCAGCCAGGAACAGAAGAACCTCAAGGCGCTGGTGCTCGGCGTGCTCGACAGCGTGCGCGACGAATCCAGCGACCAGCAGGCGGTGCGCATCATGCTGGAGCCGAAGAGCTCGCGCATCCCGCAGGACGAGTTCATGGCCGTGCTGCTGGCGCACACCAGCCTCGAAGCCAGCGTGCCGATCAACCTGACCATGGTGGGACGTGACGGCCGGCCGCAACAGAAGCACCTGCTGGCCATCCTCCACGAATGGATCGCCTTCCGTTTCGCCACGGTGGAGCGCCGTACCCGGCACCGCCTGGGCGAAGTGCTGCGCCGCATCCACATCCTCGAAGGCCGCATGGCGGTCTTCCTCAACATCGACAAGGTGATCCGCTGCATCCGCGAGTCGGACGAACCCAAGCCGGACTTGATGGCGCGCTTCGGCCTCACGGAAATCCAGGCCGAGGATATCCTCGAAATCCGCCTGCGCCAGCTGGCGCGCCTCGAAGGCATCCGCATCGAGAAGGAACTCGGCGAGCTGCGCACCGAGCACGGCCAACTCACCAAGCTGCTCGACTCGCGCAGCGAAATGACCAGGCTGATCCAGAAGGAAATCGCCGAAGATGCCAAACGCTTCGGCGACGAGCGCCGCACCCTGCTGGAAGCCGTGACGCCAATCTCGCAAGGCGAGATTTCCGTGCCGGACGAACCGGTGACGGTGATCATCTCGAAGAACGGCTGGGTGCGCTCGCGCCAGGGCCACGGCATCGATCCGGCCGGCATCACCTACAAGACAGGCGACTTCCCCTGGCTGGTGGCGGAAACGCGGACGGTGTGGCCGCTGATCGTGATCGACAGCAACGGCCGCAGCTACAGCGTCAGGGTTTCCGACCTGCCCGGCGGCCGCGGCGACGGCGCGCCGCTCAACACCATGATCGATTTCCAGGAAGGCGGCAAACTGGCGCAGGTGCTGACCACTGCGCCGGAAAACAAGTATCTGGTCGCCAGTTCCGCCGGCTATGGCTTCATCGCCAGCGTCGCCGACATGGTTGCGCGCAACAAGGCCGGCAAGGCCTTCCTGACGCTGGACAAGGGCGAAAAGCCGTTGCCGCCCGCGCCCGTGATCGGCGACACCGCGGCCGTGATCACCCAGGGCGGACGGCTGTTGCTGTTTCCGCTGGCCGAACTCAAGGAAATGGCCAAGGGCAAGGGTCTGATGCTGATCGACCTGGCCAAGAATGACGAAGTCGTCGGCGTTGCCGTTACCGGTGGCGAAACGCTGCTGATCGGCGGCAGCGGACGCGGCGGCAAACCGGTCCAGCAACTGCTCGACGCCCGCACGCAGGCCGCTTTCCGCGGCGCTCGCGCCCGCCGCGGGCTGGAAATACCGTTCAAACTAAAACCCGCCAGCCTGAACTTGGCCGGGACTCATTGATGCTAGAATCTTAAACAAAGCAGCTGGCCGGTATCAATTTGTACTTCTCTCGGATGCTTGCGGTATACGGAGAATAAAATGCTTTTCATCCTTTACTACATCGTCGCCATTGTCGTGCTGGTCATGCATTTCACCGGAATGCTGGCGCGCTACAACCTCGAATGGCTGGTTCTGGTACTCGCCGTGACGGTGTTTCCGGCGGTCATCTACTTGTAGCGTAACCGCCGCCGTATTGCCGGCGCCGACTATTGCCGCCGGCTTGCGTCAGCAGTGGCGGATGATGATGTCCTTGACCTGATCCACCGCCGCGTCGACCACCTCGACCCTCTGCGGCAAATTTTCGATGCCCTCCAGTTCCGCCGGCCGCGCCGGATCACGACCCAGCGCCTCCTGTATGGTCTCGGCGAACTTCACCGGCTGCGCGGTTTCCAGCACGATCATCGGCATGCCGGCGACGCGGTGCTCGCGCGCCACCTTGACGCCATCGGCCGTGTGCGTGTCGATCATCTGCCCGTAACGCTGCCAGACATCGCGTATCGTCGCCAGGCGATCGGCATGCGAACTGCAGCCGGAAACGATGCCATAGTCCGGCAGCCGTGCCGCGAACGGGCCGCCCGCCAGATCGAAGCTGCCGCCGGCGTCGACTTCCTGCCACAACTGGCGCACGATCGCGGCGTCGCGCCCGACCAGATCGAACACGAAGCGCTCGAAATTCGAGGCCTTGGAAATGTCCATCGACGGACTCGAGGTGACATGCGTCTCCGCCGTGGTGCGCGGCCGATAGACGCCGGTGCGGAAAAACTCGTCGAGCACGTCGTTCTCGTTGGTCGCCAGTACCAGGCGCGCGATCGGCAGCCCCATCATGCGCGCGATGTGGCCGGCGCAGATGTTACCGAAATTGCCCGAGGGCACACAGAATGCCACCTGATCCTTGCTTGACCGGGTCGCCTCGAAATAACCCTTGAAGTAGTAGACGATCTGCGCCGCGACGCGCGCCCAGTTGATCGAGTTCACCGCGCCGATCTTGTATTTCGCCTTGAATCCGGCGTCGTTGGACACCGCCTTGACGATGTCCTGGGCATCGTCGAACATGCCGCGCACGGCGATGTTGAAAATGTTTTCGTCCTGCAGCGAATACATCTGCGCGCGCTGGAAAGCGCTCATCCTGCCTTCCGGCGAGAGCATGAAGACGCGCACATTGTGCTTGCCGCGCATGGCATATTCCGCCGCCGAGCCGGTATCGCCCGAGGTCGCGCCGAGGATGTTGATGGTCTCGCCGCGCCGATCCAGCACGTACTCGAACAGGTTGCCGAGCAGCTGCATGGCCATGTCCTTGAAGGCTAGCGTCGGCCCGTTGGACAGTTCCAGCAGATGAAGGCCCGACTCCAGCGTGGTCAGCGGCACGATGTCGGCCGCATTGCGGCCGGGGCGGCACCAGCGATAGGTCTGCGCCGTATAGGTCTTGTCGCAGATCGCCTTGAGATCCGCCGGCGGGATGTCGGTAATGAACAGGCTCAGGATGCGGAAGGCCAGTTCCGCATAGGACAGGCCGCGCCATTCGTCGAGCCGGTCGGCCACCTGCGGATAGGACTCGGGCAGGTAGAGCCCGCCGTCGGGCGCCAGGCCGCCGAGCAGGATGTCGCAGAAGGATTCGGCGGACGACTGGCCGCGGGTGGAGATGTATTTCATGTCGGGACGAGAATAGTCAGTGGAACAGGATCGAAATTGCTGAACGGGATGTTATCGGGAGCATGCAAAAAGTCGGCGCTGGCGGCACGGCGAACATAGAGCTGACCGGCGCTGCGCGGCTTCATCGCGCAGCGTCCAGTGACCGAAGGGCACGGGGTCGACCGCAAGGTTAGACAGCATTTTTTGGAAACAACTGAGAAATACGATGCTCAAGGAGAAATGACGAAAAGTTGCTGACGAGAGCAGAGAGATTCGTTCTGGTTTTAACGTTCTCGTCGGTGTGCATATATAGGTGGAACCGTCCCTTTGACTCTTGCTGCGCGTGAGTCGCCAACTCCGCTTTCGTGAACAGCCAAACACTCTTAGTCGAAATATCGACAAGGGCAAACAGTTCGGCTGGAGAAGCGACGGGCACCCACCAGTCTAGAGCGGCACGACCTCTCCCTCCACTGGGTTTTGGCCTGAAATTGGCTTTCACCTGAATTGTTTTTGCGCCACACGTCTGGGACGAATAGGCAACCAAATCAATACCGGCATCGGTTGTGAGATGGGCGGATTCAACTGAAAATTCGAGCAAGCGATATTGCACAAGCAACTCGCCGAGTTTGCCTATTTGTTGTGTGGAGAGGCTAATACCCATTGGCATATGCTGTCTAACGTTAAATGTGGCGCCTAAATGACGGAATGCTTTCCGTCATGACGGGAAACACTCCATCAAATGGGCTGCATTTAACGACAAGCCTCGCTCGGATCATTCGACAAAAGGGGCCAGGTTCAGATTATTCATTCCGGGACCAGCCATTGCCCGTGAGCCCTGATCTCCTCATGGAGCCAATCGGGATCGAAATCGGCTCCGTTGGGCCAGGTGATCACACCCAGTTCAATTCTGACTTGCTCAAATAGAACCGGATCAGCAAGTGCGGAAAGAATTCCAGCGTCTTTACCGTTAACAAGTCTCGAGA
This sequence comes from Betaproteobacteria bacterium, assembly GCA_028065725.1. The sequence continues at coordinate 34,096 of JAPTVL010000420.1, forward strand.
AGTCGGCTATGCCGCTAGTACCATCGACAAAGCTCACTGCCAGTCGATATCCAGACAGCACGCTGACAGCCGAAACCCGCCAAGCCGCCGCCGGAACTGCTCCAGGGGAGCGATGCGTTTCGGTGACTGTTTCGATTGACATAGCTTCCAATCCTCCGTCAATTCGCTGCGATGCTCTGTCGTCCACTCAAGGACCAACGCCAGCGCCCGTCGAAGGAGCAAAAAAGGAGCAAAAGGTCAGGCTCGCAATCGATCACGCCGCCAGCCTGTGTTCGATGGCGGCTCGCGCCAAATCAGGCACAAACGCGCCTTCGTCAATCACCGGAAAATAGAGATCGAAGCCGCCGCCTTCGACCCGGACGCCCGACAAGTCAGCTCCCTGCGGAAACCCGAGTTGATCGGCAGGAATGGAAAGTTCCACGTTTCCCGCCAGTTCGATAAGCAATCGACGTGCAGTCGCATCGAAACGAGCGCTTATCGCCATCGGCTCGCTAGAAGCCGCCTTTGCGCCACGCTCCATGGCACGCGCGATCATTTCGTCAATAGTCTCCATGCATCAACCTCCATGTACTGCAAAGCACCGTCAATTCCTTCTCGATCACGCCCAACGCATTCTTGATGGTGGCAACATCCATTCCTCGAACACTGATCGGAATAGCAGGCCCCGTTGGACAATTGAGAGCGATCTTTGCTCGCCCTTCCGGGCCGACGAGATGCACATGGGCCGGCGCATGGTCAAGAGTGTAGATCATCACCCGCCAACTACCAATCCGAAGGACGGTCCCCACTCATCTTCTCCGCTTCAGCCCAACTCTTCCATGCGCAGCCGGATCACCTGCTTCTTCACCACCGGCAGCGCCTCGATTTTCACGATCGCGGCATCGACGTTCTTTTCGCGCGTGACGTGGGTCAGCATGATGATGTCGGTCTGGTCTTCGCCCTCGCCCGGTTCGCGCTGGATCATGGCGGCGGTGGAAATCTGCTGGTCGGCCAGGATGCGCGTGATGTCGGCCAGCACGCCGGGCTTGTCTTCCACGCGCAGGCGCAGGTAGTAGCTGGTCTCGACCTCGGACATGGGCAGGATCGGCGTGTCTTCGACCGCATCGGGCTGGAAGGCCAGGTGCGGCACGCGATGCTCGGGGTCCGAGGTATGCAGGCGGGTGACATCGACCAGGTCGGCGATCACCGCCGAAGCCGTCGGTTCGGCGCCGGCGCCCTTGCCGTAGTAGAGCGTGGCACCCACCGCATCGCCCTGCACCAGCACCGCGTTCATCGCGCCTTCGACGTTGGCGATCAGGCGCTTGGCCGGGATCAGCGTCGGATGCACGCGCAGTTCCACGCCGTCCTTGCGGCGGCGCGTGATGCCGAGCAGCTTGATGCGGTAGCCGAGCTGTCCGGCGTACTTGATGTCGTCGGCATCGAGCCGGCTGATGCCCTCGACGTGGGCCTTGTCGAACTGCATCGGAATGCCGAAGGCCAGCGCCGACAGGATGGTGATCTTGTGCGCGGCATCCACGCCCTCGATGTCGAAGGTCGGGTCGGCCTCGGCATAGCCCAGGCGCTGCGCCTCCTTGAGCACCACGTCGAAGGGCAGGCCCTTGTCGCGCATCTCGGAGAGGATGAAGTTGGTGGTGCCGTTGATGATGCCGGCGATCCACTGGATGCGGTTGGCGGAGAGGCCCTCGCGCAGCGCCTTGATGATCGGGATACCGCCGGCCACGGCAGCCTCGAAGGCCACCATGACGCCCTTTTCGTGTGCCGCGGCGAAGATCTCGTTGCCATGCACCGCGAGCAGCGCCTTGTTGGCCGTCACCACGTGTTTGCCGTTGGCGATGGCGGCGAGCACCAGTTCCCTGGCGATGCCATAGCCGCCAATCAGCTCGATGACGATGTCGATCTCGGGATCAGTGACCACCGAGAAAGCATCGTCGGTGACCTGCGCCCGGCCGGCGGTGACCTGCCGCGCCAGTTCCAGGTTCTTGTCCGCCACCTTGGTGATGCGGATCGGACGGCCGGCGCGGCGCGTGATTTCGGCTTCGTTGCGCGCCAGTACGTTAAAAGTGCCGCCACCGACGGTGCCGATGCCGAGCAGGCCTACATTGATGGGTTTCATTGCGGAATTCCGTGAACAGAAAGCGGGGAACGAAGCAACGGCGCCGCACCAGCCGGCGCCGTTTGCGGATCAGGTACCGTGGCGCCTGCGGTAGGCGTCAAGAAAGCGCGCAATGCGGCCGATGGCTTCGCGCAGGTCGTCCTCGTGGGGCAGGAAGACCAGGCGAAAGTGGTCGGGATGCGGCCAGTTGAAGCCGGTGCCCTGCACCAGCAGCACCTTTTCCAGGGTCAGCAACTCGCCGATGAATTCCTGGTCGTCCACGATCGGGTACATCTTCGAGTCAAGGCGCGGGAACATGTAGAGCGTGGCCTTGGGCTTGACGCAGCTGACGCCGGGAATCGAGGTGATCAGCTCGTGGGCGACGTCGCGCTGGCGGCACATGCGGCCGCCCGGCGCCACCAGGTCGTCGATGCTCTGGTAGCCGCCGAGCGCGGTCTGGATGCCCCATTGGCCGGGCACGTTGGCGCACAGGCGCATCGAGGCCAGCATGTCGAGGCCGTCGATGTAGTCGCGCGCATGCTTCTTCTCGCCGGAGACGATCATCCAGCCCGAGCGGTAGCCGCAGGAGCGGTAGTTCTTCGACAGGCCGTTGAAGGTGATGGTCAGCACGTCTTCCGACAGCGCCGCTACCGAGGTGTGGGTCACGCCGTCGTAGAGCACCTTGTCATAGACCTCGTCGGCATAGATGATCAGGTCGTTGGCCCGCGCGATTTCGATGATTTCCTTCAGCACCGCATCCGGATACACCGCCCCGGTCGGGTTGTTGGGATTGATGATGACGATGGCCCGGGTCTGCGGCGTGATCTTGGCGCGGATGTCGGCCAGGTCGGGCAGCCAGCCGGCGCCTTCGTCGCACAGGTAGTGGCGCGGCGTACCGCCGGAGAGGCTGACCGCGGCGGTCCACAGCGGATAGTCGGGGGCCGGCACCAGCACTTCGTCGCCGGTATCGAGCAGGGCGTTCATGGCCATCACGATCAGTTCGGAGACGCCGTTGCCGATGTAGATGTCCTCGATGCCGACGCCCTTGATGTGCTTCTGCTGGCTGTAATGCATCACCGCCTTGCGCGCCGAAAAAATGCCTTTGGAATCGACATAGCCGGCCGCGCTGGGCAGGTTGCGGATCATGTCCTGCTGGATTTCCTCGGGGGAATCGAAGCCGAACGCGGCGAGGTTGCCGATGTTCAGCTTGATGATCTTGTGGCCTTCCTCTTCCATCTGCCGCGCGCGGGCGAGCACGGGCCCGCGAATGTCGTAGCAGACGTTGGCGAGTTTGGCGGATTTATTTACGGGTTGCATCAGCAACCGTCCTTTCTGCAAGATGCCGACGGGCTCGGACCGCGTCGGCGAAAAAGTTATGCCGGAACTAAAAGGTATAATGTTACCCAAGCCATTGCTGCACCGCAAATCCAGATTTGATGCGGCTTTCGGCCACTCCCGACCCTGCATGTCCTTTGCCAACCCTTTGCCGATCTCGTTGCCAAACTCGCGCCCTGCATGAAGCTGCATTCCTCCGACACCGCCGGTCTGCTTGCGATCACCGCCTACGATGCCGAGTCCATCGCCGTGAGCGGACGGCGGCTGACGCGGAGCTTCCTCCTCACGCCCCAACGTCTGATCGAGAACTGGCCGCCCGCGTCGGTCGATAACCTGACCGAAGCCGATTTGCAGGCCATCGCCGAACTCGGCTGCCCGATCATCCTGCTCGGCACCGGGGCGCGCCAGCGCTTTCCCGCCCCGGCCCTGCTGCGGCCGCTGATCCAGCGGCGCATCGGCGTCGAGGTCATGGACAGTCATGCCGCCTGCCGCACCTACAACATCCTGATGGCCGAAGGACGCGAGGTCGCGGCGGCTCTGATCATCGAATGCGCGACCTAGTTCAAGCGCGCGAACTGCGCCGCGGGACGCTGCTGGCGCTGCTGCTGGCCTTCGTCCTGGTCTGGTTCGGCACCCTGGAGCAGCGCCGCCTGATCAATCCCGACGAAGGACGCTATTCCGAAATTCCGCGCGAAATGGTGGCCAGCGGCGACTGGCTGACGCCGCGTCTCAACAACATCAAATACTTCGAGAAGCCGGCGCTGCAATACTGGGCCACCGCCGCGGCCTTCACCGCATTCGGCGAGCATCACTGGACCGCGCGGCTGTGGCCGGCGCTGACCGGCTTCCTCGGCATACTGTTCACGGCCTTTGCCACGGCACGGCTGTTCGGCCTCCAGGCCGGCCTGATCGCCGGCGCGGTGCTGGCCGGCAGCGTGCTGTGGAATGTCATCGGCCACGTCAATACGCTGGACATGGGCGTCAGCTTCTTCCTTGCTGCCGCGGTGTTCGCCTTGTGCCTAGGCCAGCGCGACGAGGCGAGCCCGCGCGAAAGTCGGCGCTGGCAGGACGCCGCCTGGGTCCTGCTGGCGCTGGCGATACTCTCCAAAGGGCTGATCGGGCTGGTGCTGCCGGCTGCCACGGTGGTCGCCTACGCCCTGTGGCAACGCGACTGGAGCTTCATCCTGCGCATCAGCCCGCTGCGCGGCCTGCTGATCCTGCTGGCGATTACGGCGCCCTGGTTCATTGCGGTATCGCTGGCCAATCCCGAGTTCGCCCATTTCTTCTTCATCCACGAGCATTTCCAGCGCTTCCTGACCAAGACTCATGGCCGCTACCAGCCGATGTGGTACTTCATCCCGATCCTGCTGATCGGCATGCTGCCCTGGCTCGGCAGCCTGGCCCAGGGGCTGGCGGCGGGAACCCGCAGCGAAGCGGGCAAGCGTTTCCAGCCGCGCCGCTTCCTGCTGGTGTGGGCGGTGCTGGTGTTCGTCTTCTTCTCGGTCTCCGGGTCCAAGCTGGCCTCCTACATCCTGCCGATCTTTCCGGCGCTCGCCGCCCTGATCGGCCTGCACCTGGCGGGCTATGCCACCTCGCGCCGCATCGAGTGGCAAGCCTTGCCGGCCATCATCGTCGGAGCGGCCTGCCTGTTCCTGGTGCCTTTCGTCACCCGCTTCGCCAGCGACAAGGTGCCGGTGATGCTCTACGAGGCCTATCAACCCTGGCTGTATGGCGGCTCTGCCGCCCTGCTGCTCGGCGGCCTGCTGGCATTCCGGCTGGGACGCCAGGGGCGCAGCGTGGCGGCGGCGTTCAGCCTGGCCTTCGGCGGCTTCGCCTTCGGCCAGGGCTTCCTGCTCGGTCACGACACGCTCGGCTCGGTGCACTCGGCCCACGACGTGGCCATGGCGATCCGCCCGCAGGTGCCGGCCGACGTACCCTTCTTCAGCGTCGACACCTACGACCAGACCCTGCAGTTCTATCTCAAACGCACCACCACCATGGTCGCCTATCGCGACGAACTGGGCTTCGGCATCAGCCAGGAACCGCACAAGTTCATTCCCGACGTCGCCGCTTTCGAGCGCGCCTGGCATGCCGCGCCGGGCGCCTGGGCCTTGATGGCGCCGGCGCTCTGGCAGGAAATGCAAAAGAAAGGGCTACCCATGATCGTCGTGATCCGCGACACCCGCCGTGTCATCGTGCGCAAGCCATGAACGCCGTCAGCTTTTCCCTGATCCTCGCCGGCGTGCTGCTCAACGCGGCCGCACAACTGCTGCTGAAAGCCGGCACCAACGTCGTTGGCCATTTCGAGTTCCATGCCGACAACATCCTGCCGATCGGCCTCAAGCTGGCCTTCCAGCCCTACATCATGGGCGGCATGGCCTGCTATGCGGTGAGCCTGGTGGTCTGGATCATGGCGCTGTCACGCGTGCCGGTGTCGATCGCCTACCCGATGCTGTCGATCGGCTACGTGATCAACGCCTTCGTCGCCTGGCACTGGTTCGGCGAAGCCCTGGCGGCGCAGAAGCTGCTCGGCATCGGCTTCATCGTGGTCGGCGTGTTTTTGGTGGCACGGTCATGAGCGCTCCCTTCCTTCCTTTCACTCGGCCCGCGATCGACGAGGACACGATTGCCGAAGTCGCGAACGTGCTGCGCTCGGGCTGGATCACCAGCGGCCCCAAGGTGGCAGCCTTCGAGGCGGCGCTGTCCGACTACTGCGGCGACCGCCCGGTGCGCGCCTTCAATTCCGGCACGGCGACGCTGGAAGTCGCGCTGCGCCTCGCCAAAGTCGGCCCCGGCGACACGGTGATCACGACGCCGCTGACCTGGGTCGCCACCGCCAACGTGATTCTGGAAGTCGGAGCGACACCGATATTCGTGGATGTCGACCCGGTCACGCGCAATATCGACCTCGACCAACTCGATGCCGCGATCACGCCGCAGACCCGAGCCATCATTCCGGTCGACCTGGCCGGTCTCCCCGTCGACCGCGAGCGCCTTTACGCCATCGCCGGCAGGCACGGCGTGCGCGTCATCGAAGATGCCGCGCAATCCTTCGGCGCCGCGTGGCAGGACCGACGCATCGGCACCTCCTTCGGCGGCGGACGCGATTTCGTTTCCTTCAGCTTCCACGCCAACAAGAACCTGACCACCTCCGAGGGCGGCGCCCTGGTACTGCCCGACGACATCGACCCGGGCCTGTGCGAACGCCTGCGCCTGCAGGGCGTGCGCCGCTTCCCCGACGGCGGCATGGACGTCGACGTGCTGGGCGGCAAATTCAATCTGACCGACATCGCCGCAACGATTGGCCTCGGTCAATTGAAACACCTCGACGGATTCACCGCGCGACGCCGCCTGCTGGCGCGCGAATATTTCCGGCGCATCGATCCGGCGCTGGGTCTGGAACTGCCGATCGCCGATTTCACCCAGTGCAACTGGCACATGTTTCAGGTACTGCTGCCGGCCGGTACCGACCGCGGCCGCTTCATCGCGGCCATGAAACAGCGCGGCATTGGCGTCGGCGTGCATTACCCGGCGCTGCACCTGTTCAGCCTTTACCGGAAACTCGGCTTCAAGGATGGTGACTTTCCCATCGCCGAAGACATCGGCCGCCGCACCGTCACGCTACCGCTGTTCCCCGCGATGCAGGACAGCGACGTGGATCGCGTCTGCGCAGCGATAGCGGCGGCACTGCCCGCGTGCGGCGATTAGTTCTTGCCAAGAAAACTTGGCGTTCCCTCGTGGAAATGCTATGCTTCGTAACATGTTACACACCCTATAGAGTCCCTCCATGCCCACCCACGCATCCGCCACCGTCGCACCGCGCATGAAGCAGTATCGGGATCGGCTGCGTGCAGCCGGACTCCGGCCGATTCAGCTTTGGGTGCCGGACACTCGTGCGCCCGGCTTTGCCGCCGAGTGCAGGCGGCAGTCGGCCGCCCTGGCGCATGACCAAGCCGAAGTCGATGCCGCTGCATTCATCGAAGCGGCCGGAGCCTGGAACGAGTGAGCTCACCGCGACGCGGCGACCTGGTCACGGTCGCGGTTCAGGGAAATTTTGGCAAACCGCGCCCGGCGCTCGTCATCCAGTCCGACCTGTTCAATGAAAGCCATCCCACGGTAATGCTCTGCCTCGTAAGCTCGGATTTGCGCGAAGCCCCGCTGTTCCGCCTCACCGTCGGCCCGACGGTGGAAAACGGCTTGAAGCTCGAATCGCAGATTCAGATCGACAAGGTCATGACCGTGCTGCGCGAGAAGCTCGGCCCGGCCTTCGGCCACCTGGACGACGCGACCATGCTCAAGGTCAATCGCGCGCTGGCACTGTTTATGGGAATCGCATGAGCCGGCGCGTGCAAACACACTTCGAATCGTTCGCGACTCCTTTGACTGGAAAGATATGCGAACCTGAAGATCATTTCCGAAAAGTCGGCGCTGACGAGACGGCGAATACAAGTTACTCGATCCCTTCCCGACAAGCTTTGCTGAGCATCGTCCCAATAAACGCACCATGAAACGACCTCTCAGCCCGACAGCCTGAACACCACCTCATGCCGACACCTGCACTCTCCATCGTCATTCCCGTCTACAACGAGGAAGCCGGCCTGGCGACACTGTTCGCCCGCCTCTACCCTGCGCTCGACGCGCTGGGCGAGCCGTATGAAGTCGTCTTCGTCAACGACGGCAGCCGCGACCGCTCGGCGGCGATCCTGCGCCAGCAGTTCGAGACGCGGCCCGACGTCACCCGCGTCATCCTGTTCGCCGCCAACGCCGGCCAGCACATGGCGATCATGGCCGGCTTCGAGCATTGCCGCGGCGAGATCGTGGTCACGCTGGACGCCGACCTGCAGAACCCGCCCGAGGAGATCAGCAAGCTGATCGCCAAGATGCGCGAAGGTCACGACTACGTCGGCAGCATCCGCCGCAAGCGCCAGGACAGCCTGTTCCGCACCTGGGCCTCGAAGGCGATGAACCAGTTGCGCGAAAACATCACCCGGATCAAGATCACCGACCAGGGCAACATGCTGCGCGCCTATTCGCGCAGCGTGGTGAATGCCATCAACAGCTGCAAGGAAGTCGCGACCTTCATCCCGGCCCTGGCCTATACCTTCGCCCGCAATCCGGCCGAAGTCGTGGTCGAGCATGAGGAACGCGCCGCCGGCGAATCGAAGTATTCGCTGTACAGCCTGATCCGGCTCAATTTCGACCTGATGACCGGCTTTTCGCTGGTGCCGCTGCAGTGGTTCTCGATGCTCGGCATCCTCGTTTCGCTCGGTTCGGCCGCGCTGTTCGTGCTGCTGATCGTGCGCCGCCTGATCGTCGGCCCGGAAGCCGAGGGCCTGTTCACCCTGTTCGCGCTGATGTTCTTCCTGATCGGCCTGGCGCTGTTCGGCATCGGTCTGCTCGGCGAATACATCGGCCGCATCTACCAGCAGGTGCGGCACCGGCCGCGCTACCTGATCGAGGCGATCCTGGAAAGCGGCGACCAGGATCCCTCATGAGCAAGGCGATCGTATTTGCCTATCACAACGTGGGTGTGCGCTGCCTTTCCGTGCTGCTGGCGCATGGCGTCGATGTGCTGCGCGTGGTCACGCACACGGACAATCCGGCCGAGACCATCTGGTTCGACAGCGTCGCCGAACTCGCCGCGCGCCACGACATTCCGGTGATCGCACCGGAGGACCCGAACGATCCAGCGCTGGTCGCCGAACTGGCGTCGCTGCAGCCCGATTTCCTGTTCTCCTTCTACTACCGGCTGATGTTGAAGGCACCGCTGCTGGCACTGCCGAAATGCGGCGCATACAACATGCACGGCTCGCTGCTGCCCCGGTATCGCGGCCGCGTGCCGGTGAACTGGGCGATCATCCACGGCGAACGGCAAACCGGCGCCACACTGCACCAGATGCTGGAAAAGCCCGACGCCGGCGGCATCCTGGCACAGCAGGCAGTACCGATCCTGCCCGACGACACGGCCTTCGACGTGTTCAACAAGGTCACCCTGGCGGCCGAGATGACGCTGGATCAGGTGCTTCCCGAACTCTTGGCCGACCGGGCCGTGGCCATTGAACAGGATCTGGCGGCGGGCAGCTATTTCGGCGGGCGCAAGGCCGAAGACGGCCGCATCGACTGGACCCAGCCGGCAACGAGGGTGCACAACCTGATTCGCGCCGTCGCGCCACCCTATCCGGGGGCCTACACGGACACCGCCAAAGGCCGGCTGAAGGTGCTGCGCTCGCTGCACCCGACGGGTGAAACCGGGCCCTACGGCGGTCATCCGACCCTGTTCGTACGCAACGGGCATCTGTATGCAGAATGCGGCGACGGACGGCTTTTGCGGCTGCTCGCGGTAGAATTAGAGGGTTTACCGCTGGCGCCGGTATCGGCAGGCGACCAGCTCAACGCAATTTTCGGAACCTCGACTCCCTCCCTGTCATGAAAAAGATCCTCATTCTCGGCGTCAACGGCTTCATCGGCCATCACCTGTCCCAGCGCATCATGGATACCACCGACTGGGAGGTGTACGGCATGGACATGAACTCCGAGCGCGTCACCGACTTGATGCAGAACCCCCGCTTTCATTTTTTCGAGGGCGACATCATGATCAACAAGGAGTGGATCGAGTACCACGTCAGGAAGTGCGACGTGATCCTGCCGCTGGTCGCCATCGCCACGCCCGCCACCTATGTCAAGGAGCCGCTGCGCGTCTTCGAACTCGATTTCGAGGCCAACCTGCCGATCATCCGCCAGGCGGTCAAGTACAGGAAACGCGTGATCTTCCCGTCCACCTCCGAGGTCTACGGCATGAGCCAGGATCCGGAGTTCGATCCGGAGAATTCCAACCTGGTGCTGGGCCCGATCAACAAGCCGCGCTGGATCTACTCCTGCGCCAAGCAGATGATGGACCGCGTGATCCATGCCTACGGCCAGCAGGAAGGCCTGCAATACACGCTGTTCCGCCCCTTCAACTGGATCGGCCCGGGCCTCGACTCGATTTACACACCGAAGGAAGGCAGTTCGCGCGTGATCACCCAGTTCCTCGGCCATATCGTGCGCGGCGAGCCGATCAAGCTGGTCGACGGCGGCGCGCAGAAACGCTCCTTTACCTACGTCTCGGACGGCATCGATGCGCTGATGAAGATCATCGACAACCAGAACGGCATCGCCAACGGCAAGATCTACAACATCGGCAATCCGAAGAACAACTACTCGATCCGCGAACTCGCCACGCTGATGCTCGGACTGGCGAAGCAGTACCCGGAATATGCGGCAAGCGTGGCCCAGGTGAAGGTGCTCGAAACCACCTCCGGCGAGTATTACGGCAAGGGCTACCAGGACACCCAGCACCGCGTGCCCAAGATCACCAACACCATGGCCGATCTCGGCTGGGCGCCCAAGGTCGACTTCGAATCCGCCCTGCGCAGCATTTTCGAGGCCTATCGCAACGACGTGGCCGAAGCGCGCAAGCTGATGGATTGAGCGCGCCGGTGAAGCTCGCGCTGAAAATCGACGTCGATACCTGGCGCGGCACCCTGCAGGGCGTGCCGCGACTGGTGGACATCCTGCGCCGCCATGGCGCCGATGCAAGTTTCCTGTTTTCGCTCGGCCCCGATCACACGGGTCGCGCCATCAAACGCGCCTTTCGCCCCGGTTTCATGAAAAAGGTGCAGCGCACCTCCGTGGTTTCCCACTACGGCATCAAGACACTGATGTACGGCACCTTGCTGCCCGGCCCGGACATCGGCCTGCGCGGCGCCGAGATCATGCGCGCCACACGCGACGCCGGTTTCGAAACGGCAATCCATTGCTGGGATCACGTCAAGTGGCAGGACGGCGTCGAACATGCCGACGCCGCCTGGACCGACGGCGAAATGCGCCACGCGCACCAGCGCTATGCCGATATTTTCGGCAGCGAATCTCCCGGCCACGGCGCCGCCGGCTGGCAGATGAACGCCCACGCCCTACGCCTGACGCAGCGACTCGGTTACCGCTGGGCCTCCGACTGCCGCGGCACACATCCCTTCGTGCCGGTCTGGAACGGCGAAATCGTCGCCTGCCCGCAATTGCCGACCACCCTGCCGACACTCGACGAACTGGTCGGCACCGACGACCTGACGCCGGACAACGTCCATCTGCACCTGCTACGGCTGACCGCAGAGGAAAACCGGGACCACGTCTTCACGCTGCATGCCGAACTCGAAGGCCTCAAGTTCGGCGACACCCTGGAACGCCTGCTGACAGGCTGGCGCGAACAGGACTATGAACTGGTATCGCTGGGAAAGATGCGCGACGCGCTCGATCCGGCGCTGCTGCCTCGCCACGAAATCATCCGCGGCGAAATCCCCGGCCGCGCAGGCCGGTTGATGCTGCAGGGCGAGGAATTTCTGTCAACCTGGAAGGAAGCTGCATGACCGAAACGTTCAAATCCAATCCACCCACCCCCTCGGCCCTGGGGCTGCGCGTTCCCGATTTCACGGTTCCTGCCACCGGCGGCGAGTTCACCCTGTCCGCCTGCCTCGGCAAACCCGTGGTGCTGTACTTCTATCCCAAGGACAATACGCCGGGCTGCACCACCCAGGCCCAGCAGTTCCGCGATCTGCACGCGGAATTCGTCAAGGCCGGTTGCGTCGTGATCGGCGTTTCGCGCGACGATCTGAAGTCGCATGAAAGCTTCAAGGCCAAGCTCGGGCTCCCGTTCGAACTGATTTCGGACATCGAAGGAGTGCTGTGCCGCATGTTCGACGTGGTCAAGAACAAGATGCTCTACGGCAAGAAAGTGCTCGGCATCCAGCGCAGCACCTTCCTGATCGACGCCGATGGCCTGCTGCGCCAGGAATGGCGCTCGACCAAGGCCGACGGCAACGCTGCCACCGTACTGGAAGCCGTACGCAAGCTGTAATCCGGAACAGCGCCCGGTTTCGGGCCTTTCCTTCGGTCTTCCCCGTCAGGGCGGCGGCTATCTTGAAGCTGCTCCCCTCTCCAGCCCCGAGGCTTTCATGAACACCAAGCGCGCCAAGACTCCAAAGAATTCGATCACCAAGCTGTTCGTGCTCGACACCAATGTGCTGATGCACGATCCGCTGAGCCTGTTCCGCTTCGAGGAACACGACATCTACGTACCGATGATGACGCTGGAAGAGCTCGACGCGAACAAGAAGGGCATGTCGGAAGTCGCCCGCAACGCGCGCCAGAGCAGCCGCCTGCTCGACGAGATCGTCACCGGTGCCGAACACAACATGGCCCACGGCATCGACCTCACCGAGCCTTCGCGCCAGATGGCTACCGGTCACCTGTTCCTCCAGACCGAGGCCATCAACGGCATCCTGCCGGTCTCGCTGCCGACCGCCAAGGCCGACAACCAGATCATCGGCGTGGTCATGCATCTGGGCCAGAAATTCCCCAAGCGGCCCGTGATCCTGGTCTCCAAGGACATCAACATGCGCATCAAGGCCCGCGCGCTGGGCCTCGAAGCGCAGGATTATTTCAACGACAAGGTGCTGGAAGATACCGATCTCCTCTACACCGGCACGCTGGAACTGCCGCCGGATTTCTGGGACACCCACGGCAAGGGCCTCGAATCCTGGAAGAAGGACAGCCGCACCTATTACCGCATCAAGGGTCCGCTCTGCCCCGACCTGCTGGTCAATGAGTTCGTCTGGCAGGAGGGCGCGCAACCGCTGCAGGCCTGGGTAAGAGTCGGCGCCGGCAAGACGGCGGAACTCGAAACCCTGATCGACTACAGCCACGCCAAGAATGCCATCTGGGGCATCACCGCGCGCAACCGGGAACAGAACTTCGCCCTCAACCTGCTGATGAACCCGGACATCGATTTCGTCACCCTGCTCGGCCAGGCCGGCACCGGCAAGACCCTGCTGACGCTGGCCGCCGCCCTCACGCAGACGCTGGAGACCAAACTCTTCTCCGAGATCATCATCACCCGCGTCACGGTTCCCGTCGGCGAGGATATCGGCTTCCTGCCCGGCACCGAAGAGGAAAAAATGACGCCGTGGATGGGTGCGCTGGAAGACAACCTCGACGTGCTCAACAAGCCGGCCGATATGCCCTCAGGCGCGCATGCCGGCGCTACCTACGGCGGCGACTGGGGCCGCGCCGCGACGATGGACCTGATCCGCAGCCGGATCAAGATCAAGTCGCTCAATTTCATGCGCGGCCGCACCTTCCTCAACAAGTTCCTGATCATCGACGAGGCGCAGAACCTGACGCCGAAGCAGATGAAGACCCTGATCACCCGCGCCGGCCCCGGCACCAAGGTGGTGTGCCTGGGCAACATCGCCCAGATCGACACGCCCTACCTGACCGAAGGCAGTTCGGGTCTGACCTACGTGGTGGATCGCTTCAAGGGCTGGATGCACTCGGGCCACGTCACGCTGCAGCGCGGTGAGCGCTCGCGGCTGGCGGATCACGCGGCGGAAGTGCTGTAGAGAAAAGGCGCCGCACCGCGAAATTTTAGTTTCGGCCGGCGCTTCGCGCCTTAACTTGCGTGTCGCAAGTTAGCCTGCACTGAAATTTCGCATCAGGTTCGGTACGAACCTGATGCGAAATTTTCAAACTTCGTGTACTCGCCGAGGAAGGTCAGGCGCACGGTGCCGACCGGGCCGTTGCGGTGCTTGCCGATGATGGCTTCCGCCGTGCCCTTGTCCTGGGTATCCGCCTTGTAGTATTCCTCGCGGTACATCATCATGATGATGTCGGCATCCTGTTCGATGGCGCCGGACTCGCGCAAATCGCTCATCAGCGGACGCTTGTCGGTGCGCTCCTCGACCTTGCGCGAGAGCTGCGACAGGGCGATGATCGGCACCTGCAATTCCTTGGCCAGCGCCTTGATCGAACGCGAGATCTCGGAAATTTCGGTGGCGCGGTTTTCGCCCATGCGGTTCGAACTCATCAGCTGCAGGTAGTCGATGATGATCAGGCCGAGCTTGCCGAACTGCCGGTGCAGGCGGCGGGCACGGGCACGCAGGTCGGTCGAGTTGATCGCGCCGGTCTCGTCGATGTGAATCGGCGCTTCGTGCAGCTTGCCCAGTGCCACCGTCATGCGATCCCATTCGTCATCGGTGAGGCGGCCGGTGCGCAGCTTGCTCTGGTCGATGCGGCCGACCGAGGAGAGGAAGCGCGTGGCAAGTTGCGGCCCGGACATTTCGAGGCTGAAGATCGCCACCGGCAGACGCAGTTCGACGCCCACATGCTCGGCGATGTTGAGCGCGAAGGCGGTCTTGCCCATCGACGGCCTTCCGGCGACGACGATCATGTCGCCCGGCTGCAGGCCCGAGGTCATGCGGTCGAGGTCGACGAAGCCGGTGGCGACGCCGGTGATGTCCGACTGGCTGTCGCGCGCCAGCAGAGTTTCCATGCGCTCGACGACTTCGCCGAGCAGCGGCTGGATCGGAACGAAGCCGTTGTTGCTGCCATTGCCGGCTTCGGCAATCTGGAAAATGCGCTGCTCGGCTTCGTCGAGCAACTGCTTGACGTCGCGCCCGGCGGGATTCAGCGCATTGCCGGCGATCTCGTCGCCGACCGTGACCAGCTGGCGCAGGATCGCGCGCTCGCGCACGATCTCGGCATAACGGCGGATGTTGGCCGCCGACGGCGTGGCATTGGCGATCTCACCCAGATAACCGAGGCCGCCGGTCTGATCGACTTCGTTCGATTGCTCGATCGATTCGTAAACGGTCACCACGTCGGCCGGCCGCCCCATCAGGATCAGCTTGCCGATGTGGCGGAAGATGCGGCGGTGATCGTCGCGATAGAAATCGGTTTCCCGCACCACGTCGCCGATGCGGTCCCAGGCCGCGTTGTCGATCAGCAGGCCGCCGATCAGCGATTGCTCGGCCTCGATGGAATGCGGGGGCAGCTTGAGCGCAGCGACCTGTGAATCGACGGGCTGCGGGGGATTGAAGGCACGTACCTGGGCCATCGCGGTCTCCAAAATTTAAGCGCTGAGTCTACCCCTCAGTTCGCCTCGGGGTAAGTGCACAACTTGTGGAAATACTGTGGACAAGCTGTGCAAATGCAGTGGATCGATTCATGCGGCGCACAATCCCGCCAGGGGGTACCGTCCCGCCACTACCGGGCGGGACATAAATGAAACGGGCCGCCGATTTTCATCGGCAGCCCGTGATCGATGCCCTGCTGAAGCTTATTGTTCGCCGAGCACCGACACCGTGACCGTCGCAACGACGTCGGAATGCAACGCGATCTGCACCGGCGTATCGCCGATGGTCTTGAGCGGACCTTCCGGCAGGCGGATTGCCGCCTTCTCGACCTGGATGCCTTGGGCTGCCAGTGCTTCGGCGATGTCGTGGGTCGACACCGAGCCGAACAGGCGGCCATCGACGCCGGTCTTGCGCGTGATCTGCAGCATCAGGCCTTCCAGCTTCGCAGCTTCGGCCTGGGCCGCGGCAACCGCCTCGGCCTGGATGCGCTCGAGTTCCGCGCGCTTTTCCTCGAACACCTTGCGGTTGGCTTCCGTCGCACGCTTGGCCTTGCCTTGCGGGATCAGGAAGTTGCGGGCATAGCCGTCCTTGACCTTGACCACGTCGCCGAGGCCGCCGAGGTTAACCACTTTTTCCATCAGAATGATTTGCATGGTCTCGTCCTCGCTTACTGGTGCAGATCGGTGTAGGGCATCAGCGCCAGGAAACGCGCGCGCTTGATGGCGGTCGACAGCTGGCGCTGGTAGCCGGTCTTGGTGCCGGTGATGCGCGCCGGCATGATCTTGGCGTTCTCGGCGATGAAATCCTTGAGGATCTCGACGTCCTTGTAATCGATCTCTTCGATCTTCTCTGCGGTGAAGCGGCAGAACTTGCGCCGCTTGAACAGGCTGCGGCCCTTGTCGTCCTTGCGCTTTACACCGGTCTTGCTCTTAGGCTTGAATGCCATTTTCAGTTCCTTCCACGAATTCGACTGTATTCACATGCAGCAGCGGAGTGCGTCGCTTGAGGCTCCTGGCGGCCAGAAAACCCACCACCCTGATTCCGTCTCCCGGCCTGGCTGCAAGCAGCACTTGCGCCGGCCGGCCCATGGCTACACAGGCCATCTCGCATTCCACTTTGCGCTCGACATCGGCTTCGACCTGGGTCGAGACATGCGCGAGGAGAAATTCGAGAACCGGGATTCCGGCAGGGGTGCGGCGCAAGGCGCCGCGCTCAAGCAGGCGACCCGACAACTGCGTCAGGTTGCTCGGCTTGTCCTCAGGCGGCAACGGCAGCAGCCGGAGCCTCCACCTTGGCGTCGCCCTGGGTCAACGAACGCGACTTCTCTTCCTTCATCATCGGGGAAGGTGTCGTCACGGCCTTGCGCGTCTTCACCGTCAGGTGGCGCAATACGGCATCGTTGAACTTGAACGCGTGCTCAAGCTCTTCCAGGGTCTCACCGTCGCACTCGATGTTCATCAGCACGTAGTGGGCCTTGTGTACCTTCTGGATCGGATAGGCCATCTGACGACGACCCCAGTCTTCAAGGCGGTGGATGGCGCCGTTGCGGCCGGTGACCAGCGTCTTGTAACGCTCGATCATCGCCGGAACCTGCTCCGACTGGTCCGGATGGACGATAAATACGACTTCATAATGGCGCATGCAATCTCCTTGTGGGTTGGTTACAGCCCCCCCGCATGCGTAACGGGTGGAGCAAGGGAAGCCGGGTATTCTAACATGCTGAACGGCCAGAAACAATGGCTGACAGCCGACCTGCGGAGCCGTCCGGCCTGCTCTGCGCCGCCGTTCCGCCGTCAAGCTGCCCCAATGGTCACGGCCGGTTCGCCGCAACCGTATGCCCTCAGGCGTGCTCGTTGGCCTTCGCGTAGAGCCGCACCAGCGCGAGTTGAACGGCATCCGAGTGGTGACGAAAATCCTTCTTGAGGGCGTCAGCCGCGGCTTCGGACTTGCCGTCGTGGGCGTCGCCCAGAATGCTGCCGGCGCAAATATGGAAATCGGCGTGGATGCGGCGCAATTGGGCATATTCCGGATAGTCGGCGAACTGGGCCTTGCCGGCACCGTGGATCCATTTCCCCAGCGCGCAGTTGCTGTCGGCGGCCACGGTCGCCATGCTCAAGGTTTCCCCGGCATCACCGCGAATCTGGGCTTCCAGCCGGGCCTTCCACGCGGCGTGGGCCTCCAGCGCGGCTTTCATATCAAGCCCATGGAGGTGCTGTTCGTTGGGCGCAAATTCCATTTTCGCCGTCGTTTCGCCGGCCAGCGCGCCTTTTAGCCACCCGAGAATACTCATTCTGATTTCCCCCAAAAAAAGGGAATTCTAGCGGCTACCCAATACCATTGGCAACAACATTAGTATGGGTATTGACCGGCATGTATGTATTTGTTATCTAAACAATTCTATCCGCGATCAAGCTAGCCGCAGTAGCGCAAACCCAGAATGTTCAGCAGCAGTTCCGGCTGCCGGTAGGCGCCAAAAGCCAAGGCGGTGATCGCCAGCGCAGCCAGCAATCCGATCGCCCACAGGACATGTCGCGAGCGGTTCGCCCGCGGTGCTGGCGGTAGCTCGGGGGGGTGAGCCAGGTCGTTGGTCAAATTCATCAACATATACTCGGCAAGCTTGCCCGCCAAGTCAAGCCCGCCTATCCGCCGCTAAAACGCTTCGCCTTCGCGCAGGAAGCGCCATTGCCCGAGCGGCAGGTCGCCTAGGCGGACGCGGCCGATGCGCACCCGCTTCAATCCGGTGACGCGCAGTCCCACCAGTTCACACATGCGGCGAATCTGCCGTTTGCGGCCTTCGGTCAGGACGAAGCTGAGCTGATCCGGATTCGCCCAGGCCACCTTGGCCGGACGCAGCTGCTTGCCATCCAGTTCGAGGCCGTGGTTGAGCAGCGCCAGCCCGCGCGCATCGAGCGCGCCCTCGACCCGCACCAGATATTCCTTCTCCACCTTCGAATCGTCGCCGATCAGCAGACGCGCAACGCGGCCATCCTGGGTCAGGACCAGCAAGCCGGTGGAATCGATGTCGAGCCGTCCGGCCGGAGCGAGGCCCTTCAGGTGCGAAGGCTGAAAGCGCTGATGATCCCCGGCCATCTGGGTCTTCGGCGAGATCAGGCTGACCGCCGGCTGATGGCCGTCTTCGGCCTGGCCGGAGACGTAGCCGATCGGCTTGTGCAGCAGGATGGTGGCCTGCCGCGCCTGCGTCGCGCGCGCTTCCGGCGCCAGGGTAATCACCGCGTCGGCGGCGGCGCGGGTGCCCAACTGCGTGACCCGCTGACCATCGACGAACACCAGCCCGCGTTCGATATAGGCATCGGCCTCGCGACGCGAGCACAGACCGCGCTCGGCGAGCAGTTTGGAAACCCGGATTCCCTGCGTATCATTCATGGTCGCGCATTCTATCCCGCCACCATGCTGAGCTACCGCCACGGTTACGGCAAACGCGGCGGCCTCGAGTCCCTTCTAACAGGCCTTTCGGGACGTAATCATCGATTTCGATGACGAAATCCGTCAAACTTCGACGTGACTATTGAATCGGAGCAAAACCAGTAGACTACGAGCGAATCATATTTCGCGAATTCAAGTCGTTGAGATCAGGGAATAGGTCAACCATGTTGCGTTCAACATTCCAACGGATTTTGCGCGGTATCAGTGCAGATCGCGAGGCTGAGTATTGGAAACGAGGAATCCTATCGTGGGATGACTTCGAGAAAATCGTACTCCAGCAGGCAGACCTTTTCTCAGCCGCATCCGGTCCGCACGAGATTGGACCGTTTGCCAAAGCAAGACATGCGCTGAACACGAATGAAGTTACCTACTTTGGTGAATTGCTGGACCGGCGCGAGCATTACCGAATTCCCCTCTCGTTCCCTGAAAAAGTCATTTTTCTCGACATTGAAACAACGGGACTAAGTCGGTACTACGACTTCGTCACGCTTATCGGTTGGTCTTACCAAGGAAAATTCAATATCTATGTGCAGGGAGGTGACGAGGCGCCGTTGCGCGCAGCGCTTGCCGACGCAAGCGTCATAGTTACCTTTAACGGCTCCTTGTTCGATCTTCCTTTTCTTCGCGAAGCATTTCGCGATCTGCCTATACCACCCATACACGTTGACCTAAGATTTCTCGCTAAACGGGTCAACCTAGCTGGAGGACAAAAAGCGATCGAGGAGGAAACGGGATTCAAGCGTCCCGCACGACTAGCTGAGATCAAGGGCGAGAGCGCGCCGATCCTCTGGCACCTATATCGTCGCGGTGACCTGAATGCACTAAAGCTCTTGGTGGAGTACAACTACTGCGACATCTTGGGCATGAAATTCATCTTCGACAAGGTCATCGAGCGACTATTGAAGCAACTCAATGTACCCGCCAGCATTCGTAGGGAGATTCCACAATTCTTCTCCAAGAGGGAGTCCTTGCCATCCGAAACAACGACATGGACCAAGAGCGTATTTCGGTCGATCAATGTTCCCTTGTATGAAGGAAGATCCGGACCTGAAATCACACTAGATAAGCTTTCCATCAACGATACATTTCCCCTGCGAGTTGTAGGCATCGACTTGACCGGATCGGAAAACCGTCCTTCTGGTTGGTGCTTACTTGACGGGCCAGAAGCTACCACTCGTACCATCAATACAGACGACGATCTCATAGCAGTAACAATGGCTGCTAGGCCACATATCGTTTCCATAGACTCGCCGCTATCACTGCCAAAAGGTAGAACATCGGTATTTGACGACGATCCTGGACGAAATGAGTACGGGATCATGCGGCACAGTGAACGACTGCTAAAGAAGAGGGGTATAAACGTTTACCCAGCTCTTATACCAAGCATGCAGCGATTAACCGCAAGAGGCATACGGCTCGCTTCACGTTTTCGAAGCCTCGGAATGCCCGTTATCGAGAGCTATCCCGGCGCAGCCCAAGACATAATGGGAATCCCGAGAAA
The DNA here is from genome assembly GCA_028065725.1 of Betaproteobacteria bacterium. Next base: position 54,413 of record JAPTVL010000420.1, read on the forward strand.
ACGTGCCAGCTTGGATATGCTGCGAGATGGTCTCGCAGAGTTCGGAATTCGAGGAGATTTTCTGAAAACACAAGTCAGCCACGATGAACTTGATGCGATCACGTCTGCTGCCGTTGGAGCCTTTTTTTGGAGCGGGAAGTTTGAAGCGCTCGGCATTGAGAAGGAAGAGGCATTGGTCATTCCCGACTTGGAAGTTAGCCCCGAGTCATGGCGGGAAAGAATCGTAGTAGGGATAAGTGGTAACCTTGCCGCCGGCAAAACCACATTTGCTCGCCACTTGGAAAGCTGCGGATTTCACTATATCCGCTACAGCATGATACTAGAGACATTGATGCAAGAAGAAGGCCGTGAAATCTCTCGATGGGCGTTGCAGAACTTCGGCGATGAAGTCCATAGAGAACGTGGACAAAGATGGCTCGGACGCAGACTACTGGAATCATTGCCGAAGAATGGAAACGTGGTTATCGACGGCCTACGCTTCGCCGACGATTACGCATTTTGGGTCGAAGCCTTCGGACCGGCTTTCCACCATGTCCACATTGAGACTAAAGAGGAGTTTCGCAAGATCAGATTCAATGATCGTGAAACCGATGGAGTAACCTTTGAGCAAGCTCAATCACATCCGGTTGAGCAGCAGGTGAAAACTCTCCGTGGGCTGGCACATCACTTGTTATCGAATAATAAGTCAATCCAAGACTTGCGTGCGAGTATCGCCCAAGTGGTTCCCCCCAATATTGTTGAGGTGTGAATGCCAATAACAGTTGTAGCTGGAGGCCAATTCGGTTCTGAAGGAAAGGGGAAGGTAGCCCATTATCTTGCGAGAGAAATGGGTGCCAACGTCGCCATCCGCGTGGGTGGCCCTAATTCTGGGCATACGGTCATCTCCGACGGGGGCCGACCTATTGTTTTCAAGCAATTGCCAACGGCCGCTTTATTGCCGGGTGTGCAGTGCGTCTTACCTGCAGGAAGCTATATCTACCCAAGTTTGCTACTGGAGGAAATGCGCATTGCAAATTTGCCACCTGAGCGACTTTCCATTGATCCAAATGCCGTAATCATCACGGAGCATGAAACAGCGGAGGAAAGCTCTTCTGGATTAAAGTCCGCAATAGGCTCAACGCTTAGCGGCACTGGAGCGGCAGTCGCCAGGCGCATCAACCGACGCGAAGGCGTCAGGCTTGCAGGCAATGAAGACAGCCTAAGTCCTTTCATAAGGCATACGACCTCGCTTCTCAATGAACGTCTTCGCGTAAACGAAAGAGTAATCATCGAAGGAACCCAAGGCTTCGGCCTGTCGGCCCTGCACTCCCCTTACTATCCCTATGCAACGAGCAGGGACACAACAGCAGCAGCGTTTGTGGCCGAGGCAGGCCTTAGTCCTTTGGATGTAGACGATATAGTTCTTGTCATTCGGGCGTTTCCGATCCGGGTCGCGGGAAACTCCGGCCCGCTCCCTGGCGAGTTTTCGTGGAGCGATCTCACCGAAGAGTCTGGCCGGAAAACACCAATCATCGAATACACATCGGTGACAAATGCCGTCCGTCGAGTTGCCCGGTTTGATGCTGCGATTGTGCGACAGGCGATCATGTATAACAAACCCACTCGGATAGTTCTAAACCATCTTGATTACATAGATGATCGCAGCACAGAATCTTTCAAACATACCGAAAGAACCTTCGCATTCTTGCGTCGAGTCGAAGACGACATTTGCCACTCAATCTCTTACGTTGGACTTGGGCCAAGCCATCTCGCCCAACTGAAAACTGCTTGAGCCGAAAATGAGCGATGACTATTCAAAATGGGCTTTTGCTGGTGACGATCAGGCTGCGGAAGAACGGTTCCAAAAGTTTCACGTCCTTGATCCTCTTCCAGAGATACCTCCAGCACTGTTGAATGAAATGGACATATATGACTATTGCCGAATTACGGGAATGGTTCTTCCATTTGAACAAGATCAAAAAATTCTGAAAGAAAAGCTCAAATTCGCCTCATACGAGATCGATTTCCTTGGTGATGTCCACTATATCGATGACGTAGACGGCTCTCACAAGGTCGAAACAATCGAAAGAAGTACTCCATTTGTCCTCCGCAAGAATTCGATCGCGTTCGTTTACCTGAAAACAGAGTTTCGCCTACCCTACTACATCGCCATCCGATTCAACCTAAAGATCACACATGTACACCGAGGCTTGTTGCTTGGTACCGGACCATTGATCGACCCTGGGTACAAAGGAAGGCTTCTTATTCCTCTCCACAACCTAACTTCTTTGAACTACACGCTCATTGGTGGGGATGGATTGATCTGGGTTGAGTTTACAAAATTATCTCCGCATCCATTATGGAATATGGAAGCACAAAGAAGCGAAGAAAGGGGGCCAACAGAGGCGCTGCCGCACCGCAAGATAGGCTTTTCTGCGCAAAAATTCTTTAACAGAGCCTCCGATGGGCGCCCGGCGGCTAGTTCAATTCCGGGGGAAGTAAGAGTTGCTAAGGTGAGTGCAGATGAGGCCAAATCGACGGTTGAAGAAATCCGCAAGAAGATCAGAGACTATGCGATTCTTGGTGGAGTAGCGCTAGGTGTTGGACTGGCGAGTGTCCTTATCGCGGCATTGAATCTGATCTCTACTGCCAACACCAGTGTTTCAAACGCGACCAATGCCGTAACAAGCACCCGAGACGAGCAAATGAAACTCCAAAAACGAATTGGGGATCTGGAAGCAGAAATTAAGAGCCTTCGCCCTCCAACACCTCAGAAAAAGAAGCAATTCTCGCTGGCACCACAAAAAGCGGACATGGTCGATTTGCAGTTGAAGGTCTTCTCCCATCCAGTATCAAACAATACTTCGACCAAGATTCCAAAAGAGAACAATTGATAAGGCTCTCGACGCCCATTCAGGCTCATCGAATCGAAATTTGTGGCGGCATAGCATCGGGGAAGACCACTCTAGCGAACTTGCTGGTCGGCCTCGATATTTTGCCCATTCGCGAGAATTTCCAGGTGAATCCGTTCTGGCGATCTTTTTACGCTGATCCTTTAGGTACAGCTTTCGAAACAGAAGTCAGCTTCCTCCTTCAGCACTACCACGACATCAAGGACGCCAGTCGGCTGGAAAGGCTGGTCGCGTGCGACTTCTCCCTCTATTTGGATCTTTCATACGCACACGTAACGCTTCCTCCAGCAAAGTGCAGGGCGTTCATGGCTGTCTATCGTGAAATCAAACATGAACTTGGTGTTCCGTCACTCCTCATCCATCTCAGATGTGACCCGAAAGTTGAGCTAGAACGGATCCGACGTCGAGGAAGAAAAGTTGAAAAACCAATTACCTTAGGATATTTGCAAGAGATCAATACCCATATCGTAAAGGCGCTGACTGCAACGAATCTTGTCAACGGAATTGTCGAAATAGATAGCGGCCTACTCGACTTTGCACACGATGCGGGAGTACAGGATATTGTCCTTAGGCAAATTCACCAAAAACTCACCGCATTGAACGTTGTTTAGTCAATTGCGAAAGCGAAGCGCAGCAAAATCCGCCATAACGACGTTCCATACCAAGATGCACCATAAGACTTTACCTGTTACCAGATGCTGAGTTACAGACATGGTTACCATGCGGGGATGCACGCCGACGTCCTCAAGCACCTGGTGCTGACGCTGTGCCTGCAGCACATGAACAGCAAGGACAAGCCCTACCTGTTGCTCGACACCCATGCCGGCGCCGGCGTCTACACCATCGATTCGGAGCAGGCGAAAAAGACCGGCGAATATCTCGACGGCATCGCCCGGCTGTGGAACCGGGCCGACCTGCCGGCGCCGATGAAGCCCTACATGGATGCCCTGCAGGTCTGCAGCGGCGGACTGAAACTGCGCCGCTACCCCGGCTCACCCTGGCTTGCCGCGCACTGCGCGCGCGACATCGACACGCTGCGTTTTTGCGAACTGCACTCGACCGACTTCGCCCTGCTGCGGCGCCAGTTCCGCGACAGCGGACGCCGCGTCAAGGTCGAGCAGCACGATGGCTTCGAAGCCATGAAGGCGGCCCTGCCGCCACCTTCGCGGCGCGGCCTGGTGCTGATCGACCCCTCCTACGAAATCAAGAGCGACTACCTGAAAGTCATTGCCGCGATCAAGGATGGGTTGAGGCGCTTTGCCACCGGCAGCTATCTGGTCTGGCTGCCCTTCCTGCCCAGCATCGAAGCGCGGGCCCTGCCCGAAAAGCTCAAGAAGCTGCCTGCCGACTGGCTCTACGCCAGCCTCAGCGTGCGCGGCCCGGCCACCAGGGGCCACGGCATGAGCGGCAGCGCGATGTTCATTGTGAACCCGCCGTGGACGCTCAAGAATGCGCTGGAGGAGTCGCTGCCCTGGCTGGCGCAGGTGCTGGCGCTGGACGAGAAGGCAGGATGGACGGTGGAGGTATCGCCTGCCGGGACCGCCAAGCCCCGCGCCGATTAAGGCGCCCCTAGCTGCTCAACTCCGTCCGGTTGCGGAAGTGTTCCAGCGCTTCCGGATTGGCCAGCGCCTCGACATTCTTCACCGGGTGTCCATGCACCACGTTGCGCACCGCAAGTTCGACGATCTTGCCGCTCTTGGTGCGCGGGATGTCCGCAACCTGCAGGATCTTGGCCGGCACATGGCGCGGCGTGGTGTTGTCCTTGATCACCTGCTTGATGCGCTTTTCCAGCGCGTCGTCGTGCACCAGCCCCTCGCGCAGCTTGACGAACAGCACCACGCGCACATCGCCGCTGTTGCCGGGCGGCCAGTCCTGGCCGATCACCAGCGACTCGACCACTTCGACCAGCTTTTCCACCTGGCGATAGATTTCCGCCGTGCCGATGCGCACCCCGCCGGGATTCAGCGTGGCGTCGGAGCGGCCATAGATGATGAAGCCGTCATGTTGCGTGCGCTCGGCGAAGTCGCCATGGCACCAGATACGCATTGGCAAATTCGGGAAGCGATCGAAGTAAGCGGCGCGGTACCTTGATCCGTCGGCATCGTTCCAGAAGCCGATCGGCATCACCGGGAACGAGCGGGTGCAGACCAGCTCGCCCTTTTCGCCGCGCACCGGACGGCCATCGTCATCGAACACATCGACCGCCATGCCGAGTCCGGCGCACTGGATCTCGCCGCGATACACAGGCCCGTTCGGATTGCCGAGGACGAAGCAGGAAATGATGTCGGTGCCGCCGGAAATCGAGGCCAGCTGCAGCTCCGGCTTGATGTTGGCGTAGACGTAATCGAAACCCTCGGCCACCAGCGGGCTGCCGGTCGAGAACATGGCGCGCAGCTGGGCCAGCTGGTGCGTCCGCCGCGGCTGCAAATCGATCTTGGCGATGGCGTCGATGAACTTGGCCGAGGTACCGAAATGGGTCATGCCTTCGGCATCGGCGTAGTCGAACAGGATGCTGCCGCGGCCGACGAAGGGCGAGCCGTCGTAGAGCAGCAGCGTCGCGCCCGAGGCGAGACCCGACACCAGCCAGTTCCACATCATCCAGCCGCAGGTGGTGAAATAAAACAGGCGGTCGCCGGACTTGACGTCGCTCTGCAGCTGCTGCTCCTTGAGGTGCTGCAGCAGCGCGCCGCCGGCGCAATGCACGATGCACTTGGGCACGCCGGTGGTGCCCGAGGAATACATGATGTAGAGCGGGTGGTCGAAGGGCAGCCGCTCGAAGCGGATTTCGGTCTCGCCGGCGTATGGCGCGAGGAAGGCCGCCAGCGACACGCCATTGCGGATTCCGGCGATGCCGCCGCCGGCCGCATTTGCCGCATACGGCACGACGACCACGCGCTGCAGCGACGGCATGCGGGCAGCGATCTCCGCCACCTTGCCCAGGCAATCGATGACCTTGCCGTTGTACCAGTAGCCGTCGCAGGCGAACAAAACCTTCGGCTCGATCTGGCCGAAGCGGTCGAGCACGCCTTGCACGCCGAAGTCCGGCGAGGCGGACGAAAAGATGGCGCCGATCGAAGCCGTGGCCAGCATCGCCACCACGGCAGCCGGCAGGTTGGGCAGGTAGGCCGCGACGCGGTCACCCTTGACCACACCCATGGCGCGCAGGGCAGCGGCGGTCTGCGCCACGGCGCGATACAGCTCGGCGTGGCTGGCGCGCCCCTTGACCTTGTCTTCGCCCCAGAACACCAGCGCATCCGATTCGTCGCGCCGGCGCAGCAGGTTCTCGGCGAAGTTCAGGCGTGCTTCGGGAAACCACTTTGCGCCGGGCATCTTCTCGCGGTCGACGACCACCGCGGCACCCATCTCGCCGATCACGCCGCCGAACTCCCAGACCGAAGTCCAGAACTCTTCCGGATGTTCGATCGACCAGGTGTGCAATGCCTGATAGTCGGCGCTGGCGAGACGGCGCTTCCAGCGCTGCTCGGCGGCTTTCATGAAGGCGGTGAGCCGGGTAACGGCGATGCGTTCGGCAGAGGGCTGCCAGATCGGTGCGGGGGATGTGCTCATCATGGGTTCCTGTTATAGACAGCTGGCGCGCATGGCCTCGGGCAGCGGGATCGACTTGCCGGTCGACGGGTTGATCCAGACCAGCTTGGCCGCGCCCTCCGCGTAAATGCGATCTTCGCCGACCAGGCGCATCTCGTACCAGGTCGGCACGCTGCTGCGCCCCGGCGTGCCGCAGTACATGCGGCAGTCGATGGTGCCGGGATAGGTGAAGGGAATCTGGAAGGTACAACTGGCATTGACGATGACCGGCCCTTCGGTCTGCGTCGCCGAGGTACCGAAGCCGAAGCTCTCCAGCCACTCGATGCGGGTCTGTTCCATGTAGCGGAAATAGACCGTGTTGTTGACGTGACCCATGGCGTCCTGATCGCCCCAGCGGATCGGCATCCGGTTGCTGTAGACGAACTTGCGATGGTGTTCCATGGGCCTGAAGTCCTGAGTGTTATAGAAGACTTCACGATTATAATCGTGCGATCAAATCAATCGATCGAGGTCAGCATGCAGCGCGAATCCATGGAGTTCGATGTCGTCATTGTCGGCGGCGGTCCGGCCGGCCTTGCGGCGGCGATCCGCCTCAAGCAGATCAATGCCGAGATCAATGTCTGCCTGATCGAGAAGGGCTCTGAAATCGGCGCCCACATCCTTTCCGGCGCGGTGATGGACCCGCGCGCGCTGAACGAGCTGTTCCCCGACTGGCAGGCGCAGGGCGCGCCGCTGGACACCGCGGTGACCCGCGACCGCTTTGCCTTCCTGACCCGACACGGCTTCGTCGATCTGCCGACCCTGCTGCTGCCGGGCTGCTTCCAGAATCACGGCAACTACGTCATCAGTCTCGGCCAGCTCTGCCGCTGGCTGGGCGCCCAGGCCGAAGCGATGGGCATCGAGGTGTACCCCGGGTTTGCCGGCGCCGAGGTGCTCTACGACGACCAGGGCGCGGTGCGCGGCGTCGCCACCGGCGACATGGGGCTCACGCGCGACGGCCAGCCCGGACCCAATCACCAGCCCGGCATGGAATTGCTGGCCAAGTACACGCTGTTTGCCGAAGGCTGCCGCGGCCACCTGGGCAAGCAGATCGAAGCGAAGTTCAACCTGCGCGCCGATTCCGATCCGCAGACCTACGCCCTCGGCGTCAAAGAGCTGTGGGAGATCGATCTCGAGCATTTTGAAAAAGGCCTGGTGATGCACACCTTCGGCTGGCCGATGAAATCCGACACCTACGGCGGCGGCTTCATCTACCACTTCGGCGACAACCTCATATCGATCGGGCAGGTGGTCGGCCTCGGCTACAAGAATCCCTTCCTCTCGCCCTTCGAGGAAATGCAGCGCCTTAAAACCCATCCGCAGATCGCGCCGCTGTTCAAGGGCGCCAAGCGCCTGGCCTACGGCGCGCGCGCCTTGGCCGCGGGCGGCCTGCAGTCCATGCCGAAACTGGACTTCCCCGGCGGCGCGCTGATCGGCGACGACGCCGGCATGCTGGTCGCCTCGCGCATCAAGGGCAGCCACGCTGCGATCAAGAGCGGCATGCTGGCCGCCGAGGCCGCCGCCGCAGCGCTGGCCGCGGGCCGCGCCAACGACGCGCTGAGCGAGTATCCGGCAGCCTTCCGCGATTCCTGGCTCCACGAAGAACTGCATACCGCGCGCAACTTCAAGCCCTGGATGGCCAAGGGCCTGTGGACCGGTTCGATCATGTTCGGCATCGACCAGGTGCTGCTGCGCGGCAAGGCGCCGTGGACCCTGCACAACACCGCCGACCACGAAAAGCTCAAGCCCGCCGCCGAATGCAAGCCGATCGCCTACGAAAAGCCGGACGGCGTGCTGACCTTTGACCGGCTCTCTTCCGTGTTCCTCTCCAATACCAACCACGAAGAAGACCAACCCTGCCATCTGCAGCTGAAGGACGCCGGCGTGCCGATCGCCACCAACCTCGCGCTCTACGATGCCCCCGAGCAGCGCTACTGCCCGGCCGGCGTATATGAGATCGTGCGCGCCGAGGACGGCAGCAATCCGCGGCTACAGATCAACGCGCAGAACTGCGTGCACTGCAAGACCTGCGACATCAAGGACCCGACGCAGAACATCAACTGGGTCGTGCCGCAGGGCGGCGAAGGGCCGATTTATCAGCAAATGTAGGCAGCGCGGCGTACTTGAGCGTCCGGATTTCACAGGGATTACACGACCTTGGCAGTCGCGCCGATATACTGAACAACAGGCCTCAGGTCACATCTTCAGTCACGTAAGCTAAAAGGAGGAGCGGATATGGCCATGTTCGTCATAGAACGTAGTTTTGCCGAACAGATGAACCTCACCAACGATGCTGCGCGACTGGTGAAGGAGATCAACGGCGACGTCGGCGTGCATTGGCTGTTCTCATTTCTGTCAGCCGACAAGAAGAAGACCTATTGCCTTTATGAGGCTCCCAACGCCGAGGCGATCCACGAAGCGGCACGCAGGGCAAATCTCCCCGCCGATGTGATCGTGGAGGTGACTGAACTGAGGCCGGAAGCGTTCAACTGAGCGCGGCACACGCGACGCACGCGCAGGCAGACTGAAATGAGGCCTTGAGCTTGGGCAGCGGCTCGCAGCAGCGACCTTACGTGTTAGATCGATGAACCCGGAGCCCGGACGCAGGTTCATCGGACGGCAGCGTGAACTCGACGCATTGCAGGCTGCGTTGGAGCGTGCCGTCGCCGGGCAACCCAATATTGTTTTGCTCGCCGGGGAGCCGGGAATTGGCAAGACCAGCACAGCGCAGGAGATTGCCGGACATGCCGGACGGCGCGATGTGCTCCCGCTCTTGGGGCGCTGCCCGGAAGAACCCGGTGCGCCTCCTTATTGGCCGTGGCTGCAACTGATCCGGCGTTACGTCGCACAGCATGATGAGCATACGCTGGAGCAGGTCATCGGTCCGGCTAAAGAGCATCTTGCGGCGCTCGATCCCGAACTGGCTGGCCGGCTGACGGGGGACATGCCGGCGCCGGCTGAAACAGACGCAGCAAAGGCGCGTTTTCGCCACTTCGATTCGATCGCCGGCTTCTGGCGGCGCGCCGCCGCCCGTCAGCCCCTATTGCTGGTGATCGATGACCTGCATCAGGCCGACGTACCATCGCTGCGTTTGCTCGAATTCGTGATGGCCGAGGCCGGCGCCAGCCGCCTGATGATACTGGGCACCTACCGCGATGCAGAAGTCGCCCATCAACACCCTTTGTCGAACACATTGGCGGAATTGCACCGGCATGCCTCGGTGCAACGTTTGCTGCTGGGCGGCTTCAGCCCGGCCGAGACGGCCCAATTCGTTGCTGCCACCACCGGCGCGAACTCCATTGAGCTGGCGACGATGCTGCACGACCAGACCGAAGGCCATCCTCTGTTTCTGGCGGAGCTTGCACGAGACCTTCAGCAGACCGACGGCACGAACTCATCGACCGCGTGGGCCGGCCTGACCCGCGTGTCGAAGGGAGTGCGCGGAGTCATTGGCGCGCGATTGAACCGCTTGACGCCGTCCTGTTTGCACGTTCTCCGGAATGCGGCAGTCTTCGGCCGCGAGTTCCGGCTTGACCTGCTGCGCCGCGTACTCGACGACCTGCCCGAAGATGAATGTCTGGCGGCGATGGAAGAGGCCAAAAAGGCCAGCCTGATCGCCGAGGCGGGCGAATTTGGCAACTACCAGTTTGTACATGCGCTGGTGCGCGACGCGTTATATGACGAAATGTCCACCGCACGGCGGTCGCAGCTCCACCAGCGAATCGGGGCCGCATTCGAGCTGCAGTATCAGGATGACCTCACGCCATGCCTCTCTGCGCTGGCTCATCACTATCATGCCGCCGGAAAATCCGGCAACGCCGCCAAGGCGATCGAATACGCTACCCGGGCAGCCGAGCGCGCGACGGCGATGCTGGCCCACGAAGAGGCGTCGTGCCACTACCTGCGCGCCTGCGCCGGATTGCCGCCGGGTCCCGGCGCCGACGCGCAACGGTGCCGGCTCCTGCTCGGACTCGGCGAGGCCCAGAACAGCGCGGGCGCCAGCTCGCTGGCTCTTGCCACCTTTGCGGACGCGGCGGAGTGCGCGAGACGCCTGGGCGACGCATCGCTACTGGCTTGCGCGGCAATCGGCTTCGGCGACGCGCAATGGCGTCTCGGCATCGAGGGTTCGAAAGCCGTGGCGCTGATTCGCGAGGCGCTGGCGCGGGTTGCGCCAGCCGACGTCCGTGACCGGACCTCGTTGCTGACCGCGTTGTGCCAGGCCCTGCTTTTCTCGAATCAACCCGACGAGGCTGAGGCGGCATTCCGCGAGGCCGTTGCCCTCGCCCGCCGCCTCGACGACCCCTTGAAACTGTTCCGGGCGATGTGCGCCATTTTGCCGGGACGCTGGTTCCCCGATCGGCTGGCGTTGCGCATCGACACCGCACGCGAGGCCATCGATCTCGTGCGCCGTGCCGGACACCCGGAATGGGCGACTCCCTATCTGTCAGGCTGGCATACGGGCGACCTGATGGAGTTCGGCGACACCGTGGCCGCGACAGCCACTGCGCAATTCCATCTCGTCACCGGCGAGACGATGCATGAACCCTTCAACGAGGCGGTTGCCCTGGCCGCACTGGCGATGATCGCGACCCACGAAGGCCGCTTTGCCGACGCCGAATCCCTCGCGGCAAGCGCGCTGCGGTGCGGCACACGTTTCGACCGAGACAATGCTTATGGCATTTTTGGGGTGCAAATGTTCACCCTGCGGCGCCATCAGGGCCGCCTGCACGAAGTAGCGCCGATTCTCCGTCAATTTCTTGACAACGACGCCAAGGGCGCCGCGTGGCGACCCGGCCTGGCGGTCCTGCATTGCGAACTCGGCTCGCGCGACGAGGCTCGCGACGTCTTCGAGAGACTCGCCGTCGGCGGCTTCGCCGGCATCGCGCACGACGCGATACGGATTGCGAGCATCGCCTATCTGGCCGAAGTCTGCGCCTGGCTCGATGACAAGGCCCGCGCGCCAATGCTGTTCGAAATTCTCCTGCCTTATGCAGGGCGCAACATTGTGTTCGGTGCGCATACCGCATCGTTCGGCGCCGCCGACCGCCTGCTCGGCATGCTGGCCACGACCATGGAGCGCTGGGAGGTGGCGCAACATCATTTCGAGGGCGCGGTTGCCTTCGACGAGTGGACCGGCGGACGGCCCTGGCTGGCCCGTTCGCGTTTCGAGTTCGCCACGATGCTGCTGCGCAGAGGCAACGGCACCGATCGCGACCGTGCGCTCGCCTTGTTCGAAGCGGCACTCGAGGAGGCGCGCAGGCTTGGCATGCGCGGATTCGAAGAAGCCGTCCTTGGTCTGCAGCGCAGGGAGATAGAAGGCCGCGAGCCGGAGCCCCGTGTCGCCGGATTGTCCAGACGCGAGGTGCAGGTGCTGCGGCTCATGGCCGCGGGCAAGACCAATCAGGAAATCGCGACGGCACTTTTTCGCAGCCCCAACACGGTTGCGAACCACGTGCGAAACATCCTTGGCAAGACGCAAACCGCCAATCGGGCCGAGGCGTCGGCATTCGCCGTTCGCCACGGACTTTTACCGCCCGAATAGTCAGATCTAACCATTCCGATCAAAGTCTCGCCGAAGCGGCTGATTGGTCAGTTCGGTCGATGACGCAGCGATGTTTGAAGTGCAAACTATTCCTGCGTAAAGTTGTATTCCCCTCGATGGAGAATAACCATGGCAATAGAACTGAAAGCCGCCGATGGCGGCACGGTGCAGGTTTCGCCCGAGATCCTGCAGGCATTCAAGGCCGGATTCAGGGGGCCCGTACTTTGTCCGGGCGACGCGGAGTACGAGGAAGCGCGCAAGATATGGAATGCTATGATCGATCGCCGTCCGGGCCTCATCGTCCGTTGCAGAGGCACGGTGGACGTGGTTCAGGCGGTACGCTTCGCACACCGGCACCAATTCCTGGTCTCGGTGCGCGGTGGCGGCCACAACATTGCGGGGCTGGCGGTCTGCGAAGGCGGCCTGATGATCGACCTGTCGCTGATGACCGGCGTTTGGGTGGATCCAAAAGGAAACACGGTCCGCGCCCAGGCCGGTTGCACGCTCGGCGACGTTGATCGCGAAACCCAGCACCACGGTCTCGCGGCCGTGCTCGGCTTTGTCTCGGCTACCGGCATTGCCGGTCTCACCGTGGGCGGCGGCTTCGGTTACCTGACGCGCCGGCACGGCTGGACCTGCGACACCCTCATCGCGATGGAAGTCGTGATTGCCGACGGCACGGTGGTACGGGCCGCCGCCGCCGAGAACCCCGAATTGTTCTGGGCGCTGTGCGGCGGCAGCGGCAATTTCGGCATCGTCACGTCCTTCGAATACAAGCTCTTCCCGGTCGGGCCCGAGATTCTGGGCGGAGCCATTGCCTGGCGCGCGGAAGACGCCAGGGAGGTCCTCGGCTTCTATCGCGAGTTCACCGCCAAATCACCGCGCGAGACCACCTGCGTGGCGGCGTTGCGGATTGCACCGCCGGCGCCTTGGCTACCGAAGGAAATTCATGGCAAGCCAATTATCGCCATCTTCGTCTGCCACAGCGGAAGCATTGAAGAGGGCGAAAAGATTGTCGCACCGCTGCGTGCCTTCGGCCGCCCGGTCGCCGACATCGTCACGCGTCGGCCGTACACCCAGATGCAGAGCATGCTCGACGCAACCCAACCGAAGGGACGCCGCTACTACTGGAAGTCGCACTATCTGCCCGGGATCGATCCGAAGGCGATCGACGTATTGATCGATAACGCGGCGCGCATATGCTCACCGCATTCTGCGATTCTCCTGTTCCAGTTGCAAGGCGCACTCAACGAGTTGCCGGCGGACCACTCGCCTGCCGGCAATCGCGACGCCGCTTTCGTGCTCAATATCGCCAGTTCCTGGGAACAGGCGGCGGACGACGCGGCAAATCAGCGCTGGGCGCGCGACTGTTTCGATGCGACGCAAACGTTTTCGACCGGCGGCGTTTACATCAACTTTCTAACCGAGGAAGAAGGGCGGGAAAGAATCCAGGCGGCATACGGCAAACCGATCCTCGCCCGACTCGCCGTACTCAAGCAGAAATACGACCCGGACAATCTGTTCCGGCATACGAAAAACATCGCGGATTGAGCGCCTGCCGCATCCGAATATGCAATTCCGGCCATGTGCTTGCCCGCACCTGAGTACATGGCCGACATCGAAGGCGCGGCGCAATCCGGCACCGCTACTTACCAAACCGAAAGGAGCACTACCATGTCTGCAACCCTCTACGAACGACTCGGCGGCGTCGAACGCATTACCACTCTCGCCAAGGACCTGGTTGAATTGCACTACACGAATCCACTGCTCAAGACCCGCTTCGAACAAATCAAGGACCGCGCCAAGTTCGAACGCAACGTAGCTGATTTCATCTGCGCCGGAACCGGCGGGCCGCAAAGCTATACCGGCAAGGACGTGCTGTCGGCGCACCGGCATATGAATATCGATGAGCGCGAGCTTGTCTCCGCAATCGATGACGCGATGACGGCGATGACCAAGAACGGTTACGGGCAGGCCGAGAAAAACGATGTGCTGGCAATCCTGTATTCGCTCAAGGGTGATGTGGTGCGGGTCTGAGCAACCGCACCGACCCTGCCACGGATCAGAACATCGCCTCGTCCAGCGCCAGCACGCTCGCGCCGCCCTGCACCACCTGCTGCGCCAGGCCCGGTGCGGCGGCCATGATGCAGTCGGCGTAGAACCAGGCGGTGGCGATCTTGGCCGGGAAGAAGGGATCGGCGTCGCCGGCGGCGATCCTGCCTTGCGCCACCAGCGCGGCGCGAGCCATCATCCAGCCGCCCGCGACGTTGCCCAGCAGACGCAGGAAGGGCACGGCGCCGGCCGCGACGGCACGCACGTCCTTGCCGTAGTTGGCCACGATGTAGTCGGTCGCCTGCCCCAGCGCCTCGATGCCGCGCCCCAGCGCCGCGGCGATCGCGGCGAATTCGGCGCCGCCCTGGCTGGCGACCTCGCCCTGCGTCTGCCGCATCATGCCAATCACGGCCTTGAGCGTGGCACCGCCTTCGCGCGCGATCTTGCGCCCCATCAGGTCGTTGGCCTGGATGCCGGTGGTGCCCTCGTAGATCGTCGTGATGCGCGCGTCGCGCATGTACTGCGCGGCGCCGGTCTCCTCGACGAAGCCCATGCCGCCATGCACCTGCACGCCGAGATAGGCCATTTCATTTCCGGTTTCGGTGCTCCAGCCCTTGACCACCGGAATCATCAGGTCGACATAGGCCTGGTTCTGCGCACGCTCGGCGGCATCGGAATGGCGCGCCGCGGCATCGTGCGCCGCCGCCACCGAATAGGCCAGCGCGCGCATGGCTTCGACGTTGGCGCGCATCTGCAGCAGCATGCGGCGGATGTCGGGATGCTTGATGATCGGCACGCCGGCGGCGGAACCTTCGATGGCGCGGCCCTGCACCCGCTCCCTGGCATAGCCCGCAGCGTGCTGGTAGGCACGCTCGGCGATCGCCAGGCCTTCGAGGCCGACCGCGAAGCGCGCTGCGTTCATCATGACGAACATGTACTTGAGGCCCTCGTTCTCCTTGCCCACCATGGTGCCGATGGCGCCGCCGTTGTCGCCATGGACCATGACGCAGGTCGGGCTGGCGTGGATGCCGAGCTTGTGCTCGATCGACACGCAATACGCATCGTTGCGCGCACCGAGCGACCCGTCCGGGTTCACCAGGAACTTGGGCACCACGAACAACGAAATGCCCTTGACGCCTTCCGGCGCGCCCGGCGTGCGGGCCAGCACGAGGTGGATGGTGTTCTCCGCCATGTCGTGGTCGCCGTAGGTGATGAAGATCTTGCTGCCGAAGATGCGGTAGCTGCCGTCGCCCTGCGGCTCGGCACGCGAGCGGATCGCCGCGAGGTCGGAGCCGGCCTGCGGCTCGGTGATGTTCATGGTGCCGGTCCATTTGCCCGAGATCATGTTGGGCAGGTACATCGCTTTCTGCTGCTCGTTGCCGGCCAGTTCCAGCGCCTCGATGGCACCCAGCGTCAACAGCGGACACAGCGAGAAGGCCATGTTGGACGACTTCCACATTTCCTGCACCGCGGCCGACACCACCTTGGGCAGGCCCTGGCCGCCGTGCTCGGGATTGCCGCCCAGCGCGTTCCAGCCGTTGTCCACGAACTGCGCATAGGCTTCCTTGAAGCCCTTGGGCATGGTCACCGATTTGTCGGCCCAGGTTGCGCCTTCCTGGTCGCCGCTGTAGTTGAGCGGGTCCAGCACGCCGCCGGTGAACTTGGCCGATTCGTCGAGGATGGCCTCGACCACGTCGCGGGTGGCTTCCTCGTAGCCGGGCAGGGCGGCGACCTTGTCCAGACCGGCGAGTTCGGTCAGCACGAACATCATGTCCTTCAGCGGGGCAACGTAGGAACTCATGGGATTACTCCAGTGGCATTAGTGCGGAAGATGGCGCCGGTCGTCGAAGCTGCCGACCCAGTGCGGCGCATAGACCACCATCAGGGTGATCATGGCGCCGTTGAGCCAGGCCTCGGCGAAACCGAGCAGAAGGTAATACGGCAGATAGTCGTCGAGCAAAGTCGGCGCCGGATAGACGCCGGCCAGCCAGAGCAGCGCACTGGCCAGCAGCCCGGTGGCCATGACGGTGGCCGCCGCGCCGAAAAAGGCGATGACAAAAACATAGGTGAAGAAATGATCGGGCAGCGCACGTTCGACGCCGCGACGGATGGCGTCGGCCAGCAACGGCGGGAACACCGCCAGCACCAGCGCATTGAGGCCGTAGGTGAGCCAGGCGTCGTGGCCCTGCAAGCCGTTGTTCGCCGTCACTCCGGCCAGCACCAGCGAGAGGCCGACTATCGCCAGTTGCCGGCCGAACATCAGGGTGAACAGCGTGGCGCCGAGCAGGTGCAGGTCGAGGCCCGGCTTGACGCCGGCCTTCATGCTCCAGACCAGCACCAGCAGCACGACGGTGCCGAGCCAGACATTGAGCTGGGCGGAATCGGCAAGACGATGCCAAGGCGCGGTTTTCGCGCACCACAGCCATATCGCCAGCAGCGGCACGAAGGCCCCGAGCGCCCAGGCTTGCGGAAACAGGGCGTCGGGGAAGTTCACAACAGTCGTGCCTTACAGCGCCGCCGTCAGTTCCGGTACGACGGTGAACAGGTCGGCGACCAGGCCGTAATCGGCGACCTGGAAGATCGGCGCATCCGGATCCTTGTTGATCGCCACGATCACCTTGGAATCCTTCATGCCGGCCAGGTGCTGGATCGCCCCGGAAATGCCAATCGCGATGTAGAGCTGCGGCGCGACGATCTTGCCGGTCTGGCCCACCTGGTAGTCGTTGGGCACGAAGCCGGCATCGACCGCGGCGCGCGAGGCGCCCAGCGCCGCGCCGAGCTTGTCGGCCAGGGGCTCCAGCACCTTGTGATAGTTCTCGCCGTTGCCCATGCCGCGCCCGCCGGAGACGATGATCTTCGCCGCGCCGAGTTCCGGCCGCGCCGACTTGGTCAGTTCGCGTCCCAGCAGTTTCGACTGGCCCAGATCGGCGCCGGCCGCCAGCGCCTCGACCGCGGCGCTGCCGCCTGAGTTCGCCGCGGCATCGAAGCCCGTGGTGCGCACCGTGATGACCTTGGTCGCATCGGACGACTTGACCGTCGCCAGCGCATTGCCGGCGTAGATCGGCCGCACGAAGGTATCGGCATCGACCACGCTGATGATTTCCGAAATCTGCGCCACGTCGAGCAGCGCCGCCACGCGCGGCAGGGTGTTCTTGCCGTTGCTGGTGGCCGGGGCGATGATGTGGCTGTAGCCCGCCGCATTGGCGACGATCAGCGCGGCGAGGTTCTCCGCGGTCTGGTCGCCGTAATGGGCGGCGTCGGCGACGCGCACCTTGGCGACGCCGGCGACTTTCGACGCCTGTTCGGCGACGGCACCGCAGCTGGCGCCGGCGACGAGGATATGGATGTCCGTACCCAACTGCGCGCCGATCTTGGCAGCCGCGGTAACGGCGTTGAGAGTCGCCGCCTTGAGGACGGCGTTGTCGTGTTCTGCGATGACGAGGAGGCTCATGCGATCACCTTGGCTTCGTTCTTGAGTTTGTCGACCAGCGCGGCGACGTCGGCCACCTTGATGCCGGCGCTGCGCTTGGGCGGTTCGGTCACCGTGACGGTGGCCAGGCGCGGCGCTACGTCCACGCCGAGGTCGGCCGGCTTGATCACTTCCAGCGGCTTCTTCTTGGCCTTCATGATGTTGGGCAGCGTCGCGTAGCGCGGCTCGTTCAGGCGCAGGTCGGTGGTGACGATGGCCGGCAGGCTGATTTCGATGGTTTCCAGGCCGCCATCGACTTCGCGCGTCACGGTGGCCTTGCCGTCGCCGAGCACCACCTTGGAGGCAAAGGTGGCCTGCGACCAGCCCAGCAGTGCGGCCAGCATCTGGCCGGTCTGGTTGGAATCGTCGTCGATCGCCTGCTTGCCGAGGATGATCAGTTGCGGACCTTCCTTCTTCGCCACGGCGGCGAGCAGCTTGGCCACCGCCAGCGGCTGCAGTTCGACGTCGGTCTCGACGAGTATCGAGCGGTCGGCGCCGATCGCCATCGCGGTGCGCAGGGTTTCCTGGCAGGCGGCGAGGCCGCAGGAGACGGCCACCACTTCGGTCGCCTTGCCGGCTTCCTTGAGCCGCATGGCTTCTTCGACCGCGATTTCGTCGAAGGGATTCATCGACATTTTCACATTCGCCAGATCGACACCAGTGCCGTCTGCCTTGACGCGAACCTTGACGTTGTAGTCAATCACGCGCTTGACCGGGACGAGGATTTTCAAGCGGGTCTCCTTATGTTTGCCTGAACGGAACGAATCATTGTAGCGGCAATTCGGCGGCCGCCTTTCCATACGCAACGGTATGGAATGTGAGATACTACTCCCGGCCAAACCGGAAAGTCAATACCCTACCGTATGGAAACAAGAGCTGCCAAACCTTCCCGCACCGCGCTGGACCGCGACGCCTGGATCAAGGGCGCGATCGCCATCCTGGCCGAGCACGGCGCCGAGCGCCTGCGCGTGGAAGTCCTGGCCAAGCGCCTGGGCGTGACCAAGGGCAGCTTCTACTGGCACTTCAAGGACCGCCGCGACCTGCAGGACGCGGTGCTGGACTTCTGGAAGGAAGGCCGCATCCGCGACATCCGCAAGCAGACCCAGGCCCAGCCCGGCGGCGAGGCCGCCGCCCTGCTCCACACCATCGAGGTCTATGCCTCGGCGCGCAACCGCAAGGGCATCGCCATCGAAGCCGCCGTGCGCGACTGGGCGCGCCGCGACCCGCAGGCGGTGGCCGTCGTCGAGGAAGTCGACGCCGAACGCCTGGCCTGCTCCTGCCGCCTGTTCCTCGCCTGCGGCATCGAGCAGGAAGAAGCCCAGGCGCGCAGCCTGCTGCTCTATGCCTATGTCTTCGGCGTCAGCCTGATGCGCTGCGGCGGATTCACCAGCAACATCGAATCGCTGAAAGCCTGGATCGCGGAGCGGATTGCGCGTTGAGCGGGGAGACCGCGTGGTGCAAGAGTCGGTGCTGGCGGGACGGCAGTTTCTCGGCCCTAGCGGAAAATGGCTCAGTTTGGATTAGCTACGGCTCTGTGCCAATGACGGCCCTAATTAGCCTAGGGTAGCAAATGCTTAGCGTGAAGGTGAGCCGCACCGCAGCGAGGTCGCGCCTGGACTCGCCGGTTAGGACTCATGGCGACCGGGGCGCCAACGAGCGTTCGGACCGGTGATAAGGCGATTGAGAGCCCAAGTGGCACCGGTCACCTGGTCATGTGCCATGAGGCTTGGCGGATACCACTCAATTGGATGAGTTGCGCCCGGCCACAGTTGTCGAAACAAATGCTCGTTCAATGTCATCTTGAGTCGATCTCGGCTATCGCTGTAGTAGCAAGTCACGAACAACCTTCCTACGATAAACGAGGTTTGGGAGGTGTTTTTGGTGAGCCCGTCGGGTTCGGGCTCACTAGGCAAGGTGACGTTGGCGGTTTGGCGTAAGTACATGACAGGATCGACGTCTTCTACCACAGCACCGGCAAGAATCGTCAAGCCGCTTGGAATCATACGCGTAGCCCGGAATGCCCTTTTTTCAGAACTTGCGATCACCACATCATCAAACGCATGTTCCGAGACCATTACCTTTAGTGCGACCCATTGGGCAAAGAGCTCCTGCCCTTCTGGCAGGATAGAAAATCTCTGTCCATTGATCATCGGGGTCAGCACGGACGCTGCTTCTTTTTCCAATTGGCTCATCCATGTGTTGTTGCACGCGCGACATACAACGCGAAACTTCTTTGTGAGGGGTGACCCGGGCCGATTCTTGAAAATGGGCGCCTCTACGCATTGACTATTGGCAAGGACCACACGCGACTCAGTTCTATCGCGACTACTAAGGTTCGGGACCAGCGGAGCAATCCACTCGGACCAAAAATGCTCCTTACTGAGGCCTGCCCCTCCGCAGAAGATGCAGAACTTCTGCTTACGCACCATGAGTCCTAATCCGGATTGGAAGAAGCCTCGCGGCCCTTCCCTCCCACACCACTGGACGCACGGGTCACGTATCCGGCAGTTCGATGAGTTGAATTCCTACCGTGGCGCAAGCGCAGGGTAGTCCCAAGTTGATGAAGTAGCGCAATGGTAGCGCGAACGCCAATGCCGGTGTCTTCGACAATCACCATGGGCCGACTTGGTGGTGCTCCAGTCACGCTGAAAGTGACACTAATGTGCTACAATGATTGTATATCCTGACTCTCTTCGTGGAGACGCTGATGAGTACGACAACCATACGCATGTCGGAAGACCTGAAAGCCCGGGTGGCGGCCGCCGCTAAACAATCCGGCATGACGCCGCACGGCTTCATGCTTGATGCCATTGCGGAAAAAGCCGAGCAGGCGGAACTTCGCGCCGATTTCGATACGGTTGCGGAGGAGCGCTATGCCCGCATCGTCGACTCCGGCAAAACGATTTCCTGGGAGGAAATGCGCCATTACCTGGAGCAGCGCCTTGCCGGCAAGTCCGTCAAGCGCCCGGTCGCCCGCAAGTTGGCACGCTGAGCTCGCGTCGGGATGTCGCGCATCGAACTGGCGCCGGAACTTGGGGAAGATTTCGACCGCATCCTCGACCACCTTGCCCACTACCAGGTTGAAAACCCCGGCTTGCGCATTCGGGAAATCATCAATGCGCTGGACGTGCTGGAACACAACCCGAGAATCGGCCGCCCCGTCGCCAAGGGCAAGCGGGAACTGGTGATCGGGAGGCGGGCGCACGGCTATATCGCCCTGTATCGCTACATTGCCGAAATCGACACGGTGTTCGTTCTTGCTCTACGCAGCCAGCGTGAGGCAGGCTATGCGGAGCGAGGCCAGGGCGGCAAGGCGCCATAGCACGCACTGCCGCACCGAACCCGGCGCGGCAGCCGCTTGTCGCCAGCCGACTACATGCGCTCGAAAATACCCGCCGCGCCCATGCCGGTGCCGACGCACATGGTCACCATGCCGTACTTGAGATTGCGACGGCGCAGTGCATGCACCGTGGTTGCGGCGCGGATCGCGCCGGTGGCGCCGAGCGGGTGGCCCAGCGCGATGGCGCCGCCGATCGGATTGACCTTGGCCGGATCGAGGCCGAGGTCCTTGATCACCGCCAGCGACTGCGCGGCGAAGGCCTCGTTGAGTTCAATCCAGTCGAGCTGGTCCTGGGTGATGCCGGCCGCGCGGCAGGCGACCGGGATCGCTTCCTTGGGGCCGATGCCCATGATCTCGGGCGGCACGCCGCGCACGGCGAAAGAGACGAAGCGCGCCAGCGGCGTCAGGTTGAACTGCTTGAGGATCTTCTCGCTGACCAGGATCAGCGCACCGGCGCCGTCGGAGGTCTGAGAACTGTTGCCGGCGGTCACCGAGCCCTTGGCGGCGAATACCGGCTTCAGTTTGGCCAGCGCGGCCAGGTTGGAATCGGCGCGTGCGCCTTCGTCGCGATTGACGGTGCGCTTCTTCAGTTCGACTTCGCCGCTGGCGAGGTTCGGCACGCGATCGACGATCTCGACCGCGGTCGTCTCGTTGTCGAACTCGCCTGCCTGCTGGCCGGCGATGGCGCGCTGGTGGGATTGCAGCGCGAATTCGTCCTGCATTTCGCGCGTGATCTTCCACTGATTGGCCACCTTCTCGGCGGTGAGGCCCATGCCGTAGGCCATGCCGACGTTCTCGTCCTTGAACACGCCCATGTTGATCGAGGGATGGTTGCCGCCCATCGGCACCATGGACATCGACTCGGCGCCGCCCGCGATCATGACGTCGGCCTGGCCGACGCGGATGCGGTCGGCGGCCATCGCCACGGCGGTTATCCCTGATGCGCAGAAGCGATTGACGGTGACGCCGCCCACGGTGTTTGGCAGGCCGGCCAGCAGCACGGCGTTGCGTGCCATGTTGAGCCCGGACTCGCCTTCGGGGAAGGAGCAGCCGACGATGGCGTCCTCGACCAGCTTCGGGTCGAGGCCGGGCACCTGCGCCATGGCGGACTGGATCGCGTATACCAGCAGGTCGTCGGGACGGGTATTGCGGAACATGCCGCGCGGCGCCTTGCCGATCGGGGTGCGGGTGGCGGCAACGATGTAGGCGTCTTGAAGTTGTTTGCTCATTTCTGTTCTCCTCTTTGCGCTCAGTTACGCACGGGCTTGCCGGTCTGCATCATGCCCATGATGCGTTCCTGGGTCTTGGGATGGTTCAGCAGTTCCATGAAGGCCTTGCGTTCCAGGTCGAGCAGCCACTGCTCGCTGACCAGGCTGCCCTGATCGACGTCGCCGCCGGCCACCACGGTGGCGATCATCTGCCCCAGCTTGAAGTCGTGCGCGGAGATGAAGCCGCCGTCGCGCATGTTCACCAACTGCATCATGATGGTGCCGATGGCATAACGGCCGGCGACCGGCACCAGCTTCTGCAGCGGCGGCCGGTAGCCGGCATCGAACATCGCGCGCGCCTCGACCTTGGCCACGTGCAGCAGCTCGTAGGGGTTGAAGACGATCACGTCGTCGGGCTTGAGGAAGCCCATTTGCCGTGCCTCCAGCGCCGACTTTGAGACCGCGGCGGTGGCCGGGTTCATGAAGTTGTTCTTGAGGAATTGCAGCAGGTCGTTGCCCTTGGCCTCGGCCGCCGTGCGGACGGCGGCTTCCTTGAGACCGCCGCCGGCCGGAATCAGGCCGACGCCGACCTCGACCAGGCCGATATAGGACTCGATCGAGGCGACGCGCTTTGCCGCATGCAGCATCAGCTCGCAGCCGCCGCCCAAGGCCAGGCCGGCCACCGCGGCGACCACCGGTACATTGGCGTATTTCATGGCCTGGAAGGCCTGCTGCAGCCTGGCGACTTCCGGGCCGATGGCCTTGACGCCGCCCGACATGAACAGCGGCAGCATGGCCTGCAGGTCGGCGCCGGCGGAGAAGGCGCCACCTTCGGCTGCATCGGCGCTCCAAATCACCAGGCCCTTGTAGTTGGCCTCGGCCTCGGCGATGGCCTTGCTCAAGCCGGCGATCACGCCCGGGCCGATGACATGCAGCTTGGTCTTGAGCGACAGGATCAGGACTTCGTCGCCCTGGTGCCAGATGCGCACCGAATCATCCTCGAAGAAAGTCGTACCCGCCTTGCTGCCGTCGGCCACGCCATCGCCCAGCAGGCTGGCGCGGAAGGCTTGGCGGCGATACACCGGCAGATCGGCGCGCGCCACATTGGCCTTGCGTGCCGGCGACCAGGAGCCGTCAGCGCCATGAACTCCTGTGCGAGCGTCGAATACCCAGGCCGGCAGCGGCGCGGCACACAGCGCCTTGCCGGCCTCGATGTCTTCCTTGACCCAAGTCGCAACCTGCTGCCAGCCCGCGGCCTGCCAGGTCTCGAAGGGGCCGAGCTTCTGGCCGAAACCCCAGCGCATGGCGAAATCGATGTCGCGCGCATTGTCGGCGATGGCCTCCAGATGCACGGCGATGTAGTGGAAGGCGTCGCGGAAAATGGCCCAGAGGAATTGCGCCTGCGGATTGGTGGAGTCGCGCAGCGCCTTCATGCGCTTGGCCGGATCCTTTTCCTTGAGAATGCGCGCGACCAGTTCATCGGCCTTGCCGCCGCCCGCCACATACTGGCCGGTGGCGAAATCCAGGCGCTGCACTTCCTTGCCGACCTTCTTGTAGAAGCCGGCGCCGCTCTTCTGGCCGAGGGCGCCCGCGGCGACGAGCTTGGTCAGCACCTCGGGCGTCTGGTAGATCGCCGCGAAAGGATCGTCGGGCAGCGTGTCCTGCATGGTCTTGATGACGTGGCCCATGGTGTCGAGGCCGACCACGTCGGCGGTGCGGAAGGTGCCGGACTTGGCACGGCCCAGCTTGGCACCGGTCAGGTCATCGACGACGTCGCAGGACAGGCCGAACTTCTCGGCTTCGTGC
The DNA here is from genome assembly GCA_028065725.1 of Betaproteobacteria bacterium. The sequence continues at coordinate 78,306 of JAPTVL010000420.1, forward strand.
ATGGTCGCCATCATGCTGAACACGCCGACGCGGTTGGCGATGAAGTTGGGCGTGTCCTTGGCCCGCACCACGCCCTTGCCCAGCGTGGTGACGAGGAAGCCTTCGAGCTGGTCGAGAATCTCCGGCCGCGTCGCGGCGGTCGGGATCAGTTCGACCAGGTGCATGTAGCGCGGCGGATTGAAAAAATGCACGCCGCAGAAGCGCGCCTTCAGGTCTGCGTCGAAGCCGTCCGACAGTGCGGTGATCGACAGGCCCGAGGTATTCGAGGCGAAGATCGCATTCGGCGCGATGAAGGGGGCGACCTTCTTGTACAGGTCGTGCTTCCAGTCCATGCGCTCGGCGATGGCCTCGATGATCAGGTCGCAGCCCTTGAGTAGTTCGAGGTTGTCGTCGTAGTTGGCGACCTCGATGCAGGCGGCATCGTCCTTGTTACCCAGCGGCGCCGGGCTGAGCTTCTTGAGGCCTTCGATGGCCTTCAGGACGATGGAATTTTTTGCACCCTCCCTGGCCGGCAGGTCGAACAGCACCACGGGAACCTTGGCGTTGACGCAATGCGCGGCAATCTGCGCGCCCATGACGCCGGCGCCGAGGACGGCGACTTTCCTGACGATGAAATTGCTCATGATGGTCCTTTGTTAGAACAGTTCGGCTTCGAGATCGAGCAGCGACTTGGCGCCTGAGCGCGCCTGGCGGATCAGCATCGCCGTCTCGGGCAGCAGGCGGGCGAAGTAGAAGCGCGCCGTGGCGAGCTTGGCCTTGTAGAAATCATCGCCGGAATCCTGCTTCTCCAGCGCGATCTTGGCCATGCGGGCGAAGAAGTAACTGTAGACCAGATGGCCGACCACGCGCAGATAGGGCACCGCGGCGGCGCCGACCTCGTCCTGGTTCTGGAAGGCCTTCATGCCGATTTCCATGGTCAGCTTGCTCACCTTGTCGCCGAGGTCGGCCAGCGGCGTGACGAATTCGCTCATGGCTTCGTCGGTGCCGTTCTCTTCGACGAAGGCCTGCACCAGCGCACCGAACTTCTTCAGCTTGGCGCCGTTGTCCATCAGGATCTTGCGGCCGAGCAGGTCGAGCGACTGGATGGTGTTGGTGCCTTCGTAAATCATGTTGATGCGGGCATCGCGCACGTACTGCTCCATGCCCCACTCGGCGATGTAGCCGTGGCCGCCGTAAACCTGCATCGCATCCGAGGTGGAGATCCAGCCGTTGTCGGTGATGAAGGCCTTGATGATCGGCGTCAGCAGCGTCACCAGATCGGCGGCGTCCTTGCGTACCTCTTCGTCCGGATGATTCAATTCGCGGTCGATCTGCAGGGCGACGAAAGAGGTGAAGGCGCGGCCGCCTTCGGCATAGGCTTTAGCCGTCAGCAGCATGCGCCGCACGTCGGGATGCACGATGATCGGATCGGCGGCCTTGTCCGGGGCCTTGACGCCCGACAGGCTGCGCATCTGCAGGCGCTCCTTGGCATAGGCCAGGGCGTTCTGGAAGGCCACCTCGGTCAGGCCCAGCGACTGCATGCCAACGCCAAGACGTGCCGCATTCATCATCACGAACATGGCGTTGAGGCCCTTGTTCGGCTGGCCGATCAGCCAGCCGGTGGCGTCGTCCAGGTTCATCTGGCAGGTGGCATTGCCGTGGATGCCCATCTTTTCTTCGAGCGCGCCGCAGGTGATGGCGTTGCGCGCGCCCAGCGTGCCGTCGGCATTGGGAATGAACTTCGGCACCACGAACAGGGAAATGCCCTTGGTGCCAACGGGCGCGTCCGGCAGGCGTGCCAGGACGAGGTGCACGATGTTCTCCGCCATGTCGTGCTCGCCGGCCGAGATGAAAATCTTGCTGCCGGTGATCTGGTAGCTGCCATCGGCTTGCGGCTCGGCCTTGGAGCGCAGGAGGCCCAGATCGGTGCCGCAGTGCGCCTCGGTGAGGCACATGGTGCCGGTCCATTGGCCCGAGACCAGCTTCGGCAGGTACAGCTGCTTCAGCTCATCCGTGCCGTGTTCATGCAGGCATTCGTAGGCGCCGTGCGACAGGCCCGGATACATGTACCAGGCCTGGTTCGACGAATTGAGCATCTCCGACAGGGGGTTGTACACCACCACCGGCAGGCCCTGCCCGCCGTATTGCGGATCGCAGCTCAGCGCCGGCCAGCCGGCCTCGACGAACTGGCGATAGGCCTCCTTGAAGCCCTTCGGCGTCGCTACCTCGTGCGTGGCCGGGTCCAGCTTGCAGCCCTCGCGGTCGCCGGAGTGGTTGAGCGGGAACAGCACCTTGGAGGTGAATTTGCCGCCTTCTTCGAGAATCTGGTTGATGGTGTCGGCGTCGACCTCGGCATGCGCCGGCAATGCCTTGAGTTCGCTGGTGACGTCGAGCAGCTCGTGCAAGACGAAATGCATGTCGCGCAAGGGCGCGTTGTACTGACCCATGGGGTCCTCCTGTGTCCTATTGACTAGCGTCGACCGAACTAAGACGAACGGCCGTTTCAAACAACCGTTCGAATCATAGCGCAGTTTGCCGCCGGCGTATAGTCTTGCAACTCTAATTTTCCGGAACGGAGACGACGGCTGGCGGATCAGCGCAGGAAATTCCGGCTGATCTCGCGGAACAGGGCCGAGTCGGCCTTGCGCAGCCACTCGAAGGCCACCATCTCGCGGCTGACGATGCCGGCGCCGGCGGCACGCATGCGGGCCAGCGCCAAGGCCTTGTCGGAGTCACGCCGTGAACCGACGGCCTCCTCGACGACGAAGACCTGCTTGCCGCCGGCGCGCAGTTCCATCACCGTCTGCAGCACGCAGACGTGGGTTTCCATGCCGCAGACCACGATCTGCCCGGTGCCGCCAGATTTGTCCAGACCGTGGCAACCGCCGGCCACGGCGGAAAAATGCAGCTTGCCGGCGATGCAGCCGGCCGGCAGTTCGGCCGCCACTGCCGGATGGGTCGGCCCCAGTCCCTGGGGATACTGCTCACAGGCCAGTACGGGAATTTCCATGCGGCGCGCGACGCGGATCAGCCAGATCACCTGATCCAGCAAAACCTGCCAGCCGGCAATCGCCGGCACCAGGCGGCCCTGCACATCGACCACCAGCAGCGCGGAATTTTTTGCGTCGATCAGCATGATGCCTCCCAGGCGGCTATGAATTCCTTCCAGTGCGGCAGGCCGGTGGCCGCCAGCGTCGATTTGACCAGTGCCAGTTCGTTCTCATGCTCGCTGGCGGTCAGTTGCCCGCGCATCAGCTGAAAGCGCAGCAGGACCAGCCAGGTGTTGACCACGTCGGTTTCGCAATAGTCGCGGATCTCGGCGATGCGCCCGTCCAGCCAGGCGCCCCAGACCGCCGAACCGTCCATGCCGAGCTTGCCCGGCAAACCCATGAGGCGCGCCAGCTGGTCGAGCGGCGCAGCTCCGCGCGGCTGGTACATCGCCAGCAGATCCATCAGGTCGAGATGGCGCGAGTGGTAACGGCTGATGTAGTTGTTCCACTTGAAGTCCTTCGAGTCGCGGTAATCGCCCTCGCCCATGTCCCAGTAGCGCGGTGCGGTGACGCGATGGATCAGGCCGCGATAGTGCAGCACCGGCAGGTCGAAGCCACCGCCGTTCCAGGACACGATCTGCGGCGTGAACTTCTCGACGCCGTCGAAGAAGCGCTGGATGATCTCGCCCTCATTCGACTTCGGCTCGGCCAGCGACCAGACGCGAAAGCCCTCGTCATTGCGCAAGGCGCAGGAAATCACCACCACGCGCTGCAGATGCAGCGGCAGGAAGTCGCTGCCGTTCTTCGCGCGCTGGCGCTGAAAGGCGAACTCGGCCACTTCCGCGTCGGGCAGCGACGCCGGCAACTCGTGCAGCGTGCGCAGTCCGGCGATGTCCGGGATGGTCTCGATATCAAAGACGAGAACGGGGGTCATGGGCTGGGTTCCGGTGGAAAAGCGAGATGTTCGCAAAGAGTCGGCGCTGATAACCCGCCGATTCTATAATCCCGCTCCATGTCAGGTGAAGAAAAAGACGACGACGGCCGGCAAGGCATCCAGTCGATCGAGGTGGGCGTGCCGCTGCTGCGGGCGCTGGCCGATCACGGCGCCCCGATGATGCTGCGCGATCTTGCGGCCGTCGCCGGCATGCCGGCGGCCAAGGCCCACCGCTACCTGGTCAGCTTCGTGCGCACCGGACTGGTAACCCAGGACCCGCTCTCGGGCCGCTACGATCTCGGCCATTTCGCGCTGGACCTCGGACTCGCCAGCCTCGCCCGGCTCGACGCGGTACGCGTGGCGACGCCGGTGCTCGACGCGCTCGGCGAGGAAATCGGTGAAACCGTGGCGCTCGCGGTCTGGGGCAACATGGGGCCGACCATCGTGCGCTGGGTCGACTCGCGGCGGCCGATCAGCGTCAATCTGCGCACCGGCGCCGTGATGCCCTTGCTGCATTCCGCCATCGGCCTGTGCTTTGTCGCTTTCTTCGATTCGCCGCTGCTGCAGCGCCGGGTAGACGAAGAACTCAGGATCAACGCCCGCGGCGAAGATATCCGGGCGCCGATGACGCATGCCCAGCTCGATGCACTGACCGCCGAGGCGCGCGAACATGGCCTGTCGCGCGTCGTGGGATCGGTGATTCCCGGCATCAATGCCTTCTCCGCCCCGATCTTCAACCACGATGGTAAGATGGTGGCGGCGATTACCGGCCTCGGCCCCGCCGGATTTTTTCCGCCGAACTGGAAAGGTCCGATGCCCAAGGCGATCCGCGCCGCAGCCCGGACAATCTCGCGCCGACTGGGTTGGGGCGCCGCTCCAGGCACTGGCGGCCGTTGATCCAGATCAAACAATCCGCAGATTAACGCCGGCTTATTACTTTCGCCGGCTTTCAATTTGCGCCGGACAGGTGCATCGTTCGGTGGCCGAGGCATGGCGTGTGGACAAACGGTTTCGGCCATTGATGAGCGGGGAAATCATGCGATATCTTGCATTGGTATTGTTGGCACTGTCTGCCGCAACGGAAACGATTCAGGCCCAGTCGGTGATACCGAGTCTCGACGAACCCGGCCACAAAGGCGACCTGGCCCGCGCGGCCAAGCAGCGTTCCGCTGCCCAATTCGATGCAACGGACGAAGACAAGGATGGCCGTTTGTCCAGGACGGAAGTCGCCAAAAACTCCCGCTATCTGACCGACAATTTCGACAAGCTCGACGCCGACAAGGATGGCTACCTCACCTGGGAAGAATTCCTGGGGCATAATCGCTGGCCAAAGTAGTATTCTAGGCAGGTCAGGCGGCCGCCATGACCCGGCAAGGTCTTCGACCATGCGAATTCCGGACGTCCGCCGGGTGTGGTTCGGTCCTTGTTTGGACAGCATCGTGGAGGTTTGAACGTGCTCAAGCTTTACATTTTCTGGGGTACATTCGTCCTTGTCCTGATCGGAGTGGGCCTGACCCTGCTCAGTCAGCACAACCGACGTCGGAAAAATCGTAATGCGGCAGCGGAATCCGCCGCCAGGGCCATTCCCGGAACTTCCCCTGCCGCCGGCGCAGCGGATGCCCCGTTCGATCCGAATGCGACGCGAATTCATGTGCGGACGTCCCCGGCCAGCGAATCTGCCGCCTTGCTGCTGAACCGCGAAAACGCGAGCTTGCCGGCCAATGCATCCGTCAGGCTGGTTTGCGTTGGCGGAGCCCAGAAAGGGGAAAGCTTTGCCATCCGGTCTGGCGGCGTTACCGTGGGGCGCGATGCGAAGAACGATATCGTCATTCAAGACTCGCGGGTTTCCTACCACCACGCCTGGATCGGCATCGTCGACCAGAAGGTGCTATTGCGCGACCTTGAGTCCACCAACGGCACCTTCCTCAATGCCCAACTCGACTCGCTGGTGCAGGAGGTCGCGCTGATTCACGGCGATACCATTTTCTTTGGCGGGCACGGGGGTGCCCAGTTCCGCGTGGTCGTGGAATGAGCTCAATGCGCTAGCGTCTGTTGAGGCGGGAAGCGGGAAGCTTGCCGCCGCGGACGGTCTCGGTCGTCGCCGTTGAAATGCCGCCGAGAATGCCGCCCTGCTCGCCGCCCGAACCGCCGCCACCCTTGCGCACCGGCGCCGCGGCGGAGATGCGCGAAGCCAGCCGCGCCGGCGGCATCGCACGACGTCTGCTACTCTGCGCGCTGTCACCGCAACCGATTCGCCATGCGCCCACCGATCCGACTCCGGCTTCTGATCCTCGTCATCCTGCTGCTCGCCGGCTGCAGCGCCGTGCGCCTCGGCTACGGCAATGCCGACAGTCTGGCGCGCTGGTGGATCGACCAGTACCTCGACCTCGCGCCGGAACAGGATGTACTGGTTCGCGAACGGCTTGGGCGCTATTTCGCCTGGCACCGCAAGACCCAGTTGCCCGATTACGTGAACCTGCTGCGTCAAGGCCGGAAACTCGCCACCGGGCAGACGACGGCCGCCGATGCCCTGGCTCTGGGCGACGAACTGATCCGCCGCGGACGCATCCTCGCCGAACAGGCCACGCCGGACATCGCCGACCTGCTGCCAACGCTAACGCCGGCGCAGATCGAACGCATGGCAGCGCGCCAGACGGAAAAGAACACCGACTACGCCAGGGAGGCAAAACTCGCCGAGGGCGAAGCCGGGCAGCGCAAGGCACGCTACAAGCGCCTGCTGGAACGCGCCGAATACTGGTTCGGCGACTTCAGCAGGGAACAGGAAGCGGCGCTGCGGCGCATGGTCGACGCGCAGGATCCCGGCAGCCAGTTCTGGTACGAGGAAAGGCTGCGGCGCCAGCGCGACTGGATCAGCCTGGTGCGTCAAGTGCAGCGCGAGCGGCCGCCGCGCGAACGGGTCATCCAGATGCTGCGCGACTACGCGACGCGCTTCGATCTGCCGACCGAACCGGCGCGGCTGGCTCAGGCCATTGCCCTGCGTCACGCCTCGGCGGAACTCGCCGTCGCCATCCATGCCCTGATGACGCCGTCACAGCGCGAGCATGCCCGCTCCAAGCTGGACGACCTGATCCACGACTTCACCCAGCTGTCCCGGGCCGAATAGGCTTCCAGCGCAACATCGCGCGACGGCGGCGATGGACAGGCCGTCGGCAGCTCGCTATGCTGCGCCCCTCGCGCCTTGCAACACGGCCCCGCCGCCGCACCCAGAGGTAATCCCCATGCAGACAGAAAGCTTCATCCCGGGCAAGGACGCCTCGCTCGAATCCTCGATATCCAGCATGCAGGGCAAGCTCGAAAAACTCGGCTTCCATGTCGAGCAGCGCTCCTGGCTCAATCCCGTGGATGGCGTCTGGTCCGTGCATGTGCGCGACCGCGCCTGCCCGCTGCTGTTCACCAACGGCAAGGGCGGCTCGCGCCTCGCCGCGCTGGCCAGTGCGCTGGGCGAATTCTTCGAGCGCCTGTCCTGCAATTATTTCTGGACCCACTACTACCTCGGTGACCAGTTCGCCCGCCGCGACTTTGCCCATTACCCGCGCGAACGGTGGTTCCAGCCCGGTCCCGATGGCGAGTGGCCGGAGCAATTGCTGACCCCCGAACTGCGCCAACTCTACAACCCGGACGCCAGCATCGATGCCAACACCCTGGTGGACCTCAACTCGGGGGATAGCGAACGCGGCATCTGCGCCCTGCCCTACGTGCGCCAGCGCGACGGCGCGACGGTCTGGTTCCCGGTCAATATCATCGGCAACCTGTATGTCAGCAATGGCATGTCGGCCGGCAACACCGAGATGGAAGCACGCACCCAGGCCCTGTCGGAAATCTTCGAACGCCACGTCAAGTTCCGCATCATCAGCGAAGGCCTGTGCCTGCCCGACGTGCCCGAGCACGTGATCGCCCGCCATCCGCGCATCGCAGCGGGAATCGCCGGCCTGCGCGAGGCCGGCTTCGGCATTCTGGTCAAGGATGCCTCGCTCGGTGGCGAGTACCCGGTGATGAACGTCACCCTGCTGCACCCCGAGGATCAGGGCTGTTTCTCCAGCTTCGGCGCCCATCCACGTTTCGAGATCGCGCTGGAGCGCGCCCTGACCGAACTGCTGCAGGGCCGCGGGCTCGACGCGCTGGCCGGCTTTCCGCCGCCCGGCTTCGACCTCGACGAAATCGCCGCGTCACCCAACATCGAAATCCACTTCGTCGATTCCAGCGGCATCATCAGCTGGAACTTCCTCGGCGCCACGCCGGACTTCGACTTCTGCGACTGGAACTTCAGCAACCCGGACGCAAACTCGACCGCCGAGGATTACCACTGGCTGGTGGAGCGCATCCATCGCTGCGGCCACGACATCTATGTCGCCGACTTCACCCACCTCGGCGTCTATGCCTGCCGCATCCTGGTGCCGGGCATGTCGGAAATCTATCCGCTGGACGAACTGGAATGGGAGAACAACAGCGTCGGCAACCTGGTCCGCGAGGCCATCCTGCATCTGCCGGAACTGGACGAGGACGAATGCGCCGACCTGCTGGAAACGCTTAACGAGTTCGACCTGCCGGACCAGCGGCCGGTCAGCACCCTGATTGGACTGGCGGCCGAGGCCGATTCATTCTGGGCCGACCTGCGCGTAGGTGAACTTAAGACCATCCTGGCGCTGGCCGTCGGCGATGACGAGGCGATCCGCGAAGGCTGTGAATGGGTGCACCACTTTGAGCAGATAGCTCCGGCGCGCCGCCTGATCTATCGCTGCATCGAAACCCTGCTCGAACTTGGCAGCGCCGACGGACATCGCGCCGCGCTGGAACATCTCTACGGTAGCGCCACACTGGCGGCCGCCGAAGCCATGCTGCGCGGCGAACAACGCTGTTTCGGCATCGAGGCGCCGGGCCTGGCGCTCAAGGGCTGCGACCTGCACCAGGCGCTGCTCGCGGCCTACGCCAAGCTGAGTCACTAGGGGCCGCAGCCCCCGGGGATGCGACCTTACTTCTTCGGGGTGATGCTGGCGTCTTCGATCAGCAGCGGATAGGAATAGCCGGCACCGAAGTCACGGTTTACCACCACCACGCCGGAAATCGAAACCTGATCACCCACGGCGGCGGTCTGCTTGCTGGTGACGATCAGGTTGTTGGTGCCCTTGCCGGCCTCGCCCGTGCCGTCCTGCACATGCACGAAGTTGCGGCCCATGATGCCGTTATTGACCTTGACCACCTTGCCCTGGGCGCTGACGGTCTTGCCGGCCAGGCCTGCCTTGTTCTGGTTCAGTGCGGCGACGGTCTCGGCGGCGGCGTTGAAGGACGCCAGCCCCAGGCTGCCGACGAAGGCAGCGACCACGACGGAAAAAATCCTCATCAAAAACTCCTGTGATTGGTTGAAGGTCGGCAACGACCGGCCAGACAGCAGTATACACGCTGCGCCGATGCCCCGTCTTGCAGACGCTCGGAAAGTCGGCGCTGGTGCTACGGCGCTCAGCCGGCCTGATCCTGCAGCAAATGCACCTTGACCCGCTTGCCCTTGACCGTACCGGCCGAGAGTTTGCGCACCGCCTCGCGCGCGATGCCACGCGCGACGGCGACGTAGGTGACGGTGTCGGTGACGTTGATCTTGCCGATCTGCTCCTTGCTGAAACCGGCCTCGCCGGTCAGCGCGCCCAGCACGTCGCCGGGGCGGATCTTCTCCTTGCGCCCGCCGAGAATCAGCAGGGTGGCCATCGGCGGTTGCAAGGGCTTGCCGGAGGTTGCTTCGAGCTCGCTCAGCGTGTGCCACTCGATCTCGTGCCCGAGCACCTTTTCGATGTTGTCCACGCGCGTCATCTGGTGGCCGCTGACCAGGCTGAAGGCCCAGCCCGCCTGGTCCACGCGCCCAGTGCGGCCGATGCGATGCACATGCACCTCGGTGTCCGGCGTCACATCGACATTGATCACGGCTTCGAGCTGGTCGATGTCGAGGCCGCGCGCGGCGACGTCGGTGGCGACCAGCACCGAGCAACTGCGGTTGGCGAACTGCACCAGCACCTGGTCGCGTTCGCGCTGCTCCAGTTCGCCATGCAGGGCCAGGGCAACGAAGCCCTCGGCGCGCAACAGCTGCAGCAGCTCGCGGCATTGCTGCCGGGTGTTGCAGAAGGCCAGGGTGCTGACCGGCCGGTAGTGCCTGAGCAGCAGGCCGACGGCGGCCAGCTTCTGCCCGGACGCCACCTCGTAGAAGCGCTGGCGGATCTTGCCCGGCTCGTGCTGCTCAGCCAGCGTGATGCGCTGCGGCTGGCGCAGAAAAGCCCGGCTCAGGCCGGCGATGCCTTCGGGATAAGTGGCGGAGAACAGCAGCGTCTGCCGCTCCTTCGGGCAGGCCTTGGCGACGAAGGCGATGTCGTCGTGGAAACCCATGTCCAACATGCGGTCGGCCTCGTCCAGCACCAGGGTATCCAACGCCGACAGGTCGAGGCTCTCGCGCTGCAGGTGGTCCATGATGCGCCCCGGCGTGCCGACCACGACATGGGCGCCGTGCTCCAGGCTGGAAATCTGCGGCCGCATGGTGCTGCCGCCGCACAGCGTCAGCACCTTGATGTTGTCGGCGCCGCGCGCCAGACGGCGGATTTCCTGGGTCACCTGGTCGGCCAGTTCGCGCGTCGGGCACAAGACCAGCGCCTGCACCGCGAAGCGGCGCGGATTGAGCCGGGCCAGCAGGCTCAGGGCGAAGGCCGCGGTCTTGCCGCTGCCGGTCTTGGCCTGTGCGATCAGGTCATGCCCGGCCAGGGCGAGCGGCAGGCTGGCGGCCTGGATCGGCGTCATCTGCCGGTAGCCGAGCTGTTCGAGGTTGGCGAGTGTCGCCGGAGCCAGTGGCAGGGAGGCGAAAGACAGGTCGGAGGTTTCGGCGGCAGGATTCATGCGCAATTGTAAGCGACCACCTTGATTGGCAGACTGACATCTGCCGCCAACCGCACTAGCGTTCGTCGAAGGACAGCACCACGCGCTCGGTCAGCGGATGGGCCTGGCAGGCGAGGACGAAGCCGTTGGCGACCTCGGCCTTGTCCAGCGCGAAGTTGAGCTCCATGCGGACTTCGCCCTCCATCACCTTGCAGCGGCAGGTGCCGCAGACGCCCGAGGTGCAGGAAAACGGCACTTCCAGCCCCGCCGCCGAGGCGGCGTCGAGGATGCTCGGCTGGTCCTTGCGGAAGTCGATCTCGCGCCGCATGCCGTCGCGGATGATGACCACCTTGGCCTGTTCGGCGTCGCCCGGCTGGGCTTCGTGCACCACCGCACCCACCGGCGCGCCGGCGGGAAGTGCAACGCCGAAGCGCTCGATGTGAATCGCGGCCTCGGGCACGCCGGCGGCCAGCAGCGCGGCCTCGGCCTCGTCGTTCATCTGGAAGGGGCCGCAGACATAGACATGGTCGATAGTCGGCGCCGGCACCACGGTGGCGAGGAACTCGCCGATCTTGTCGCGATTCATCACGCCCATGTTGAGCGGCGCATCGGTCGGCTCGTCGGAAAACACGTGCTGCAGGGACAGTCGCGTCATGTAGCGGTTCTTCAGATCCTCCAGTTCTTCCTTGAACATGGTCGAGCGCAGCATGCGGTTGCCATAGATCAGCGTGAAGTTGCTCAACGGCTCGCGCGCCAGCACCGTCTTCATGATCGAGAGTATCGGCGTGATGCCGCTGCCGCCGGCGATACCGACGTGGTGACGCTTCGCCGCCGGCTCGATGGGGACGAAGAACCGTCCCTGCGGCGCCATGGCGCTGATCGTGTCGCCCGGGCGCAGGTGCTCGTTGATCCAGTTGGAGAAGGCGCCGCCCTTGACGCGGCGCACGCCGACGCGCAGCTCGCCGTCATCGACGCCGGCGCAGATCGAGTATGAGCGGCGCAGGTCCTGGCCGTCGATGCTGGCGCGCAAAGTCAGGTACTGGCCCTGGGTGAAGCCGAACACCGAGCGCAATTCGGGCGGCACCTCGAAGGAAACGATGGAGGCCTCGGCGGTGTCGGGCTCGATGCTGCGCACGCGCAGCTCGTGAAAAAGAGTGCTCATATCGGTTTGAAGTGTTCGAAGGGTTCGCGGCAATCGAGGCAGCGGTGCAGCGACTTGCAGGCGGTGGAACCGAAAGCGGAAAGCCGTTCGGTGCGCGCGCTGCCGCAGCGCGGACAGGGCACGGCGGCCTGACGGCGACCGACGATGCGGATCGGCACGGCGCCGTCGGCCAGCACCGGCCCGGGCGGCGCGATGCCGTAGTCGAGCAGCTTGCGTTTGCCCTCGGCGCTGATCCAGTCGCTGCTCCAGGCCGGCGCCCGGCGCAGGGTCACGCGCGCCGGACCGAGGCCGGCGGCCGCGATGGCGTCGAGCACGCTCTGCTCGATGACTTCGGTGGCCGGGCAGCCGCTGTAGGTCGGCGTCAGCACGATCTCCAGGCCGTCGTCATGCTCGATGACTTCGCGCACCAGGCCCAGGTCGACCACCGACAGCGCCGGCACCTCGGGATCGAGCACGTCCTTAAGTGCGGTCCAGGCGCTATCCGTACGCGACGCGGCGATGACAGTCACCACGCGCCACCGGGATAAGTGCGCTGCAGGTATTGCATCTCGGCCAGCAGATAACCCATGTGCTCGCTGTGCAGGCCGCGCTTGCCGCTGCTGCGAAAAGTCGGCGCCGGCGGTACGGCGAGTTTGGCCGCGCCGAGGATTTCGCTCATCTCGGCCAGCCAGGGCTCGCGCAGTTGCGACCAGGCCGGGCCGAGGCCGGCGGCCGTGGCGGCGGCATCCACCGCATCGTCCTCGAACAGTTCGGGCGTGTAGAGCCAGACCTGGGCCAGCGCCGCTTCGCTGCGGCGGCGCGACTCTTCCGTGCTATCGCCGAGGCGTACCGCCCAGTCGGCGGCGTGCTGCTGGTGGTAGCGCGCTTCCTTGAGGGCCTTGCCGGCGATCGCGGCGAGTTCGGCATCGCTGGAATCGAGCAGACGTTCCCACATCAGCTTGAGCCAGGTGGCGAGCACGGTGTTGCGCAGCACGGTGAAGGCGAAGTCGCCGCGCGGCAGTTCGGCCAGCGTCGGGTTGCGGTAATCGATTTCGTCGCGCAGGAAGGCGAGCTGGTCTTCGTCGTAGCCCGCGCCGCTGCGTTGGCCGGCCAGCGTGAGGAGCGCACGCGACTGGCCGATCAGGTCGAGCGCCATGTTGGACAGCGCGATGTCTTCTTCGAGGATGGGTGCGTGGCCGCACCACTCGCCAAGGCGCTGGCCGAGGATCAGGCAGGTGTCGGAGAGGCGCAACAGGTATTGGAGTTCGGGTGCGGCAGGAATACGGATGGAAGCGACCATTCAGATCTCCATTACATGTGGTCTACCGAATCCGGCAGCTTGTAGAAGGTGGGATGGCGGTAGACCTTGTCCTCGGCGGGATCGAAGTACATGTCCTTGTCGCTCGGATCGCTGGCGACGATCTGGTCGGAGCGCACCACCCAGACGCTGCTGCCCTCCTGGCGCCGGGTATACACGTCGCGCGCCATCTGCACCGCCATCTTCGGATCGGCGGCATGCAGGCTGCCGCAGTGCTTGTGGTCGAGTCCGGCCTTGGTGCGGACGAAGACTTCCCACAGCGGCCATTCGTTTTCGGTGCTCATGCTGCCTCCTTCAATTCAGATTTCCTGGCATGGGCCAGCGCGGCCTCGCGCACCCATTCGCCCTCTTCCCAGGCCTTGACCCGCGCCGCCAGGCGCTCGCGGTTGCAGGGGCCGTCGCCGCCGACCACGCGCCAGAACTCGGCCCAGTCGATGGCGCCGTAGTCCCAGTGCTGGGTTTCCTCGTTCCAGCGCAAGTCCGGGTCGGGAAATGTGACGCCGAGTACCTCGGCCTGCTGCACGGCGGCGTCGACGAACTTCTGGCGCAGGGTGTCGTTACTGACGCGCTTGATGCCCCAGCGCATGCCCTGCGCCGAGTTCGGGCTCTGGTCGTCGGGCGGGCCGAACATCATCAGGCAGGGCCACCACCAGCGATTCACCGCTTCCTGCACCATGGCCCGCTGGGCGTCGGTGCCTGCCTTCATCATCACCAGCAGGCTGTCGAAGCCCTGGCGCTGGTGGAAGCTTTCCTCGCGGCAGATGCGCACCATGGCGCGCGCGTAGGGCGCGAAGGAACAGCGGCAGATCGGCACCTGGTTCATGATCGCCGCGCCGTCGACCAGCCAGCCGATGGCGCCGACGTCGGCCCAGCTCAGGGTCGGGTAGTTGAAGATCGAGCTGTACTTGGCCTTGCCCGTATGCAGCGCGTCGAGCATCTGGTCGCGGCTGCTGCCCAGGGTCTCGGCCGCGGCGTAGAGGTAGAGGCCGTGGCCGCCCTCGTCCTGCACCTTGGCCAGCAGGATGGACTTGCGCTTGAGCGTCGGCGCGCGGGTGATCCAGTTGCCCTCGGGCAGCATGCCGACGATCTCGGAATGCGCGTGCTGGCTGATCTGGCGCAGCAAGGTCTTGCGGTAGTTCTCCGGCATCCAGTCCTTGGCCTCGATGAAGTCGCCGGCGTCGATGCGGGTGTCGAAGCGCTGCTGGAGCGCAGCCTCCTCTTCCGTGCGCAGGGCGGGCTGGCCGCCCTCCTCGCGCATGGTGTCCATGGCTTGGGTGTACATGCTGCGTCCTCGATCTCTGCTGTTGCGGGTCGCCGGCGCGCCCTGCCGGGCGGCGCTGACGTGATACAATTTTTTGATTTGTTTTAATCTTAATGTATCACGTATCAATTGTCAAACGCAAGTGCCATGGCCGCCTCGCGCAGGTCGCGGAAAATCGCCGTGTCGCCGGCGCCGACTCTTGCCGCGGTCCGCCGCGGACGCGTTGCGGCCTTACGAACGAGGGCGGCCGGCGCGTATCCAGAGCGCTTCCTCGCGCTCCATTTCGTCGAGGTGAACCTCGATGTCGCCGAACTCGAGGTCGAGTTCCGGCAGCACGACGTCGTGGATGGCGCAGGCGCGGCGCAGGGTGCGCCGGTATTCGCGATGCAGGCGCAGCAGATTGCCGCGCGCCGCCGCCAGCGGCACGACCGCGGCGGCCAGCGCCACGAAGGCGGCACGGCAGGCCTCGGCCTCGGGCGAGGGAAACACCGCGGCCGGCGCCGCGAGCGGGCGCCGTTCGGCCTCGGCGCGAACCAGCACGACGCCCAGCAGCGAGGAGCGCCGCAGGCGCGCCTCGACACTCGCCGTCGACGGCGCCGGATACACCGAAAGGCCGTCGAGGCCATGGCGCAGCAGCGCGGCTTCGAGGCTGCGCCGCGCCTCGCGCTGCGCTTCCGCGAAGGCCGCGCGCAACTGGTCGTGGCGCTTGAGTTCGGCCATCATCTCGGCGGCCAGCAGCAGGCATTTCTCGTCGAGGAAGACATAGCCCTCACGCATCGCGCGGCGCTCCTCGCCCAGCGTGATGAGCCGGCTGCGGGTCGGCGATTCGCTGCTCACCGCGCGCCTCGGAGGTGTGCCGCGATCTGCGCATCGGACAGGCGCGTCAGCTCGCCGGCAGGCAGGCCGCGCAGCAGCGCCCAGCCGACCGCCATGCTGGCTTCCAGAGTGCGCGGCGCCGCCTGGTGGATCAGCTCGCGTTCGAAGCGCGCGCCGAATTCCAAATAGCAGCGGTCGGTTTCGGCCAGTCCGTCCTCGCCGACCACACTGGCGAGCAGGCGCGCCTGTACGGCGCGCGCATGGGCGGCGTAGAGCTGGCTGGCCAGCGCCGGATGATCGGCATCGGTATAGCCCGCGCCGATGCCGCCTTTCATCAGTCGCGACAGGCTGGGCAGCACGTCGATCGGCGGCTCGATGCCGGCGCGGTCGAGGCTGCGCGACAGCACGATCTGGCCCTCGGTGATGTAGCCGGAAAGGTCGGGCACCGGATGGCCGATGTCGTCCAGCGGCATGGTCAGGATAGGCAACTGGGTCAGCGTCCCCGGAGCGCCGCGCAGGCAGCCGGCGCGCTCGTAGAGGCTGGCCAGGTCGGAATACATGTAGCCGGGAAAGCCCTTGCGTCCCGGCACCTCGCCCTTGGCGCCGGCCACCTCGCGCAGCGCTTCGCAGTAGTTGGTCATGTCGGTCATGATCACCAGCACGTGCTTGCCGCAGGTGAAGGCCAGGTATTCGGCGGCGGTCAGGGCGAAGCGCGGCGTCAAGAGGCGCTGCGTGCTGGCGTCGCCGGCGAGATTGAGGAACAGCACGGCGCGCGCCAGGGCGCCGCTTTGCTCCAGGCTGCGGCGAAAGTAGTCGGCGGTGTCGTGGGCGACGCCGATGCCGGCGAAGACGATGGCGAAATCCTCGTCGCCGCCTGCGCCGCGCAGCCGCGCATGGCGCGCGATGGCCACCGCGAGGCGCTCGTGCGGCAGGCCGGGTCCGGAAAACAGCGGCAGCTTCTGGCCGCGCACCAGGCTGTTCATCAGGTCGATGGCGCTGACCCCGGTTTCGATGAAGTCGCGCGGCGTCGCGCGCGCCACCGGGTTCAGCGGCAGGCCGTCGATGCGCAGGCGGCGCTCGACCGCCGGCGGCGCTCCGCCGTCCAGCGGCCGGCCGACGCCGTCGAGGATGCGGCCGAGCAGGCCGGGGCCGAGGCCGAAGTGCAGCGGCTCGCCGATGAAGCGCACGCGCGTTGCGGCCAGGCCCAGCCCGCTCGAGGATTCCAGCAGTTCGATGGTCAGCGTGTCGAGGTCCACCGCGGCGACGCGGCCCAGCCGCACCCCGCCGTCGGCACCGACGACTTCGACGGCTTCGTTGTAGCCGACCTCGACGCTGCGGCGCAGGAACAGCAGCGGCCCTTCGAGCCGGTAGACGGAATCGGCGACGCTCAATCTAGGCCGCATCGCCGGCCTCCGCTCCCAACGCCGCGAAATCGGCTTCCAGTGCGGCTTCCAGCGCGGCGAAGACTTCCGTTTCGTCTTCGCCGATCTCGTCGCCCATGCGCTGCAGCGGGCGCAGCACCGGCAGGGCGGCCACCGCCTCGGGGCTGCTGCCCTGCGCCAGCGCGCCCTCGGCGCGATCCATGAAGCGGCCGAGCAGGCGCATCATGCGCGCCTGGCGCCGCGGCCCGCAGTAGGCGTCCTTGGCCGAGTAGGCCGACTGGCGCAGGAAGGCCTCGTTGACCACCTCGGCGCACAGCAGCGTCAGCCGCTGCGGCGGCGGCAGCGCATCCTTGCCGACGATGCGCGCCATGCGTTCCAGCCGCGCCTGTTCGGCGAGCAGGGTCAGGAAGCGCCGGCGCAGCGCCTGCCAGCCTTCTTCCGCGCCGTCCGCCTGCGCGCCGAAGGTCTCGGCGAAGACGCCGGTCCACCAGCCGACCACCGTCTCGGCATCCTGCGAATACGAGCCCAGCGGCGCGATCGCGGGGTAGAAGCGGGCGCGGGCGCGGGTCACGTCGAGCGCCCAGAAGCTGCGCACGTAGCGCGTCGTGTGGCTGGTCACCGGCTCGGAAAAATCGCCTGACTGCGGGCTCACCGAACCGATCAGGGTGACCGAGCCCGACTCGCCGCCCAGCGTGCGCACGCGCGCCGCGCGCTCGTAGAACTCGGCCAGGCGGCTGCCGAGGTAGGCCGGATAGCCGCCCTCGCCGGGCAGTTCGCCGAGCCGCCCGGAGACTTCACGCAGCGCCTCGGCCCAGCGGCTCGTGGAATCCGCCATCAGCGCCACGTGCAGGCCCTGGTCGCGGAAATATTCGGCGATGGTGACGGCGCAGTAGATGCTCGCCTCGCGCGCCGCCACCGGCATGTTCGAGGTGTTGGCGACGATCACCGTGCGCTCGCGCATCGGCCGCCCGGTCCGCGCGTCGACCAGGCCGGCGATTTCCTCGACGGCGCCGGCCATCTCGTTGCCGCGTTCGCCGCAGCCCAGATAGACGATGACGTCGGCGGCGCAGGCCTTGACCAGGGCTTCGAGCAGCACCGTCTTGCCGGTGCCGAAGCCGCCGGGAATCGCCGCCTTGCCGCCGAGAGCGATCGGGAACAACGCGTCGATCACGCGCTGGCCGGTGACCAGCGGATCGGCGCTGGGCAGGCGCTGCGCCACCGGGCGCGGCATCCGCACCGGCCAGACTTCGCTCAGCGCCAGTTCGAACTCGCGGCCGTCGGCGTCGCGCAGCACGCACAGGGTTTCGTCATCGGTCCGTTCGCCGGCCGCGGCGATGCGCAGCACCTCGCCGGATTTGCCCGGCGGCACCAGGCAGCGATGCTCGCGCGCGCCGGCGACGCGGCCGAACTCGGCGCCGGATTGCAGCACCTGTCCTTTCTGCACCACAGGGCGGAAGGCATGCAGGCGCGTCGACTCGCCGCCGACGCCGGGCGCGACGAAAACCGAACTGCTTGCCGAAAGCGGCCGCAGCAGGCCGTCGAAGATGCCGCCCAGCAGTCCTGGCCCGAGCCGGATCGACAGCGGCAGACCGCTGCCCTCGACCTTGTCGCCCGGCCGCAGGCCGGTGGTATCCTCGTAGACCTGCGCCACCAGCAGGTCATCATGCAGGCTGACCACCTCGCCCAATAACTGGTCCGGTCCGACGCGCAGCGCCTCGCGCAGGGCGAAGGGCCCCGTGGCGCGCGCGCGCAGCACCGGGCCGCTGATCCATTCGATGCGCGCGGTGCTCATGGCTGTTCGATCAACTGCAGCAGCCGCCCGTAGACCCAGGCGCGGTCGGCCAGCAGTCCGGCCGGTGTTGCTTCCAGAAGCGCCGCTGCGGCGTGGATCTCGATACCCGCGTCGATGCCGGGTTCGGCCTCGAAGCTCGCGCCGGCCATTCCGAGTTCGCCAATGCGCCGTTGCAGCCAAGCCTTGTCGTCGGCGTCAAGATCGGGGGCATGGCGGATGCGCCAGGCGCTGCGCGGCAGGCATTGCGCCGCGCGGACCAGGGCCTGTTCCAGCCATTGCCGGCGCCGCGCCGGGTCGTGCCAGACGGCTTGCAACGCCGCCGGCAGCAGGGCTTCGGCGGCGGCCACGGCGAGCGCGGCCCTGCGCTGTTCGGCCCGGCGCTGTTCGGCCTCGAGTTGCGCGCGGGCGGCGGCGATCCGCGCCGCTGCCCCGGCCCGCTCGGCCTGCAGCGCCGCGCGCAGGCGCTGGCGTCCCTCGCGCATGACCGCGGCGCGCAAGGCCTCGGCTTCGGCCCGCGCTGCGCCGAGGATTGCGGCACAGCGCGCCTCGCTGTCCCTGGCGACGACATCGAGCAGGATCGCCAGTGCGCCGGCGATGCTCATGATGCGGCTCCCAGCAGGCGGCGCACGGCTTCCGCGCTGTCCGCGTCGTCGAGCACCATCAGCAGCGGCTGCGCGGCGGCGCGGGCATCGGCCAGGCGCGCCGCCGGCAGGCGCGCCGCACAACGGCCGCCGAGCAGCAGCAGCGTCGCCTCGTCCAGCGCGCGCGTGAATTCGGCGGCTTCGCTGCCCGCCGTCACGGCGCGCGCCTCTATGCCGGCGAGGCGGAATCCGGCTGCTTCAGCCTCACCGCCGAGAAACACGATCCGGCTCATGATCCTACTCCAGCGCCACGATGTTCATGCCAGCCGGTTGAGGATCAGGATGGACACGATCAGGCCGTAGATCGCGATACCCTCGGCGAGGCCGACCAGGATCAGCAGGCGCCCCAGCAGTTCCGGCTTCTCGGTCAGGGCGCCGACCGCGGCGGCGCCCAGCTTGCCGACCGCGAGGCCGGCGCCGAGCGAGGAAAGGCCGGTGGCCAGCGCGGCGCTGAACAGGCCGATGCCGATCGCGTTGCCGTCCAGCGCAGTCGGCGGCGGCGCGGCGGCGAGCGCCGGCGCGGCGAACAGGATGACGGTGGCGCCGGCGGCCATCACCGCGGCGAAGGCGAGCATGGCCAGCAACAATGTCATCTTGGGTTTCATGGTGCAGCTCCTTGGGATCCGGAAGGGGGTGGCGGTGCCGGATGGAAAGCCCGGCCGGCACCGGAAAAGAAACGGATGAAGAACTCGAACAGCAGCAGGCGCGTGGTCTGGATCGACACCACCAGCACCTCCAGCGCGATGATGAATACGTTGCCGAGGACGAACACCAGCACACCGGCGCCGCCGGCATCGGCCGCCAGCATGCCGAGCGCGGCGGAGAGCCCGGCATGGGCGATGGCGAAGGCTCCGACGCGAACGAAGGACAGCGTGTTGATAGCGAGCTGAACGGCCTTCTCGACGATCTCGGCGAGTCCGGCGCCCACCGCGCCGGGACGACCCGTGGCACGGAACTCCATGACTGCTGCCAGGACGAGAATGGCGGCGGCGGCAAGGTAGCCGACGGCGGAGAGCATCGCACCGGCAGCGATTGCGAGCAGGCAGGCCGCCGCCGCGCCGTCGCGGCGCAGCCACTCGCCGAGTTCGCCGCGCCAACGCGCCTCGGTCGCCGCGAGGCCGAGCCCGACCAGCAGCAGCAACGCGCCGCCGGCCATGGGCAGCAGCAGCACGCGCAGCGGGTCGTGGAGCGGATCCACCCACCAGGCCGTGAGCCACCCATGCACGCTGAATACGCTGCCGAACAACAGTCCAAAACCCATCGCCGCGATGCCGCCGGGGATGAACAGCCGCGCCAGCGGCCAGCGCCTGCCGCAGAGCAGGCCGCCGCAGACCAGCAGCAAGCCCTGGCCGAGGTCGCCGAACATGTAGCCGAACAGCAGCGGGAAGACGATCGCAACGACCATGCTGGGATCGGCGGCGTTGCGGTCGGGCATGCCGATCAGCCGGCTGAAGACCTCGTAGGGGCTGACCCACCAGGGGTTGTGCAGCAGCATCGGCGGCTTCAGGCCCGGCGGCGGCGCGCCGAAGCGTACCAGGGCCGGCGCGCCGCTGGCATCCACGGTGCGCGCCAGGGCAGCCGCATCGCCGGTCCAGCCGGTCACGGTGCATAAGGCCTGGCGCGTGCGCACCGAGACGACGTTGGTCAGGCACCACCAGCCCTGCCGCGCATCGGCCACCGCCGCGGCCACCTGGTGCGCGGCCGCCAGATCGGCCAGCGCGGCGTCGATCTCGGCCTGCCGCGCCAGGCAGCTTGCGGCGTGGTCTGCCAGCGCCGCATCCGGATCGGCGAGGCCCAGCTCCGCCACCGCTTCGATGCGATGGCCGCCGGCGCCGCCGATGCGCTCGCCATACTCGGCCAGCGCCGCCGGCGTGCCCAGCGCCAACAGGCAGTTGGCGTCGGCCAGGACGATGGTCCGCAGCATGAGCGCCGCGGGCGGCACGACGGCATCGGGCGGCACGCCGCAATACACGGCGGCGGCGAGGCGCCCCGTGCTCACCAGCGCGGCGCGCTCGCCGCCGCCGATGCCGCCCGCGGCGAGCAGGTCTTGCCAGCGCCGCAGCCCCTGCAAGTCGCTGCGCAGTTCGTCGCGTTCCTGCAGCAGCGGTTCCGCCGCCTGGCTCCAGCGCTCCAGGCGCGCCAGCGCCGATTCCAGCACGGCTTCGGGGAAGGCATGCGGCACCGTGGGCACGGCGACGGACGGCCAGTCGCCATGGTGGCGGCGTTCCAGGTCCTCGAAGCGCTGGCGCAGGGATTCCGCGCGCGCAGCACCAGCCATTGCCGCTCCCGCGGTCTCGAACTCGGCGCAACCGGCGCTCGCCATGCCTTCGAAAAGGCGGGTCGCATCATCCTTGGTCGAGACGATTTCGAACCAGGTCGCCGGCGTCGGGCGGATCATGGCAGCCGCCTGCGGCGCAGGGCGCGCAGCATCAGTTCGGCGCGCAGCCGCTCGAGGTCGAGCGCCAGCAGCAGCAGGAACAGGAAGGCGGCGACCGGCTGCTGCGCCGCGCGGCGAAACGCGTATGCCGCACGGATGCGCAGCGCGCGCCGCGATTCCCAGGCGCCGGCCGCGTCGGTTCGCGCGAAATCGGCCAGGTGCCGGCGCAGGCGCTCGCCAAGCTGCTTCAACTCGACGCGGTCGATTTCGCGATCCTCGGGCCAGAGGCGGATCCAGTGCGCCAGCCAATGCTCCAGGTTCGCCTTGCCGTCCGCCATGGCGCCCAGGCGCGGGTCGGGCTCGGCGCCCCTGGGCAGTGCTTCACCGCGCTGGCGATGAGCGAAGGCGGGCAGGTCGATCAGGGTTTCCACCCAGCACGCGGCACTGCCCCATTCCGCCGGCAGCCAGCGCGCCACTTCGGCGACGCTCTCGCGCCAGAGCCGGCGCAGGGCGCGTTCGATCTGGCGCGGTCCGGCGCTGTCGTCGATGCCGGCCAGCCAGTCGGCAAAGGGCATGGCACGCGCCGCCGCGAGGTAGGCGGCAATGTCCCGACAGGCTCCGAGCTGCCGCCATTGCGCCTCGACCGGGTGGGCGCCGTAGCGTGCCTGCAGCCTGGCCTGAGCGTATTCCATGGTGGGTCGCCTTCAGTCGCCATCGACCAGTTCGTCGGCGAGGCGCGCCATGGCCCGGTTGATGCGCTCCCTGGCCGTCGCGTCGAGCGCCGCCAATCCTGCCAAGCCAGAGGCCTCGCGCTCGAATGCGGCGACGCCCAAGTCGGCCTTGCGGGCCAGGCGGAAGCGCCATGCGGCAACCCGCGCATCGATGTCCGCCTGCAGCGCACGCCGCTCCCCGGCTGCCGCGGCCAGAAGATCCGCGGCTTCCTTGCGGCAGTCCGCCACGGCGGCCTCTGCTGCGCGCTCAGCCTCCAGCACCCTTTCGAATGCCGCCGCCGCAGCCTCTCCGCGATATTCCGACGATGCCTTTTCCGGCATTTTGTTCTCTCCCCTGCGAAATGCCAGGCGCTGCCAGCTGTCGCTTTTCATTGTGGCACCGCAACAGCCATGACGCAAACGTATTCCGCATCATCCTGTTTCGCATTGGATCCCGGACAACCCGCACGCGTCGCGCAAAGACCGGCAGGGCTTGGGCGACTTTCGAAATGCCTCCGCCCATGCGGCCGGCTCAGCCGCCTGCCGCTGCCATCGTTTGCGCAATCCTTTCGTGGTAGCGCGCGCGGTAGAGCAGGCGCCGCTTCTGCGGCGTCTCGGTGAAGCCGGAACGATCGTGCAGCACGTTGTTGCAGGCCAGGCCCATGCCGGGCTCCAGGCGTCCGTGCAGGGTCCACGGCGTCGGCGTCGCCAGCAGCTTGGCCAATGCCGCGACGGCGGCCTGCGTCGCCGCGTCGGCGCGCCATTCGATGCTGATGCTGCGCGCCGTGTAGCGCATGTGCAGGAAGCCGTCGGGATCGACCGAGAACACCGGGCCCGGCTGGGCGGCACGGGCAACGCCGCTGTCGTCCAGGCGCGGCGGGATGGTCATGGCGTCGTCCGCCGACAGGACGCGGATGAAATCCGGATTCTCGTCGCGCAGCAGGATGTAGGCGATCTCGTGGTCGAGCAGCTGGTTCTCGCCGCCGCTCGCGGCGCTCTCGACGCAATGCAGCACCATGCCGCGCACCGTGCGCTCGGGAAGGTTGTAGTAGCCGTCGGTGTGCCACTTGATCGGCTTGTCGGTGTAGGGAATGAATTCCTTGCGCTCGCCGCGCTCCTCGGCGCCGCGCACCGAGATCGGCGAGATCGCGTCGTCGTCGGTCAGCCAGTGGCTGTCGAGATGAACCAGCCCGAGCTGCCGGCCCAGGCCGCGCGGAATTTCCTTGTCGGCATCGCCCACGGTATTGCTGGTATAGATTGCCATGTTGGCCGTGGCGCAGCGTTGCAGCAGGGCATCGCGTTCGCCACCCGTCAGCGCGCGCGGATCGTCGAGCGGCACCAGAATGTCCTCGATGCGACGCGGCGCGGTGTCGAGCTTGCGCTCGCGCCAGGCGGCGTAGGCGGCCGCGTCGTCCAGGTCGAAAGGACCGGCCACCTTACTCGCCCGTGACGCCGCCGCGCGAGCGCCGACTTTTCACTGATTCGGGATGGAGCAGGCCGCCCAGGGTCTTTTGCAGGGTCTTGATCGCCTCGGGTGATTCGATTTCCATGACCTGGTCGACGGCCCACAGGCGGTCCTTCTCGGGCAGGGTGTCCTTGAGGCAGGCGGCGAAGCAGCGGCGGAAACCGAAATCCGGCCCGCCGGCGTCGAAACCGAAATCGGCATAGTCGTCGCCGCGCCGGTTGTAGAGTTCGAGGAAATTCCGCCCGGCCTGACCGGGCGGCAGATCGGGCAGCAGGGCCTCGCGCGCCTCCTCGACCATCTCGGCCAGGCGCTTGACCAGCGCGACGGTGAATTCGACGCGCGCTTCCGGCGTCAGGTCGTCATGGGCGATGCGGTCGGCGGACAGGGCGAGGAAGCTCAGGTATTCGCAGACGAAGTCAAACCAGCCGCGACCGACCTCGATGTCGTAGTCGGCCTGGCGCATGCGGGTGATCGACTCCTGCGCCAGCTTCCAGGCCAGCATGGCAATCACGCTGGCGTGCTCGGCCATACCGCGTGACCGGCCGGAGTGGAAGCTGTTGCGGATGCGCAGTGCCATGAGGGATCAGTACCCTCCTTTGCCAAACGGTTTCGTGAGGCCTGCAATCTTGACGCCCTGCTTGGCGGCGCCGCCGTCGGGGAAGAGCTCGAACATGCGCGCGCTCGAGACGTCGGCGATGACCTCTTCCTCTTCCAGCATTTTCATCATGTTGCGCAGGTTCGGGGTTTGACCGTCTTCCTGGTACTTGCGGCGCAGGAAATTGACGATGGCGCGATGGTCGTCGCTCAGCGCGACGCCCTGCTCGGCAGCGATGGCCGCCACGGCCTCTTCGCTGAAATCCGGCTCCAGCAGGTAGCCGTCGTCGTCGGTTTCCTTTTCTACTCCATTGATCACATATCCCACAAAGATTCTCCTCTGACTAGTCGCCCCTTCCCTCGGGGAAGGGGTCGGGGGATGGGTTGTTGAATGATGCGGTTCTACTTGCGACGCAAGTAGAACTCGTGTATGCCCTTGCCCGTTTCATGGCTGAACAGCAACTCGGCGGCACCCGCTTTCGCCCAGGAGGCGATGTCGTCGGCCGAACCGGGGCAATCGCTGACCAATTGCAGCACCTCGCCGGCCTTCATGCCGTCGAGCAGCCTCCTGGCTTCAAGAATGGGACCGGGGCAGGAGACGCCGCGCATGTCCAGCGTGACATGCGGAATCGGCGTTGCCGCAGCGCTGCCCGCGCGCTGGATCAGGTAGGCGGTCTTGCCGTCAGCCAGCTTCCTGGATTCGAGGACCTGGTTGCCCGTGTATTTGGCCCAGGCGAAAAGGTCGTCGGCGGTGCCTTGGCAGTCGGAGATCAGCTTCAGGATCTGGCCCGGCTGCAGGTCGTCGACCAGTTTCTTGGCGCCCAGCAGCGGTGCCGGACAGGGCAGTCCGCTGGTATCCAGCGTGACGGTGGCGTTGTCGGTCATTGGTATGCTCCCCAGGTTTCGATAGGCTACTCGCCGACGGCGGCGATGGATTTGTGCGGAATGAAAATGCCGCAGCCGAGCAGGCGGTGCAGGCCCAGGCCGCTCTCCTGGATGGCCACCGATTCCGCCCGCTTGAGGCTGTGCAGCATCAGGGTGAAGCCATGCACCGGACCGGCGCCGGTGTTCATGTGCCGGGCGCGACCGGTGACGGGCTCGCCGCCGATACCTTGCTCCGCCAGCGCGGCGCGACAGGCGGCGAGAAATTCGATCTCGTCCGCCGTGCCGAAACTGACAAAATGCGAATATACGACTTCGGTGACGGGCAGCAGGGGACGCAGGCTGCAACGGCCGATGCCCAGCGGTACGCCGTCGAGGTCGAGCGTGGTGCCGCAGAGAAAGTCGGCGCTGGCGCGACGGTGCTGCGGCAGACGCAGCGCCAAGCGGCTGCGGCGGCCGACGAAATGCCCTCTGTCGCCGCGCCCGAGCCCCGACAAGGGCAGGATGCCCGCGCGCGGCTCGTCCGCCAGCCACGGCAAGGCGCGGCGCAAGGCGTCGGCAAGGGCTTCGGCATGGTCATCGGCCAGTGTCCCGGCTTCGAGTTCGAAGACCACATCGACCATGGCTTGCGAGGCTTCTTCGGGCCAGTCGCTCACGCCGGGCCTCCGGACTTTCCATCCATGCCCGGCTGCACCGCGGCCCAGTCGGATAGTGCCTTGCCCCACTGCGCAGCGGTCACCGGATCGATGTCGAAGATGGTAAAGCGACTGCCCTCGCGAATGCGCGTGCGCAGCATCGGCATGCCGCCGGCCTCGAAAACGAACTCCTGGAGTTCGATCGCCTGGTTGCCGATAGGCACCCGGAACTTGATAAGTGTTTTGATGTTTTCCACGGATTTCCTCGGTTCGGGACTATGGCACTTGGCGCGCCGGGCAACCATTCCCGCATGGGAGTGCAAGCATATAACCCTTTCGGGTAGGTCTGATTACCTGCCGGGAGTATGGTTTGTGCACCGCACACAACCCTATGATTTCACTATCGCAATACCCCCGACAACGAGGAGAGACTGACAATGGCCAAGCCCATGCACCCCACCCCGAACCTGGATCAACTGGAAACCGGCCCCTGGCCGAGCTTCGTCACCGGCCTCAAGCGCCTCGCCAAGGACAAGGATTATGTGGTCGATGTCCTCGGCCACCTCGAGCACTCCTACCAGACCCGCAAGGGTTACTGGAAGGGCGGCACGGTCGGCGTGCGCGGCTACGGCGGCGGCGTGATCCCGCGCTTCACCGAGATCAAGGACGCAACAGGCCAGCCGGTGTTCAAGGACGCGGCCGAGTTCCATACCCTGCGCGTCATGCCCCCGCCCGGCATGCACTACGACACCGCCACGCTGCGCCAGCTCTGCGACATCTGGGACAAGTACGGTTCCGGCCTGATCGCGCTGCACGGCCAGTCCGGCGACATCATGATGCAGGGCTGCACCACCGAGAACGTGCAGAAGGCCTGGGAGGAGATCAATGACATGGGCCTCGACCTCGGCGGCGCCGGCCCGGCCGTGCGCACCTCGATGTCCTGCGTCGGCGCGGCGCGCTGCGAGCAGTCCTGCTACGACGAAGCCAAGGCGCACAAGGCGGTGATCAACAGCTTCCTCGACGACATCCACCGCCCCGCCCTGCCCTACAAGTTCAAGTTCAAGTTCTCCGGCTGCGGCAACGACTGCATGAACGCCATCCAGCGTTCCGACATGGCCGTGATCGGCACCTGGCGCGACAACATGCGTACCGACGACGAACTGGGCAAGAAGTGGTTCGCCAAGCACGGTATGAACGAACTGATCAACGACGTCGTCTCGCGCTGCCCGACCAAGGCGCTGCAGATCAAGGATGCCGGTGCCGTGCGCAAGGATGCCCACATCTCCGCCGTCGCACTGGACGGCAAGCAGTGCCTGGAAATCGACAACAAGGACTGCGTGCGCTGCATGCACTGCATCAACGTCATGACCGGCGCCCTGGCCCCGGGCAAGGACAAGGGCGCCTCGATCCTGGTCGGCGGCAAGAGCCACCTCAAGATCGGCGGCCTGCTGGGCACGCTGGTGGTGCCCTTCATCAAGCTGGATACCGAGGAAGACCGCGAGAAGCTGGTGGAACTGGCGCAGTCCATCATCGATTTCTTCGCCGAGAACGCACTGGAACATGAGCGCACCGGCGAGATGATCGAACGCATCGGCCTGGTGAACTTCCTCGAAGGCATCGGGCTCGACGTCGACCCGCACATGATCAATACGCCGCGCACCAACCCCTACGTCCGCACCGACGGCTGGGACGAGGAAGTGGCGAAGATCGAGGCCAAGAAGAAGGCTGCCGCCTAAACACCGTCGCAGGCTCTCCCCGGCAATGCCGGCGGGAGCCCCGACGCGTTCAAAACCCTATTAGTTATATCGACTTTTCCGGAGACAACTATGGCTGAAGCTCAAGCTCTGCGCAAGGCGGTCGAGTGCGGCGTACCCGACAACGACAAATACATGCACCCGACGCTGCTGAAGAACCGGGGCAACTGGAAGTATCACGATCGTCCCCGCCCCGGCGTGCTGCACCATGTCGCCCATTCCGGCGACCAGGTCTGGTCGGTGCGTGCCGGCACCCAGCGCCAGATGGACACCCACACCATCCGCAAGCTGTGCGACATCGCCGAGCAGTTCGGCGAAGGTCACGTCCGCTTCACCATCCGCTCCAACATCGAATACATCGTTGCCGACCAGAACAAGGTCGATCCGCTGATCGCCAAGCTGGAAGGCGAAGGCTTCCCGGTCGGCGGCACCGGCAACTCGGTCTCCATGGTCGCCCACACCCAGGGCTGGCTGCACTGCGACATCCCCGGCACCGACGCCTCGGGCGTGGTCAAGTCGATGATGGACGCGCTCTACGACGAGTTCAAGAACGAACAGATGCCCAACCGCGTGCATCTGTCCACCTCCTGCTGCGAAATCAACTGCGGCGGCCAGGCCGACCTCGCCGTGATCGTGCAGCACACCAAGCCGCCCATGATCAACCACGACCTCGTCGCCAACGTCTGCGAGCGCCCCACCGTCGTCGCCCGCTGCCCGGTCGCCGCGATCCGCCCGGCGCTGGTCAATGGCAAGCCCTCCCTGGAAGTCGATGAGAAGAAGTGCATCTGCTGCGGCGCCTGCTATCCCCCCTGCCCGCCGATGCAGATCAACGACCCCGAGCATTCCAAGCTGGCGATCTGGGTTGGCGGCAAGAATTCCAATGCGCGCGGCAAGCCCACGTTCATGAAGATGGTCGCCTCCGGACTGCCCAACAACGCGCCGCGCTGGCCCGAAGTCAACGCCGTGGTCGGCAACATCCTGCGCACCTACAAGGCCGACGCCCGCCCCTGGGAACGCCTCGCCGACTGGATCGACCGTATCGGCTGGCCGCGCTTCTTCGAGAAGACCGGCCTGCCCTTCACCAAGTACCTGATCGACGACTGGCGTGGTTCGCGGGCCACCCTCAACTCGTCGAACCACGTTCGCTTCTGACGCTTTCCGGGAATTGCGCTGATGAAAATTGCAGTCACCATCAACGAAGGGCCTTACCAGCACCAGGCCAGCGACACCGCTTACCTGTTCTGCAAGGCGGCGCTGGAGAAGGGCCACGAGATCCGTCGCGTGTTCTTCTACAACGACGGCGTGAATAACGCCTCGTCGCTGACCGAGCCGCCGCAGGACGACCGCAACATCGTCCAGCGCTGGTCGAAGCTGGCCGAGGAACACAAGCTGGACCTCGTGGTCTGCGTTGCCGCCGCCCTGCGCCGCGGCATCCGCGACGAGAACCTGGCCGCGGGTTTCCGCATCTCGGGACTCGGCCAGCTGGTCGAAGCCGGCATCGAGGCCGACCGCCTCGTGACATTTGGCGACTGAGGGAGACCGACATGAGTGAAGGAGCCATCAAGAAGTTCATGTTCGTCAATCGCACGGCGCCCTACGGCACCGTGTACGCCCTCGAATCCCTGGAAGTGGTGCTGATCACGGCCGCCTTCGACCAGGACGTCAGCCTCGTCTTCATGGACGACGGCGTGTATCAGTTGAAGAAGGGCCAGCAGACCAAGGGCATCGAGAACAAGAACTTCTCGCCGACCTATCGCGCGCTGGACGGCTACGACATCGAGAAACTCTACGTCGAAGCCGAAGCCCTGGCCGCCCGCGGCCTGAGCGAGGACGACCTGCTGGTCGACGTCACCGTCATGTCGCGCACCGAACTGGGCAAGCTCATGGACGAGATGGACGTCGTCCTCAGCTACTAAGAAGGAAAAGGAACCGTCATGCTGCACATCGTCAATAAATCGCCGCTGCAACGCAATTCGCTGGAATCCTGCCTGCGGGTTGCACAGCCGGGCGGCGCGATCCTGCTGATCGAGGATGCCGTGTATGCCGCGACGCGCGGCAACAGCGCGGAAAACCACCTGCGCGACGCGCTGTCGAGCTTCAAGGTCTATGCCCTGGCGCCCGATCTCGAAGCGCGCGGCATGGCCGACCGCGTCATGGAAGGCGTCAGCACCGTGGATTACGGTGGCTTCGTCGACCTGGTCGCTGAACACAAGAACTGCCAATCCTGGCTGTAACCCACCCGCTCCAACCAAGTCTTTTCATACCCCGCATTTCACCAAGGAGACACTCATGTCCAGCATCGAAGTCAATGGCAAGTCCTACGAAACCGACGAAGAAGGCTATCTGGTCAACCTCGCCGAATGGAACGAGGATGTCGGCAACTACCTGGCACAGACCGAAAACGTCGCGATGAGCGACCAGCACTGGGAAGTCATCAACTTCCTGCGCGACTACTACAACGAATTCCAGATCGCCCCGGCCGTGCGCGTGCTGACCAAGGCCATCGGCAAGAAGCTCGGCCCGGAAAAGGGCACCAGCCAGTACCTGTACGACCTGTTCCCCTACGGCCCCGCCAAGCAGGCCTGCAAGATCGCCGGCCTGCCCAAGCCGACCGGCTGCGTCTAAAGGGAATGGATTGATTGGGGTAGGCGCCGGCATGTGGTCCTCCTTGTGCCGTCCGGCGCCTCTTTTTTCCCGATCTTCCTCAAGCTACCGAATCTGACCTGCGCCTGCGCTGACCGATGAATCTTGTCTTCGCCCTGTTGTTCTACGTTGCCACGCTGATCCTGGTGGGCGGTATCGCCTACCGGATCTACGACTACGCACGCACGCCGGCGCCGCTGAAGATTCCCACCACACCGGCACCGACCACCCGCGGCGGCGTGGCCTTCCGCATGTTCCGCGAAGTGGTGTTCTTCGAAAGCCTGTTCAAGTCCAACCTGTGGATCTGGGCGCTGGGCTGGACCTTCCACCTCGGCCTTGCCCTGGTGCTGCTGCGCCACCTGCGCTACTTCACCGAACCGGTGAATTTCATCATCGCCTTCATCCAGCCCTTCGGCATGTATGCCGGCTTCGCCATGGCCGCCGGCCTGGCCGGGCTCTGGGCGCGCCGCTTCCTGGTCGAGCGCATCCGCTACATCTCGACCCCTTCCGATCATCTGATGCTGGCCCTGCTACTCGGCATCGCCGTCACCGGCCTGCTGATGAAGTTCGTCATGCACACCGACATCGTCGCGGTGAAGAGCTTCTTCCTCGGCCTCATGGTGTTCGAAATCAATCCGCTGCCGGCGCATCCCGGGCTCTACCTGCATCTGGGCATGGTCGCGCTGCTGATGATCGTGTTCCCGGTCAGCAAGCTGCTGCACGCCCCCGGCGTATTCTTCTCGCCGACCCGCAACCAGGTCGACAATCCGCGTGAAACGCGCCATCTGGCGCCCTGGGCGGCCACTCTCGGAACGAAGAACTGATCATGGCCGACGAGAGCACTCCAGTCGCCGTTGCGCCAGCGCCGACTCCTGCGCCTGCCGCAAAGCCGGCAGAAAAACCAGCCGAGAAGGCCAAGGTGGTCGCGCCGGCCTATCGCGAATTCCCGACCGTGCCGGCACTGAAGATCGACGCCATGGTCGAGTCGAATCCCTATGTCGCCGCCGCCGTGCATAACGAATCGGTCGGCTTCCCCGGCACCCTGGTCGATGGATGGGAACAGAAGGCCGTGGCCAAGATGGGCGAACTGCTGGGCAAATACCGCTCGCTCAAGGTGTACATGGACGCCTGCGTGCATTGCGGCGCCTGCACCGACAAGTGCCATTACTTCATCGGCACCGGCGATCCGAAGAACATGCCGGTGGCGCGCCAGGACCTGATGCGCTCGGTGTATCGCCGCTATTACACCCTGCCCGGCAAGCTGTTCCCAAAGCTGGTCGGCGCGCGCGACATGAGCAAGGACGTGCTCGACGACTGGTTCCGCTACTACAACCAGTGTTCCGAGTGCCGCCGCTGCTCGGTGTTCTGCCCCTACGGCATCGACACCGCCGAAGTCACCATGGCGGCCAAGGAAATCATGCACAGCGTGGGTCTCGGCCACAAATACGTGAACGAGATCATCGGCAAGGTGCACAAGATCGGCAACAACCTCGGCCTGCCCGGCCCGGCGCTGGAAAACACGCTGGAAGGCCTGGAAGAGGACGTGCTGGAAGACACCGGCGCCGCGGTCAAGTATCCGCTCGACCAGAAGGGCGCCGAAGTGCTGCTGGTCACCCCCTCGGCCGACTTCTTCGCCGAGCCGCATGTCGACAGCCTGATCGGCTATGGCAAGGTGTTCCACGCCGCCGGCATCTCCTGGACGCTGTCGTCCAAGGCCTCGGAGGCCGGCAACTTCGGCATGTTCATCGGCAACTACGAGCAGATGCAGAAGATCGCCATGCGCGTGCGCGAAGCCGCGCTGGAACTCGGCGTCAAGCGCATCGTGGTCGGCGAATGCGGCCACGCCTGGCGCGTCGCCTACGCCTTCTGGAACACCCTGACCGGCATCGGCGCCGGCGCCAACGATCCTTTTGCCATCCAGTTGCAAAAGCAGCTCGACCCGAACTACAAGCAGCCCTCGCACATCTGCGAAGTGACCTGGGACCTGATCCAGGCCGGGCGCCTGAAGTTCAACAAGGAAGCCAACGATCACCGCATCGTCACCTTCCACGACTCCTGCAACGTCGCGCGCGGCTCGCGCATGGGCGATTACGCCGGCGGCCAGTTCGACATCCCGCGCAACATCATCCGCGCCGTGGCCAACCATTACGTCGACATGGCGCCGGAAACCACGCGCGAAAAAACCTTCTGCTGCGGCGGCGGCGGCGGCCTGCTGACCGACGAACTGCTCGACCTGCGGGTCAAGGGCGCCCTGCCGCGCATGGAAGCGCTCAACGAAATCGTGCAGCACAACGGCGTCAATTTCATGGCCACCATCTGCGCCATCTGCAAGGCCCAATTCACCAAGGTGCTGCCCTACTACGGCTTCAAGATGAGCATGGTCGGCGGCGTGCACCAACTGGTCAGCACCGCGATCGTGCTCAACAACGAGCAATGACGAACAAGACTAATCTGGAGACCTTTTATGTCCGCCACGCCTGAAACCACCACCGAGAAACTAAGCTTCCGCCGCTACAAGGAAGGCGACACGACGTTCAAGCGCTGGCAGGAGCAGATCTTCCAGGCCAGCTACTCCTACAAGTGCCCGACCTACGTCCAGTCGACCCCGCCCTGCCAGGGTTCCTGCCCGTCCGGCGAGGACATTCGCGGCTACCTGAACATCGTGCGCGGCATCGAAAAGCCGCCCGTCGGCGCCGACGGCAAGCCGACCATGAGCTGGCAGGAATATGCCTGGCGCCGCCTGACCGAAGCCAATCCGCTGCCCGCCGTGATGGGCCGCGTCTGCCCGGCGCCCTGCGAGACCGGCTGCAACCGCAACCAGGTCGAGGACCACGTCGGCATCAACTCGGTCGAGCACTACCTCGGCGACTGGGCGATCAAGAACAATCTGAAGTTCAAGGCTCCCGAGCACAAGACGGGCAAGAAGGTCGCCATCATCGGCGGCGGCCCGGCCGGCCTTTCCGCCGCCTACCATCTGTCGCTCAAGGGCCACAGCTGCACGATATTCGACGAGCACGAATTCCTCGGCGGCATGATGCGCTACGGCATCCCCGGCTACCGCACGCCGCGCGACACGCTCGACGCCGAAATCCAGCGCATCCTCGACCTCGGTGTCGAAGTGCATCTGAAGACCCGCATCGGCACCCACGTCACGCTGGAGCAGTTGCGTGAAAGCTTCGACGCGATCTTCCTCGGCCTCGGCGCCCAGGCCGGCCGCGCCCTGCCGCTGCCCGGCGATCCGGCGGACCATGCCGCGCCCAACGTCGTCACCGCCACCTCCTTCCTCAAGGCCTTCAACGACGGTCGCCTGAAGACCGTCGGCCGCCGCGTGGTGGTGGTCGGCGGCGGCGACACCTCGATGGACGTCGCCACCGTGGCCCGTCGCCTGGGCCACATCGAGAAGGTCAACCCGACCGACTTCGAAAGCGCCATCGCCGGCCACATGGCCCAGGACGTCGCCGACATCTCGCTGCGCCAGGGCGCCGAGGTCACCCTGACCACGGTTTACATGATGGCCAGCAAACAGGAAATCGAGCATGCCCAGGCCGAAGGCATCGCCATCATGGGCGGCTGGATGCCGGTCGGCGTGGTCAAGGGCGCGGATGGTCGCGCCACGGCGCTGCGCGTCAAGCAGTGCGAGGCCAAGATGATCTCGGGCCGCCTCGACATCAGGCCCATCGAAGGCACGGAAAAGGAACTGCCGGCCGACCTGATCGTTTCCGCGATCGGCCAGGCCGTCGATTTCACCGGCATCGAGGAATTCAACTCGGGCAAGGGCATGGTGGCGGCCGACAAGAACTACCAGGTCAGCGGCAAGCCGGGTGTCTTCGCTGGCGGCGACGTGCTCCGTCCCCACCTGCTGACCACCGCCGTAGGCCATGGCGCGATTGCCGCCGACGGCATTGACCAGTTCCTCGCCGGCCAGGAAATGACCCGCCGGCCCAAGATCGACGTGCATGCCTTCGACCTGATGCGCAAGTACGTCGAAAAGGGCATCCACATGGGCGAGGTCAAGGGCGCCGTGCTCGGCACCGACAAGAGCAAGGAAGTGGTGCATAACTACGAGAACCGCTCCGAGCGCTATGTGATTCCGCACGACCAGCTGTTCCTCGGCCACTTCCAATACACCGATCGCAACAAGCGCCACATCACCCACCTGAACAAGGATTCGGCGCTGGGCAACTTCGACGAGCGGCTCGACGCGCTGACCGAAGCGCAGGTGATCGCCGAGGCCAAGCGCTGCATGAGCTGCGGCCAGTGCTTCGAATGCGACAACTGCGTCGTGTATTGCCCGCAGACCGCGGTGTACAAGGTCAAGAAGAACGAGACCATGACCGGCCGCTACGTCGCCACCGACTACGACAAGTGCATCGGCTGCCACATCTGTGCCGACGTGTGTCCCACGGGCTACATCCAGATGGGTCTCGGCGAGTAAGCACTCATGAAGCTGCTGCGCATCCTGTTCGCCACGCTGGCCGCGCTGGCCGCCGTCCTGCCAGCGCCGACTCTTGCCGGCGAGGGCGGTCGCACCGCGAAGCCTGTGGTGGAGATCGCCAACCCCGGGCATTGCGTGGCGCCGGCCGAGGAGATGCGCCGCAACCACATGGAAATGCTCAAGCACCAGCGCGACCGCACCCTGCGCCAGGGCATCCGCGGCGAGCCGGCCTCGCTCAACGCCTGCATCGAATGCCACGCCAGCAAGACCACCGGCTCGGTGCTGGGCGGCAAGGACAACTTCTGCGAAAGCTGCCACAGCTACGTCGCGGTCAAGCTCGACTGCTGGGATTGCCACCAGCCCAAGGCCAAATTCAAGGCCGCAGGATTGAAGCCATGAGTAGCCCCGACAACAACCCGCGCCGCCAATTCCTCGCCGCTGCCGGCGCCGGCGTGGCTGGCCTCGGCTTCACCGTGATTGCACCCGGCCTGCATCTGATGGCCGTGGGTGAAGCTAGCGCCGCAACCGAAGCGCGCAAGGCCGGCAGCGCCGCCTCGCCTGCGGTGCGCTGGGGCCTGCTGATCGACGCCAACAAGTGCGCACCCGGCTGCAGCAAGTGCATCGACGCCTGCCACACCGAAAACGGCGTCAGCGAAAAGCTGCCCGACGCGCGGCAGAATTCGCAGTGGATCCGCAAGATCGAGCTGGTCGATCGTCGCGATGGCAGGAAGACCGAGCTGCCGATGATGTGCCAGCACTGCGCCGAGCCGCCCTGCGTTGATGTCTGCCCCACCGGCGCCTCGATGAAGCGCGCCGACGGCATCGTGCTGGTCGATCGCCACACCTGCATCGGCTGCCGTTATTGCATGATGGCCTGCCCCTACAAGGCCCGTTCCTTCGTCCATGCGCCGCTCACCGAGCAGAACCCGGAAGTCCCGCGCGGCCAGGGCTGCGTTGAATCCTGCACCTTGTGCGTGCATCGCGTGGACAAGGGCCAGACCCCGGCCTGCGTCGAATCCTGCCCGACCGGTGCGATGACCTTCGGTGACCTCAACGATCCGACCAGCGACATCGCCAAGCGCATCGCCAGCGTGCCGACCACGCAAGTTCGCAGCGATCTGCGCCTCAACCCCGGCGTGCGTTACCAGGGAATCTGATCATGGCCGTCCTCAATCCCCGCCACGAAGAAGGCTTCTTCTACCTGCTGGCCGGCCTCGGCGGCCTGGTCTCGGCCATCGGCTTTGCCGCCGCGCTCTACATGGAGCATTCGGGCCATGTTGTGACCGGCATGAACAACCAGATCGTCTGGGGTCTGCCCCACGTCATTGCGATTTTCCTGATTGTTGCCGCCTCGGGCGTGCTCAACGTCGCCTCGATGGGCTCGGTGTTCGGCCGTGTGCTCTACAAGTCGCGCGCGCCGCTGTCCGGCCTGCTGGCGATCGCCATGCTCAGCGGCGGCCTGTTCGTCATCATGCTCGACCTCGGCCGCGCCGACCGGCTGATCGTCGCCGCAACCCACTTCAACCCGACCTCGGTGTTCGGCTGGAACGTGATCCTCTACCCGGTGTTCTACGCCCTGGTCGGCGTCTATCTGTGGACCCTGATGGAACGGCGCATGAACCCCTGGTCCAAGGTGGCGGGTCTGGCGACCTTCATCTGGCGCGTGGTGCTGACCAGCGGCACCGGCTCCATCTTCGCCTTTCTGGTCGCGCGCCAGGCCTACGGCACGGCTTTGCTGGCGCCGATGTTCATCATCATGTCCTTCGCCTGGGGTCTCGCCGTGTTCCTCGTGGTGCAGACCACCATGTACGCGTGGAACAACATGCAGCTGCCGCCGCTGATCCTCAGGCGCATGAAGAACCTGCTGGCCACCTTCGTTGCCGCCACGCTGTACTTCACCTTCATGCTGCACCTGGTCAACGCCTATTTCGCCAAGAACATCGCCTTCGAGTATTTCATCCTGTTCAACAGCGAGTTCGCCAGCCAGTTCTGGGTCGGCCAGGTGCTGCTCGGCAGCCTGCTGCCGCTGGTCCTGCTGTTCAGCCCGGGCACCCGCGACAAGGTGCTGTGGGTCAATGTCGCGGCCCTGCTGGTGATCGTCGGCGCCTACTACCAGCTTTATGTCTTCATCATCGGCGGCCAGGCCTTCCCGCTCGACATCTTCCCCGGCTACGACGTCAAGAGCAGCTTCATGGACGGCGCCGTCGATCATTACAGTGCGAGCCTGCCGGAAGTCCTGCTCGCCGTCGGCGGGCTCGCCATCGCCTTCACCATGACCACGATCGGCGTGCGCATCCTGCACTTCCTGCCGCAGGACGACCTCGCCGAGCTCGAAGCCGCCGGCAGCGTCACGGATTGACCTGTCGCCCGGCGTGCGCGCCATGCATCGCTTCCTGATCTCGGCCGCCCACAAATCCTCGGGCAAGACCACCGTCAGCATCGGCCTCGCCGCGGCGCTGAGTTCCGGCGCGCACGGCCTGCCGGCGCTTTCGGTACAGCCGTTCAAGAAGGGTCCCGACTACATCGACCCCTTGTGGCTGTCGGTCGCCGCCGGACGCCCCTGCTACAACCTGGATTTCTTCCTCTCGCCGGATGCCGAACTGCGCGACCAGTTCGCGCGCCAGGGCCATGACGCCGACGTCTGTCTGGTCGAGGGCAACAAGGGCCTCTACGACGGACTCGACCTCGAAGGCTCCAACAGCAATGCCGCACTGGCGCGCCTGCTCGACCTGCCGGTGGTGCTGGTGCTCGACGCACGCGGCATGACGCGCGGCATCGCGCCGCTGATCCTCGGCTACCAGGCCTTCGACCGCAACATCCGCATCGCCGGCGTAATCCTCAACCGCCTCGGCGGCCGCCGCCACGAAGCCAAGCTGCGCGCCGTGATCGAGCACTACACGGATGTCCCGGTGATCGGCGCGGTGCAGGAAGATGCCGAGCTGGCCCTGGTCGAGCGCCACCTGGGCCTGATGCCGGTGAACGAAACCGCCGAGGCCGAACGCCACATCGCCACCATCGGCCGGCGCATCGCCGACCAGGTCGACCTCGAACGCCTGCTGGCGATCAGCCATACCGAGCGCCCGCTGTCGCCGCCGCCACCGCGCCAGCTCAGCCGGGAAACCCCGGTGCGCATCGCCATCGCGCGCGATGCTGCCTTCGGCTTCTACTATGCCGACGACCTCGACGCGCTGGCTGCCGCCGGCGCCGAGCCCGTGTACTTCGACACCCTCAAGGATGCCAGGCTGCCGCCCTGCGACGGCCTGCTGATCGGCGGCGGCTTCCCCGAGTGCTTCATCGACGGCCTGGAAGCCAATGCCGCCCTGCGTACCGACATCCGCCAGGCCATCGAAGGCGGCCTGCCGACCTATGCCGAATGCGGCGGCCTGATGTATCTCTCGCGCAGCATCGCGTGGCAGGGGCGGCGCGCCGACATGGTCGGCGTGATTCCCGGCGACATCAGCATGCACCCCAAGCCGGTCGGCCGCGGCTACGTGATCCTCGAAGCACAGCCCAGCCATCCCTGGCGCTCGACCGACCAAGCGCTCGGCGCCGCACCGCTGCACGCCCACGAATTCCACTACTCGGACCTCTCCGACCTGCCGCCCGACACCCGTTACGCCTATGCGGTGCGCCGCGGCCACGGCATCGACGGCCGCCACGACGGCGTCCTGCTGCACCGCATGCTCGCCTCCTACACCCACCTGCGCGCCACCAGCGGCTGCGACTGGCCGGCGAAGTTCGTCCAGTACGTGCGCAAGGCCAAGAATATCGACATCAAGGAAGCCATCCCATGTTCACACTGACCCCAAGCGCCGCCGAGCAGATCGC
This sequence comes from Betaproteobacteria bacterium, assembly GCA_028065725.1. The sequence goes on from JAPTVL010000420.1 coordinate 116,750, forward strand.
CCGCGCCGCCGCCGAACAAGCCGACAACAAGCCCGCAGCGCCCATGTTGCGCGTGGCCGCCAAATACGACGAGGAGGACGGCGAACTGGTCTATGGCATGGGCTTCGACGACGAGCGCGAGGACGACCTGGTCATCGACGGCGGCGGCATCACGATCCTGATCTCGCCACGCAGCCAGCCCCTGCTGGAAAACACCACGCTGGACTTTACCGAAGTCCAGCCCGGCGAATTCCAGTTCATTTTCCGTGGCGGCTGCAGCAGTCCGACACCGAAAAGCGGCTGCGGAAGTTGCGGCGGCGGTTGTTCCTGATCAAGTGGCAAGCCCAAAAGCTGCGCTAGCATTCCCCGTCCATGAAACCACAACCTGCTCAACCCGGATGGGTTTACCTGGTGGGCGCCGGCCCCGGCGACCCCGAACTGCTGACCCTGAAGGCGGCACGCCTGATCGGCGAGGCCGACGTTCTGGTCTATGACAACCTGGTCTCCAGGGCCGTGCTTGACCTGGCCCGGGCCGACGCCGAGCGCATCTACGCCGGCAAGGAGCGCGGCAACCACGCCATCCCCCAGGAACAGATCAACCAATTGCTGGTGCGCCTGGCGAAAACCGGCAAGCGCGTGGTGCGGCTCAAGGGCGGCGATCCCTACATCTTCGGCCGCGGCGGCGAGGAAGTCGAAACCCTGCACGCCGACGGCGTCAATTTCGAAGTCGTGCCCGGCATCACCGCGGCGGCCGGCGTCGGCTCCTATGCCGGCATCCCGCTGACCCACCGCAACCACGCCCAGGCCTGCGTCTTCGTCACCGGCCACCTCAAGGACGGCAGCATGAACCTGGACTGGCCAGGACTGGCCCGCCGGCGCCAGACCGTGGTGATCTATATGGGCCTGTCGGGCCTGTCCTACCTCTGCGAAAAACTCATGGAACACGGCCTGCCGGCGGACTGGCCGGCGGCCATCGTGCAGCATGGCACCCAGCCCAGCCAGCGCACCGTGACCGGCACCCTGACCACCCTGCCCGAACTGGCCAAAGCCGCCAACCTGCGCGCGCCGACCCTGATCATCGTCGGCGAAGTGGTCACCCTGCGCGACAAGCTGCGCTGGTTCGCCGAAGGCGGGGACTGAAGCGCCGCCCCGCGGCAGGCTGTCAGAAGTCAGTGCTGATGAAGCCCCTGCGCAGCGGGGTACATATATTTGGCGACTACCTGCTCGGCCTGACCCGCATCGCCTCGGTCAGGGAAATGTTCGGCCGGTGGATATGAAAGCCCTGCGCCAGATCGATGCCCTGCAGGGCCACCTGCTCCAGCACTGCTTCGTCTTCGACGTACTCGGCCACGGTGCGGATGCCGAGATCCTTGCTCAGGGTGACGATGCTGCGCACCAGGGCACGATCCTTCTCGCTGTTCTTCATGCCAAGGATGAAGTCGCCCTCGATCTTGAGGAAATCGATCGGAAAGCGTTTGACGTAGTGGAAGGACGAAAAGCCGGAACCGAAATCGTCGATCGCCAGCTTGAAGCCTTCATTGCGCAAGGTACCGATGAAGCGCTCCAGCAGCACCATGTTCTTGATCGTCTCGCGTTCGGTGATTTCGAACACCAGCCTGGTCGGGTCGATCCTGGACTGGCTGGCGATGCGCCGCGTCTGCTGCACGAAGTCGTTGAGCACCAGTGCGCGCGGCGACATGTTGATGAACAGGTAGCCGTCGTAGCCGGTTTCTTCCACCGCTTCCAGGGTTTTCTCCAGCTGGATGAAATCCAGCTTGTGCATCACCCCCATCTTCTCGGCGATGGCCACGTATTCCTCGGCGATGATGTAGCTGCCATCCTCCATGCGGATGCGCGACAGCACCTCGATCGCCTCGACCTGGCCGCTGAGCACATTGACGATGGGCTGGAAGAAAGGCACCACGCTGCGCTTCTCGACCGCATTCAGGATCAGCAGGCTCTTCTCGCCGAGGGTGCGGAAGACATCGATCACGTCCTGCGCATCGGGCACCACGACGCGATTCTTGCCCTCGGCCTTGGCGCGGTACATCATGTTGTCGGCGAACAGGAACAGGTCCTTGGTCGCCACCGCGTGGTCCGGATAGGTCGCCATGCCGATCGAGACCGAGCCGGTAACCACGGTGCCGTCGGGCACCGTCATGGTCACCGCGGAAACCGATTCGATGATGCGCCGCGCCACGCTCTCGCCGGCCGTCAGGCCGGTCTCCGGCAGGATCGCGACGAACTCATCGCCACCATAGCGTGACAGCAGGTCGTCGTCGCGGATCGCCGCCTTGATGCCGCCGACCACCAGTTGCAGCATGGAATCGCCGATGCCGTGACCGTAGGAATCGTTGATCGACTTGAAGTTGTCGGCGTCGATCACCAGCAGCGTGAACTTCTTGCCGTGGCGCGCGGAGCGCAGCACCTCGTTCTCGATCAGTTCCCAGAACACGCGCTGGTTATAGACGTTGGTCAGCGGGTCGCGCGTCGCGTAGTACTCCAGATCCTTGGTGTACTTGTCGATCGCCTTGACCGAGCCGACCACGTTGATCAGCGTGGTGAGGATGCTCTCGACCACCAGCAGGCGCATCGGGTCGGTCTCGAACTGCGGCTGCATGCCGATGCCGACGATGCCGCCGATCTTGGGCGCATCGACCATCAGCGACTTGATCTGCACGTCGATATCCTCCTCGCGTAGATCCGCTATGGTCCGCGCCATGTCGGCGATGTTGTGGCGGATGCGGATCGACAGCCCGGCCTCGAAGTGCTCGGCACGCCTGAGAATCTGCTGCAGGCAGTTCTCGAACACCAGCTTGGTGGATTCGGACGGCCTGGCGCGCCAGAAGATTTCCAGGTCGTAGGCCTCGTCGCTGATCTTGAACACCGAGAACATCACATAGGCCGGCACCACGCTGTCGATGTCGAGGATCAGGCGGCTGACGTAGGCGCGCCAGTCCTTGATCACCTCGGTGGTGAGGATGAATTTCTCCAGCAGGCGGATTTCGAATTCGAGCATGTCCTTGTCGACGGCGATCGCCCGGATGCGCTCGGTGAGCTGCCTGACTTCGTCGGCCACGATATCGAACTCGGCAAAGCCCAAATCGAGCTGCCGGCTCTGCAGCGCGCGCAGGTCCGAGATCCGGTTGACCGCCCGGATATCCCTGGCCAGCGTATCGATCGGACCTTCCAGGCGGCGCCGGATATAGAGCACCATCAGCAGGGTCACGATCAGCATCACCGGCACGATCGGGGCAAAGGCGTAGCTGAAGCGCTCCCGGTACGAAGCAATTGCCGCACTGACGTTCTGCTGCACGTCGATCACGCCCAACACGTCGCCGACGCCCGCATTGACATGGCACTTGAGGCAGACATCCTGCGCGCGCAGGGGGTACACCACGCGGATCTGGTCACCGGCCTCGAAATGCTGGCGATTGCCCTCCTTGAGGGCACGCAGAATCTCGGCGTCCGGAGCTTTCTGTGCAATCTCGCCGAACAGGGCGCTGACCTTGGGCCCGCGGTAGATGTCGATCTGGCGCTGGGTGTTGTCGACCGATTTCTGGATGGCCCGCAGGTAGCCCTCCAGCTGCTGACGGTTCCAGCCCGTGCTCATCAACTCGAACATGGCGTTGAAAGTCAGCTCGGCAAACACCGTGGCGTCCTCGACGGCATCATCGCGCACCGATCGATTGTAGATTCCCGAAACCACGAAAAGCGTGGTGAGGAATATTGCAATCGAGAAAACCGCGCCGGCGACAAGCAGTAGTCCCCGGATGCTGCGGGTTGGATTCATGCTTGATTTCACGACAAAAAGATGAGGACGATAGCTCACTCAAGGCAATAAAGGCAGAACCAAAAGCAATTTTCGTGCAAAAACCGGCCTCGATTCGCCTTGCGGGCGTGCCCCACATGCATCCCGACACATGCGCTCGGGCGCCCCGCACGGCCGCCAGCGCCGAAGTCGGCGCGAAACCCGTCGCTTTGATTGCGACGGAGACGCCGCCGGACGCGGGCGCTGGTAATATCACCGTCATGATGAACTGGACACCCGACCTGAGCACCGGCGTGCCAAAACTCGACGAGCAGCACAAGGAGATTTTCGAGTGGCTCGCCGAACTGCAAAGCGCCACGGCCGACGAGCGAACCTTGTTCGGGGTCTACGTCATCACCCGCTTGAAGCACTACATGCGCGAGCACTTCGCCACCGAAGAGGCGCTGATGAAAACCGCCGGCTATCCCGGTCTGGCCCAGCACATGGCGAAGCACGCCGAATTCAGGGCCAAGCTCGAAGAACTCCAGTTGAAGTCTATCGCCGAGGACATTTCGGAAGATACCGTGAACTTTCTCACCGAGTGGCTGACCCATCACATCGTCGAGACCGACATGGCATATGTGCCCTATCTCGACCGGCTGGCGACTGGTGCAGAAAATTAGTCCTGCGTTGTGCGCACGCCACCACCGGTCTATGATGACGCCATGAAACGACTGCGCTCCATTGGAGTCTTGGTGTCGCTCTCCGCGGCGACGGTCGCCTTTGGCCAGCCCACGGCAGCGACCTTCACCACGACGGGATTCGACTGCTGGATCGGATCCAACGGCCCGTCGTTGCAGACGCGGTTCATTCGCTGCATGACGGATCGCGACCTGCCTCATGCCGAACTCAGCAACACCCAGACCGAAGAAGCAATGCACCTGTTGCATCAGGAATTTCACGGCAAGTCGGGTGCCGCTGCGGAAATCATGTTCAAGGCGAACTTAGAGCTGATAAGGATGTCGCCCTCGGTGTGGAACATCCGCATCTTCTCCTACCCGTCCGACTGGTCCTGGCAGGAAGGAACTCCGGAACGACTGGTGCGGGCGGTGCTTTGCCCCAGCGAGGGCAACTGCACGGTAATGATCCGCAAAGACTAGTACAGGAGTTCGCTCCAGCGTCCGCTGGAGCGCAATCTGGCGTGCAAGGAGGTCCAGTCCCGCGCCGAACCGGCCAGTTCGACCATGGCCTTGTCGACTGCGGCGAGCATGTTTCCGGTGCCGGCGACGAACACCCGGGTCTCCGGCCGCTGCAGCATCTCCCAGACTTCAGCCGCGTTCTGCTCCAGCGCCGCGTCCAGTGTCGCCGGCGCATCGAAAGCCGGGCGCGGGCTGACGGCCTGGAAGGCCTTGAAGGTCGGCTGGTCGAAGTAGTTGGCGAGGTCGTTGTTCTCGTCGTTCATGTAGAGCATTTCGAGCGGGCTTCTGGCGCCGTAGAACAGCCGTACCTTGCCTTTCCAGCCGCCGATCTTTTCGTAGATCTGGCGGATCAGGGTGCGGAACGGCGCGATGCCGGTGCCCATGCCGAGCATCAGTATGTCGGCGCTCTTGTCCTCCGGAATCACGAAGGGATATCCCACCGGACCGGCGAAAGTCAGCGTGGCATCGGGCCGCAGGTCGCACAGGTAGTTCGAAGCGATGCCCTGGTATCGCTCGCCGTTGAAGTCGTCGATGTAGGAGCAACGGCGCACGCAGATGGCGAACTCGGTGCCGTCCTTGCGCCGTTCGAGGTCCATGATCGAGTAGAGGCGCGTGTGCCAGGGATTGCCGAACTGACCCGGCGCCATGACGCGGATGCAGTTGCCCGCCGCGGCATCGAAGGACAGGTCGCCGGTGCGGAATACCAGGTGCCGCACCTCGTCGCGCGACGCGGCCGGCGTGATGCGCCGCGACCCGGTCAGGACCGCGGTATAGGTTTTGGCAGGAGGTGGCGAGGGTGGCGTGGCTATCTGCATGGCATTGGCTCCGAAAAAGTGATCAGCGTTGGGCAGCGGTACCCGGCACGGCACGATCGTCAGCGCAGACGGCATCGCTGCAGCCGCTGCCCGCCGTGCAGCAACCGCACTTGCCGGGATCGCGGAAAGGCCCCAGCTGCGGGTTTCTCGCGGCAAAGCGACGATAGATGCGGTCGATCAGGATCCCGCCCAGGGCAAGGCTGAAGATGACGGCGAAGGTGATCAGGTAAAGGCCCATCAGCCGCCCAGTCCGGCGAAGCCCATGAAGGACAGCGACAGGATGCCGGCCAGCATCAGCGACAGCGCGGTGCCCTGCGCCAGGTCGGGCACGTTGGACAGCGTCAGACGCTCGCGCACGCTGGCCATCAGCACCAGTGCCAGGGTGAAGCCGGCGCCGCCACCGAAGCTGAACATCATCGACTGCACGAAGTCGTATTCGCGTGCGGTCTGGAACAGCGCGACGCCGAGCACGGCGCAGTTGGTGGTGATCAGCGGCAGGTAGATGCCCAGCGCGCGGAACAGCGCCGGGCTGTATTTCTTGAGCACCATCTCGACCAGCTGCACCGCCGAGGCGATGATCACGATGTAGGAGATCAGGCGCAGGAATTCGAGGTGGAAGGCGGTCAGCAGGAGGTTCAGGCCGTAGGCGCAGAGCGAAGCCACCAGCATCACGAAGGTGGTCGCCACGCCCATCGGGAAGGCCGTGTCGAGCTTGCCCGAAACGCCGAGGAAGGGGCACAGGCCAAGGAACATCGCCAGCACGAAGTTGTTGGCCAGCAGCGCATTGACGAATATCTGGAAGGCGGATTCAGACATGCTGGCCGGCCTCCGCGGGTAGTGCCGCGCGGCGCCACTTGCGCCGCTCCAGCCACGAGAAGAACAGCAACCAGGCGCCGAGCACGAAGAAGCCGCCCGGCGGCAGCACCATGATCACCCAGGGCTGGAAGCCGGCGCCGAACAGCGTGACGCCGAACAGCGTGCCGGCACCGAGGATTTCGCGCACTACGCCCAGCGCCAGGAGACCGATGGTGAAACCGACGCCCATGCCGGCGGCGTTGATCATCGCCGGCATGGGCGGATTCTTTGCCGCGTGCGCCTCGGCACGGCCGAGGATGATGCAGTTCACCACGATCAGCTGGATGAAGGCGCCCAGCGCGTCGTAGAGCGCCAGGCTGATGGCCTGGATCGCGTAATCCACCGCCGTGACGAAGGTGGCGATGATCACGATATACACCGCGATGCGTACTTCCTTGGGCGTGAGCTTGCGCATCATCGACACCAGCCCGCAGGAACAGACCAGCACGAACAGCGTCGCCAAGCCCATCGATATGGCATTGACTGCCGACACGGTGACGGCCAGCGTCGGACACATGCCGAGCACCATGACGAACACCGGGTTCTGGCGCCAGATGCCCTCCATGAACTCGTCCCAGGTTTTCGGCGTATCGTTGTTCATGATTTTTCCACGAGTTTGTCCAGCGTGGGAACCAGGCGCGGCAACAAAGCCTGCGCCGTATCGTTGATGGCCTTGCCCACGGCGCGCGAGGTGATGGTGGCGCCGGCGATGGCGTCGACCTGCCAGGCGGCGGTCTTGGCTCCGTGCTTGACCGCCCTGACCTCGTTGGCCAGCGCCGAGAGGTCGGCCTTGAGCTTGAGGTCGAGCGCCGTGAAGTTGGCGAGAAATTCCCTGTCGGTGATGATCTTGTCGCCGATGCCCGGCGTCTCCCGCATCGACACGACACCGATGCCGACCACGCACTGGCAATCCGGCTGGTAGCCGAACATGATGCGCACCGTGTCGGCATAACCCTTGGCGCCGCCCTCGGCGGCGATGCCGGCGAGCTTGCCGGCGTCGTCGTAGGCGGCGAAGAACTTGACCGCACCGGCTGGAATCGCCGTCTCGCCAGCGCCGTCCCCGGGGATACCGCTTCGCATAACTTTTGAAATTCCACCACCAGGTTGCGCAAGGAACTCGGCAATCGACTTCGCTTTGGGTAGGACCTTGAACACTGCGCGCTCGGTGGCGATGCGCTTGTTGGCGGCGACGGCGTCGTAGGTGCCCTGGTAAGCGCCGACGATGATCAGGCCGCAGATCGCCGACACCAGCCCGAGGGTGCGGATCATCGCTGCGGTGGGCGATTCCGGTGGGTCGACTACAGGCTGGGTGGCCGCGATCGGGATCACCTTGTGTTCGGTGGCTTTGTCCGGCGTGTTCATTTCTTGGGTTTGTTCGGCAGGAAGCGCTTCTTCGGCGTCACCGCGCTGGCTTCTTCGCGCGAGATGTAGCCGGGGTTGAGCGGATAGGTGGCACGCTTTTTCGCGCGGTCGAGCACGCCGCGACCGAAGGGCACGGGCTGGGTGATCTTCTCGATCAGCGGCGAGGCGGCATTGGCGATCAGGATCGCGTACATCACGCCCTCGGGCAGGCCGCTGTAGTAGCGGATCACCACGGTCAAGAGGCCGATCAGCGCGCCATAGACCCACATGCCCTTGGGCGTCACCGGCGAGGTCGCCATGTCGGTTGCCATATAGACCGCGCCGAGGATCAGGCCGCCGGAAAACAGCATGAAGAAGGGATTCGGGTAGCGCGCCGGATCGAAGGCGAACAGCAGCCATGCCGTCAGCGCCGCGCTGCCGAGGATGGCCAGCGGAATGCGCCAGTCCATGAAGCGGCGTGCCGCGAGATAGGCGCCGCAGAGCAGGATCAGCACCGGCGACGGACCGACCGCCATGTGCCCGGAAAGCGAGGTCAGCAATTCGTCGGCATTGGCGATCACGCCGTCGAACTTCCATTTCGCCAGCGGCGTGGCGCCGGCCAGCGCGTCGAGGTTCTTCGCCTTGAGCCAGACTGCGGCATCGGCCGGAATCATCAGCGGCCAGGCCAGCGTCGACGGGATGAACTCGGTGAAGCGGCCGGGCAGAAAGGACGGCGTGTAGGTGGCGATGGCCGTCGGAAACGCCGCCTGGACGAAGGCGCGCCCGACCAGCGCCGGGTTGAAGACATTGAAGCCGATGCCGCCGAACAGGGCCTTGCCCAGAGCGATGGCGACGATGCCGGCGACCGCGCCCATCCACAGCGGGAAACCGGGCGGCAGGGTCAAGGCCAGCAGCAGCCCGGTGATCACCGCCGAGTAGTCCGACAGGCGCCCGGCCTGGGTGCCGGTGCGCACGAAGAAACGCTCGGTCAGCACGCAAGCCGCGGTAACCACGGCGATCGACGCCAGCGCCGAGATGCCGTACTGGAAGACATAAAAAGTGCAGATCGGCAGCAGCGAGTACACCACATTGCGCATGATGGTCTCTACGGTCTTTGCCGTCTGCACGTGCGGTGCGCTGCGAATCTCTATCAATGGCTGGTTCATGCGGCTTTTTCCCGCAGGATCTGCTTGGCGACGCGGAACTGCTGCACCAGCGGAATGTTCGAGGGGCAGACGTAGGTGCAACAGCCACACTCGAAGCAGTCGCCGAGGAAATACTGCTCGCCCATCAGGTCGTATTCGCGCTTGGCGACAAGCATGCCCAGGGTCGAGGGATTGAGGCCCATCGGGCAGGACTCGACGCATTCGCCGCACTTGATGCAGGGATAGGTCTGGCGCCCTTCGCGCGCTGCCATGTCCTCGCGGCGGAACACCAGCACGCCGGAAACGCCCTTGGTGATCGGCACTTCGAGCGAGCCGATGGCCTGGCCCATCATCGGCCCGCCGAGGATCACCTGGCGCGCATCGAGCGCATCGACCGCCGGCACGCCGGCGTAGTCGAGCACGAACTTGAGCGGCGTACCCAGGATCACGCGGTAGTCGCCGGGCCGCGCCACGCCGGAACCGGTCACCGTCACCACGCGTTCGGTCAGCCCCTGCCCGGCCGGCAGCAACTTGCCCAGCGCGGCCAGCGTGCCGACGTTGCTGACCACCATGCCCAGCGCGATCGGCAGACCGCCGGCCGGCATTTCGGTGCCGAACAGCGCCATGATCAGCATGCGCTCGGCGCCCTGCGGATACTTGGTCGGCACCGCTTCGACGTGGATCTCGCCCTCGGGGAAGCCACCGCCGGCCTGCTCCCGGGCGATGGCCTGGCGCAGACCGGCTACCGCGTCGGGCTTGTTGTCCTCGATACCGATAATGGCGCGCACGGCGCCTGTCGCGCGCATGGCGTAGCGGATGCCGGCGATCAGGTGATCGGCATGCTCGACCATGACGCGGTGGTCGCAGGTCAGGTAGGGCTCGCATTCGCAGCCGTTCACCACCAGCGTATGTACCTTCGCCTGCTTCGGCACCGAGAGCTTGGCATGGGTCGGGAAGGCGGCGCCGCCCAGACCGACCATACCGCTGTCCCAGATCGCCTGCAGGATGTCCTGGCTGCTGGCCTGCGACAGGTCGCGCGGCTGGCCCCAGAGGTCTTCCTGCGTCGCGCCGGGATGAGCGCGTATGACGATCGACTCGACCCAGGTGCCGCGCATGCCGGGGCGCAGGCCGATGAACTCGACCACGCCCGACAGCGGCGCGTGATGCGGCACCGACAGCCATTCGTCGCTGCGCGCGATCGGCTGGCCGCGCACCACGTCCTGCCCGACGCGCACGATGGGCCGCGGCGCCTTGCCGATGTGCTGCGACAGCGGCACCGTCACTTTGGGCGGGAACGGCAGGCGACGGATCCTGCTGTCGGCCGTCAGCTTGCAGGACGGCGGATGCACGCCGCGCTGGAAGGCTTCGCCGCGGAAATAGGAGACGAGCTTCATCGCGCCTAATTAAATTTTGCCGCCCTTGCCATCAACTTCTCGACACCCGGCTCGCCCATGTTCCACGGCGTGCCGGGATGGATGCAGCCTGCCGTGCACTTCTCGGCAGCCTTGACGATGTCGGCGAACTTGCCGCCCTTCGGATTGATGACGATGGCCAGCTTCTGGTCGTTGTAGGCGAAGGTCTTCGGCGCCAGCGTGGTGCACTCGTCGCAGGCCGTGCATTCGGGCGTTTCGATCCAGACCGGCTCGTAATCGCCGGCTGCCGATGCAGTCGCCGTCTCGCCAGCGCCGACTATTGCGGCCGGAGTGTCGGATGAACCACCCAGCCCCAGGCTGGCCGAGATCTTCGCCATCAGCTCGGCGCGCACGCGCTCGGTGACTTCGACCGCATCCGTGGCCTGCACCCCGAGGCCGGCGAGGCCGCGCAGCTGGCGCCAGAAATTCAGCCGCTCCTCTGCCGAGCGCACCAGTTCCTCGGTCACCAAGAGACGCATCAGGCGGTTCTTCTTGTCCACCGCCCAGATGAAGGGGAAGCGGCCTTCGCGCTGGTCTTTGTCGAGTTCGAGGAACTCGGCGATGGGCAGCATGTTCTCGTTCCAGGTTTCGGCCGGCGCCTTCTTGAAATGCTTGAGGAAGCGCGCCTCGGTCGCCGCGAAATCGGCAAAGGTCATCGGCAGCGTCATGCTCTGCTCGGCCCCGGCGTCGTCCAGGTACTTGAGCGTGTAGGTCGGCCAGTCGTCGTCGAGCGAGGGGTTGCCTTCGAGGCTGACGCATTCGCTGAAGGTGGTGCCGGCATCGGGATCGAAACGGAACAGCGGATAGGCGCGCCCCTCCACCGCCAGCTTGCTCTGGTCCACGCTGCGGTCGTCGCCAACGCCATGCTCTGGCGGGCACACGGCGTAGATGTTGAACACCGCCGGACGACGGCTGTTCAAGCCGTCGATGTAGCTTTCGATCAGGTGATTGACGTGGGCGATGGTGCCCTGCATGACGTAGGAGGTGCGATGCGCCATGCCGATCAGCGACATTTCCTTGCGCGTTTCCTGCTTGCCGCGCGAGGCGCTGCCGAACGGCGCCATGTCCGACACCTGGCTGATGAAGCCCGAAGTGCAGGCCTGGCCGCCGGTGTTCGAATACACCTGGGTATCGACCACCAGCACCTTGATCGGCATGCCCGACATCAGCGCGCGCGACAGGTTCTGGAAGCCGATGTCATACATCGCGCCGTCGCCACCGATCGATACCACCGGCGGGCAAAGCTGCCATTCGTCGGTCGAGAACTGCTGCCAGGTGAAGCGGCGGAAGAAATCCTCGTCGCGGTCGGGCAGGTAGTCGCCCGCCAGTTCCTGCTCGGCGATGCGCACCGCCTTGAAGCCGTCGGCCATCTTCGCCATGTGGCCTTCGAAGATGCCCATCGCCACCGAGGGCGAATCCTGGAACAGATGCGAGGTCCAGGGGAAGGGATAGGGATGGAAGGGATAGGTCGAGCCCCACACCGACGTGCAGCCCGTGGAATTGACGATGCCCATCTCGGCGCGGCCGCGCTTGGTCGGCCCTTCGACGTAGCGCCACTTCAGGTCCTTGAGCTTTTCCAGCAGCTGCGCGGTGTTCTTGACCCAGGCCGGATCGAGCAGTTGCGAGGGTTTGTCGGCGTTGAGCTTGTCGGCCAGGTTGGACAGCGTCAGGTCGTGCAATCCGGTGGAATTCACGGCGCGCACCACGGCGCCGGTGTCGCTCAGATCCACGGCGGAGGCCAGCTTGATGCGCATGTGCTGTTCGAGGCGGACGATCAGGTCGTCGAGCTTGTCGACGAAGGCCGCTACGCGCGGCTGCATCAGCGCGGTCACGGTCGAGGTGAACAAGTGGATCGCGGTTTTCTCGCCGCAGCCGAGGCAGGCGCCGTCGCCGCAGTTCATCGAGCCGTAGTTGCGCTTGTCCAGCAACAGGGTTTCCAGCGCACCGATCTTCTCGTCAAGGCTGTCGATGCGACTGTAGTCCTTGGGCGTGGTCGGCAGTTCCAGCCAGGTGGCCCAATCGCGGCGCAGGCGCTCGACCGAATCCTCGGTCTGCGTCACCATTTTCAGCGCGTTGTCTTCGCAGACCGTGACGCACAGCGCGCAGCCCTTGCAGGTGTAAGGATTGACGGTGATCGAGAAGAGGCCGCCGCTGCCCTTGGACTTCTTCTCCTTCTGCGACCAGTAGGGCTTGGTCGCGGCGAACTGGAAGCCGCCGAGATGGATTTGCAACTGCGTGAATTCGGCGGCGAGGCCGGCGCGCTCGGCTTCCGGCGTGTCGGCCAGCACGGCGTCCATGGCGCGGTCGATCAGCGGCCGGACGAAGCCACCTTCGTTGTCGACCAGTGCGCGCAGTTTCTTTTCGATCGAACGTGCGGCGCGGCGCAGGTAACGGGTCGGCGTGCCGCTGGTCTCGATGCGGTTGATCGCCGTGGCCAGCACGTCACCGATCGAACTGACCAGGCCGGGGATCGCCGAGTCCGGGCATTCGACATAGCAGTTGCCGCAGGCCGTGCAGTTCTCGGCGATCCATTCCGGATGCTCGAAGCGGATGCCGGTCATGTCGCGGAACACGCCGGTGGCGGCCGGCACCAGCGAGGCGCCGATGAAGGGATCGACCAGGTTGTCGTTGCCTTTGCCGGTCAGGTAAAAATGCCCGGTCTGTTCCCAGAAGCGGTGGATGTCGCCCACCTTGGTCAGTCGAATCTCGTCGCCGACCGGCAACTGCTTCAGCATCACCGGCAGGCCGACGTCCTTCTTGACGAAGCCCTTGCGCGTGACGCCCACCTGCTTGTCGGTGATCTCGGTCAGTTCGGTGAAGCCGCGCCGCACCACGCGCAGGTTGTCGGCCACCACGCGGGCGCCCTTGCCGCCGAACTTGGATTGCAGCTGGGCTTCGATCGCGGTGAACAGCGCGTCCTCGGTCAACCCGGCATTGGCCATGGTCGGGCTGGCGGCGAAGAAGGCACCCTGGAAGGCGATGCCCTGCATGCGCAGTTGCAGTTCGGCCGCACCGGCCTCCTCGCGGGCGATCTGGAAGGCATCGAGATGGAACACGCGAATCTCGTTGTCCACGATGAACTTCTGCGCCCAGAGCGGGAAATTGGCCCAGGTCTCGGCGCCGAGATTCGACTGGATGATGAAGAAGCCGCCCTTCTTCAGGCCCGACAGCGGATTGCTGTGGCCGAACACCGCCGGATCGGGCGAAAGCACGACATCGACAAAGACGTATTCGCAGTTGATGCGGATCGGCTCCGGTGCCGCCGAGAGGTAATACGTGGTCGGCTGGCCCTTCTTCTCCGAGCCGTATTTTGGATTGGCCTTGATGTCCCAGCCGAGCAGCTCGAACAGGGTCATCGCCAGGTTCTTGCCGGTGGTGATGGCGCCCCAGCCGCCGACCGAGTGCATGCGCACGGTGATCGCGCCCTTGGGCAGCAGATTGGGGTTCTCGGAGCCGCGCACGCCCAGTTCGCGGATGCGCGGATACTTGTCGGCGATGTCCTGCTGGTGCACCTCGTCCTTCGGATTCAGCGGATCGCGGGCGAAGTCGATCGACAGGTAGAAGAACTTGCGCTGCCCTCCGTCAGGCAACATGTTCTCGACGGCGCCGATCAGTGCCTCGGGCTGCAGATCGCGCGAACCGAGGCCGTAGCAGCCGGAGTACAGGCGCGGCATCTCGCCGGCGCCGTAACTCGCGTAATCGGCATAGGGTGCCGTACCGCCAGCGCCGACTTGTCCGTTTTCAATACACTTCATCAGCGTCGCGCGCACCTCGCGCATCAGCGGCAAGTCTTCGGCCAGCGGCTGGTCGGTGCGTTCCAGCACCGCGACGCCCTTCTTGCCGCGCAGCACGTAGCCCAGCAGGTCGCCGGGGAAGGGACGGAACATGGTCAGGTTCACCACGCCGACCTTGAGTTTGCGCGTCTCGCGCAGGTAGTCGGCGACGGCTTCGGCCTGCACGATCATGCTGCCCATGCCGAGGATCAGGAAGTCCGCATCCTCGGCCTTGAAGGTGGCGACACGCTGGTAGCGGCGGCCGGTGAGTGCGGCGTATTCGTCGAGACAGGATTCGGTAATGGCTTCGATATGATCGAAGAAGTAGGGACGCTGGCCGGCGGTGGCCTGCATATAGGCATCCTGGTTCTGCACCGAACCCGACAGCAGCGGCGTATCGACGTCCCAGATCGCCGGCACGCGGCGCCGTTTCGGCCCGTAGAGCATCTGCTGCGCCGGGGTCGGCGTATCGATCAGGTCGTCGGGCTTGCCGAGGAATTCGGCCACCAGTTCGCGCTCGGGCAGCAGCACCGACTCGATCAGGTGCGTGGTGAGAAAGCCGTCCTGGCCGATGATGGCCGGCGTCAGCGACAGTTCGGCAACCTTGCGCGCGATCAGATTGAGGTCGGCCGCCTCGGTGGCGTTCTTGGCCATGACCTGGATGAAGCCGGTGTCATCCACGCAGTGGTAGTCGTCGTGTCCGGCATGGACGTTGAGCGAAACCTTGGTGATGGCGCGGCAGCCCATGTTCAGCACGTAGGGCAGGCGCTTGCCGACTGCGGCGTAGAGCGACTCGTGCATGAAGGCCACGCCCTGGCCGGAGGAAAAGTTCACCGCGCGCAGGCCGGTCATCGCCATGCCGGCCGTGACGCCGGCCGCCGCGTGCTCGGATTCCGGCTCGATGAAAATCAGCGGCTTGTCGGAGATGTTGAGGTGTCCCTGGGACACTTCCTCGGCCCAGTATTCGCCCATCTGCGTCGAAGGCGTGATCGGGTAGGCGCCGGCGGCATCGGACGACTCGCGTTCGACGTGGATGATGGCGGTATTGCCGTCCACGGCATCGCGCACCCCCGGGTATTTCACCGCCGTGGCCGCCTGGCCGGCGCTGCCGCTTTCCAGAAGGGAGAACGAGAACATCTTCTTGATCAGCGATATCGACATGACAGTTTCCTTCAATGCAAATTCAATAATGCAGGGGCAAGGGATCGTTGCGCAGGATTTTCTTGGCGGCGGCGCCCTTGAGCGGACGGTCCGGAGTTTCGAACCAGACGATGGCGCCGGTCGGGCAGCGCTCGATCGGCGCGCGGCCGGCGCGGTCGTTCCAGTCGTAATTGACCACCGCCAGGTTGTTGGCCAGTTGCATCAGCTTGAATGGCGCATCGGCGACACACTTGCCGCAGGCGGTGCAGGCCACCTCGCAGGAGGCCTCGGCGGTGTCGCCATCCGTCTGGTTCTTGCAGGCCACCCAGAGCCGGTGGCTGACCGGCTCCAGGCTGAACAGACCCTTGGGGCAGACTTCGACGCAGTCGTTGCAGGCCGTGCATTTGTCGCTATCGACCACCGGCAGGCCATGGGCATCCATGGCGATCGCATCGAAGGTGCAAACATTGGCGCAGTCCGCCAGCCCGAGGCAGCCCCAGGCGCATTCCTTGCCGCCGCCGGAGACCACGGCCGCGGCGCGACAGGTCTTGAGTCCTTCGTAGCGCGCGCGCAGGAAGGCTACATGGTGACCGCCCCCGCAGGCCAGGCGCGCCACGTTCTTTTCCACGCTGCCGGCGGCGACGCCGAGCAGATCGGCGATGCCCTGGCGCTGCTGCGGCGAACTGACGGTGCACTTGGCCGGAACGATCTCGCCGCCGACCACTTTTTCGGCGAAGTCGCGGCAACCGGCCTGGCCGCAGGCACCACAATTGGACTTGGGCAGCAGTTCCTCGACCTCGCCGATGCGCGGGTCTTCATAGACGAACAGCTTCTTGTTGGCAAAGGCCAGCAGCAGCGCCAGGAGCACACCCAGCCCTGCCATGAAGCCTCCTGCCACCGCCAGATTCGTCACCGACTCCAATCCTGCCCGCTCCCTTGCCAGCGCGGTTCGCTGATACTTTAGATCTGAAGCAAAACCGCTTTAATGTCATGGTCTTCTTCTCGCGCTTCGGCATCGGCAGAGCCAAGCGTGGGCATCTGCGCGAGGAACCGGATGGCAGGAAGAAACGTAGAACCGGCAGTTCCGGCCTTGAGGGCGGAAGCCACCGGTCCCATCACATCGCAGCCGGGAGTTGCTCCCGATCTACAGGGGAAGCCGGTGCGTTGGCACCGGCTCGGGCATACGTCAGGGGCGGGGTTTCGCCTCTGACGCTTGTGACAAGTCAACTATAAGACTGGAAACCCTGATGAATCAACGGATAATTTTATTCAAGCATTCGGCGAGTTCATTTCGCGTCTGCCGCCGCACAGCGGGCCCGCACCCACTGCAGGAGTTCCGCCGCCACAGCTTCCCGGTCGAGATCGTTGAGTGTCTCATGGCGGCTGCCCCGCCACAGGCGCAGCGTGCGGTCTGCACCGCCCCACAGATCGTGTATCTCGCGGCTGCCGGCCGGATCGGTGAGCCGGTCGGCATCGCCGTGAAACAGATACACCGGCGTTGTCAGGCCAGGTGCCGCGGCGCGATTGGCGTCCATGGCCTGCAACAGTTCGGCGCCGGTGCGTGCCGGCGGCGCCTTCAGGCTCACCAGCGGATCGCCGACATAAGCCGCCACTGCCGCCGCATCGCGACTGATGGTCGCCGGATCGATGCGCGTACCGCGCAGCCGCGGCAGCCAGCGCGATAACAACGGCGCCAAAGCAATCAGCAGGCGCGGCACGTCGCCGCCGATCTTGAGCGCCGCCGAGGACAGGATCAGGCCCGCCACTGGCTGGCGCCGCTGTGCTATCCAGCGCAGGGCAATGGCGCCGCCCATGCTGTGGCCGAGGAGAAACACCGGACAACCGGCCGCCAGTTCCGCGGCCCTTGCCAGCAGGCTATCGACGTCGAGCAGGTAGTCGTCAAAGCGCTCGACGTAGGAGCGCTCGCCCGGCGAGCGGCCATGGCCGCGCAAGTCGACCGATACGACACCGACGCCCTGGGCGTTGGCGCGCTCGGCGAGAAAGGCGTAGCGTCCCGCATGCTCGGCGATGCCATGCACCACCACGATCACCGCGCAGACGTCAGGCGGCAGCCAAGCCTGCCCTGCCAGCGTCACGCCGTCGGCGGTACGCAGTTCGAAGGCAAGTCTTTCACTATTCAATTTCGCTTCCAGATTAGCTGGCCGGCCTGTGCAGTTATTCGCCAAGACCTGATGGAATTATTGATTCAACTATGAAATTGGTGGTTTGAGCTCGCCGCTCTTAAGCTTGGCTAAGAACTCAAGGCGATTCCGAAATTCAGCTTCATTCAGAAAGCCTTCTCTAAATAGCTTTCGAAAATAATCCTCAGCCGGAGAAGCGCCTTTCTTATTGTTCGCCTCTCGCGAAGCAGCAACACAATTTCGGTAGCTATTGTTTCCCACAGGGCGCGATACTACGTGCTCAACTACAAAGTTGCTCTCGTCCAATTTCTGAAGTGTGTAGAAACAGCGATAGTTTTCCCGCTTTAAGAGAAGACTTCTGTTCTCAGGTACAGAGAAGAAATCCATGGATTCAAGATCGGGCTCAAGCTCTGTTGGCTCCGGCGGAATTACGCCGGCGATTTCGTGAGGCAAATGCAATTTCAGTACGCGCCCGGTGTGGGTTGTACGAAGAATTTCCAAACAACCTTTCTCTTGAAGCGAGATCAGCTTCAAGTATGCAGTCCCCTCAGACATGGGTTTGCCTTTCTCTCCAATTCCACAGGACATGCGACTGCGGGCTGACTTAAATCCAATAGTCACCTCATCCAAGCCCAGAAGCCGACTATGTCGGAAAACATATAGATAAATGGCCTGTTCGTATGCATCCAGCTTTGGCGCCAGATGATCTTGAAACTCAATCAAGAACTCTCGAAGATCCATATGTCAGAGTTAAGGCTACGTGATTTTCACAACAATTATTAGAAGTAATAGACTTGCCAGATGCATACACTGACAACGCATTGCTAAGTAAGAGTCTATCCAAAATCGCTCGATTCGGCTGATAGAACCGAACACTAGACCCGGCGCATTAATGCGCGCGCTGTAGGCAACCTAGCATACGCATGGCGCACGCCCATGTTTAACGATTGCGTCGACGACTGCCATTTGTCCTCGGTGCCTTCTATTCGGGGTCGCATCCAACTGGATGGCGGTAGATATGAAACGGCGCGCCGGCGAACTCGATTTCGCGTTCCAGCGTGGCGCCGACCGCCAGCGCCAGCCGGATCGACGCCTCGTTGCGGCTGTCGATCAGGCTGATCAGGCGCAGTTGCGGCAGGCAGTCGTACGCCATGCGCTGCACCGCGCGCACCGCCTCGCTGGCGTAGCCCTTGCCCCAGTGCCGCTGCGCCAGCGACCACTTGATTTCCGGTTCCGGCCATTCGATCGGGTACCAGGGACCGACCGTGCCGAGCACGGTGCCCGAGGCTTTCTCCTCGACCGCGTAGGGGCCGTAGCCGCGCAGCAGCCAGTGCCCGGCCATGCTGGCCACGGCACGCCAGGTCGCGGCTTCCGTCAGGGCGCGCCGATAGGTGAAGCGCGTGCACTCGGGATCCGAGAAATGTTCGTGCAGGGCGCGCCAGTCGTCGTGCACGAAGGTCCGCAGCACCAGGCGCTCGGTCTCCAGCAACTCGGGGATCATAAAACTCGACAGCTCAGGCTTCCGGCTCATTCTTGATCGCTCCCCTGGCAATTTCATAGCAGGCATCGATATGCGAGTTGCCCAGATACATCATCGCCGTCACGCTGAGGGCCACGGCAGCGGCCTGTCCGGCGAAGGGCACGTACTTGAGCACCTGCTTGGTGGCGAGGCGTACGCCGACCTTTCTCAGCGCCGCCACGGCAAGTTGTTTGGTGATGGCCCGTCCCGCCAGATCGCTGCCGACCTTTTTCAGCATGGCGTAGATCAGCACCTTGTGGCGGGGATCGAGTTCCTCGATCTGCTCGGGAGTCAGGCCGAACTTCCGGTTGATGGCGGGAATCAGTTGCAGCAGCAGGCCGACATCGCCGGCAATGTCCACCCCCGGAATCGGAATCAGCGACATGCCGCCGGAGGTTGCGGCGCGGCGCCTGACCATGGTCTTGCAGGATGCGCGTATCTTGTCGAGCTCCGTCAGCGTTTTCGGCAGCATGTCGGTTCCCGACCCTAGGTCCTGCGCTCGGCGAAGCGCGGATGGCCGTCGTTGCAATCCCACCAGGACGCCTTCGAGTCGGTGAAGATGTGGAAGGCATTGTCGCAGGTGAAAGGTGTATCGACAGTGCCCAGGCGCAGGCGCTTGAGCTGCGGAAGATCGTCCTTGGAGGAGTAGATCGGGCTGCCGCAGTTGGCGCAGAACACCCGAGCCTTGTCCGGCGTGGCGCGGAACTCCTTGAGCAGTTCGGCCCCGGCGATGAACCGGAGCCTGGCCGACTCGACCGGACTCACCGCGGCAAATGCCGAGCCCTGCGCCTTGCGGCACTGCGAACAATGGCAGATCGAGATCTCCTCGATCTCGCCGTCATACTGGTAGCGCACACCGCCGCACAGACATCCACCCTCGATCACCGTTGGCTCCTCCCGAAAGTACCGCCGCACCCGCGCGGCGCCATCCGCATAGTAGGAGAAAGTTGATTTACGGGGCAAGGATTCAACTTATCGTCCCGGACGTCGCGGGCCGGGGTGCATGCTCGGCGCCGTACCGCCAGCGCCGACTTTCAGGCCCCTGCGCCGCCTGTTCGTCACACCGCCGCTAGCCGCCCAGCCGGCACGCGACCCGCTCGCGCTGCTGCGGCGTCATGTGCAGGCCGCACTTGCTGCGACGCCACAGCACGTCGTCGGCCAAGCGCGCCCACTCGTGGGCCAGCAGCCACTCCAGCTCGCGTTCGCAAAGTCCGCCGCCGAAATCCTCGCCAAGATCGGCCGGGCCGCGGGCCTCGCCGAGCAAATCGATCAGTTCGCTGCCGTGACGCCGGGCCAGGCCATTGCGCAGCGACTCCGGCAGCCATGGATAGCGTGGCGCGACTTCCCGACGGACGAAGTCGTCCAGGCCGCCCGCCGGCAAGTCGCCGCCCGGCAGGACGGATTGCGCGGTCCATGGTGGCGGGCGCTGGCCAAGAGCCGCCGCCAGTTGATCGACCACCTGTTCGGCGAGGCGCCGGAAGGTAGTGAGCTTGCCGCCGAACACCGACAGCACCGGCGCGTGGTCCGCCTGCGCCCGCGGCATGTCCAGGCGCAGGCTGTAGTCACGCGTGATCGATGAAGGATGGCCCGAGCCGTCGTCGTAGAGCGGACGCACGCCGGCGTAGCGCCATACCGCATCCTGCGGTTGCGGCGCCTGCAGCAGGTAGCGGCCGGCGGCACGGCACAGGTAGGCGGCTTCGTCGGCCGTCGCGCGCGGCTGCGAGGGGTCGCCGGTTTCCAGCACGTCGGTGGTGCCGAGCAGGGTGAAGCGCCCCTCGTAGGGAATCATGAACACCACGCGACGATCGTCGTTCTGCAGGATGAAGGCGTGCTCGCCCGGATACAGTCGCGGCAGCACCAGGTGGCTGCCGCGCACCAGCCGCAGCGAATCCACGGAGGGCACACCGAGGCGCCGGTTGAGAACATCCTTGACCCACGGCCCGGCGACATTGGCGATCGCCCGCGCCTGCAGCGTCTCGCCGCCGGCCAGCTGCACCTCCCAGAGGCTGCCGCGGCGCCGCGCGGCGAGCAGTTCGGTGCGCGGCAGGATGCGCGCGCCGCGCCGGGCGGCATCGCGCGCGTTGGCAATCACCAGCCGGGCGTCGTCGGTGCGGCAGTCGGAATAGATGAAACCGTGCCGATAGCGGTCCTGCAAGCCGGCATGAAACGGGCCGCGGTCGAGCCGTACCGAGGCCGAGTCCGACAGCAACGAGTCGGCGTGATGACCGCCCAGGTGGTCGTAGAGGAACAGTCCGGCGCGGATCATCCAGCGCGGCCGCAGCGACGCCACGTGGGGCATGACGAAGCGCGCCGGCCAGACCAGGTGGGGCGCCATGCGCAGCAGCGTCTCGCGTTCGACGAGGGCCTCGGCCACCAGGCGGAAGGCATACTGCTCCAGGTAGCGCAACCCGCCATGCACCAGCTTCGACGAACATGACGAGGTGGCGCCGGCCAGATCGCCGCGTTCCACCAGGGTGACCGAAAGCCCGCGGCCGACGGCATCGCGGGCGATTCCCGTGCCGTTGATGCCGCCGCCGATGACCAGCAGGTCGATCGGCCGGGCGGATGCTTGATCATCAGTCGTCATGGGGCAGGATGTTACGCGCTGGCGACCGCCCTGCGGCAACGCGGTCACGGCAGCGCCAATGCCGTGCCTTGGTCATGGTCTCTGCGCTCTCGTGCCTCATGATGCTGACCGCTTGCAGGCCAAAAAATGTAGTATTCACGCTTCAATCAACAACAGGCACCCGGCAACGACCGGATGCGCGACTGCCCAATATGGATGTCATAGGCTGGTTCGTACCGCCGGACGCCCTGGATGATCCGCGCAAGAACACGCGCCATCGGGGCATCGCGAAAGCCATGCTGACCATTTCGCTGGTCGTGTCGCTGATGCTCATCGGCATGATCGTCGTGCGCGCAACGATGCCGACCGCCGAGTATGCCCTGTTCGCCGCCGGCATCATCACCCCGATCTTCGGTGCGCTGCTGATTCGCGTCACCGGCGACATCAGCCTGGGGCTGGTGCTGACCAACATCGGCGGCATCCTGATCATTGGCGTCTGGGCCTTCCTCAGCGGCGGCATCAACTCGATCGTCCTGCCCGGATTCCTCGCCAACCTGGCCCTGCAGAGCACCTTCGGCAACACGGCCATCCTGCTGGTGACAGGCGCCTTGCTGGCCGCTGCCCTGGTCTTCCTCTACGCCGCAACGGTACTGGACTGGCTGCCGGTCAACATGATCACGGATGCCGAAATGCCGGGACTGATGCTGACCGCCATGCTCGGCTCGGTCGGCATGGTGGTCCTCGCCGGCGTTACCGCGGCGCGCGACCGTTCGACCGTCAAGCGTCTGTTGCGCTCGGCGCAGCAGGCCGCCGAGCAATCGAGCAGCGCCAAGACGGTGTTCCTGACCTCGGTCAGCAACGAATTTCGCACCCCGCTGATCGCCATTCGCGAACTCGTCGAAAAGCTGCGCAGCGAAAAAGCCAGGCCGCTGAGCAGCGAGCAACTCGCCAGCGTCGAACACATCGCGACCGCCGGCGAACACCTGCTTGGCCTGGTCACGCAGGTGCTGGAGATGAGCCGCATCGAATCCGGCGAACTCAGGGTAAACATGGAACCGGTACGCTGCACGGACCTGATCCTGCCCTGCCTCGCGCTGATGGAAATCGAAGCACGGGCGAAGCGGATTCACCTGATCGACAACGGCAGCGCCACGACGGGCTGGGTGGTCTGGGCCGACCGCGTGCTGATCAAGAAAGTGCTGCTGAACCTGATCTCCAACGCCATCGCGTTCAATCGCCCGGATGGCTCGGTGACGATCTCCTGCGAGCGCAGAGGAACCGCCTACCTGCGCATCAGCGTCGCCGACACCGGTCCCGGCGTATCCCCCGAGCGCAGGAACGATTTGTTCGAACCCTTTTCCCGACTTGGCGCCGAATCCGGCAGCGTACAGGGCGCCGGCCTCAGCCTGGCGATCTCCAAGCAGCTCATGCACAGGATGCACGGGAAAATCGGTTTCGAATCTGCGGAAGGGGTCGGCAGCACCTTCTGGGTCGAACTGCCGCTGGCCGAGACCCATACCACACAGAGCTGACTGTGACGGCCGCGCTCAGCGGCCGCCGGACACATCGATGGTCGCCCCGGTCGTATATGAAGCCTGATCCGACAACAGCCAGAGCACGGCCTGCGCCACTTCCTCCGGATAGCCGCCGCGCTGCATCGGCACGGCATGCTTGGCCCGATCGACGCGCCCCGGCTCACCGCCGCTGGCGTGGATGTCGGTGTAGATCAGGCCGGGCGCTACCGCATTGACGCGGATGCCCTCGGCCGCCACTTCCTTGGCCAGGCCGATGGTCAGGGTATCGACCGCCGCCTTGGCGGCCGCGTAGTCGACATACTCCCCCGGCGAACCGAGGCGCGCCGCGCGCGACGACAGGTTCACGATGGCGCCGCCCCTGCCGCCGTGCCGCGTCGACATGCGGCGCACGGCCTCGCGCGCGCAGATGAAGCTGCCGACGACGTTGGTCGCCAGCACGCGGGCGATCCGCGCCGCATCCATGTCCTCAACGCGCGCCTGCCGCTCCAGTATCCCGGCGTTGTTGACCAGGGCCGTGAGACGTCCCAGCGTCGAGTCCACCTGTTCGAAAAGCCCTGCCACCTGCGCCTCGACGGCGACGTCGGCCTGCACTGCGATGGCGCGGCCGCCCTGGCCGGTGATCGCAGCGACCACCCCCGCCGCCGCGGCGTGGTTGTTCAGGTAGCTGATGCAGACCGCATAGCCCTGTTCGGCTGCCAGCCGGGCAACGGCCGCGCCGATGCCCCTGCCGCCACCGGTAACGATCAGTACGTTTTCCATGTCCTTCCTCCGCGCGTTTGCGCCATGGTAGCGGATCGTCGGCTGCGGGTGCCTGCTAGACTTGTAGCTGGTCTTCGATGGAGTAGAGCACGATGAAATATATCGACCACGGTGCGGGCGGCGACGCCGATTGCATGACGCTGGCCGAAGGCCCGGTGCCACAGCCCGGCCCCGGCCAGATCCTGATCGAGGTGGTATGCGCCGGCGTCAATCGACCCGATGTTCTGCAGCGCTCGGGCCGTTACCCGCCGCCGCCCGACGCCTCGCCGGTGCTTGGCCTGGAAGTTGCCGGCCGCGTCGCAGCACTCGGCGCCGGCGTCACCGACTGGAAAGTCGGCGCCGGCGTCACGGCGCTCACCCCCGGCGGCGGCTATGCGGAATACTGCGTTGCCGCCGCCAGCCATGCGCTGCCGATTCCCGCCGGAATGGATTTCGCCACGGCGGCGGCACTGCCCGAAACCTGGTTCACGGTCTGGGCCAATCTGGTGGACCTGGGACGCCTGAAACGTGGCGAGCGGCTGCTGGTGCATGGCGGTTCGAGCGGCATCGGCCTGGTCGCGATCCAGTTGGCGAAACACCTCGGCGTCGAGTGCATCGTCACGGTCGGCAACGAGGAGAAAGCCGCCTTCTGCCGTACCGCCGGTGCGGCGCACGCGATCAATTACCGCACGGCCGACTTCGCCGAAGAAGTGAAGCGCATCACGGGCGGGGCGGGCGTCGACGTGATTCTCGACATGGTCGGCGCACCCTACCTGCAGCGCAACCTGGCCGCGCTGCGGCGCGACGGGCGCCTGGTGTATGTGGCCTTCCTCGAAGGCAGCAGGGGCGAGGCCGACCTGATGCCGGTGATGATCAAGCGCCTGACGATCACCGGTTCGACCATGCGGCCGCGCACTCTGGCCGAGAAGACCGCGATCCGCGATGCGCTGGCGGCCGAGATCTGGCCGGCGCTGGCGCGCGGCGAACTGCTGCCGCACCTGTACGCGCGCTTTCCGCTGGCGCAGGCAGCCGAGGCACATCGCTTGATGGAGTCGAGCCGGCATATCGGCAAGATCGTGCTGGAGATCGGAAAACCATGACGCCGCTGAAAATCGATGTCGTCTCCGACGTGGTCTGCCCCTGGTGCTTCATCGGCAAACGCCACCTCGATCGCGCCTTGGCCCTTTGGTGCGCGGAACAGCCGGACTGCGAAGTGACAGTGCATTGGCGCCCCTTCTTTCTCAATCCGGACACGCCGAACGCGGGCGAACCCTACCGGCCCTTTCTGGAGCAGAAATTCGGCGGTCCACAGGGGCTGGCCGAGGTCTGGCAGCGCGTACGCGAGGCTGGCAAGCCGGCTGGCATAACCTTCGCCTTCGAGAAGATCGAACTGCGCGCCAATACGCTGCATGCGCATCGGCTGATCCACTACGGGCAAACGAATGTCAGTGCTGGCAGTACGCCAATTACTGCTCTGGTCGAAGCATTGTTCGCGGCCCAATTCCTCGAAGGCCGTCATGTCGGCGACCGCGCGGTGCTGGCCGACGTCGCCGCCGCCTGCGACATGGACCGCGCAGCCGTGCTGGACTACCTGGAATCGGACGAAGATGCCGATGCCGTGCGCGGCGGCGCCAGCGAAGCCCGGCGCATGGGCATCAGCGGCGTGCCCTTCTTCATTTTCAACCAGCGCCTGGCCGCCTCCGGTGCGCAACCCCCCGAGGCATTGCTGCAGGTGATGCGCCAGGCCAGCAGCGAAGCCGCAGCCTGAACGCGACTAGCTGCGCCGGGCCTGCCCGGCAGCCTTCTGCTCGACGGCGAAGACTGCGGCTTCGACGCGCGAACTGAGGTTCAGCTTGGCCAGGATGTGCTTGACGTGCAGCTTGACGGTGTCATGGCTGATGTCGAGCACGCGGGCGATGGCCTTGTTCGACAGGCCTTGCGAAAGCTGCTGCAGAATTTCGTGTTCGCGTGCCGTCAGCAGCTTCAGGGTGTCGGCCTTGCTGGCGGTCGCGGCGCCGCCCTGCAGCAGGTTGACCAGTTTCAGCGTCATCGCCGGCGCCACCACGGTTTCCCCACGCACCGCGCGCTGCACCGCGTCGACCACGTCATCCGGCTCCATGTCCTTGAGCAGGTAGCCCTTGGCACCGGCCTGCAGCGCCGCGGCCAGGTCTTCCTCGGCATCGCTCACGGTAAGGATCAGCACCGGACCGTGCCAGCCGTCGGCCACCAGCTGGCGCAGCAGGCTGAGGCCGCCGTTGGGCGGCATGTTGAGATCGGTGATGACGACATCGGGCCGCGCCTCGGGCAGGATGCGACAGGCATCCTCGCCATTGCCGGCGATGCCGGCGACCTTGATGGTGCCGCGCTGCTCCAGCAGTTCGGCGAGCCCCTTGCGGAACAGGGTGTGGTCGTCGACCAGCAGAACGCGAATGGCTTCGCTACTCATGGCTAGACGTTCCCTCCCGGCGGAAAGCTGAGTCGCACCCGAAAACCGCCTTGCGGCAGATTGACCACCTCGAGCCGGCCGCCGAGCTTCTGCGCCCGCTCGCGCATGATGGCCAGGCCGAAATGATCGCGCAATCCGGGATGTTCCTCGAAGCCGCCGACGCGGTTGGCGATGGCGAAGAAGCCCTGGCCGCCCTTGCCGTTATCTTCCACCGTGGCGGTGTAATAATCGCCCGCGGCTTCCAGGATCATGCTGGCTTCGGTCGCGCCGGAATGGCGCGCCACGTTGGCCAGCGCTTCCTGCAGGATGTGAAAAACCTGACTTTCCTTTTCCGGCGCCAAACGCAAATCGGTCAGGCGATTGTCGTAACGCAGCGAAATTCCGGTACGCTCCTGGAAGCCGCAAGCCAGGCCCTGCAGGGCGTGTTCCAGGCCCATCGGATCCATGCGGCTGCGAAACTGCACCAGCAGTTCGCGCAAATGGCCGTAGGCATCATCCAGTGCCTGACCGACGTCGCCGGCATATTTGGCGGTGCGCTCGAGCGACTGGTCGGCGATCGCATCGTTGAGCATGGCCATGCGCATTTTCATGTAGGCCAGGGTCTGCGCCAGGGAATCGTGGATTTCCGCCGCCATCATCTGCCGCTCGCTGGTCAGCACGATGCGCAGGTTTTCGCGCTTGAGCCGCGCGTTCTCCAGCGCCATGCCAAGATGCTCGCCGATCGAGCGGAACAGCAGCGCGACCTCCTCGGGCAGCTCGAAGGCCTCAGGCAGAAACAGGTTGTAGGTGCCGAGCAGGCGCCCGGCCGTCTGCAGTGGCACCACCACCATGGCCTGGCAGCCGGTCTTGAAGAAGTCGCCACCGGTACGCGCATCGCAGGTCTTGAGGTCGATGTCGAACAGGGGCCGGTTCTGGCCGATGGCAATCCCGCACAGGCCGCAGTCGCGCGAAACCAGGCGCTCCCTTTCCACCACCGCCGGCGGCAAGCCGCGCGACGCCACCATGCGCAAATGCAGTCCATCGCTGGTCAGTACCCGCACCACCCCGGCATCGGCCTTGGCCAAGCGAATCATGGTGCCGAGAAAGCGGCCCAGCAGTTCGTCGAGATCGTCCTCGTCGGCGAGCGTGCTCGAAATCTCGGCCAGGACGTGCAGCGCTTCCAGCGTATGGCTGCCGGAAGGATCGAGATCCAGATCCTGGGACGGGCTGGCGGTTTCGGGTTGGGCCATGATTCAGTCGGGAAGAGGCCAGGCGCCGGATGCGATCTTGTCCGCCCACATCAGCGCGCTGATGGTCTTGCCGTCGGTGATCTCGCCATCCTGCACCGCCAGCAGGGCATCGGCGACGCTCATCTCGATCACTTCCAGGAATTCGCCGTGGTCGCGCTGATGCCCGACGTAGATCAGGCCGCTGGCCCAGAAGATTTCAATCCGTTCGTCGGAATAGCCGATGCATGGATGCATGGTGGCCAGGTGTCGCCAGAATTTGGCCTGGTGCCCGGTCTCCTCGCGCAGCTCGCGTTTGGCGGTGTCCAGCGGATGCTCGTCGGGATCGATCTTGCCGGCAGGCAGTTCGACGAAGACGCGCTGCAGCGGATAGCGGAACTGGCGTTCGAACAGCAGCTTGCCGTTGTCCAGCGTCGCGACCACCACCACTGCGCCCGGATGCGCGATCCATTCGCGCACGGCCTCGTGACCATTGTTCATGCGCACCGTGTCGCGTCGCACGTGCAGCAGCTTACCGTCGAAAACCCGCTCGCTGGCGACGGTGTGTTCAATCAGGTCGGAATCATCCATGCTGCTGTCAGGGTAATAATTGATACTTGAACTTTCATCATCAGATGTTATCTTATATTAGCCAATATCGATAAAGGAGACATATATGTCGGGTTTGATTCCAGGCTTGGGCAGCGACGGCGTGGTGACCATCAACCGCGTGCTGCTAAGCGAAGGATATACCATCGACGACCTCGAAGAGCGCGTTGCGGTGCTCTGCGAGAACGTAAAAACCTACCACTCCGAAACCGGATTTCTCGGCGGCATGGTAGTCCTCAACAGCGGCCAGGTTTCCAACGAAGGCAGCACCGCCGGTCAGGCGGTGGCGAGTCCGTTGCAGGATCGCGAGGCGCTGATCATCACTTTCTGGGAGTCGTTTGCGCAGCACGAAGCATCACACCGCAGCGAGACCTTCCAGCCGCTGTTTCGCCAGGTTCTCGAATTGTGCGACAACGGAAATGAGGAAATCGCGTATCGCATGCTGTGGTCAGGCAAGGCTTACACGTCGAAGGAAGCAGCCGAGGCAAAGGCCGCCAAGGCACGCTACGCGAAGATCGCGTAGCCTTGTGTCCGGCAAGGTCTGGAAGAAGCTGAGGGTGCGCTGCGTTACAGCGAGCGCATCAGCGTGGTGGTGCAGACCAGCATCACTGCGTCGGGGAACAGGCCGAAGGCGGCCACGGCCAGACCGTTGAGCGACACCAGTACGCGCACGTCGAGACCGGCCGTGATCGGCGCCGAATCGACCGGGGCGTCGAAGTACATCAGCTTGACCACGCGCAGGTAGTAGAAGGCGCCGACCAGCGAGAACATCACGGCAATCACGGCCACCGCCGTATAGCCGGCCTTGATGGCGGCCAGCAGCACGGCGAACTTGGCGAAGAAGCCAATGAAGAAGGGGATGCCGGCCATGGAGAACATCATGATCAGCATCATCGCGGCAAACCACGGGCTGCGCTTGTTGAGGCCCTTGAAGTCTTCCAGGTTCTCGGCTTCGTAGCCGGCGCGCGACAGCAGCAGCACCATGCCGAAGGCGCCGAGCGACATCAGCACGTAGGCGACCGTGTAGTACAGCGCCGAACTGTAGGCATTGACGGCGGTGAAGGGATCGACCTGGCCGCCGACCAGGCCCGACATCAGGCCCAGCACCATGTAGCCCATGTGCGAAATCGCCGAGTAGGCCAGCATGCGCTTGATGTTGGTCTGCGCAATGGCTGCCAGGTTACCGAGACCGATCGACAGCACGGCCATGATCAGCAGCATCTTCTGCCAGTCCAGCGCCAGGCCGAACAGCCCATACACCAGCAGGCGCAGGGCCATGGCGAAGGCAGCCAGCTTCGGCGCCGAGCCGATGAACATGGTGATGGCCGTCGGCGCACCGTGATAGACATCGGGAATCCACATGTGGAACGGCACCAGGCCGAGCTTGAAGGCGACGCCGGCGACCAGGAAGACGAGACCGAACACCAGCACGGTCTTTTCCGCATGGCCCTGGTACAGCGCCTGCGCCACGCCGCCGAGTTCCAGGCTGCCGGTGGCGCCGTAGATCATCGACATGCCGTAGAGCAGCATGCCCGACGCCAAGGCGCCGAGCACAAAATACTTCATCGCCGCCTCGGTAGAGCGGGAGTTGTCGCGGTCGATCGCGACCAGGGCATAGAGCGAGAGCGACATCAGTTCCAGACCGAGGTACATGGTCAGGAAGTTCGCCGCCGAGATCATCACCATCATGCCCAGCGTGGCGTAGAGCACCAGGACGTAATACTCGCCCTTGTCCAGGCCGCGCTCGGCCATGTACTGCCGGCCGTAGATCAGCATCATGATCACGGCGAGATAGGTCACCAGCTTGAGGAAGTCCGACAGCAGGTCGTCGACGAACATGTTGCTGAAGGTCAGCGTGGTCTGTCCGTCGGAGGTGACCAGGGTAATGGCGGCGCAACCGATCAGGGTGATCACGGTCAGCATGGCAGCCATCCAGCGGTGGGTGGCACCGAAGATCAGGTCGACAAACAGCACCAGGAAGGACATCAGCAGGAGAAAGATCTCCGGCGCCGCCGGGTACAGGTCGGGCATCACGAAATTATTCAGCATCGCTTCTCTCGTGTCTCTCTTGTCGTGTGCCTGCGTTCATCACAGCTTGCTCGCCGCAACATGCTTGAGCAGGTTATCCACCGAAGCGTGCATCACTTCGGTGAAGGGGAAGGGGTAGAGGCCCATGGCCAGGACGCAGGCTGCCAGCAGTCCGAGCACCAGGAATTCGCGGCCGCCGATGTCCTTGAGCTCGGCGACGTGGTCGTTGCCCACTGCGCCGAACACCACGCGCTTGATCATCCACAGGGTATAGGCGGCACCGAGGATCAGCGTCGTGGCGGCGGCAAAGCCGACCCAGAAATTGAACTTGATCGCACCCAAAATCACCATGAACTCGCCGACGAAACCCGAGGTGGCCGGCAGGCCGGAGTTGGCCATGGCGAAGAAGACGAACAGCGCGGCGAACTTCGGCATGGTGTTCACCACGCCGCCGTAGTCGGCGATCATGCGCGAATGCATGCGGTCGTACATGACGCCGACGCAGAGGAACATCGCCGCCGAGACGAAGCCGTGCGAAATCATCTGCACCAGCGCGCCTTCGATGCCGATCGGGTTGAAGATGAAGAAGCCGAGCGTGACGAAGCCCATGTGCGAGATCGACGAGTAGGCGATCAGCTTCTTCATGTCGGTCTGCACCAGTGCCACGAAGCCGATGTAGACCACCGCAATCAGGCTCAGCGCAATCATCAGCGGCGCCAGCTGATGGCTGGCATCGGGTACGATCGGCAGCGAGAACCGGACGAAACCGTAGGCACCGAGCTTCAGCGCGATCGCGGCAAGCACCACCGAGCCGCCGGTGGGCGCCTCGACGTGGGCATCCGGCAACCAGGTATGCACCGGCCACATCGGCACCTTGACCGCGAACGACACCAGGAAGGCGATGAAAATCAGGATCTGCGGCGCGATGCCGATGCGCAACTGGTGCCAGTCGAGGATGTTGAAGCTGCCGCCGGATTCGAGGAACAGCCAGATCAGCGCGACCAGCATCAACAGCGAGCCGAGCAGCGTGTAGAGGAAGAACTTGATCGCCGCATAGACGCGGTTCGGTCCGCCCCAGGCGCCGATGATGATGTACATCGGAATCAGCGAGGCCTCGAAGAAGACGTAGAACAGCACGCCGTCGAGCGCGCTGAAAATGCCGTTCATGAGACCGGACATGACGAGGAAGGCGCCCATGTACTGGGCCTGCTTTTCCTCGATGACCTCCCAGCCGGCCAGCACCACCAGCACGGTGATCAGGCTGTTGAGCAGGATGAAGGGCATCGAAATGCCGTCCACTCCGAGGAAGTACTGAACGTTGAAGCGGGTGATCCAGGGCGTCTGCTCGATGAACTGCATTCCGCTCTGCGCCACGTCGAAACCGGTGTAGAGCGGGATCGTCACCAGGAAGCCGACGACGGCCACTGCCAACGACAGCCAGCGCACCAGCGTGCGGCGCTCGGACCCTATCCAGAACACCGGTACGGCGCCAAGGATCGGGACCCAGATTGCAAGACTCAGGAGTTGCGAATTCATCGGTTTTTCATTCCATCTGGCCGGTGCATCAGGCCCTGTTGAACCAGAGCGTCAGCAGCGCAAAGACGCCGAAGATCATGCCGAAGGCGTACTGGTAGATGCGGCCGGTCTGGAACAGGCGCACCAAACCGGAAATCCAGCCCACCGAAGCGGCCGAGCCATTGACCATCACGCCGTCGATCAGGATCTGGTCGCCGCCCTTCCACAGGCCGCGGCCGAGCAGTCGGGCGCCACCGGCGAAGAACCAGTCGTTGAAGCGGTCGAAGCCGTACTTCTCTTCGAGGATGGTCGCCAGGATGCCGGACTTGGCCTTGATCACTGCCGGCAGATCCGGACGCATGATGTAGAGATACCAGGCGGTGGCCGCGCCCGACAGGGCCAGCCAGAATGGCAGCGTCGTCACGCCGTGGGCCATCATGCCGAACACGCCGTGGAACTCGTGGGCCATGGTCGCCATGCCCTTGTGCACGTCGGCGATGGTGATCGCCGTGCCGAACCAGTTGCCATAGAGAATCGTGCCGATCAGCCAGCCCGACGCAATCGCCGGGATCGACAACAGGATCAGCGGCACGGTGACGACCTTGGGCGATTCATGCGGCTCGACCGGGCCATGGTGGCCGTGATCATCGTGCGCGTCGTGGTGGGCGTGATGGCCGTGACCGTGATTGTCATGGACGTGGCGGAAACGTTCTTCGCCATGGAAGGTGAAGAAGATCAGGCGGAAGGAATACAGGCCGCCGACGAACACGGCAGCCATCGCGCAGAAGTAGGCGAAGCCTGCGCCCGGCACCTGGGACAGATGCACGGCTTCGATGATCGAATCCTTGGAGAAGAAGCCGGCGAAAGGCGGCAGGCCGGCATTGGCGATGGCGCCGATCAGCATCGTGGCGTAGGTGATCGGCAGGTACTTGCGCAGGCCGCCCATCTTGCGCATGTCCTGCTCGTGGTGCATGGCGATGATCACCGAACCGGCGCCGAGGAACAGCACGGCCTTGAAGAAGGCATGCGTCATCAGATGGAAGATCGCCACCGAGTAGGCCGAGGCACCCAGCGCCATGGTCATGTAACCGAGCTGCGACAGCGTCGAATAGGCAACCACGCGCTTGACGTCGGTCTGGACGATGGCGATCAGGGCCATGAACAGGGTGGTGATGGCGCCGATGACGATGACGAAGGACAGCGCGGTGTCGGACAGCTCGAACAGCGGCGACATGCGCGAGACCATGAAGATACCGGCGGTGACCATGGTCGCGGCATGGATCAGCGCGGAGATCGGAGTCGGGCCTTCCATCGAGTCGGGCAGCCAGACATGCAGCGGGAACTGTGCCGACTTGCCCATGGCGCCGATGAACAGGCAGATGCAGGCGGCGGTAATCAGCGGCCAGCCGGTGACGGCCTCGGTCATTGCGGCCAGTTCGTTGCGCTTGCCGAACACCGTGGCGTAGTCGAGGCTGCCGGCGTAGGCGGCGATCAGGCCGATGCCGAGCAGGAAGCCGAAGTCGCCGACGCGATTGACCAGGAAGGCCTTGAGGTTGGCGTAGATCGCCGTCGGCCGCACCGACCAGAAGCCGATCAGCAGGTAGGACACCAGGCCCACCGCCTCCCAGCCGAAGAACAGCTGGACGAAGTTGTTGCTCATCACCAGCATCAGCATCGAGAAGGTGAACAGCGAGATGTAGCTGAAGAAGCGCTGGTAGCTGTTGGTGCCGGCCTTGCTGTCGGCCGGCCAGTTGTCCTCGTCGTGCGCCATGTAGCCGATGGTGTAGACATGCACCATGAGCGAGACGAAGGTAACGACGAGCATCATCAGCACGGTCAGCTGGTCGATCAGGAAGCCGATCTCCAGCTTCAGGCCACCCGATTCCATCCAGGTGTAGATCGCGCCGTTGAAGATGTGGCCGGCCTGCACGTCGCGGAAGATCAGGACCGACAGCAGGAAGGCGATCGCCACGCCGAGCGTCGTTACGGTATGCGCGCCCTTGCGACCGAGGATTCCGCCGAAGAATCCGGCGAGGATCGCGCCAGCCAGCGGAGCGAGTGGAACCAGCAGATAGAGTGTCTTCATGCCCATGTGCCCGTTAGCCCTTCAGGCGGTCGAGGTCTTCGACTTCGATCGAGGACAGGTTGCGGAACAGCACCACCAGAATCGCCAGGCCGATGCCTGACTCGGCGGCAGCCACGACGAGGATGAAAAACACGAAGAGCTGGCCCGAGAGGTCATTGAGGTAATGCGAAAAGGCGACAAAATTCAGATTCACGGCCAGCAGCATCAGTTCGATGGCCATCAGCAGCACGATCAGGTTCTTCCGGTTGAGGAAAATGCCGACGATGCTGATGGCGAACAGGATGGCGGCCAGGATCAGGTAATGCGACAGCGGGATCATGCCTGCTCCCCCTTGTTTGCCGACGCGGGAAGTTCGACTTCCGGCGCCATTTTGACCAGGCGCATGCGGTCCCTGCTCTTGACCGCGATCTGGTCCGAAGGATGCATGGTCCTGGTGTCCTTGCGCCGGCGCAGGGTCAGCATCACGGCGGCGATGATGCCTACCAGCAGGATCACCGAAGCGATTTCGAAGGGATAGGCGTAGTCGGTATACAGCACGCGCGCCAGTTCCTTGGTATTGCTGTAGTTGGCTGGCAGATTATGCGGCGGCAGGCTGGCCAGACCGAAATAGCGGCCCGAGAGCACCATGGCCATCTCTGCGACCATCAGGCCGCCGACCAGCGCGCCCAGGGGCAGGTTTTTCCAGAAGCCCTGACGCATCCGCTCGATATTGATGTCGAGCATCATCACCACGAACAGGAACAGCACCATCACGGCGCCGACATAGACCATGATCAGCGCCAACGCCAGGAACTCCGCCTGCAGCAGCATCCACAGGCCCGCCACGTTGAAGAAAGCCAGCACCAGGAACAGGGCGGCATGCACCGGATTGCGCGCCGTGATCACGCGCAGTGCGGCCAGAACCGTCACTGTGGAGAATACGTAGAAAAGTAGGGTCTTGAATTCCATGGCGGGGTCAGCGGGGCATCAGCGGAAAGGGGCGTCCTGCGCGCGATCGGCGGCGATCTGCGCTTCGTTGCGGTCGCCCACGGCAAGCAGCATCTGCTTGGTGTAGTAAAGGTCGCCGCGCGCCTCGCCGTGATATTCGAAAATGCGGGTCTGCACGATCGCATCGACCGGACAGGCTTCTTCGCAGAAGCCGCAGAAAATGCACTTGGTCAGATCGATGTCGTAGCGGGTGGTACGGCGCGAGGTTTGCCCATTCGCGTCTTCGCGCTCCGCGGCTTCGATGGTGATCGCCATGGCCGGGCACACCGCTTCGCACAGTTTGCAGGCGATGCAGCGTTCCTCGCCGTTGGGATAGCGGCGCAGGGCGTGCAGGCCGCGGAAGCGATTGCTCTGCGGGGTCTTCTCGTCCGGATACTGAACGGTGATCTTGCGCGCGAACATGTAGCGGCCGGTCACCGCCATGCCCTTGAACAGTTCCTTGAGGAACAGGCTGCCTATGAAGTCTTTTGCACCCATGTAATTTCTCCTCGCCCTATTTCCAGATGGTCAGCGGCGACATCATCCAGACGCCGACCACCAGAATCCACACCAGCGTCACCGGCACGAACACCTTCCAGCCCAGGCGCATGATGTGGTCATAGCGGTAGCGCGGGAAGGTGGCGCGAATCCAGAGGAAGAAGAACAGGATCGCAGCCATTTTCGACGCCATCCAGTGGAAGCCGTCCGGAATGAACCCGACCGGGGACAGCCAGCCGCCGAGGAAGAAGATCGAGGTCATGGCCGAAATCAGGATCATGTTGGCGTATTCGGCGAGGAAAAACATCGCGAAGGCCATGCCCGAGTATTCGACCATGTGGCCGGCGACGATTTCCGATTCGCCCTCGACCACGTCGAAAGGCGCGCGATTGGTTTCGGCCACGCCGGAGATCAGATACACGCCGAACATCGGCAGCAGCGGCAACCAGTTCCACGACAGGAAATCAAAGCCGTAGCCGGCGAAGCGGCCCTTGTTCTGGGCCATAACGATGTCCGTCAGGTTGAGGCTGTTCGACACCATCAGCACGCAGATCAACGCCAGGCCCATCGCGACCTCGTAGGAGATCATCTGTGCCGAGGCACGCATGGCGCCGAAGAACGGATATTTCGAGTTCGACGCCCAGCCGGCGATGATGATGCCGTAGACGCCGATCGACCCGATCGCCAGCAGGTAGAGCACGCCGGCATCGACGTTGGCCAGCACCCAGCCCTGCGAGAACGGGATCACCGCCCACAAGGCCAGCGCCGGCGCGATGGCCATGATCGGACCGAGCACGAACAACTTCTTGTCGGCCGCGGTCGGAAACAGCACTTCCTTGAAGAACAGCTTGAGGCCGTCGGCGATCGGCTGCAACAGGCCCCAGGGACCGACGCGGTTGGGGCCGATACGGACCTGCATCCAGCCGATGATCTTGCGTTCCCAGAAGGTCAGGTAGGCCACCGACAGCAGCAGCGGCGCCATGATCAGCACAATTTTCGCCAGGGTCCAGATCAGCGGCCAGACCGACTTGATGATGTCCCACAGCGGCGCCCACAAAGGACCGAGGATGGCGGCGAGCAGGTTCAGGACAGTGGCTTCCATCACGCCTTCTCCACGCTCAGTACGCCAGACATCGGACCCAGCGCCAGGCTTGCCGCATGTGCCGCAGCGATGCGTACCACGCCGTCGGGCAGGCCGGCATCAAGCTGCACCGGAAGTGTCACGCTCGCCGTGGCGCCAGCGCCGACTCTTGCATTGCCGCCTGCCACCAGCCCGAATTTCGCCAGCATCGCCGCATTCATGCGCGCCGTCGGCGCTGCCGAATCGGCGGCTTTTTGCAACGCGGGCGCGCGTCGCACCAGAGGGTCGGCGAAATGGATGGGAACGTCGGCGACGCGTTCGATGCCGCCGGCCGCAGCCGTCAGGTTCAGCGCGATGCCATCGATGCCGTTGTCCAGGCCGGAAACAAACCCGGGCTGGCCGTTCAGCGCTTCGGCACGCACATCCTCGCTGCTGTTGAATTCGAAACCGTTGAAGGCCAGCAGATTGCCCAGCACCCGCAGCACCTTCCAGGCCGGGCGTGCATCACCCAGCGGTTTGGCGGCGGCGTAGAAACTCTGCGCGCGACCTTCGGTGTTGACGAAGGTACCGGAGGTTTCGGAGAAGGGTGAGACTGGCAGCAGAACGGCCGCGTAATCGAGCATGGCCGGCGACTTGCAGGGACTCAGCACCACCACGGCGGCAGCCTTGGTCAGCGCAGCCAGGGCCTGGGCGCCGTCGGCGCAATCGAGTTCGGGTTCGGCACCGAGCACCACATAGGCCTGACGCGGGTCCTTGAGCATCGCCGCGGCATTCAGCCCGGCAGTACCCGGCACCGCCTTCGCCACGTAGCCGCCGACGCTGTTGGCCGCCTCGCCGAGGAAACCGAAGTTGCCGCCGAGGGCCGACGCCAGTTGGCGACCCAGCGCATGCAAGGTCGCCGCCTGGGGATGTTGTTGCGCGAAATTGCCGAGCAGGATGCCCGTGTTGCTACCCGAAACTAGGCTCTGCGCGATGGCTTGCGCCTCGGCAGAAACGGCAACTCCGGACAGCGCGGCATCTGCCGCGACACCCTTGATCTGACACACGACCTTGACGATCTGGGCCAGCACCGCCGGCAACTGCGACGGCGCGGCAATGGCACGCACCGCCAGCTTGATCAGCAGGTCGTCGTCCGCGCTGTGCAGGATACTGACCTGAGCGCCGCGCTTGGCCGACTGGCGCAGGCGCTGGGCGATCAGCGGATGATCCTTGCGCAGGAAAGAACCGACCACCAGCACGCGATCGAGGCGACCGATGTCGGCGATCTTCATGCCCAGCCAGGGCGCGCCCTTGCGCTTGCCGTCGGCCGAAAAATCACTGTGGCGCAGGCGGAAATCGATGTTCTCGCTGCCCAGGCCGCGCAGCAGCTTTTGCGCCAGATACATTTCTTCCAGCGTCGCGTGCGGGCTCAGCAGGCCGCCGATCGCCGTACCACCGTGGGTCTTGGCCACGTCGCGCAGGGCATGGGCGGCATAGTCAAGCGCGACGTTCCAGTCGACTTCCTTCCACTCGCCGCCCTGCTTGACCATCGGTTTGGTCAGGCGCTCTGCAGAATTCAGGCCCTGGTAGGAGAAGCGCTCCTTGTCGGTCAGCCAGCATTCGTTGATGTCCTCGTTTTCCAGTGGCAACACGCGCATCACGCGGTCATGCTTGGTCTGCACGATCAGGTTGCTGCCCAGCCCGTCATGCGGGCTCACCGACTTGCGCCGGGACAACTCCCAGGTGCGCGCCGAGAAGCGGAAGGGCTTGGAGGTCAGGGCGCCGACCGGGCACAGGTCGATGATGTTGCCGGAGAGTTCGGTATCCACCGTCTTGCCGATGAAGGGCATCACCTCGGCGCGCTCGCCGCGGTAGGACTGGCCGAGTTCCATGAAACCGGCGATCTCCGCGGTGAAGCGGATGCAGCGCGTGCAGTTGATGCAGCGGGTCATGTCGGTAGCCACCAGCGGACCGAGGTCCTTGTCCGGCACGACGCGCTTTTCTTCTTCGTATTGCGAGGCGGATTCGCCGTAGCCAACCGCGAGGTCCTGCAACTGGCACTCGCCGCCCTGGTCGCAGATCGGGCAATCCAGCGGATGGTTGATCAGCAGGAATTCCATCACCGCCTTCTGCGCCTTGACCGCCAGCTCGGAATGGGTGAACACCTTCATGCCGTTGGTGACGATGGTGGCGCAAGCCGGCATCGGCTTCGGCGCTTTCTCCACCTGGACCAGGCACATGCGGCAGTTGGCCGCGATGGACAGTTTCTTGTGGTAGCAGAAGTGCGGAATGTAGGTGCCCAGCTTGTGCGCCGCCTCGATGACGGTGCTGCCGTCCTCGACCTGCAGGGTCTTGCCGTCGATTTCGATTTCTACCATGTTGCCTCCGCCGGGCCGCCCCAAGAAGGCAACAAGTCAACAGCCCGGAAGCCGCGCAGCGGCTGAACCTTTGTCACCCCCTTCCGTGGGAAGGGGGTCGGGGGGAAGGTCGTATTCATACGGCCCCTGCCTTGAAGAAACCACTACCCATGCGCTGGACTTCGGGATCGACCAGGCACTTCCTGTTTTCGATGTGGTACTCGAACTCGCTCTTGAAGTGCTTGATGAAGCTGCGCACCGGGAAGGCGGCGGCGTCGGCCAATGCACAAATGGTCTTGCCCATCATGTTGTCGGTCACGCGGTTCAGCAAATCCAGATCTTCGGGACGGCCCTCGCCGTGCTCGATGCGATGCACGACACGGTAGAGCCAGCCGCTGCCTTCGCGGCACGGGGTACATTGGCCGCAGGACTCTTCGTAATAGAAATAGGACAGGCGCTCCAGCGCCTTGACCATGCAGACTGTCTCGTCCATCACGATCACGGCGCCGGAACCGAGCATGGAACCGGCCTTGGCGATCGAGTCGTAATCCATGGTGCAGTCCATCATGACGTCGCCGGGCAACACCGGAGCCGAGGAACCGCCGGGAATTACCGCCTTGAGCTTGCGGCCGCCGCGCATGCCGCCGGCCATTTCGAGCAGTTTGGCGAAGGGCGTACCCATGGGTACTTCGAAGTTGCCCGGACGATTGACGTGACCCGAGACCGAGAACAGTTTGGTGCCGCCGTTGTTGGGCTTGCCCAAGTTCAGGTAGGCCTCGCCGCCCATGCCGAGGATGAAGGGAATCGCGGCGAAGGTTTCGGTGTTGTTGATCGTGGTCGGCTTGCCGTAGAGGCCGAAGTTCGCCGGGAAAGGCGGCTTGTAGCGCGGCTGGCCCTTCTTGCCTTCGATGGATTCGAGCAGGCCGGTTTCCTCGCCGCAGATGTAGGCACCCCAGCCATGGTGGGCAAACAGGTCGAAGCTGAAATCGGAACCGAGAATATTGTTGCCCAGATAACCGGCGGCGCGCGCCTGGTCGAGGGCTTCCTCGAAGCGCTGGTAGGTCTCGAAGATCTCGCCGTGGATGTAGTTGTAGCCAAGCTTGGCACCGACCGCATAGCCGGCGATGATCATGCCCTCGATCACCGAGTGCGGATCGAAGCGCATCAGGTCGCGATCCTTGAAGGTGCCGGGCTCGCCTTCGTCGGTATTGCAAACGACGTATTTCTCGGGCGCCGCCTTGGGCATGAAGCTCCACTTGAGGCCGGTCGGGAAGCCCGCGCCGCCCCGTCCGCGCAGCACCGACTTCTTGACCTCGGCGATCAGGTCGTCCTGCGTCATCTTGCTGGCGAGAATGCGCTTCAACTGGGCGTAACCGCCGCGCGCTTCGTAGTCCTTGAGGCTCCAGCCGGCATCGCCTTTGGACCAGCCGGTGGTCAGCAGCGGATTGATGGTGTCGATCAGCGCCATGTTGCCTCCGCCGGGCCGCCCCAAGGGGGCAACAGTGTTACACCCGGAAGTCGCGCACCGCGCGACTGAACCATGGTCACCCCTCTTCCACGGGAAGAGGGGCTGGGGGAGTTGGTCGTTCTGATCATTTGCACTCCGCCAACAGCTTGTCGATCTGCTCGGGCAGCATGAAACTGCACATGCGCTTGTTGTTCACCAGCATCACCGGCGCATCGCCGCAGGCGCCCATGCACTCGCCTTCCTTCAGGGTGAACTTGCCGTCGGCAGTGGTCTCGTTGAAATCGATGCCGAGCTTTTCCTTGACGTAATCGGCGGCATGCACGCCGCCGGACAGGGCGCAGGGCAGATTGGTGCACACCGTGAGCTTGTACTTGCCGACCGGGTGCAGGTCGTACATGTTGTAGAAGCTCGCCACCTCGTAGGCCACCATCGGCGCCATGCCGAGATAATTGGCCACGACGGCGATAGTCTCCTGCGACAGCCAGCCTTTTTCGTCCTGGGCAATCACCAGTGCCGCCATGACGGCGGACTGCTTCTGGTCAGCCGGATACTTGGCCACTTCCCGATCGATCTTCTTCAGCGATTCGGGGCTCAATTCAGGACTCAACAGGGTGTTCTGCGTATTCATGCGGTCTATCTGTCAACGTCGCCAAGGACCAGGTCGATGGTGCCGATCACGGCGGTGGCATCGGCCAGCATGTGGCCGCGGCACATTTCATCCGTGGCAGCCAGGTGGGGAATTCCTGCGGTATGCAGCTTGATGCGGTAAGGCTTGTTGGCGCCGTCCGACACGGCCCAGACACCCATCTCGCCCTTGGGATGCTCGATCGCGACGTAGGCTTCGCCGGGCGGGACGTGCATGCCCTCGGAGAACAGCTTGAAATGATGGATCAGCTCTTCCATGCTGCCCTTCATCTTCGCCCGCGGCGGCGGCGCCACCTTGTGGTCGTCGGTGATGACCGGGCCCGGATTTGCACGCAGCCAGGCGATGCACTGCTTGATGATGCGGTTGGCCTGGGCCATTTCTTCCATGCGCACCAGA
This sequence comes from Betaproteobacteria bacterium, assembly GCA_028065725.1. The sequence continues at coordinate 157,939 of JAPTVL010000420.1, forward strand.
TAGCGGTCGTAGGTATCGCCATTGACACCGACCGGAATGTCGAAATCCATGCGGTCATAGACTTCGTAGGGCTGCTTCTTGCGCAAATCCCATTCGACGCCCGAACCGCGCAGCATGGCGCCGCTGAAGCCCAGTTGCAGGGCGCGCTCGGGACTGATCACGCCGATGCCGACGGTACGCTGCTTCCAGATTCGGTTGTCGGTCAGCAGGGTGTGGTACTCGCTCAGGTACACCGGGAAACGGTTGGTGAAGTCCTCGAGGAAGTCGAGCAGCGAACCATTGCGCGCCTCGTTGAGTTCCTTGACCGTCTGCGCATTCTTGAAGCGGTTTTCCTGGTACTTCGGCATCTGGTCGGGCAGATCGCGATAGACGCCGCCCGGCCGATAGTAGGCCTGGTGCATGCGGATGCCGCAAGTCGCTTCGAGCACGTCGAACAGATCCTCGCGCTCGCGGAAGGTGTACAGCACCATGGTCATGGCGCCGATGTCCAGCGCGTGAGTGCCGATGTTGAGCAGGTGGTTCTTGATCCGCGCAATCTCGTCGAACATGACGCGGATGTACTGGGCGCGGATCGGCACCTCGATGCCCAGCAGCCGCTCCACGGCCAGACAGTAGGCGTGCTCGCTGGGAATCATCGACGTATAGTCGAGGCGATCCAGATAAGGCAGCGTCTGCAGCCAGGTACGGGTCTCGGCCAGCTTCTCGGTGCCGCGATGCAGCAGGCCGATATGCGGATCGGCGCGCACCACGACTTCGCCGTCGAGTTCAAGCACCAGGCGCAGCACGCCGTGCGCCGCCGGATGCTGGGGTCCGAAGTTCAGTGTGTAGTTCTTGATGTCAGCCACGGCCGCCGCCTTTTCCGTAGTTTTCCTCGCGCACGATGCGCGGCGTGACTTCCCGCGGCTCGATCGTCACCGGCTGATAGATCACGCGCTTCTGCTCCGGGTCGTAACGCATCTCGACATAACCCGAAATCGGGAAGTCCTTGCGGAAAGGATGACCGACGAAGCCGTAGTCCGTCAGGATGCGGCGCAGGTCCGGATGACCCTCGAAGTGGATGCCGAACAGGTCGAAGGCTTCGCGCTCGTACCAGTTGGCCACATTCCAGATGTCGACCACGGATTCCAGGACCGGGAACTCGTCATCGGTCGCATAGGCCTTGACCCGCAAACGCCAGTTGTGGGTCAGCGACAGAAGCTGGCTGACGGCGGCGAAGCGCGGTCCCTGGTAGCCGGTAAACTCGGAATAATCGATGCCGCTGAGATCCATCAACTGCTCGAAGCGGAAGGCCGGATCGTCACGCAGCTGCCGCATGACTGCAAGGTAATTTTTTGCCGGAATTGCTACCGTCAGTTCGCCCAGGGCGAGCACCGGTTCACCGATGCGCTCGCCGAAAGTTTCCTGCAATAGCCGGCTCAGACGTTCGAGTTTCGCGCTCATGAATTTGGCCCGGATCAGCGGGCAATGGTGGTAGTGCGGCGGATCTTGCTCTGCAACTGGATCAGCCCGTACAGCAAGGCTTCCGCCGTCGGCGGGCAACCCGGCACATAGACATCGACCGGCACGATGCGATCGACGCCGCGCACCACGGAATACGAATAGTGATAGTAGCCGCCGCCATTGGCGCACGACCCCATCGACAGCACCCAGCGCGGCTCGGCCATCTGGTCATAGACCTTGCGCAGGGCGGGTGCCATCTTGTTGGTCAGCGTGCCGGCGACGATCATCACGTCGGACTGGCGCGGACTCGGCCGGAACACGATGCCGAAGCGATCGAGGTCATAGCGCGAACAGCCGGCGTGGATCATTTCGATGGCGCAACAGGCCAGACCGAAGGTCATCGGCCACATCGAACCGGTACGCGTCCAGTTGATGATCTTGTCCAGCGACGTGGTGACGAAACCTTCCTGCAGAACGCCCTCGATACTCATGCGCCGATGTCCTTGATCCCGTTCATTCCCAATCTAGCGCACCCTTGGCCCACGCGTAAACGTAGCCAACGACCAGGATGCCGATAAATACGAACATTTCGACGAAGCCGAACATCTTCACCGCCTCGGTATTGACGATCTCCTTGAAGATCGTCGCCCACGGGAAAAGAAAGGCGATTTCGAGGTCGAACAGGATGAAGAGGATGGCAATCAGGTAGTAGCGCACGTCGAACTTCATGCGCGCATCTTCGAAGGGAACGAAGCCGCATTCGAACGAGGAGAGTTTTTCGCTGTCCGGCCGATTCGGTGCAATCAACCAACCAAGGAGGATGGGAGCACAACCGAAAGCGAGGCCTACCAGGATGAAGACGAGGACCGGGAAGTAGTTATCAAGCATTTTTGTGGCGCGGCCACTTCTTCACTGGTTGATCTTGGCCGGCCAACCCGCTGCACGCTGCGGGAAATCCGACGCTCAAAACCGATTGCTGCTGCTTCTTCAATTGCTGCCTATTTTTACTGGTGCCGACGGCGAGACTCGAACTCGCACAGCTTTCGCCACTACCCCCTCAAGATAGCGTGTCTACCAATTTCACCACGTCGGCGTTGTGCGCTAAGCGCGAGCGGCGCGAATTATATAACAAGGTATTCAGTTCTTCGTGCGCCGCAACAAAAAAATCTATGGACCTTCAGGTTTCAAGAATCACTTCGGAATGTCCTTGGCCTTCGAATCCGGCGCAGCCGGCGGCTCTGCCGGAACTGCGGGGACGGTCGGTACCGCAGCCGAATCCATCACGCTGCCCGATACCGCGGGCCGCGCGGTTGCGATGTAGGACAAGCCCAGGCTGGTGAGGAAAAACACCACGGCGAGGACGGCCGTCACGCGGGACAGGAAATTGGCCGATCCCGTGGCACCGAACAGGCTGCCGGAAGCACCGCTGCCGAAGGCGGCGCCCATGTCGGCACCCTTGCCGTGCTGCAGCAACACGAAGCCGATAATGCTGAGACCGGCAATGATATGCACGGTCAGAATTACGGTATGCAGTAGATCCATTGGAACCTCGTCACTTCAATCAAGTTGTTTCAGGCCGCGGCGCAGATGGCGAGAAAATCCGCCGCCACCAGCGACGCGCCGCCGATCAAGCCGCCATCGATATCGGGCTGACCAAAAAGTTCGGCCGCGTTGTTCGCCTTCACGCTGCCGCCGTAGAGAATGCGCAGACCCGCCGCGACATCCGCACTGTCGCGCGCGAAGCGTGCACGAATCAGGGCATGGACTTCCTGTGCCTGCTCGGGCGATGCCGTGCGTCCGGTGCCGATCGCCCATACCGGCTCATAGGCCACGACGGCCCTGGCGAAGGCGGCAACGCCGGAACCGGCCAGCACGGCGTCGATCTGGCGCGTCACCACCTGACCGGTTACCCCGGCTTCACGCTCGGCTAGGGATTCGCCGACGCACAGCACCGGAATCAGCCCGGTCTTGAGCGCTGCGGCAAATTTGGCGGCAACCACGGCATCGGTATCGCCGAAAAACGACCGGCGTTCGGAATGGCCGACCAGCACATAACGACAACCGAAGTCCGCCAGCATTGCCCCGCTCACCTCACCCGTCCACGCGCCCTGCGCGTGCTCGGAAACATCCTGCGCACCCCAGGCCACGTTGCTGCCTGTCAGCGCTGCTTGGGCTTGCGCCAGATAGGGATAAGGCACGCAGACGGCGGTCTCGGCGCGGCCTTTGGCCCCGTCACGAACGGCATGCAGCAAGTCCGCGTTGGTCGCGAGACTGCCGTGCATCTTCCAGTTACCGGCAACAAGTTTGGTACGCATGGCGACAAGGTAGGGTTTAACGAAGCCCGCGATTATAGCGGCTGCGCCAGGCGAATGCCAGACCGGCCGACCGGCGGCGCCTTTCGCCGCCACCTTGCGTCCCATGCGCTGCCCGCGACTCTTGACACAAATCAACAAGCGGACCGGCAAAGGACCGATACTGGCGCCCGAGACTAACGTTTACGTCATGGATGGGCACAATGGAAACGATTTCAACCGATGTGGCAATCGTAGGCGCCGGAGGTGCGGGCCTGCGGGCCGCGATCGCCCTCGCCGAAGCCAATCCAAGCTTGCGCATCGCGCTGATCTCCAAGGTCTATCCGATGCGCAGCCATACCTGCGCCGCGGAAGGCGGCGCCGCCGGCGTGATCAAGCCCGACGACAGCTTCGACCTGCACTTCGACGACACCGTGGGCGGCGGCGACTGGCTTTCCGACCAGGATTGCGTCGAATATTTCATCCACGAAGCGCCCAGGGAACTGCTCCAGTTGGAGCACTGGGGCTGCCCCTGGAACCGCGAAGCCGACGGCTCGGTGGCGGTGCGGCCCTTCGGCGGCATGAAGAAACAGCGCACCTGGTTCGCCGCCGACAAGTCCGGTTTCCATATCCTGCACACGCTGTTCCAGACCTCGCTGCAGTTTCCGACCATCACGCGCCACGACGAGTACTACGCACTCGACCTGCTGGTCGATGACGGTCGTTGCCAGGGCGTGACCGCCATGGAAATGCGCAGCGGCGACTTGCGCCAGTTCCACGCCAAGGCCGTGATCATCGCCGGCGGCGGCGCCGGACGCATGTTCCCCTTCTCCACCAACGGCGCGATCAAGACCGGCGACGGCATGGCCATGGCCTATCGCGCCGGTGCACCGCTGAAGGACATGGAGTTCGTCCAGTACCATCCGACCGGGCTGCCCAACACCGGCAGCCTGCTGACCGAAGCCTGCCGCGGCGAAGGCGGCATCCTGGTCAACAAGCACGGCCGCCGCTACCTCGCGGACTACGGCATGGGCCCGGAAACACCGGTCGGCCAGCCGCAATTGAAGACCATGGAACTCGGACCGCGCGACCGCGTCAGCCAGGCCTACTGGCACGAACTGCAGAAGGGCAATACGGTCACCACGCAGTGGGGCGAATGCGTGCTGCTCGACATGCGTCATCTCGGCGAAAAGAAGATCAACGAGCGCCTGCCGCTGGTGCGCGAACTGGCCGAAGCCTATCTCGGCGTCGATATCGTCAAGGAAGCGGTGCCGATCCGCCCCGTGGTGCATTACATGATGGGCGGCATCTCGACCAATACCGCGGCCGCGACGCCACTGCCGGGACTGTTCGCCGCCGGCGAGTGCGCCTGCGTCAGTCTCAACGGCGCCAACCGGCTGGGCTCGAATTCACTGGTCGAACTGCTGGTGTTCGGTCGCCGCGCTGCGCTCTCCGCCGCCGAACACGTGCAGGGCCTGCCGGCACCCGATGCCGCTGCGCTCAACGCCCAGGCCGAAAAGACCCAGCAACGCATCGGCGAACTCTTCTCCCGCACCGACGGCACCGAGTCGATGTCCGGCCTGCGCAAGGAGATGCAGGATACGATGGAAAAGAACGTCGGCATCTACCGCACCGAAGAAGGCCTGCAGGAGGGCGTCAACAAGATCCACGAGCTGCGCCAGCGCTACCGCCATGTGAAACTCACCGACAAGTCCAGCGTCTTCAACACCGACCTGTTCCAGGCGCTCGAACTCGGCTCCATGCTCGACTGCGCCGAAGCCGTCACGGTCGGCGCACTGGCGCGCAAGGAATCGCGCGGCGCACACCAGCGTCTCGATTACGTCCTCCGCGACGACAGGAATTACCTGCGCCACACCATGGTTCATCACCAGGGCCTGGACGTTCCCCGCGTCGATTACCTCGACGTGGTGATCACCAAATCACCACCCGGCGTACGCGACTATTCGGGAGACCACAAATGAAAGAACGTCTGGTCCAGCTCGAAGTCCTGCGCTACAACCCGGACACCGACACCGAGGCCCGTTTCCAGCGCTACGAAGTGGTCTGCCAGGAAGAGTGGGTGGTGCTCGACGCCCTGAACAAGGTCAAGGCCGACATCGATCCCACGCTCAACTACCGCTGGTCCTGCCACATGGCGGTCTGCGGCAGTTGCGGCATGATGATCAACGGCGAACCGAAACTGTCCTGCCATGCCTTCCTGCGTGATTACGAAGGCGTGATCCGGGTCGAGCCGCTGGCGCATTTCCCGGTCGAGCGCGACCTGGTCACCGCGCCCGACGATTTCATGGAAAAGCTCAAGCGGGTCAAGCCCTACGTCATCCCGAAAGAGAAGAAACCGATCAGCGAGGGCGAGTACAAACAAACTCCGGCGCAACTCATGAAGTTCCGCCAGTATTCGATGTGCATCAACTGCATGCTGTGTTACGCGGCCTGCCCGCAATACGGCCTGACCCCGCATTTCATCGGTCCGGCGGCGCTGACCCTGGCCCACCGCTATAACCAGGACTCGCGCGACGGCGGGCGGCTGGCGCGCCAGGAAGTGGTCGCCACCCACGAAGGCGTCTGGGAATGCACTTTCGTCGGCGCCTGCTCCGAGGTCTGCCCGGCCCACGTCGATCCGGCCAGCGCCTTGCAGCAGATGAAGATCACCAGTTCGCTCGACTGGATCGTCGAACACCTGATTCCGGGAGGAAAATCCGCAAGGGATACCGTCTCCCGCGAGGACGCAGGAGACATATCATGAGCCGCAGACCCCTGGTTCGCGAATGCCCACCAACTACCTGGTATTTCCGCCAGCCGCGCTATCTGCGCTACATGTCGCGCGAAATCACCAGCATTTTCGTCGGCGCCTACTGCGTGCTGCTGGTGGTCGGCCTGCAACGCCTGGCTGCCGGACCGGCGGCCTGGGAAGGCTTTCTGCTGGCGCTGCAGAGCCCGGCGTCGATAGTCTTTCAGTTCCTCGCCCTGGTCGCCGCCGTGTATCACGCCGCCACGTGGTTCAACGCCACGCAAAAGGCCATGCCGATACAAATCGGTGAGAACTTCGTCCCCGGCAAGCTGATTTCGGGCGCCCACTACGTCGCCTGGGCGATGCTGTCGCTGATCGTGCTGATGCTTGCGGGAGTGTTCTGAGATGGCCAAATCGCACAAACCCGTGGTCTGGTTCCCCTTCGCCGCCGGCGGCACGGTGATCGCCTTCTGCATTCCGGTGATGGTCCTGCTCACCTTCCTCGCCGCGCTGGGCCATGTCCCGGCCGGCCTCGGCTATGACAGAATGCACGCCTTGGCCGCCAGCGGCCTCGGCAAGCTGATCATCTTCGGCGTGATGGCGCTGTCGTTGTGGAGTTCGGCGCATCGCCTGCGCTGCACCTGCTACGATTTCGGCCTGCGCGCCGACACGCTGGCAGCGACGGTGCTGTATGTCGCGGCCATCGTCGGCAGCATTGCTTCCGCGGTATTCCTGCTGCGAATCTAGCAAGGACAAACCGGCAACAACCCGATTCCACTGCAGGAAAGGAAGTACATGGCACCACCCCCACTGGCCTCACGCGAAGCTGTTCGCGAACAACGTCTCGGCGATGTCTGGAGCAACGAACTGAACGAGGTATTCGCGGACGTTGCGCCCTATTACGACCGCGCCAACAACATCGCCGCACTGGGCCAGTTCGGCAACTTCCTCAAGCGCTTCATGCAGCTGGTCGACCTTGCGCCGAAACAGAAGGTGCTCGACGTCTGCGCCGGCACCAACGCCATCGGCATCGCCCTGCTCAAGCGCGAGCCGACGCTCGACGTGCATGCCATGGACCGCAGCGTCGCCATGCAGACCGTCGGCCAGCAGCGCGCCGCGGTCCACGGCTTCCAGATCAAGAGCACCATCGGCGACGTGCACACGCTGCCCTTCCCCGACAATCATTTCGACGTCGTCACGCTGCAGTTCGCCTCGCGCCATCTGCGCGTACGCGAGGTGTTCACCGAGATCCTGCGCGTGCTCAAGCCCGGCGGGCGTTTTCACCACTCCGACATGCTGCGCCCGCGCAATCCGATCGTGAAGCAGCTTTACTACACCTATTTGCGCAGTTGCCTCGGCTTGACCGGCCTGATCGTCGGCAGCGGCCCAGCGGCGGTCAAGGCCAAGCAGTATTTCCTCGACGCGCTGGAACTGTTCTACACCGCCGAGGAACTGTCGATCCTGCTGCGCGAACTCGGTTTTGTCGACGTCAGGGCGGACACCGTATTCCACGGCATGCTCGGCTTCCACCGTGCGGTAAAACCGCAGCCTGCCGAAGCCGCCTGACGAGGCAACGACGAGGTGAAACCGGCGCGCTCCTTGGCGCGGCTCAACGGCCGCATCCTCCACGTCTACAGCCAGCGCACCACCGCAGCGCTGCGCGCCGCGCTGCCGCTGCGCCTAGCGCTGCCGCACCTGGAGCCGGTGCTGGCGCTGAACGTGGCCAAGGAGGTGGAGAAGGACACGCTGGTCATCATGCGCTCCCGCGAACTGGCGCCGGGCAGCGCGTCGGACTGGAACGAACTGCTGCCGCAACTGCTGCAGGCGACCAAGGACATCGACCGCATGTTCCTCGCCCGCGTCGGCAGGTTTCCGGTCGACATCGTGGTCCGCTACGACGAGATCGCGCCGATCCGCGCCCGGCGCATGAAGCTGCTGCATGAGGCCGCGCTGCGCATCCTGCACGCCCATGGCAGCGGCCAGCGCCTGCGCAGCGCGATGCGCGCGAGCTTTTCGCGCGAGGAGTTCGCACAGCTGCTCTACGAACTTTTTCGCCTGTATGCCGAAGAAACCCGTTCCCTGAGCCGCTCGGTGCGCCTGCCGGGACCGCTGGCACTGCTGCGCGAACTGATTGCACAGGAACTGCTCAAGGTCATGCTCGGCGTGGCACGGCCGCTGGCGCAGGAAATTGCCGCGGCGGCGTTTCGTCCGGCGGCGACCAGCCCGCCGGCTGCGTCGAACACGGGGGACGCTCCGGGCAATTGACTGCCACCGCCAAGTGCAGGGATACTCATGGCGCCATCGTTGAACATTCAACGATTCCGGCGCAGCTCGACAAGGAGTGGCCCATGAAACCGCTTGTCCGGATTGCAGCATTCGCCGCCGCGCTGGGCGCTCTGTCCGCCCTGCCGCCGGCAGCGGCGGCCGATACCAGACTGCCGATCTTCGATGCCCACGTGCACTACAGCCACGATGCCTGGGAGAGTACGCCGCCCAAGGCGGCCATCGCCATCCTGCGCAAGGCCAGACTCAAGCGCGCGATGGTGTCCAGCTCCAGCGACGAGGGCACGCAGAAGCTCTATGCCGAGGCGCCCGACCTCGTGGTGCCCTCCCTGCGGCCCTATCGCAAGCGCGGCGAGATTTCGAGCTGGATACGCGACGAAACCATCATCCCCCACCTCGAAGATCGCCTGAAGAAGTATCGCTACGCGGCGATCGGCGAATTCCACGTCTATGGCGCCGACGCCGACCTGCCGGTGGTGCGGCGCACGGTGCAACTGGCGAAGCAGCACAAACTCTGGCTGCACCTGCACGGCGACAGTGATGCGATCGAGCGAGTGCTGGTGCAGGACCCCGAGGCGCGCATCCTCTGGGCCCACTCGGGATTCGACCGGCCCGAGGCAGTGCGCGCGATGCTCGAGAAGCATCGCAAACTGTACGCGGACCTGGCCTTCCGCAACGATCACGCCACCAACGGCAAGGTCGATCCCGCCTGGCGCGAGGCCTTCCTCGAATTCCCCGACCGCTTCCTGGTCGGCACCGACACCTTCACGCCGGAACGCTGGCACTACATCGCCGAGCATGCCGACTGGTCGCGCGCCTGGCTGGCCGATCTGCCGCGCGATATCGCCGAACGCATCGGCTGGCGCAATGGCGAAACCCTGTTCGCCTCGATGATGGCGAGCAAATGACCAATAGTCGGCGCTGGTGGCACGGCGACCGTGCGCTCATTGCGCTGGCCCTGGGCGTAATCACAAGCGCCGCACAAGCCGCCTGCCCGCCGAACGCGACCGATGGCGCGGTGCTGAAGGCAGGCGAACTGGTACTTGCCTATCGGCCGGTCCTGGCCGGCAAGCCCAGCCGGATTCCGATGGCCAAGCACTTCGCGCTGGAGGTGCAGTTGTGCGACCGGGCCGGCATCTCCGCCGCCCGCCTGCAGAAGGCCGATGCGACGATGCCGGAGCACCGGCACGGCATGAACTATCGGCCGCGCATCACGCCGCTGGGTGATGGGCGCTTTGGCGTCGAGGGCATGATGTTCCACATGGCCGGCCATTGGCAGCTCGTCTTCGAGGTGCAGGCCGGGAAAGAGACGACGCGCCTCACCGATGACGTGCAGATCGACTAGGAATGCGGTGCGCAAGCGGCTGATCGCCGCGGCGCTGGCCGCGCTGTCGACCGCCGCCGCATTCGCCGGCGAGGATTTCAGCGCCGCGGAACTCGCCCGCATCGCCGCCCACGGACCCTGGCCACTACCGTGGACATCCGATCCCGGGAATCGCGTGTCGGGCAACGCCGCCGCGATCCGCCTCGGCCATGACCTGTTTTTCGAACCGCGCCTGTCGGCCAACCGGCGCGTCGCCTGCGCCTCCTGCCACGACCCGGCGCGGGGCTTCCAGGATGGCCGCGCCACCGCTCGCGGCCTGGTCGCCGGCGTGCGCAACACCCCCGGCCTGCTCAACGTGCGCCACCAGCGCTGGTTCGGCTGGGACGGCGGCCACGACAACCTGTGGTCGGCCAGCCTGCGCCCGATCCTCGATCCGCAGGAAATGGGCGGCAAGGCCTCGCGCGTGGCGCGCACCCTGCGCGGCAAGGCCGTGCTGGATTGCCACTACACCGCGGCTTTCGGCAAGCGGCCGCATGCCGGCGATCCGCAACTGCTGGTCAACGTCGCCAAGGCGATCGCTGCTTGGCAGGAGGCGCTGGTCTCGCCGGCAACACCCTTCGACGAATTCCGCGATGCGCTGCAACGCGGCGACACGCAGGCGACCGCGGCCTACCCGGCGACCGCGCAACGCGGCCTGCGCCTGTTTCTCGGACGCGGACAATGCGCCACCTGCCACGCCGGGCCGCTGTTCAGCAATGGTGAGTTCGGCGACATCGGCGTGTCCTTCTTCATCAAACCAGACGGTGTCGATCCCGGCCGCCAGGGCGGCATCAAGCGCCTCCTCGCCAACCCCAACAACCTGCTCGGCTCTCACAACGACGATCCCACGCGCGCCAATGCCACGGGAACAAAATTCTTGCGGCCCGAGCATCGCAACTTCGGTGAATTCAAGGTGCCCAGCCTGCGCAACCTGAAGCTCACCGCGCCCTACATGCACAACGGCAGCCTCGCCACGTTGCACGAGGTAGTGCGGCATTACTCGGAACTGGACGAAGATCGCCTGCATGCCGACGGCGAGCGCATCCTCAAGCCGCTGAAGCTGAGTGAGACCGAAAGCGCAGACCTGGTGGAGTTTCTGGAATCGCTGTCGCCCGCTGCGCCACTGCCGGCACCGGTTACACCTTCCGCCGTGGCCGCCTGCCGCTAAATCGCCGTCCTGCCAGCGCCGACTATTGACCGAGCCTCTCAGGCGAATCGATCCGTGATGCAGTCTTTCGTCATCGTCTTCTGCGGCTTGATAAATTTCCAGACTTAAAGCGGCCAGACTCAAACTCTCCCTGTCCGCATGACCATAAATTGATAAGACGATCCGTATGGGCTAATCTCCACGTCATTAGATATCTTGACGGAATTGAAAGGACAAGGCTCTGGATATTCGAACCTATTGATATTTCCGTAAAACATGACAACCTTTGAGCATCTGAAACGTTGTATCTCCAAGAGTGATATTGGAGAATGTTGTCAT
>JAPTVL010000519.1 GCA_028065725.1 Betaproteobacteria bacterium
GTGTGTAGAGAACAGCGTCCTCGCGGGCGCGCGTGATGTTCACGTAGCCCTCGCGGTCGCCGTGGTGGCCGCTGTGGACGTTGTGGTGGATCAGCACACGGTTGACGGTTTGGCCCTGGGCTGCATGGCTTGTTGATGCATAGCCGTGTTCTGCCTTGAGCCGCTTGCGCGCGTCGATTTCAACCCGCTCCCCGGATTGAAGGCGCAAGGTCAGGCGGTCGGCGGTGACTTGCTCGACCGTCGCGGTCTGGCCGTTGCGCACGCGCACGCCTGCTGTGAGCTGGTGGTTTTCGGTGAGCTTGATGCGGTCGCCCACGGCGAACTCGCGCTTCTCCGGTTCATACACGCCCAGGCGCATTTTCTTCACATCGATGATGTGCTCTTTCCCCTCGCCGTCCCGCGCGGTGAGTGTGTTCGTGCGGCTGTCGGCTTTGATGATTTCGAGCTGCGTGCCTTGCAAAAAACGCTCTGTTTTGCTGGTCGTTTCGATGATCTGGCCGGGCAGGTAATTCGCTGCGAGCTTGCTTTCTTCTTTCGTCAAATCGGCCTTGCGCAGCGTCGTGACTTCGATACCGGTGCCCAAGGCGCCCTGCTGCTTGAGCCCGTCGCGGATCGCTTCATTGATCGCGCGGCGGTCTTCGTTGGTCGAGGTGATGACAATCGTTTCGGAACGTTCGTCGTCATTCAGCTTTGTGTAGTCCGAAGCCAGCATTTTGATGACGGCGGCGTTGTCCAGCTTCGCGGCTTCACGCTTTTCATCGCGCGTCGCGTCGGGCTTTAGACTGTTCTGCGCGTCGCGGATTTCGACGGTTTTGATGCGCGAAAGCGCGTCGGCGTGGCGCTTGTCAAGGATGTCCTTCACGGCGTCTTTCATGTGCGCGGTGGTCTGCCGCCGGATGCTGTCGGCGCCCAGGCCCGACACCGGCATGTGCTCTTGCGCGCGCTCGAAGGCGCGTCCAGCTTCAACGGATTGATGCTGTAGCTTGTCTCCCAGAAATACGGTGCGAGCGCCTGCGGCTTCGGTGGTCCGGATCACGTCATTGAACTCGCGCTGGCCGGCCTGGCTGGCCTCGTCCATGATGCGCAGCTCACGGATCGGCGCGGCGGGTTTCTGCTTTACGTCGCTACGTACTTCCGTATCTGCGGCTTTGTGCTCATCGATCAGATGGCGCGCGGTGGTTGTGGATTTGATGCCTGATTCCTGCTCCATCTTGGCCGCCTGCTCGCTCCCGTTGGAGTGACCGACGATGCTCCAACCCTTGCTTTGAGCGGCTTCCCGCACGAACTCAAGCATCGTGGTCTTGCCCGTGCCGGCCAAGCCCTGGACGCCTTGAAAGCGGTCGTCGCCGGTCAGGATCATCGATGCGGCGGCGCGCTGCTCGGAAGTGAGAGAAAAGTCCTTCTTTTCCAGCAACTCGCTCTTGCGAGCTTCGAACTGCGCAAGCGCTGCTTCGAATTCGCTTGCGTTCATCACCGGCATATGCTCGCCCTGGCCGGCGGCTAGGGCGGCGACTGACTTCTCGGCTTCAATGGCTTCGGATGTGGTGTAGAGCGGGGTGTAGTTCACCTTTTTGCTCAGCAACTCGCCGGACTTTTCTTGACGCGCAATCTCTTTCTGGATCTCAGCCCAGGTGCAGGCGCCCGCGCTGAACCGGGCCGCTTGCTGGTGCAGGTCACGATCCGCAAATACGTATTCACGTTCTGTTAGATGGAGCTTTGCGGCGTCCACGGCGGCCTTGGCGGCCTCGGCTGGCTTGAGTTGGCGCATGGCTTTGGCTGTCTCTGGATCGAGCTCCGTGGGCTTGATGCCCAAGGCCTCGGCCTGGGCCTGCCAGCGCTCGGCGTTGGCGGCGCGGCTCTCCAGGTATTCCTTGTCTTTGCGGGTGCCCAGCGCGGCCATGTTGCGGAGCTCGGCGCTCGCCTGCTCCCGGGTCAAGCCGCGCGCTTCAAGAAACGCAAGGATTTGCTTGCTGCGGCCGGAGAAATCTTCAATGTCGGTACGGCTGTAACTATCGATTTCGACCCGGCCCTCGTGGTCGTGACGGACGGGAATGCCGGCTCGCTGAAGTTCGTGGCTGAGGGAAGAGTGGTAGATGGCGTCGGCGGCGCGGTAATGCTGGAACATGCCTCGATTCGCAAGCGAATACGCTTTGCCGTTTTCGTCGAATGTCACATTACTGACAAGAAAATGAACATGTAGTTGGGGATCGCCCTCACGGCTGAGAACGTGCTCATATCCCGCCATGGTCAAATTTCCGGTCGTGACCCGCTGCCCGCGGATGACAGCCTGGGCATGAGCTTCAAGGTAAGCCATGGCGGCCTGAGCAGCGCGCCGGTGCGCCTCGAGTGCGGCTTTGTTGCCATACACAAGAGCCTCAATGCTGACGGACTTGGGAGACGAGACCGTGAAATCCCAGCCGGCGCAGTGCTCACGCTCACCCTTAACAATCCTGCCGAGCTCACGGATGCCCATGATGTCGGCGATTTTGCCCTCAAGCTGTCGCGTCAGATCCAGACCATCCACGGGGCCTTTGAGCCCCTGGATTTGGGCGCCCTTGCCGCTCCAGGCACTGGGGGTGGCTTCACCTGAATAGTATTCCGAGGCTTTTGATTGTTGGCTGTAATAGCCCGCGGCTGCACCGGCGTTCGTGATTTCTGTTGGCTTGATCATGGTTTGTCCATATTGAGTATGCCCCGGCGCATGGCCGGGGCTGGGGTTGGTTAAATGTCGAGAACTGCGGCTTCAATGCGCGGCTTGGCTGCGTTACGGGCGCGCATTTCGGCGGGGACATAAGGCTCAGCAACCGGCTCAGCGTGCCCAGGCAGGCGCAACTTGACTTTCGCAGTAGGCAAATCGCCCAGGCGGATATAGCCGACCAGATCAGGAAGAGCAGACAATTCACTCGGTAGAACGGCACGCTCGATATTGATCTGCTGGTTTTGGCTGGTCGTGCTACTTCCGCCATCATTGCTGCTGGTGTCGCTCGTGTTTGTGATCGTGCGGCTGATTTGCTTATCGCCAATCGCTTTCGACATGAACTCAGCCGTGTCCGGGTCGGCAGCGCGCAGAATCAACCAGCTTGCCATGCTGGTCAACATTGTCTTCGCGGAATGCTCCCCGAACAACTGGAAAAATTGGCTGATATTTTGCAAACCGAGAATTGCCGAGCCGCCGTGCTTACGCGCGTTGGTTAGATAATTCTCCATGCTCTGAACCCTGCCCAGGCTGGCGAATTCATCGGCGATAATCCAGATGCGGCGGCCATGCGGGTTTTCAGGCAGGGACATGACAGACAGTGCGAAAATGTCCATGCATGTCGCAACCATCGCTTTCATCATGTCCATCTGATCCGGCATGTAGTTGAAGAAAATGCGGCCCTTGCTTTTGCCATTCAACACATAATCCTTGATCGAAAATCCATTCACTCCCGCATGCGGGTGCAGGTATTCGATTGGATCAACATAGGTCGCCACGATTGCCCGGATGCTGCCGAACATGCGCTCATTACCCTCGGCGATTTGCGCGGCGGCTGGAGTATCACCAAGCTTCTCCCGGAGTTCGTCAATATTGGCTTGCACAGCGAGGTGGTAAATATCGCTGTTCGCCAGCCCGTTCTCGAAGCAATACGTCAAAATCGACTGCAAAAATGTCTGCGCGTATTTTTGAAACTCGCCAGCGGTTCCCTCGCCGGCTGTATCCGGAACCAGGGACTTCGCGATGGTTTTGCAGTCCCATGGATTTTTGATTTCAGCCAATGGACTCCAGGATACGGCGCGAGAGTCCAGCGGGTTGAGAATCACGTCTCCGTTCTTCGGGTTGTAATAACGACTCACGAATAACCCCGAGCGGTCGGCGATAAATGCCCTATCGCCGCGCTTGATCATCGTCGGCATCATGCCGGAGTGAATCGCAACCGATTTGCCGGTGCCCGGAGAACCGGCGACCATGAAACCGGTATTCTCGCGCTTGAATGGCACGGGGATGCCACCGAAGTCCATTTCGGGAATGTCGGCCTGTGTTCCCTTTTTTGATTCGACTTTATTCTTGCTCTTTAATTGCTGCGCAAGGTCAGCGCCAAAAACGACTTGAGCGCCGCGCAGCAAACCACCAGCCGAATTCGACGCCACCCGGCGCTTGTATTGCCCGGAGTCGATGAGAATGAGAAAACCGACAGTCAGCAAATATGACGGCGCCATGACGAACCCAGGCAATACCAAACCGAAGATGGAAATAAAAACAGACGTGACAAATCCGATGGCGTAGCTGTTTGTAATGACCCCAGCGAGGCCGCCCAGCATTAAGGCAGATGCGATGACGAACACAAGCCGCAACACATACATGCGAGCGGTTTTGGCAAGGCGCATTTCCGTGAAAAGCTCGCCGTAGGTGAGATTATCGCCGGTCAAAATATTTCCGAACATCATGATGAATACTCCTTACTTTTTGAGGTTGGTGATTAAAAACGAGGACAGTTTGCGAGCGATTTCTTTTGTCTCCTCTACGATTTCGGCCTTGGCCTTCTGGATCTCGGCGCGGCTGGCTTCGGCAACTCCGTCGATCTTGGTTTCGAGGTCGGCGATCCGGGCATCCTGTATGGCTTTGAAGCGGCAATATTGGCCGGGGCTCATGCCCATTTGCTCAGCCGCCGACTTAATCAAACGGCGGGTTTCTTCATCGACTTTGAAGCTGATCGTGTCCTGCATGCGCATTCTCCTTGGGTTGGACTGCTCGACCATATTCAGCGCGAAGCGAAACGCGCGGCCTGGTTTACCTGATTGCGTAAGCAACGGCGCGGCTCCTGGCGAAAAGCCGCAGGCGACTCGAAAGTTTTCGGTTTACCCGTCCGGGCCAGCATCTATGCGGCTTCACACTGGGTAGCGGAGCTACATAGTGTGTGCGCCTCCTGAGCCTGCCAAGGCGAAGGGGGGTTAGTCCATGACCGAAAGGGAATGGACGGCAGAATCCGGCATTTGCTGGCAGGCTCGCCATCGCTTCTGGCGACGGCGGCTTGCAGGATGGATATTGGGGTGGTTGCATGGCTCAATCATCGTCATTTTTGCTGGACACAATCGCGCGCACGATATAAATCAGAATCGCAAGCGTCATGCAAATACCGACACTGATTTCAATGGTCGAATAGGCGCGGCCCTGGTTTTGGAGAAGCCAATATTCGACGCTGGCTTGGCCGTACATGTGCATGTCGAGATTCCACATGCCGGCCGCCTGAACCATGCTCTGCGAGCTATGCCCCAGCCAGGTCAATGCGCCCGGCAAGGGTGCCAATAACTCCGCGATTTTGTAGACGATATACTCATTCAGGTAATGAGGCCATGTTCCGACTTCAAGACCGTTGCCATTTTGAATGAGCGAATCACGCGCGGCTCGCAAAAGAAAATAACCGCGGGCCGACACGAGCATGACGCCGATCAGAAAGCCGAGAATCGCGCCGCGCAGGGCGACGAAAGCAAGTTTCAAGAGTTTGAAGCGATTGGGGTTTTGGTTTGAATCCATGATTGAAGACCTCGTATGAATGCGTGGATGTAATTACTGATCGCGACTACGAATAAGCTTTGCCAGGTCTTCGGAGCTCAATACTTCGCTGCCGCGTAGGTGCTCGTCGCCAGCGGGATTTTTTTTGATAAAATCAGGCAAAATAAACATGCCGACCAGCGTGACACAGGAAAGCAAGGCGAGCAAGAAAAAGCCTAAATTCGGGAAAATCCGCAAAACCAGGATGGAAACAATCATCGCGGCGACTGCAAAGAGATACGAATTTGTGGACGCGACGACAACAAAGCCCTGCACCAGCAGCCCGAGAAAAATAGTTAGGTACTTGCGCGCGCCAAGATCCTGGTAATCAAGGAATTTCGATCTTGACTCGCTTTCTTTTGTGGCTTCCATGTCGTGCTCCTGTGGTGGTGGAAAATCTCTTAATGAATGTCCGGGCCGCAAGCGGCTGCTGAATAATCCTTCTCAACCCGTTCTGAGATTTGTGAAGCGAGGACTTGGAAAATCGCAACCTCGCGCCGCGTCATCGGCACGTCGCAAATCGTGCGGGTGACGGGGTTAAAGAAAGAGAACCTGTACTCGCTGGGGCCGGTTCTGAGGATTTGAAATTCGTGAGTTAGTTGGGTGCGGGTGGTCATGGTGGGGGCCTTGTGTTGGGTGAATTTGGGGAAATGGTGACTTGCATGTCTATTCAGAGCAATGCGAAACGAAACGCGGCGGGGCTGGCAATACGGGTTCTCAATCTCGAATCTTCTTCAGCGCCCACATCTCTAAATTAGGCGACATTGCATAAAGCGCTTTTGCCACGCCGAATTCGTAGTTCGTTGAGAAACGCGCCTCATCGCCGTATAAAGCCCACCGCATCTGGATGTAGCTAATCCAGTTGCTGGTAGTTTTGTTTATGCGCTCCGCCAGCACTCCGCCGCGCGATGGCTGATACGAACGCGCTAGAAAATCACGTGTTTCGCGTAGCCGCATCGCAAAATCCGACGCCGACTCGACCGATTCGAGGAAACTCTTCTCGTGGACTTCGCGCTGCTCTGCAACGAAAGCAGAGAGCGCCGCCGCATTTTCTATTGGCTTCCGCCTATGCAATTCGGCCGCTTCGGCGCTCGCACGGTTCCTTGCGGCGTTGCCGATGTCAGCAATGCGCCGCCGCTCCGCGGCAGCGGCAATCAAAATCAATGCTGCCTTATTCTCCATTTCACGCTCCCGTTTTCGAGCGAGACTTGAACGGCCTGCTCATGGCCATTCAGCGGCTGGCGAAATCAAAGTGCGTCCGCGGCATCGCCATCGCCCGCCTGGCTTGCGCTCCCTGCGCCCTTTATGGGCGCGAGGTGCCGCCAGTCAGGCGCTGCTGACCCGAGTCAAGCATGCGGCGCGTCGCGCAGCCGAGATTGCGCAGCGGAGACAAGCTTTTCCGCGTACAGCCGCGCGGCCTCTGGTGTGCGGCGCTTCCCACGGGAGAGGGCATTGGCGGCAACTTTCGAAGCGATCGCTGCGGGCTGTACGCCGGCGCGAAGGCTGTGGCAGGCGAAGGCAAACTCATTGCGGTAGCCACCTTCGCCGCCCTCGCGGGCTCCGCCGCGGAGTAGTGGCCCGCGTGGGCCGGGCAAAAGGAGTGAACCTACGCCCCCCCTGGGGGGCGAGAAAGAGGCCTGGGCCTGGACCGTCTCGTTCATCTTCTGTCCTGCGGCGAGCTCGATGATGTGCTCAACGCCGACCGGCTCGCGGTCCTGTGTGCTATCCACCCTCAGATTCGTCCATTGCCCCGCTTTGCCTGGTTTGCGCTGCGTGAAGCCAGGTAGCCGCCCCCACTTGTCACCCGCAATGCTGCCCGGGTCAGCCCCGAATCGGATGCAAATGATCTCTTGCGCGGCCTGCCTGCATTCCAAATCAAGGCGAATTGAGGAAAGGAGCCGGACCTGGCAATTCCCGGCGCTGGTTTCAATGACCAGCGCCGCGATTTCCTCAGCAAGAGCAACCCCAAGGCTCAGCGGCAGATCGTCAATAAAGATCCAAGGGTGTGGCGCCGCGGGGTCCGGGCGGGCGAGGATGTTCGCGTTTCCACGAGTGTTCGCACCGCGCGCGAGGCGCAGCAAGGCTGCCACGGCGGCATCACCATCGCCAGCCATGACAGAACCAAGCTTTTCCATTCGCTCGGCCTGCGTCTGTGGGTTGTGCAGCGCTGCGATTTCGAGGTTCGGGCAAAACTGAAGCATGGCACCGATGAACCGCCGCGCCGCGCGCTCGGGCGGCAGGCACAGCCGCTCGACCGGCTCGCGGCCGTCGCCGTTTTTTTGGGATCGTGTGTTCACGTATTTGCCTTTTGTTTTGGTTTCTCGCCCCCCCGGGGGGGGCGTAGGTTCATGTTTGTGGTTTGCTTTGTGCCTCACCATCTCGAGCGGGCATCAAGCCCGCGCAGAGACTGGTGAGGGACTGGTTTTTTTTGGTGTGTTGTGTGTACTCGTACACACTACTTGTACGGCGTCGTTTTGAGAGTGAGCCGGTTGATAGCTGGACGGGGTTCGGTTGATAGCTGGACGGGGTTCGTGGATTTCTTGCCGCCCAGGTTGCGCGCTGGACGGGGTGAATGTGCGGGTGACGCTGGCTTGCCCGGACTCAACCCGTGCCTCCCACTCCCCCCAGGTCGCGTCACGCAGAGATTGAAGCCCGGCGCGCAACGCCGCGCGCCTGCGGCTTCGTGTTGATTTGTCCTGCGCGACCCCGCCGAAAACATGGCCTTCAAGCGCATCAATGCTGATTTTTCGCGCGCCGGATTGCCCGTTGAACCACGCGGCGAGCCAGGCGTACAGCGTGCGCGCAGTAGGCCCCTTGAGTGCGCGCCAGGAGCGCATTGAGATCGAGGAATATGAGCGGCTCAACCCCTGAAGTGCTTGGGTGCTTCGGGGGTTGATCGTGACCTTCACGGCCCCTGTTCCATCGCCTCTAAACCCGCCGGCAATGAGGCTCGAGACTCCCCACTTCCCCTCACCCCATTCCGCAGCGACAGTCAAAGCCTGCAGACGCTCAAACCCTGCGATGATCGCCCTGCGCGTCGTCGCGCCTGGGTCCTCATCAAGCCCTGCCATGCGGCAAAGCTCGGCCAAGCTTGTTTCGATTTGCAAGCATGGCTGCTCCCCGGCGAGGTTTTCACCGTCGCGCTTGACACCGGTCCCTCCAAGCTCCGGAAGTAGCCCAGCTTCGCGCGCTGTGGTCATCGCTCCGCCTCGAATTTGGCCGAGGCCCAGCGCGAGCAGCGCAAGGAAAATGCCCTGCTCGAAGGTACTCATTTCGATCCCGCGCACCCGCACCAGCGCCCCAGCAAAGCGCTGCTCACTGACGACCTCTCGTCTGGCTGCTCCATCAGGAAGCGGCCTGAAAAGAGACATCAGGCCGAGCGCCATTTCCTGCCGAGCAATTTGCCGAGTGAGCGCCATGTTGACCCGCGCGGAGGCGGGGGACTTCGACCTCTTTGTCTTAGAACCCTGTGCCATTTCTTCCTCCACGTTTTTTGCTTGCTTTCAGCGCCGCATCGCGCTCAGCCTCGTCGCCGATCGCGGCCTCGAACGACCTCAGCCGCTCTTTGACTTCCTCGCCGGGCATGACCAACTCGAGCTTGCCGCAAGGCTGACCAAAGACCGCCGGACTTGACTTGTTCCAGTCCGGCCTCGGGGCTTCGTTAAACTTGCTGAAGCCGAACAAAAACAGGTCCGCGCTCGACTCGAGTCCACAAGCTTTTTTAAGAGCGAGGTCTGAGGCGGAACTGCCGAGCGCCGTGACCCCAGCGATTTGCCGCAAGGCGCCAGGCAAGCCATTTCCGCCTGCCCGCGACGTGTAATCCAGACGCTCCGCAAAGCCAAGGCTGGCGCTGGCTTGATTTGTGTGCGAAACCGTTGCGGTCAGCGCGCAGCCGACGGCCTTCGACCACGCCAAGATCGTCGCCCCGAGCTTGTATTGCTGCGGCTGGTCCAGCAAATCGCAGCCGCCGGCGGCCGACATAATTGTGTCGATGATGACCATCACCGGCCTCGTACTCAGCAGCAAATCCGTGATGCGTAGCCCCCATTCGGTCAGCAACCACGCCCCAGCGCCGCCATCTGCTCGGCGGTTCCAGGTCCAGATTGGAGGGCTGCTGCCGTCAGCCTGTGTGGGGAGGATCAAGCCGCCGCGAGGCGGCTGCTTTCTGCCTGTGCGCCACAGATCGCGCGCGAGAGCCTGTTCACTGGTGCGCTCCCCGCCGAGGATCACTACCGGCCCTCCCCAGCACGCCCGACCTTGCCACGACCCATCCTCGCTCGCGAACGCGAGGGCCAAGTCAGTGAGCAACGTCGTTTTGCCGACGCCCGGTGGGCCGAACACATCAAAAGTAGTACCCAGCGGGACAAGCCCGTCGATCACCCAATCGACCGGCCCCGGATGGCAGACCATGAGATCGTGTGCGTCCGTGATTCTGATTCCAGCACCCGCGGCGCACAGTGCTGCAACCTCATGCTTGTCGTGCGCGCTCATTCGTCCGCCCCCTCATCGCCTTCGAGGCCGTCGAACAAGTCCATTTGCCCCCTGCGAATTGCCTCGCGATGCATGTCAAAAACCTGCTGGGCGCGGCGGGCCGAGATTCCGTCCCGGCAGGCGACCTCTCCGGCGCGGCCCGTGCGGCGCGCCAGGTCGGCGGATCGCTGCGCGATGCCCAGGACCGATGGGTCGCTCGCGATTCGCGCCTCGGCCTCTTGGAAAAACATCAGCTCTTTGAGGGGGTCGAACGTGTCGGCGGCCTCGACGGCGGCGCATGCCGCGTCGATCTCGTCCTGCTCGGAGTCTGTCCTCCCGACCGTGCCCCAGCCGGGTGAGTTTTTGCTTTGGTTCCAGCCCCGCAGGCTTTTTTTCTTGCCCGACAAGGCCAAAAGCGCGGCTTCTTGAATCAAATCTTCGAAGCTCGCCGCGCTGCAAAACCCGCGCTGCCTCAGCACCTCGGCCTGCAATTTTGTCGGCAGGCCGGCAAAGATTTGGCGCGAAACGGGGCTGATTAGTTTAATTAGGTGGCGGCTCATCACACACCCCCCTTCTCAGCTCCACGAAAGCTCGGGAGCCCCTCGCGAGACAGGCGCTCCAGATCCTCCCATCGATACCGAACTGCCCGGCCGAACTTGATTTGAGTAAGCGCTCCGGCTTGCCCTGCGCGCCACAGCGTGGTGCGGCTCGTTTTCAAAAATTTTTGGGCTTCACCGCTGCTGGCGAGCCCTTCTTTCACTTCCTTTTCCATCTCTTTGCTCCTGCGGAGCAACCCTTTTTTGAAGCAACTGGGTGAAGATGAATCGGGTCTGGCGCTGACTGTGCGGGCCGGGAGCGCGGGTTGCGGAAACGAAAAAGCCGCCCGGCGCACACAGCGCGAGGCGGCTAATTCAGCAGATGGAAAAAGTGGGAGCCGCCCGCGCTAGACGCGGGCAAGTTGGGGCCGCTGGGCCAGGACGCGGGGCGTGAGGTTTAGATCAGCAATGGCGCGGCCAGCAAGTGATGGTACGGGTGCGGGGCGCAGGAACTCATCGCGCTGAGGCTTGGCCGCGGCAAGCATGAGCTTGAGCAAGTCAACAACAAACTCGATCAGCGCCGCCGTGCGGTTTCGCGCCTCTGTGATCGCTTCGGCCGCGGCCAGACGTCGAATCTTCTTTTCTCGGCCACGAGCGAGTTGCAAGCGCGCCATCATCACCTTGACTTGGTCGAGCTTGCGCAACTTGCTCCGATGGCACGTCAAAAGCTCGATGGCTGCCTCTACCAGGGCAGTATGCTCATACTCAGAAAGCCCGCGGGCGCGTTGCTCTTCCGTGAGTCCCGCCCACCACCCCGCTTCGAGGCGGTTTAGCGCCTCGATTTCATCCGCAGTATAGGTTTGCATTGCCATGATGTACCCAGTGTTTCACACGAGTTCCATGGCGTCAAGCGATGCCTCACTATTTTCTATCGTTGGCCACTTTACCAACATTTAATTGCATTTCGTACAGAGCTACTCCGCGCAATGTAAGGCATCGAGGCGTTCGAGTTCCCGATTTGCCTGCGAACTCAGTTTGTTCCAGTAAGTCGAGCAGTAAGTCATGACATGCAAGGCCATTTAGATCTTTTTACATCAGTGACTTGCGCACTTTTTTCGAGTCCCCCTCCCGCACCAGAGTGAAATCAAGGGCTTGTGCGATCAGCGCCGCCTGAGCATGAAGCCCAGCCTGGGGGCCATGTAATGGCTGTGGAAGGTTTGAACAGCAACGGGCGACCTCG
>JAPTVL010000440.1 GCA_028065725.1 Betaproteobacteria bacterium
CATCGCCGAGCGCTCCCGCCTGGCGACTTGACCGCTGCCGCGGCCTGCGGCTTGCCCTGAACCATCAGGATTGCTCGTCATCGCGAGCGCAGCGCGCCGATCCGGATTGCCAATCCGATCGCAGCGCGCCGATAAAATTCCATTTGCATTTCTGTTGATTTTCGTCAAGCAGCCTCTCTCCCGCCTGCTCGGATAATGCCCTCTCGCCCGGTCCCGGGTCCCGCATGGGGGCAACATGAAAACCTCGATCCGATTCCAACTCAACGGCCAGCCCGTGAGCCTCGACACCGACGACGGCCGCACGCTGCTCTGGGTGCTGCGCACCGACCTCGGGCTCACCGGCACCAAGTACGGCTGCGGCACCGGCCAGTGCGGCGCGTGCACCGTGATCATCGACGGCAAGGCGGCGCACGCCTGTCTGACCCCGCTCAAGAACGTGGCGGACCGGGAAGTGCTCACCATCGAGGGCTTGGCCCGGGACGGCCGGCTCCACCCGCTGCAGCAGGCATTCATAGCCCACGGCGGCCTCCAGTGCGGCTACTGCAGCTCGGGGATGGTGATGGGTGCCCATGCGCTGCTGCTCCAGAACCGCGCGCCGTCCCGCGCCGCGATCATCGCCGGCATGGAGCACCACCTGTGCCGCTGCGGCGCGCACCAGCGGATCGTCGAGGCGATCGCCGCCGCCAGCCATATCGGGGATGCACCATGAGCGCATCCCGCGGCATCGACCGCCGCAGCTTCTTGAAGCTGGTAGGCGGCGGCATCGTCGTGTTCTTCGGCCCCGATCCCGCGTCGCTCTTTGCCCAGGACCGGGGCCGCATCTACCCGGAGGATTTCAACGCCTACCTGCTGATCGGCGGCAACGGCCGGGTCACCGTCTATTCCGGGAAGATCGAGATGGGACAGGGCGTGATGACCTCACAGGCGCAGATGGCGGCCGAGGAGCTGGGGGTCGCGCTCTCGTCGATCGACATGGTCCTGGGCGACACCGACTTGTGCCCGTGGGACATGGGTACCTTCGGCTCCTTGACCACCCGCATGTTCGGGCCGGCGCTGCGCGCGGCCGCCGCCGACGCGCGCGCGGTGCTGCTGCGCCTGGCCGCGAAGAAGCTCGGCGTGCCGCAAGCCGCGCTCGCGGTCGAGGACGGCGTCGTCTTCGTCGCGGCCGACTCGGCGCGCCGGATCAGCTACGGCGAGCTGGCCCAGGGCGCGAAGATCGCGCACGCGGTGGGCGAGCGGGCGGCGCTGCGCACCGTCTCCGAATTTCGCGAGATGGGCACTTCGCCCAAGCGCCTCGACGCACCCGAGAAGGTGAGCGGCGAGGCGAAGTACGCGGCCGACATCCGCCTGCCCGGCATGCTCTACGCGCGCATCCTGCGCCCACCGGCGCACGGCGCGACACTTTCACGACTCGACACGACCGCCGCCGCCAAGCTGCCCGGGGTCAGGCTGATCCGGCGCGACGGCCTCGTCGCCGTCCTCCACGCCGACCCCGAGGCGGCCGCCGCCGCGCTCGAACGCATCCGCGCGGAGTGGCGCGTGCCGCAGCCACAGGTCGATGGCGAGAGCATCTTCGCGCATCTGGTGAGCGCATCGACGGACCCCAAGGAGATCTCGCATAGCGGCGAGCTCGCAACGGGGCGCGCGAACGCGGTCCAGGTGTTCGAGACCAGCTACCGCAAGGGCTACGTCGCGCACGCCCCGATCGAGCCGCACGCCGCGCTGGCCAGCGTCGAGGACGGCAAAGCGACGGTATGGGCATCGACGCAGACGCCCTTCCCGACCCGTGACCGGATCGCGCAGGCGCTGCGCTTCGACCCCAAGAACGTGCGCGTCATCACCCCCTTCTTAGGCGGCGGCTTCGGCGGCAAGAGCTCGGATCGCCAGGCGGTCGAAGCGGCGCAACTGGCGCAGATCGCGGGCAAGCCGGTGCAGGTCGCCTGGACCCGCGCCGAGGAATTTTTCTACGACGCCTTCGATCCCGCCGCGGTGGTGAGCATCGTCTCCGGCATCGACCGGCAGGGCAGGATCTCGCTCTGGGACTACTCGGTCTATGCCGCCGGCGATCGCGGCGCCAGCCCCTGCTACGAGCTGCCCAATGCCCGGATCAGATCCTTCCGCGGCCTGTCCTACGATCCCAACGTGACGGGCAAGAGCCTGCATCCGTTTGCCGTCGGGCCGTGGCGCGCGCCGGGCGCGAACATGAACGTCTTCGCCGTGGAGTCGCAGATCGACCTGATGGCGGCCGCGGCGGCAACCGACCCGCTCGCATTCCGCCTGCGCCACCTCAAGGACCCGAGGATGATCAGGGTCCTCAAGGCGGCGGCCGCGGCCTTCGGCTGGAAGCCGGCGGCAGCGCCCAGCGGCAGGGGCGTCGGCGTCGCCTGCAGCATCGACGCCGGCACCTACGTCGCGACGATGGCCGAGCTGGCGGTCGATCCGGCATCGGGACGGGTGAGCGTGCGACGTATCGTCTGCGCCCAGGACATGGGGATCGTGGTCAATCCCGATGGTGCGAAGATGCAGATGGAGGGCGCGATCACCATGGGGTTGGGCTACGCGCTCGCCGAGGAACTGCGCTTTAACGGCGGCGAGATTCTCGACCGCAGCTTCGGCAGCTACGCCATCCCGCGCTTCTCCTGGCTGCCCAAGATCGAGACCGTGCTGATCAGCAACGACGGACTCGCGCCGCAAGGCGGCGGCGAGCCGGCGATCACGCCGATGGGCGCGGTGCTCGCCAACGCGGTGTTCGACGCCACCGGCGCGCGCCTGTTCCGGTTGCCGATGACGCCCGAGCGAATCCGTCAGGCGATCGCCGCGAAGGCCGCGGCCGGCACGGCGCGCGACTCGTAGGATTTCTCGCTGACAGCATGGTGCCGGGCCCACCGTCAGCGCGAGCGCCACTGCCTGCGGCCTTTCCATGAACCATCCTCTTCGTCCCAAGGGGACTTCCACCGGTCGTCATTGCGAACGAAGTGAAGCAATCTTCTGCGCATGACCAAAATTGCCGCGGCCCTGCGGGCCTCGCAGTGACAGAAGCTAGGCGATCTTGATTGGCCCATCGGAGATGGGCGGGAATCGGCCAACTGCAGCCGGCCATCGTTTCCGCAGACCAGCCATTTGAGAGGCCGCTTAGGTCGGATGACCTGCCGGACAGCCTACGCGTACAACTCGGCCATTGCTGCCATTCGGTTTTAGCGCCAGCAAGTCTGCAGTGCGGCGCCTACCAGCCATTGGGGGGCGATTGGCGCTGATCGGCCGCTTGCCCAATCGGCGTACTCACACCACGTGCCCAAAAGCCGCAGCCGTTCAATCGAATACCAGAAATCGGTCGGCAAATGGATGCTGGACGTCGCCACGACGATCGGCACTTCGGTCGCCGTCAAGGCGATCGAGAAGGCCGTTGGTTCTTGAGCGACAGCAGCGGCACGAGTCAGGTAACTTTCTTCTGTCTGTCCCGCAGTGAGGCTGCCCAATCCTTCAAAGCCTGGATGTCCCGAAAGACATCCGCCGGCGGCGGGGCAGCGGCATTGCGACCACTTGACGGATCGTGAGCATCAACGATGTCGCAGCACCTCTTGAATCCGGCAGCGAAGGCATCGCAATCGGCGTCGGTTAGCACGCTGACTTTTTTCAAGTCTTTGGTGTTGACGTAGTCTCGGTGTCGCTGAACCACCCGCGAGAAAGCGATATCTTCCAATGCGCGCTCCCAAGAGGCGCGCAGCTGGTTGTAGATGCGGGCCGCTTCGGCTTCGTATTCCCGTTCCTGGTGGTTGTCGTAGAGAGCATTCGCCGACCGGGCAGCCTTTTCCAGCTTGTCGATTCGGTCCTCGACGCTTTGAGCCTTCCAGGGCAGGCCGTCGGCCACCTGTCCGGCGCCCGTCGGTCCCCGGGTGACCGTTGTCAGACGGAGGGGCAGTCCCTTCCCTGTAGCGCTATCCAGCAGATCGTTGACGAACACAAGGTCATGTGTGAAGACGATCACTTGGCGCTGCACTGCCTCATCAGCCAAGCGCGCGGCAACTTTCGCACGCCAGCGATGATCCAAAGATGACACCGGATCGTCGAACACCAGTGCCGACTGATGGCCCGCTGTCGCCAGCTCCGTCATGAATGCGGCCAGAGCGACGCAAGTCCTCTCGCCTTCGCTTAGAATTTCTTGGACCTTCGCGTCCGGCTTTGCAAAGAGGCGGACCTGGTACTGCGGCGACCCGTATTTCCCGCCTGAGCGGACGATTTCGACGCGCACCTTCTCCGCGGCGAGTCGGATAATCTCTTCCTGGAACCTGTCGCGCATCTTCGGCGTGATGACCGTATCGGCGATGTCGTTGCCGATCTTGGTGATGGCATTGGTCGTGGTATCACCAGCGCAGGCGGCAAGAAAGCGTATGCTCTTGAGCCGCTGAATCTCCTCCAGCATGGTCGGCATTATGTTGGCCAGCAAAGCACGATCACTTAGCTCGGCCAACTCCGCTTCAAGCTTCTTCCGCTCCTCAGCCCCAGCCGATCGGCGCAGCTCGTCGGCATACCTTCGAACGATCTCCTCCAAATGAGCGAGTCCAGCCAGCGGCGAATCGCTCAACGCCGGCAGGGCGGGTTGCTGGAATGCATCAAGGGATCGCAGCAGCATATGCCGTCGGAGGCGCGCGCTGGCGATAAATCGCCTTGTCGCCTGTTGCAGCTTCACGTCATGGATGCCGAGTTCGTCGAGAGCGGCTTTCAATTCGCGCGTCCGCATGCGAATGCCAGTGAGCGTTTCATGCGCAGCTGCCGCAATCTGTTCTGCTTTCTGGGCTTGTAGCGCAGTGTCTTGCTGAACGAACTCCTCAAACCGCGCCATTCGCGCCAGGGCTTCCGGCACAAGCCGCTGTAGGCATAGAACGCAATGCGCGTCATCCGCCGCAGGCGGGAATGACTGCTCAGGGTATGCCGTACTGGTCGAGTAGCGTTTCGCCGATTCCCACAGCGACCGCCATACTTCGCCGCCAACTCCAGCGATCGCCTCACCGCCAAAGGCCTTTTCGGCGGCGACGCGCGCTGCCTCCCGCTTTACCTCGGCTTCCTTGGTGGCCTTGCTCACCAGATCCAAGGCCTCGTCAGCGCTGCCCTCTCCGGAGGATTTCACGGCTGCAATGACCCGTTTGATGTTGTCGGCCTTCAGCGCTTGCTCGGCAGCAGCTTTGGCTGGATTCTTCGCAAGGTCGTCCCGCAAACGGTCCAGGCGCGCTGTCTCTTCGGACGACAGCGTTGCCAGCCGCCGCAGCTCCTCGCTGTCAGTGTCCGCCGTCAGTCCGGCGATGGCCTTGCCAACCGCCGTGGTCACCGTCCAAGTGGGCGCGACAAACACAGGATTCCGCATCTTTTCATATTGCTTTTGCTCCGCCGCCAGGGTCTCCTTGACCACCTGGCATGCATTTGCTAGCTCATCCGGTACATCGAGTCCGAACGGACGGAAGGCAACTTCGTTCTTGTCCTTCAGGTGAACGGACGCGCACTCGCTGTCAAAAACGCTGACGGCCGAGAGACGCGCGTGCGGTTGGGGACTATCCTGCCAGCGCTCGGCCGGTTGCGGAGCGCCGCCAATGCCGAAGGCGACGGTGGCGCTCGCGATCTTCGGCGCCTGGTCGTCATAGACGTTTGGCTCGATCCTGCCGGCGTAGCGCGCGCGGCAGGCGCGCTTCAAAATTCTCGCATAGCCGGACTTACCGGCGCCGTTGTCACCGTAGATCACGGTGATGCCCTTCGGCTCGAAGGCCAGCGTTTGACCCGGCGCGAGATTGTTGGCGCCGCAGACATCGGCTACCGAAATCAAGGTGACCGCGGCGCCCTGGCCCGGACTGGCTGGGAGGTGGGCTTTTTCGAGTGGAGCGGCTTTCAGTTTATCCGCCTGCCCGCCACGGCCGATTTTGCAGAGTTCGACCAGCTCGCCGAAATCCTGTTCGGTTAGGCGACCCATCGCGATAATGCGACGCAGCGCATCACGCTGCCAATCGGGCCGGCCCGCCGACCATTCAAGGATGGCCTCCAGGACCGTCTTCTGCGCGACGATCGGTTTGTTCATCTTGTCTCCCCTTGATCGCAGGCCAACATGACCGATTCATGGCTGTTTCTCACCGCGGAACTCTGCTTCGAGCGCCGCAGTTGCCTTATCTTCCGCCGTTGCTGCATCGGCGAAGAGCTGCCAGGCCTGCTCGGCGGCCGTGCCGAGCTTAATCGCGGCTGCAGAGTCTGCGTAGGGCACGGTCACCGACGCAACGTCCGTGTCGCTCAGAGCGTCCACAACCGAACCAGTCGCTAGAGCCTTTAGCTGAGCCTGGACCGGCGCGCAAGAACACGCCAGGTAAACCAGTCCGGCGTTGACGCCATCGCGCGGCGTAACGCGATGTACATGCCCGCTGGCGGCCCATCCCGCACGGTCCGCTGTCACGAAGACGCAGTCGGCCAAATTCTCTTCAGCGCGGCCATCGGCCGTCAGCAATGTGGTGCCCGTCTTCAAGCGAAACTGGTCCGGGTCCTTGAAGGCGCTCAAACTCATCCAGCGCAGCGCGATGGCGCGGTACTGCGAAATCTGGCGTCCATTCATCATGGCGACTCCGTACTGCGGATCATCCACGTAGTTGGTCTTGTAGCGGCTGGCCGGTTTGAAGACCTCGGCAATATCGCTCAGAGCACAGCCGCCCAGTGCCTGAATTCGCTCACGCCACGCCGCATAACGCGGCGCCCGCGGCTCGGCGTCGAATCGGTCCATAAGCTGACTACGGTACACGGTGAATCGACGCGCCATGGCCCCAACGTGAAGGCCAGCTTCCGCGTCGTCGAGACCGAAATGCTGCAGGTACGAGCGCTGGGTGTCGGCCAGCAGAAGCCGGGCCTTCTCGCGATTCTCGAAACCCCGCCGGAACAACTCTACGATCTGCGTGCGCACCCGATCGTCAACTAGCGGATAACGCAATGCAGCGATTTGTTCCGGCCCTAGATGGTCAATAACCGAACCATTCCTATCGCGCCGCACGGTTTCCTGTCCGGTCGGTGTCGCCAGGAACGCATAGAAGTAGAACGCATCATCTGAGAGCGGCAGCCCGGTCAGCCGCAGCATGTCGTCGGACATAGCGAACCGTTCGATGAAGGCATCCACCATAGTTACCGGACCGCAATTTCGGCCAGAACGGACAATCAGGATTGTCCCGCGCGTCACCTCCGCCTGGTTGTATTCCATTACTTGGCTTCTGCTAAGATATGACCGCGACCAAGGCATGTAACGGAACGCGTCATAAGGGACTAGGAGCGGCTTGCCAAACTCCTCGCTGGCGGCCCAGACGCGGGCAAATCGGCCTGGCATCCATACGGACGCGTCGCCGAATGTCTTACCCACGGTAGTCGTTGTCCATCGGCTCGAATCCAGCTGGCGCAGCAACGGATTCTGTCGCGACAAATGAAACTTCGCGTCAAAACGCAGCGACCCCACTACGTCGCGGGCCGTGATGCTGGATAACCTCATGCCTTTCTCGCCCTATCTTTGCGCTTGCTGACCGGCATGAGTTGCTCGGCAAGCCAGAGGTGGTAGGCCTCGGCAACCTCGTCCAATTCATCGTCCACGATCGGAGCGGTCGTCGTGACCGCAACTTCCTCAAAGGTGCCGTCCGCCTTGGGCAGCCTGTGTGTTCGAATGGAATCCTGGAGCAGCAGGCTTCCGTCGGGCGCACGCTTGTAGATCGTGTTGCCACGTTTGTTGTGTCCGACCTTGTCGGCAATCGCCATGAACACCGGATAGTCGCCGTGGCTTTCGGCAGACTCAGCTTCGCCCCACTTGCGCAGCAGCACCATGCTGGTCTGCGTGTCGTTGCGCGGTTGAAACAAGTCCCGGTGCATATCCACCACCGCGAGGAGTTGCGCTTGACGTAGAATGACTTGCCGGAAATAGGCAAGCCCAGGATTGTTGAGTAGGCCGTTCGGTAGAACGATGGCCATGCGCCCGCCGGGCTTCAGGAACTGTAGACAGCGCTCGACGAAGAGCACCTCAGGCGGCTGGCTCGACTGGAGTACGGGCTTCTCGTCCTTCGTCGTGCGGCGCACAAAACCGCCGCCAGTTGCATCCCAGATCGACCCCACGTCGAACTGGGACAGGATCCGTGGATCATCAATCGTTATCTCGGTGCCGAAGGGTGGGTTTGCAAAGATCACATCCACACCGCCCATCAGCCAATGTGGCGGCGCCTCGGCCGGCCAGCGGTGCGGATGCTCCAGTGAGTTGCATTGAAACAGGCTGCCAGATCCGTCATTGTTCATGACCATGTTCATCTTGGCCGCGCGCACCAGGTTTGGATTCAGGTCGAAACCGAAGATGTTCTTCGACAAGTATTCGTGCCGGGCGCGGAACCACTCCGCTTGCTGCTCGGCGGACGGCCCACGTTTCGGCCACCGACCCTGATGCTTCGCGTCGATCATTCCCAGCACATGATTCATTGCCATCACGAGGAAGCCGCCCGTTCCGCAAGCCGGGTCAAGGACGACCTCCCCGGGCTGCGGGTTGATCATCTTAACGGCCATGCGGCAGGCATTGCGCGGGGTGAAAAACTCCCCGCGGTCGCCGCGCAAGTTGCTTCCCACGATCTCTTCGTAAGCGACCCCCTTTACGTCCACAGCAGAATCCAGTAGCGAGTACTGCTGCATCTCGCTGACCACGTAGGCCAGCGTCGCGCCATTCATTTCCAGGCGGTCATTGCTCTTGAAGATCGTGGGGTACTTGGCGAGTACGCGGTCGCGGAAGATGCGGTCGAGCCGTGCCTTGACGCGTCCCTGCAGATCCATCGACGTGCGTTCAGTTTGGGTGACGTAGAACTCCAGCTTGTCGCTGTCGGACCGTTCGTCCTCGATCTTGCAGAAGATGAGCTTGAGCAGTTCCCAGAAGGCCTCGGGCTTCTGTAGCCCGACGCTGCCGGCGATGTAGTTGTGGCAGCGCTTGAAGGTGAACAGCAGATTCTCGCCCGTCGCCGCCCGCAGAAATTCACGGGAGGGGGCGTCGGCCTTCTTCGCGCCCTGAATCGGAATGTCGATGGCGTCAATGAAGCTGTGTTCGCCACGGTCGCTGGACTTGAAGAAACAATCGCGGTCCACGCCGTTCGTCCACATGCCGTGCTGGCAATTGAGACAGGCGGCCATGTAGCTCTTGAGCTGCCCCACGCCATCGCTCTTGTCCTCGCGCTTCGTGCCTTCGCGCTTGGTTTCGATGATCGTCTGGATGTTGTCCTGAGTGTGTGGCGCACCGGGCGCGAATAGTGCCAGGTCAACCCGCTTCGAGCCAGATCCGACTTTGATCTTGAATTCAACCTCGACTTGGTCGCGCGGATAGCTGTACTCCAGCACCAGGCTCATCTCGACGTTTTGGCGGACGTACTCTTCGGGCGTGTCGTCGAGCAGTCGGCCCGAGATGAAATCAACGACCTTGCCGTCGGGAATTGCCTTCAATGCCGCCGCTGCCGCGCCGACATCCATCTTGGGCGCGGCTGTAGTCTTTGTCTTTGCCATTTATCGGTATCGGTTGGTATTCAATGCGATGGGACTGCAAAAAAGCCTCGCGTCCGCAGCAAAGGCTGCGGACGCGGACACCCTGTCTCTCTCGTTTCTATGGCTAATGCCCTATCGTCAGGCGACAACTTCCAGGCCACGTTTCTGCACCAGATGCAGCAGCTTGAGAGCAGTGCCCGCGGGCTTCTTTTGACCGATCTCCCACTTCTGGACTGTCGAAAGGCTCGTGTTCAGTAGACGCGCGAAGACAGCTTGGCTGACATGCGAGGTCTCGCGAATTTTCTTGATCTCTTCCGGCTTCAGCGGCTCGACCGGCGGCATGCACAGCCGGTCAAACTCACGCAGCGTGACCTGATCCATAACGCCTGCCTTGTGCATACCCCTCGCCGTCTCATGCACGGCTTCGAGAATGGGGGATCTCGTCTTGCCCATTGCAGTCCACCTCAATCAGTTCGCCCGCCTGCTTGGCTTTCGTGACCGCTGGAGCGGTCAGCGACAACAGTTGAGCCGCCAACTTCTAATGCTTCCTATTCATCCCTGTCGATGTTGCTGCGCTCGTCCTTCGGGAAGCCATACACGAAGACCCAGCGATTGTCCTTGTTTGTGCGACCAGCCGTCAAACCACCGGGGCGTGAAAATTGCCATGCCCCGCATCCATTGCTCTATTGTATAGCACTAAGTGCTATAATTGTGCAAGCTGAGTTTCCGGGAGTTGCGGTTCCGTCAACGCTATGAATTTCCAAAGGACGCGTCGGCTCCTGATGAACCGGATTGCCAAGACGGGGCTATGTTCTCGACATAGCGAAGCCTCCTTGAGATCTATGCATAGGGGCCGGCAGTGTGAGTTTGCCGTTCTAGGAGGCCGCCAATTGACTAGACACCTTGGCCTTCGTCTGCTGAAGAACCTACACCGGCCTTAGGAAGCTTGTCCTGCCAACGGCCGCAAAGGCCGAGGAGTTCTCAGTCAGCACCCGCTCCGGACGACCGCTCGACTCAGAAACCTGCCGCTGGGCCGCCGGGATGACGAACGTCTCGTGAGGGTCGACGGCTGCCATTTCGAGGGCATTCCACAGTCAGGCCGTGATCCGCTTGTTCAACCCAATTTACGGCTTTCCCTCAGAAGATGGTCGATGCTGTCTGGCACATCCCCGCGCGCGAGCATGCGACGGAATGTTTCATACACATCGGTCTTGGAGCCGGCCTTGCGCAGCGTGTCCTCGTCGTTGAACCAGACGTAGACAATCAGCTTGACCGGCCTTGATGCGAAGCGAAAGAAAAGACGATAGCGTTCCGGCAGACCATTTTTTACCCGCCGCCAGTTGCCGTAGTCCCTGCCCAGGGTCTTGCCCAGGCGAAAATCAGGATGATCGGGGTTTGCCGGCACGCGCTCGGTGATGGTCTTGTACACCGATGCAAGCAGGCGCGTTCTGGGATGGGCCTTGTAGCCGTGCGGATCGCTTGCCGCCAGCGCGGCCACTTCGGACTCTAGTTCGTCGAGCGCCGCGGCGAAGGTCTGGAAGTAGTAGAGCTGCCAGCCGTTTATTTCCACGACAGCTCGCCGCTAATCGACTTTGACGCCTTTTACAAGTTTGCCGATGCGCGCTAGCTGGGCCGGATCGGCTGCGGTGATCCGCTCCGGCCGTGCCGCCATCTGCGCCTCCAGAAAGCCAAGAAAGCCGAGCAGCACGGGGTCCTCCATTTCGCCCGCCTTCGCCCTCTTCCCCGGCGAGGGGGCAGATAGCAGTGCCTGCCCGTCGGCGAGGACGGTCACGCGAACCTCGCCCTCAAACTCCGGGTGCGCCTTGAAAAAGGCCGCATCCAGCCGTATGCCCTTGGAGTTGCCTACCGGCGTGACCTTGCCCGAATATTTTTCAACGACGCTGGACATGAACCGCTCCCTATGTACTTACGGATGTAAGCACATTGTATCAGTTACATCCCGGCAAGGGAGACCAAGCTTTTATCGGTTCTGTTCAGCCCGAATCCGGCTAAAGGTCTCCGCCCTTCATGAGCGTTACAAACGGCACGCCATCCTGCAATCGGACCATCCAGCCGAAGTCGACGCCATCGTCGCGAATGCGGAATGTCAGCACCAGGAAACGCTTTCTCCCTGCCCTAGCCAGATCGAATGCTTCTCTCGGGATCCGGCTCAGCACCTGCACCGTATAGTCGCCCACCACTTTGCCGGTGGCGTAATGGCCAGTCTTGTCTGGAAGAAATGCAGTCATTCCT
>JAPTVL010000505.1 GCA_028065725.1 Betaproteobacteria bacterium
AACCAATTTTCGGGCTGACGATATCACTATAAGGGTAGTCGTCAGGAACCACCGCCGGTGGCATCTGTTTCGCTTGTCAAAACATGACTGTTCGTTTGGTCGTCGAACAGACGGTGAGACCCGTTGAGCGAAGGAATCAGCGCGAGGCCAATGACTGAATCGGATGCATTGGCAGCGCTGCGAAAAGAGAACGCGCGCCTGCTTACTCTTCTGGAGGCCAATGGCATCGAATGGCGCCTGACGCCCGAACCAGAGGAGGACCCGCCGTCCCCGCTGGAGTTGGAGTCCCTGCGGCTCAGCACCGAAGACAAAATTGCCCTGTTTGGGGTCGTCTCAGAAAACGGAAAATAAAGCACGTTAAGCCAATATGGACTGGTTTGCAGGTTGTGGCTACCCCAAGGCTGTAGCCAGAGGCATGCGGGCCAGATCAATGAAAGCGTGGAGGTAGTCAATACCGGTATCCGTCGCGCGCGCGCCCAGAAAGATCTGCTTGGAGATGCCCGTTGGCCCCAGGCGAACTGGAACCACGTTCATCTTGTAGGCATATTCCTCTACCAGCCAGCGTGGCAGCGCCGCCACGCCCCGCCCGCTGGCGACCATTTGCAGCATGATGTCGGTGGTCTCAATGACCTTGTGGCGTTTGGGGCTGATCCCTGCTGGCTGAAGGAACTGGTTGTAAATATCCAGTCGGTCGGTTTCCACCGGGTAGGTGATCAGCACCTCGCTGCCCAGTTGTTTTGGCTCGACATGTGTTGCCGTAGCCAAAGCATGGTGGCCGCTCACAACCAGTACCTGCTCATAATCGAATACCGGCTCGAAGTGCAGCCCAGGCTTGTACAAGGGATCGGGCGTCACCAGCAGGTCGATTTCATAACCGAACAATGCGCCAATTCCCCCGAACTGGAATTTCTGCTTGACGTCCACATCGACGTCCGGCCACCGGGCCAGGTAGGGTGACACCACCTTGAGCAGCCATTGATAACAGGGATGGCACTCCATGCCGATACGCAGGGTGCCGCGTTCCCCCAGGGCGTACTGACGCAAGCGCTCTTCCGCCCGATCCAGCTGGGGCAACAGTCGGTCAGCGAGCCCCAGCAGGTACTCGCCGGCCTGGGTCAACCGCAGGCTGCGCCCTTCACGTAGCCAAATGTCGGTGCCAAGCGCCTTCTCCAGCTTTTTCATCGTATGGCTCAAGGCCGACTGAGTCAGGCACAACACGCTTGCGGCGGCGGTTAGAGAGCCTTGTCGATCAACCTCACGGATGATGACCAGATGCATTCTTTCAATCATGTGAATCCATGAGCAAAATCGATTGATTGTTGAAATAATACCATTTTACTTCATGGTTTGGTTTTTTTACCATGCTGCCACACCCATCATCATTCGAAAAGAGGCAAGCATGGTCACCACACACAATCTCGGTTTTCCCCGTATCGGCGCGAAGCGTGAGCTGAAATTCGCCCTTGAGTCGTACTGGAAAGGCCAGACCTCCCGGGACGATTTGAAAGCGCTCGGCGTACAATTACGCCAGCGCCACTGGCAAGAGCAGTCCGGCCTGGACTTGGTGCCGGTGGGCGATTTCGCCTTCTACGATCAGGTGCTCGACATGAGCTTCACGCTGGGCAATCTGCCCGAGCGTGCTCGAGGCTTCCACGGCGATCAACTGGATAACTATTTTCGTGTGGCACGCGGTCGCTCTGGCCAAGGCGCGGAAGAACACGCGGGTTGCTGCGGCGGCATCGCCGCAGGCGAGATGACCAAGTGGTTTGACACAAACTATCACTACATCGTCCCGGAATTTACTGCCACGACCGAATTCAAACTGGATGCCTCGCGCCTGCTGGAACAACTGGGCGAAGCCAAAGCGCAGGGCGTCAAGGCCAAGCCCGTCATCATCGGTCCGGTCACCTATTTGTGGATTGGCAAAGCCAAGGACGATTCCGACAGGCTGGCCTTGCTGGAACGTTTGCTGCCCGTGTACGCCGAACTGCTAGACAAGCTGGCGATACAAGGGGTGGAGTGGGTTCAGATCGACGAGCCAGTGCTGGTCACCGAACTGGATGCCGACTGGCAGCATGCACTGAACATGGCTTACCACCACCTCAAGAGCAGTCGCGTCAAGCTGCTGCTGGCGACATATTTCGGTTCCTTGCAGGAGAACCTGTATCTTGCGTGCAATCTGCCGGTGGCTGGTCTGCACCTGGATGCGATCAATGCCTGTGATGAAATCCAGCCGCTGCTCAACCTGTTGCCATCGCACAAAGTGCTGTCGCTAGGGGTCATCAATGGCCGCAACATCTGGAAGGCCGACCTCAGTGCCGTGCTCGACTGGCTGGAGCCGCTCGCCGAGCGACTGGGTGATCGCCTGTGGATTGCACCGTCCTGTTCGCTGCTGCACGTACCTGTCGATCTGGCCAGCGAGCAAAAGTTGGACGCCGAAATCAAGTCCTGGCTCGCCTACGCCTTGCAGAAGCTGGACGAGTTGAAGGTACTGGCCACGGCGCTGAACAAGGGGCGCGAGGCGGTGGCGGCCGAACTGGCCTCCAACCACGCTGCTATCACCTCCCGCCGTAATTCACCGCGTGTGACCAACCCGGCGGTCAAGGCGGCCATCGCCAGCATCAACCCGGTGCTGGGTCAGCGCAAGAGTCCCTATCCAGCTCGCGCCAGGAAGCAAGCCGCACTGTTGAACCTGCCGCTCTATCCGACCACGACTATTGGCTCCTTCCCGCAAACAGCGGAAATCCGCTTGGCACGCAGCCAGTTCAAGGCTGGAGAGTTGGACGAGGCAGGCTACCAAGCTGCGATGCAGGCCGAAATCGAACGCAGCGTGCGCGAGCAGGAAGCGCTTGAGCTGGACGTGCTGGTGCACGGCGAAGCCGAGCGCAACGACATGGTCGAATACTTTGGCGAGCAACTCGATGGTTACGCCTTCAGCCAGTTCGGCTGGGTACAGTCCTACGGCTCGCGTTGCGTCAAGCCGCCCATCCTGTTCGGCGACATCAGCCGCCCGAAGGCGATGACCGTCGAATGGATCAAGTACGCCCAGTCGCTAACCAACAAACCGATGAAGGGCATGTTGACCGGGCCGGTCACCATTCTCAACTGGTCTTTCGTTCGCGACGACCAGCCGCGTTCGGTGTCCTGCTACCAACTGGCACTGGCAATTCGCGAGGAAGTGCTGGACCTGGAGAAGGCTGGTGTGCGGATCATCCAGATCGACGAGGCCGCTTTGCGAGAAGGCTTGCCACTGCGCAAGTCGCAGTGGAAGCATTACTTGGGCTGGGCTGTGGAGTCCTTCCGCATCACCGCCAACGGCGTGCAGGATGAAACCCAGATCCATACCCACATGTGCTACTCGGAGTTCAACGACATCATTGCGTCCATTGCTGACATGGACGCTGACGTGATCACTATCGAAACCTCGCGCTCAGACATGGAATTGCTCGATGTTTTCGACAGCTTCAATTATCCGAATGAGATTGGTCCCGGCGTCTACGACATCCACTCGCCGAACATCCCCACGCAGGCGCATATCGTGCAACTGATGAAGAAGGCGGCGGAGCGCATTCCGGCCGAGCGGCTGTGGGTGAACCCGGACTGCGGTTTGAAAACCCGCCAATGGCCGGAGGTCATTCCTGCATTGACCAACATGGTGGCTGCCGCCAAAACACTGCGCGCATTGGCTTGAAGCTGGGCCATCCACCGTGCGCGGTGTTCACCGCATTAAAACCGCACACAATTTTTCCATCCAAACATCCCGACCTCGTCTCGGAATGCATTTTTCTAAGAGGACATTCAGGCCGTTGCGACCGCCGCAACCGGCTTAACGTGCTTTATTTTCCGTTTTCTGAGACGATCCCCATCACGCCGCAGGCAATCCGAAGAAAATTCACCCAGCCTTTTTCATCGCTTTCTCCAGTATCTCGAAAATCTTCGGAGACTGGCATTGCGCCACGTTGAAGCGCAGGTATGGCTCCGCAGTCTGGCTCAGGCTGAACACGTTGCCGGGAGCGAGCACCACACCTTCCTTCAATGCTTCATGCGACACCTTGGCTGAATCCAGCCCATCGGGTAGACGCACCCAGAGGAACATGCCGCCCTGCGGTTTCATCCAGGGGGTGATGCCGAGTTTTTTCAGGCGGTGCAGCGTGCGTCCCATGATGTCCGCCAGGCGGGTGCGCAATGCTTCTACATGGTGGCGGTAAGCGCCCTGGCGCAGCATGGAGTAAACCAGTTCCGCGCCAAGGCCGCTGCTGCTCAGCGTGGTGGCGAGTTTCATATCCACGATCTGTTCCGCCCAGTCTTGCCGCACCGCCAGATAGCCGCAGCGCGCCGATGCCGTCAGCACCTTGGAAAAACTGCCGACGTGGATGACGCGGTTCAGGCCGTCGAACGATGCCAGCAAGGGCGAGGTGTTGTGCCCGAACTCGGCATAGATGTCGTCCTCGACGATCAGCAGGTCGTGATCCTCGGCCAGCTTGAGCACGCGGTGCGCGACGATGGGCGAGAGCACAGCGCCGGTCGGGTTGTGGAACACGGTATTGGTGAGATACAGGCGCGGCTTGTGCTGCGCCAGCAGTTCGGCCATGGCCTGCACGTCCGGCCCCTGTTCGGTGTAGGGCACGGCGACCAGTTGCACGCGATGCGCGCGCAGCAAGGCCTGAAAGTTGAAGTAGCCTGGATCGTCGATCAGCACCGTGTCGCCCGGCTCCAGCAAATATCGGCAGATCAGGTCGATGGCCTGGGTGCCGGAATCGGTGAGGATAATCTGGCGGGCAGAGGCTGCAACGCCGCGCTCGCCGAGACGGCGGCTGAGTTGTTCGCGCAAGGCGAAGTGTCCGTACGGATGTCCATATTCCAGCAATCCTGTTTGCGGGTCTCGGGCCAAGCGGCGCAGGGTGCGGCGGATTTCTTCGTCCGGCAACCAGGAGGGCGGCAGCCAGCCGCAGCCGGGCTTGAGCATGTCCGTTTCCGCTTCAAGCGACTGGCGGATGATCCACAGCGGATCGATGCTGCGTTCCCGCGTTGCGCCCACGTCGGCCAGCGACAGCGGCGGCAAGTGTCCGCTCACGTAAAACCCCGAGCCGCGCTTCGCAGTAATCACGCCGTCGGCAGCGAGGCGGTCGTAGGCCTCGACGATGGTGTTTTTTGCGACATCCATGCGCTCGGCCTGCTGTCTGATGGAGGGCAAGCGTTCGCCCGGCACCAGCACCCGCGTGGCCAGTTGCTCGTGTATAGCCTGCATCACCGCGTTGACGCGCGTGCCATCTGTTTGCGCAGGTGTTTTTCGCATGCTTTGTACCCATAATCTTATTGGACAGTATCTTTGAATTGTACCTGTCTGTCCCTGTTTGTCCAGAAGCCTTTAAGGAGAAGATGCAAGCTCATTAACATGAAACAACGCGAAGCGTTGCCTGCGTCCCTCTCTCCCTTCGGGAGAGAGTTAGGAGAGAGGGAAACGGGCATGGTGAAGCGCTGTGTCATTATTTTGGGGCGGCGCTTCGCCATGCCCGTTAACATGAAACGTGAGCGTGAACATGGACAAGGCATTCAAGGGATGGATTAGCGGATTTCTGGGTGTACTGATCTTCAGTGGGACGCTTCCCGCCACACGGGTGGCGGTTATCGCTTTCGATCCCGTCTTTGTGACTTTTGCGCGGGCGGCGATTGCCGGCGTGCTCGCCGCATTGACCCTACTGCTTTTGCGCCAGCCGCGCCCTGCGCGCAGCGACATGCGCTCATTGCTGGTTGTGGCGCTCGGTGCGGTGATCGGCTTCCCACTATTGCTGGCCCTGGCGTTACGGCATGTCAGCGCGGCGCATGCCACCGTGTTCATCGGATTGATACCGATGAGCACGGCAATATTCAGCGTGCTGCGCGGCGACAGGAATCCGCGCCGCCTGTTCTGGGTGTTCTCGGTGTCGGGCAGTCTGGTTGTGGCAGGTTTTGCGGTGCGGCAAGGCATCAGCGTTTCGGCAATGGACGATTTGCTGATGCTGGTTGCGATTGTTCTGTGCGGCCTGGGCTATGCCGAGGGCGCGCGTCTGGCGCGCAGCATGGGCGGGTGGCAGGTTATCTGCTGGGCGCTGGTACTGTCGCTGCCGTTGATGTTGCCGCTTTCGCTGTGGGCGCTGCCCGGCAATTTCCAGCACGCTTCATGGGCTGCCTTGCTGAGCCTGGCTTACATCTCGTTGTTCAGCATGCTGATAGGATTTTTCTTCTGGTACCAAGGCCTGGCACTGGGCGGCACCGCATCGGTCAGCCAGTTGCAATTATTGCAACCGTTCTTCGGGCTTGCCCTGGCCGCGCTGCTGCTGGGCGAACACGTCAGCATGATGATGCTTGCCTCCGCGCTGGCGGTCGCGCTATGCGTGCTCGGGGCAAGGCGGTTTGCCACATAAGCCGTAATTATTTAAAGTGCGCTTTAAATAGCGCTTTGCTCATACCATCAGGAAGCAATATGCAGCATGATAAAAATTCAACCAGCCAACCCCTCGGATTCCCGGTGCCGAACTGGAAGCCCGCTGCGCGCCCAGTTCACAAACTGTTGACGGGGCGCTTTTGCGACATCGAACCGCTCAATGCAGCGCAACACGCCGCAGATCTGTATGCTGCCAACGCACTGGATGCCGAGGGTCGCAATTGGAGCTATCTTCCCTATGGCCCCTTCGAGTCGTTTTCATCTTACAGAGATTGGGTGGATAAATTTAGCGTCACATCCGATCCGCTATTTTTCGCCATTGTTAGCCATGCGACGGGCAAGGCGGTGGGCGTTGCCAGCTTTTTGCGCATTGATCCCGCGAACGGTTCGATTGAAGTCGGACATCTTAATTTTTCGCCGCTGATGCAGCGCACGCCTGTTGCAACCGATGCCATGCACCTCATGATGAAAGAAGTTTTTGCTCTCGGTTACCGCCGCTACGAATGGAAATGCAACGCACTGAACCTGCCTTCGCGTCTGGCAGCGCAGCGCCTTGGCTTTTCGTTTGAAGGTGTCTTTCGTCAGGCTGCGGTCACCAAGGGTCGCAATCGCGACACGGCCTGGTATGCCGCCATAGATAAAGAGTGGCCAGCCCTGAATGAGGCATTTCTGACTTGGCTGTCTCCTGAAAACTTTGATGCAGCAGGAGCACAGCGTGTTGCGCTGTCCAGACTGACTGAACCAATACTCGTCAGCCGGGGGTAATGTGAAAATATCCTTGGCAGGCATTGGTGCAGATTGGCACTCAGTTGGTTTCCGCCCTCGGTGCGGCCAACAATCCCGCTGCTCCGGCGCATCCATGGATCGAGCGAGACCCAAACACCGGAGCGCAAAACTTTAAAGTGCCATTGCCGCCACCGGAAACGGTGAGACAAATTGCCGACGTGCTTTCAATGTTGGCGAACACCTTGCGAGGCCGGCGCCCATGACTGCCGAGGGGGATGGATCAACGATCGTTGATTATTCGTAGCCAGAGTGAGTTTGGCTCGCTGAAAATCAACGATCGTTTATCATAACGGAAATGAAAAAACGAGTCGTGACGATCCATTCAGTCGATGAATTGGCAATACGCTCAGGATGCTTCGCAAGGAATCAGGCCTGACGCAGCACGATGCCGCAGGTTTGTGCAACGTCAGCCCCTTCCGTTCTTGAACAAGGTGGAGCAGGGCAAAGCTACAGCGCAGATCGGCAAGGTACTTGATGTCTGCCAGCGGTTTGGGATCGAGATTGTTTTCAAGCTACCGGGCTTGAAGTGATAACTTCGGACAACACCATGTTCTTGCAGCATTTATTTGTGAATTGACGGTATCAGAGTAGGGCGTTTTGGGCTGATGCCGTCATCGGGATCGCTCGAGCCCTGTAACAATTGAGGCTCCCGAAAATTGACAGACGAGCCAATAGTAGTTAATAGTGAGCAAAAGGTTGTTTTTTCAGGATCGCCCGGAGACCCGCATGAATACTAAGTATTCTTCTGTTGACGGTATCGCTGACGGTATCTTTGAGGCATCCATGAGCCAAACCCAGTATCCACGCGGGTTCTACGGTTCAGTTGATAATTGAGTGGGAGTGACAGGGACTATTAACGTCTATTGAAGACTATTGAAAAACGTCGAAAAAACAATCATCAACGAGAAATATGAGGATTGATTTTCAAGGAAATTCTGCCCCAGCGTTCCTCTGATGACGGTATCCGTGACGGTATTGCGGAAACATCAACGGGCGCCAAACGCTATACCGTCAACCAAATTTTTCTGGCTGACGGTAGAGAATTGATGTCTCTTAATAGTAGAGCTACAATAAGACATTATTCTAGTTGAATGGTCGATGCTTGTCGGTCAGTACAAATCAATGGCCACTCCTAACGAAAAGCTGGCGGCTTCTCTCAACGTCCTGAAGGACATTCAGGATCGTGGCATCTTCGCCATTGAAGTGGCGGCTTATCCCGGGCTGACCCGGACGCATCGCGAACGGCTGGTCAGAGCCGGTTTCCTGCGACAGGTCATTGGAGGATGGTACCTCTCAAGCAATCCGATGGAGGATGCCGGCGATTCCACGACGTGGTACGCCCACATGGAATCCTTTGTTGCAGCTTACGCCAATGCCAGATTCGGGTTGCAATGGCAGGTTACGCCAGAGTTGTCGCTGCTCAAGCACAGCGGAGACACCGGGGTAAGCAAACAGATTCAACTCCATGCGCCGCAAGCCAATAATCAGGTTGTCAGTCTACCGTATGGCTGTTCCGTTTTCCTCTATCGTGTGCAGGCGGATGCTCTGTCGCAGTCAACCCATGTGACTGAAAATGGACTGCGTTTGCTGCCGCTCGAAGAAGCCCTGATCAAGGCTGGGCCAGGTTTTTGCACTCGGCACCCTCTGGCGGCGCAGATCGTTTTTCGGTGTCTGGATGTCACCGTGCTCACGCGCTTGTTGCTTGATGGCGGAAACAGTGTCGTGGCTGGTCGCCTGGCGGGCGGACTGATGGCTGTCGGCAGGGCGGATGATGCTCAACAATTGGTGGCTGCAATGCGGGCAGCGGACTACAAGGTTTTCCCGAAGAATCCATTTGGCGAGCAACCGGTCGAGATCGAGGGAAACCGTAACGAATCT
Source organism: Betaproteobacteria bacterium (assembly GCA_028065725.1). The sequence goes on from JAPTVL010000505.1 coordinate 9,089, forward strand.
CCCTACGTGCAGCGTATCCGGGCTATGTGGATGAGCATGCGCGAAACGGTCATCGCCCGATTCGATGCGGTGGTGCGCCACGAATTTGCCGATATCCAGCGACTCATTCAGGATATCGAGGCACGGTACGCAGCGGACGCTTATCATTCCCTCTCGATTGAAGGCTACCGCGTCACCGATGAACTCATTCAACGGGTCAAGGAGGGTGACTGGAATCCTTTGGCAAGCACTCAGGATCAGACTACCCGGGATGCGATGGCGGCCAAAGGGTATTTCGAGGCCCACAAACGTGTGATCCAACTGATTCGGGATGCGCTGACGAATGGTCTGCATCCCGGAGAGTCTCTGAAGAAAAATTTTGCTCAGTGGCATCTGGCGCTGTTTTCGCCAAGCGTTACAGCTGGTATTCTCAAACCCGCCGATCTTGCCGGCTATCGCAACAGCCAGGTATTCATCCGCAATGCCTTGCATGTTCCGCTGACCCCGGCGGCTGTGCGCGACTGCATGCCTGTGTTGCTGGAATTGATCGCCAGCGAGGAGCACGCCGGTGTCTGCGCTGTACTTGGGCATTTCTTCTTCGTCTTCATCCATCCCTACATGGACGGCAATGGTCGTCTGGGCAGATTTCTAATGAATTATCTGTTGGTGACAGGGGGCTATGTCTGGACCATCGTCACCGTAGAGAGCCGAAGCCAATATCTGGCCGCGCTGGAGCAGGCCAGCACTTATGGCAACATCGAACCGTTTGCCGACCTCATTGTTCGTCTGGTCGTCGAACAGACGGTGAGACCCGTTGAGCGAAGGAGTCAGCGCGAGACCAATGACTGAATCGGATGCATTGGCAGCGCTGCAAAAAGAGAATGCGCGCCTGCGTGCTCTTCTGGAAGCCAATGGCATCGAATGGCGTCTGGCGCCTGAACCAGATGTGGATCAGCCGTCTCCGCTGGGGTTGGAGTCCTCGCGATTCAGCACCGATAACTAAGTTGCCCTATTTCGTCGCCTGTTCCGAGGCCGAACCGACGTCTATCCCATCCGTTGGGAAAGCAAATCAACTGGCAAAACTGGCTACGACCCCGCCTGCGCTAACGAGTGGCTTGCCGGAGTCTGCGAAAAACCGCGCATCAAGTGTGCTGATTGCAGCAACCGCCTGCTGATGCCGCTGTCTGATGCAGTCATTTACGAACACCTCGCTGGCAACGCACCATCGGTGTCTACCCACTGCTGTCCGACGACACCTGCCATTTCCTCGCTGTCGATTTCGACGAGGCCGAATGGGAAGAGGATGCCCTGGCCTTTTCCCAGTCCTGTCGCGAGCTGGCTGGCAACGCCTTCGTGCTGCACGGCCGGATGTCGAAGAAGCGGCGCGCCACGTTGATTACGGAACTCGAAGCGATGCAGCCGGATGCGCCCCGCGTTCTTCTTGCCACCGGAAAACTGGTCGGTGAAGGCTTCGACCATCCTCCACTCGATACCCTGGTCCGGTGTGATTGAGCAGAACGTCCTCGAACTCGCCGTTACGCCGCAGTCAGGAAAATCATCTTTATGAGCGAATGCCAATGCTATGAATTCGTTGCCTCGACCAGCCACTGACGCCAACGCAATTGGTGGAATTGTGTTTTCGTTCCTCCCGTGCCACCGTTACCCAGACGGAAGAATCATGAACTACTTTGTAGAAGCCGGATTTGCTGTGGAGCAGGAAGGTTTGGCATAAATCGGCCGAGGATGCGGATCAACGATCGTTGATTATTGGAAGGAGGAGTGAGTATTTTTGGCAAAAAATAAATGATCGTTTGTCATGATGCCCATGAAAGAGCGAATCGTGACGATCCATTCAGCAGACGAATTGGGCGCTACGCTCAGGATGCTTCGTAAGGAATCAGGCCTGACGCAGCGCGATGCCGCCGGTTTGTGTAATGTCAGTCTTCCGTTTTGAACCAGGTGGAGCAGGGCAAGGCTACAGCCCGGATTGGCATGGTACTCGATGTCTGCCAGCGGTTTGGGATCGAGGTTGTTTTCAAGCTACCGGGCCAGAAGTTATGACTTCAGTTATCCTCATGTGCTTACAGCATTATTTGCGTGTTGACGGTATCTCGGAGTGGGGTGTTCTGGGCTGATACCGTCATCGGGATCACCAGAGTCGCGTAGCATTCGGCCTGCTGAAAATTGACAGGCGAGCCAATAGTAGTTAATAGTGAGCAAAAGGTTGTTTTTTTAGGATCGCCCGGAAACCCGCATGAGCACTAAGCATTCATCTGATGACGGTATCGCTGACGGTATCTTTGAGGCATCCATGAGCCAAACCCAGTATTCATGCGGGATCTGCGGTTCAGGTGATAATTGAGTGGGAGTGACAGGGACTATTAACGTCTATTGACGACTATTGAAAACCGTCTAAAATCAATCATCAACGAGAAGTGCGTCGATTGATTTTTAAGGAAATTCCGGCCTAGCGTTCTTCTGCTGACGGTATCCGTGACGGTATTGAGGAAAGGTCAACAAGCGCTAAAGCTGATACCGTCAACCAATTTTCGGGCTGACGATATCACTATAAGGGTAGTCGTCAGGAACCACCGCCGGTGGCATCTGTTTCGCTTGTCAAAACATGACTGTTCGTTTGGTCGTCGAACAGACGGTGAGACCCGTTGA